>NZ_JAERUC010000176.1 GCF_016745505.1 Streptomyces silvae | reverse complement strand
CGAAGTGGCCGAGGTGGTTGGTGCCGAACTGCATCTCGAAGCCGTCCCGGGTGGTCCGCTTCGGGGTGTACATCACCCCCGCGTTGTTGATCAGCAGGTCGATGCGGCCGAGCCGGGACCGCAGCGCCGCCGCCGCGGTCCGTACGGAGTCGAGCGAGGTCAGGTCCAGCTCCTGCACGCTCACGTCGCCGGCCATGCGGGCCGCGGCCCGCTCGCCCTTCTCGACGTCGCGCACGGCGAGCACCACGGACGCGCCGCGCCCGGCGAGCGCCTTGGCCGTCTCGTACCCCAGTCCGGTGTTGGCCCCGGTCACCACGGCCACCCGCCCGCGCTGGTCCGGAATGTTCGCCGTCGTCCACTTCTCGCCCATGACAGGCTCCCAACCATTTAACGTACCGAAAGTATCTTGTGCTCACGACGTTAAAGTACTCTCGGTACGTTGTCAACGTACCGCAGGTACCTAAGTTAGGCTGGCGACCGTGACATTCCAGCGGGCGCGAACCGAAGAGCAGCGGGAGATCCGCCGGCGGGCGATCCTCGACACGGCGTCGGCGATGCTCGACGAGATGCCGGTGGCCGCGGTCACCCTGAACGAGCTCAGCCGCCGGGTGGGCCTGGCGAAGCCGAACGTGCTGCGCTACTTCGAGTCCCGCGAGGCGGTGCTGCTGGAACTGCTGGACCGCTTCCTGCGGGAGTGGCTCGCGGACCTGGCGGACGAGCTGGCCGCCGGTGTCGACGAGGAACTGCCCATGGACGAGCGGGCGACCGCGGTGGCCGAGATCCTCAGCCGGTCGCTCTCCGGCCGGGGGGTGCTGTGCGATCTCTTCGGCGCGCAGGGCGGGGTCCTGGAGCACAACGTCTCCGTCGAGGTCGTCGCACGCTACAAGCGCGCTTCCCTGGAGCGCCTGACGACCATGACCGCCCTGGTCCGGACGTACCTGCCCGAGCTGGGCGAGAGCGCGACGATGTTCAGCCTCCAGACCATGGTCCTGGCCGGCGCGCTGTCGGCGTACAGCACGCCCCCGCCCAGCCTCCGGGCGGCCTACGAGGCGGAGCCCGACCTGGCCCGCTTCCATCTGGGGCTGGAGGAGTCCTTGAAACTGTCCCTGACCGCGACGCTCCTGGGCGCGCTGCCCCGACGCTGACCCGCCGCCGATCCGCCGCTGACCCGTCGCTGACCCGCCGCTGAAGGTTCCGTCCGCGGCTCCTTGACCTCAAGCGCGATCGAGCTTCTAGCGTGGCTCCCGGTCGATCACCGGCGACAGGAGAACGCGCTCATGATCCTTGTGACCGGAGCCACCGGAAACATCGGCAGTGCCCTGCTGAAGGAGTTGCACGCACGCGGCGCCGGGCCGTTGAGAGGGCTCACCCGTGATGCCTCACGTGCGGCCTTCCCCGACGGGGTCGAGGCCGTGGAGGGCGACTTCGGCGACCCGGCGTCGCTGAAGTCCGCGCTGGAGGGGGTGCGTTCGCTGTTCCTCGTATCGCGTCGCGGACCGGACGCCGACGTCATCGACGCCGCCCGGCGTGCGGGCGTGGAGCACGTGGTGCTGGTGTCGTCGATCACCGCCGAGACGCATCCGCACCTGGGCCCCGCCGGCGAGAACCTGGCGGTGGAACGGCTGCTCAAGGACAGCGGCATGGCCTGGACGATCCTGCGGCCGACCCAGTTCACGTCGAACACCCTGATGTGGGCGGCTTCCGTCCGTGACCACGGGACGGTCCGCGTGCCGTACGCGGACACGGCGCTGCCGGCCATCCACCCCGCGGACATCGCGTCGGTGGCACGGGTGGCCTTGACCGAGCCCGGCCACCACGGGCGCACCTACGCCCTGACCGGTCCGGAGCCGGTGTCGCCCCGCCGCCAGGTCGAGGACCTCGCGGCCGCGCTGGGCCGGGACGTGCACTTCGAGGAGATCAGCCGCCGGGAGGCCCACGCGCAGATGGCCGCGGTCCTCGGGGCCGAGGCCGCGGACGCGGTGCTCGACCTCACCGGCGGAGACGTCAACGACGCACTGCTGGCGGTGCGCGACACGGTGTCGCAGGTCACCGGGGTCCCGGGCCGCTCGTTCAAGCAGTGGGTCACGGAGAACGCCGCCGCCTTCCGCTGAATCGCCGGCCCGCGTCTCCTCCGTCCACGGCCGTCCGACACGGGTACCTGTTCCTGCGGCCCGTACCCCGCTAGCGTCGAGCCCATGATCGTATGGCTCAACGGCACGCACGGCGCCGGCAAGACGACGACCAGCGCGCTCGTGCAGCGACTCCTGCCCGACTCACGGGTGTTCGACGCCGAGAAGGTCGGCGAGACGCTCATGGACATCAAGCCCGGGCTTCCGTGGACGGGCAACTTCCAGCACTGGCCGCCGTGGCGCCCGCTGGTCGTCGAGACCGCCCGCCACGTGCTCGACTACACCGGCGGCACCCTGGTGATGCCCATGACCGTCCTGGTCGAGGAGTACTGGCGGGAGATCAGCGGCGGACTCGCCCAGCACGGCATCCCCGTACGGCACTTCGTCCTCCACGCCGACCAGGACACCCTGCGCCGGCGCATCGAGGGGGACACCGATCTCGGCCCCTCCACCTTCCGGCTCGAATACCTCGAACCGTACGCCGAGGCGGCCCGCACGTGGCTGCACGAGGAGGCCGAGGTCGTCGACACCACGCACCTCACGCCCGCCGAGGCCGCCCTGAGGATCGTGGAGGCCGTCAAGTGACCTCGTCCGACGCCAGATCCGACCTGCACTTCTACCTGCAATCGGCGCGGGACGCCCTGCTGTGGAAGCTCGAAGGCCTCTCCGAGTACGACGCACGACGCCCGCTGACGCCGACCGGCACGAACCTCCTGGGCCTGGTCAAGCACGTGGCGAGCGTGGAGCTGGGCTACCTGGGCGACACCTTCGGCCGGCCGTCCGGCGAGCCGTTGCCGTGGGTCGAGGAGGGGGCGGAGCCCAACGCGGACATGTGGGCCACCGCCGACGAGTCACGCGAGCAGATGGTGGGCCTCTACCACCGCGCCTGGGCCCACGCGGACGCCACGATCGACGCACTGCCGCTGGACACGGTCGGCCGGGTGCCGTGGTGGCCGGAGCACCGTGCGGAGGTGACGCTGCATCACGCCGTGGTCCGCGTGATCGCCGACACGCACCGGCACACCGGTCACGCCGACATCCTGCGGGAACTCATCGACGGCGCCGTGGGGATGAACAAGGGCAACGACAGCATCCCGCCGGGCGACACGGCCTGGTGGGAGGACCACCGCGACCGGGTGGAACGCGCCGCCCGCGAGGCCGGCGGGGGCGCCCCGGCGTGACGTGACCCCGGCGGAGCGCCCTGGCGTGACGGAGCCAGGCGGGGGGGGGCGTCCGATCCCGCCGGGGCTCCGGCAGGAACGGCTGAGCCCGGCCGAACCGGGACGGCCGTACTGCCACAGGAGGCCGAAGGTCCCGTAGCGTCGGTGCCATGAGCGACGTCCTGCCTCTCCTCGTGCTCGCGGGCGCCCTGGCCGCCGTCCTGGGCTTCTTCAGGTGGCTGGCGTCCCGCGTCCGGCGGCGCGGTACGGCGGGTGCGGCCCTCACCGCGGCACTGGCCTCGTACGACGAGGCCTTCCGGGTCACCGCCCATGACGCCCACCACGAGATCCGGGCCCAGGCCGAGCGTAAGGCCCCGCTGCTCTCCCCCGACCGCCCGTGGGAGACCGGCCGCCGCGGCACACCGCTGTCAGGTGCACACCCGCGCCGTCGCGGGCCGGGGCTGCGGCGCCGGGCCGGACGCCTGTGGCGCGGACGCCGGGCCTGAGGCGCGTCCCGGGGGCCCCGGCCCCGTAAACCGGTCGAACGGCCGGGGCGCGCGCCCTACTCTGGCCGCATGCCGCCCTCCAAGACGTCGTACGTCTGCCTGCCGTGCCGGGCCTCGTACAAGCAGCCCTACGACAGGGAGCGGGAGGACCGCGTCTGCCCCCGGTGCGCCGGGGTGCTGATCCATGCCGGATCCGCCTTCGCGCCGCCGAAGCGGCGGGACACCGCCGGCTGGCGCACGCTCTCCGTCCTGCTGAACGCGGGCGTCCGCTTCCACAAGAGCTGCTGCGGAGGCCCCGGCTACCGACCGCGGACCCTCAGCGAGGTGAAGGAGCGAATGGCGTACGCCGAGCGCACCGGGGAGCCGTTCGCACAGGCCCTCGTCCGGCCCGAGCTGCCCCGGTAGCACCCCCTGGACCTAACGTCCCATTACGGACGATCCACCACGGTACGAATTGTTACGCTGGTCGGCATGACCGCCCTGACTCCCGCCCGTACGGCACCCGACCTGTCCTACCTCCTCGACCACACCAGCCATGTCCTGCGAACCCGCATGGCCGCAGCGCTCGGCGAGATCGGCCTGACCGCGCGCATGCACTGCGTGCTGGTCCACGCCCTGGAGGAGGAGCGCACCCAGATCCAGCTCGCCGAGATCGGCGACATGGACAAGACCACGATGGTGGTGACCGTGGACGCCCTGGAGAGCGCGGGGCTCGCCGAGCGGCGCCCCTCCAGCCGCGACCGGCGGGCCCGGATCATCGCCGTCACCGAGGAGGGGGCCAGGGTCGCCGGGCGGAGCCAGGAGATCGTCGACCGCGTGCACCAGGAGGCCCTGGGAACGCTGCCCCAGGACGACCGCGAGGTGCTGCTGCGCGCACTGAACCAGCTGGCCACGGACCATCTGGCCACCCCCTCGGAGAACCCCCGGCCGGTCCGGCGGGCGCGGCAGGGGCAGAGGTAACCCTCAAGGACCGGACCGTTAAATATAGTCTGCAACGAAACCATCTGTTACGGTCATTCTTGTCGACCCGCCCGACAGGAGAAGACCGATGGCTGTTGATGTCCCGCGCGACACATCCGAACCCGCCGCTCCTACCGCCCCACCGCTCCCGCCCGGAGCCACCCCGGCCGCACCGCCGCTCCCGTCCGGCCCCACGGTCCCTCACCGTGGCCTGGCCCTCGCGGTGATCGCGGCGGGGATGCTCACGATCACCCTCGACGGATCGATCGTCACCGTGGCGATGCCCACCATCCAGCGCGACTTGGGATTCACCCCCGCCGGCCTCAGCTGGGTGGTCAACGCCTACCTGATCGCCTTCGGCAGCCTGCTCCTGCTCGCGGGCCGGCTCGGCGATCTGCTCGGCCGCACCCGCATGTTCCTGGCCGGCACCGCCGTCTTCACCCTGGCCTCCCTGCTGGCCGGTGCGGCCACGACGCCCGCGCTGCTCATCGCCGCCCGTTTCCTCCAGGGGGTCGGCAGCGCGATGGCCGCCGCCGTCGGCCTGGGCATCCTCATCACGCTGTTCGGCGAGCCCCGCGAACGGGCCAGGGCCATCGCCGTGTTCTCGTTCACCGGGGCGGCCGGCGCCTCCATCGGGCAGGTGCTCGGCGGGATCCTCACCGACGCCCTCAGCTGGCACTGGATCTTCTTCATCAACCTGCCGATCGGCGCGGTCGCCTTCCTGGTCGCGTGCCGGGTGCTGCCCGTCGACCGTGGCGTCGGGCTCGCGGCCGGGGCCGACGTCGCCGGGGCCGCACTCGTCACGGCGGGGCTGATGCTGGGGATCTACACCGTGGTGAAGGCCGAGGAGTACGGCTGGGTCTCCACGCCCGCCCTCGGCCTCGGGGCGGTCTCGCTCGCGCTGCTCGGAGCGTTCGTCGTACGCCAGGCGACCGCCAGGACCCCGCTCATGCCGCTGCGCGTCCTCCGTTCACGCAGTGTCGCCGGGGCGAACCTGGTCCAGGCGCTCATGGTCGCCGCGCTGTTCTCGTTCCAGGTCGTCGTCGCGCTGCACCTGCAGAACGTCCTCGGGTACGGCGCCGCCGAGACGGGTCTCGCGATGCTCCCGGCCGCCGTCATGATCGGTGGGACGTCCCTGGGCGTATCGGCCCGGCTGATCTCCCGGTTCGGCGAACGCGCCGTACTGCTGACCGGGATCGCCCTGCTGATCGGCGCCCTCGGCTTCCTCACCCGGGTCCCCGCGGACGCGCGGTACGTCACCGATCTGCTCCCCGTGATGCTCCTCGCGGCAGGCTTCGGGCTGGCGACCCCCGCGCTGACGGCCCTCGGGATGTCCGGTGCGGGCGAGGACGACGCCGGGCTCGCGTCCGGGCTCTTCAACACCACCCAGCAGATCGGGATGGCCGTCGGCGTGGCGGTGCTGACCACCCTGGCAGCGGCCCGCACCGACCGGATGCTCGGCGAGGGCCACGGCCGGGCGGAGGCGCTGACCGCCGGCTACCAGCTCGCGTTCACCGTCGGCACCGGACTGCTGGTCACGGCCTTCGCCGTGGCGCTCCTCGTCCTGCGCCCCGCGCGCACCCACTCCTGAACCACAGACCCGAAAGGCGTACACCGTGACCACCACCGGAGAGACGAAGAGCGGCCCCCCGCCCCGCACCCTCACCGACCAGGCACTCTCCCGGATCCTGCGGGACCAGCAGTTCGGCGTGCTCGGAGCCGTCCGCTCCACCGGCCACCCGCATCTGTCGACCGTGCTCTACCGCTGGGACGCCGAGGAGCGCGTCCTGCGCGTCTCCTCCACCGAGGAACGCCTCAAGACCCGCATCCTGCGCAGGAATCCGCACGCCTCGCTGCATGTCCACGGCGGCGACGTCTGGTCGTTCGCCGTGGCCGAGGGCCGGGCGGAGGTGTCCGGACCCACCACCCGGCCCGGCGACGCCGTCGGACGCGAACTGCTCTCCCTGACCCCGGGTTTCGACACCCCGGAGGGCGAACGGGCCTTCCTGGAACAGGCGGTGTCCGAACACCGCGTGGTCATCCGCCTCCGGGTGTCCCGGCTGTACGGAGCGGCCCTGGACATCGAGGCGCCCGGACAGTGACCCACGGATTCCGGACGGCGACCCACGGCCCTGCCTTCGACGCCGTGCTCTGCGACCTCGACAACGTGGTCCGCTTCTACGACGTGACGCACCTGGCCGCGCTGGAGCGGGCGGCCGGACTGCCGGAGGGCACTACGGAGGACATCGCGTACGCCCCCGAGACCGATCTCCCGCTCCTCCTGGGCCGGATCACCCTGGAGGAGTGGGCGGAGACCGTCGCGCGCGCCCTCGCCGGCCGGGTCGGCGAGGCGACGGCCCGGGAGCTGGGCAGGGCGCTCGCCGAGGCGCCGTTCCACGCGGACGAGACGGTGGTCGCCCTGCTGCGCCGGGTACGGGCACGCGTACCGCTGGTCCTGGTCACCAACGCCACGCCCCGGCTGGCCGACGACCTGGCCGCGCTGGGACTCACGGACCTGGCTCACCACGTGGTGAGCAGCGCCGTCGAGGGGGTCGCCAAGCCGGATCCGGCGATCTACCGGATCGCCGCCGCACGGGCCGGGGTGCCGATGGACCGGTGCCTCTTCGTGGACGACAGCCGCGAGAACGTCGACGCGGCCGTGGCGCTCGGCATGACCGGCGTACATTTCCGTCAACCGTCAGATCTGCACGGGCCGTTCGGCATCGACCGGGGAGAGTCATGAGCAAGGACGAGGAAGAGATCCCGCACGGCGCCACGAGCGAGGACGACGTAGAGACCCCGCACCGCGGCACGAGCGAGGACGACGAAGAGGTCCTGCACGGCGGCATGACCCACGTGGGCACGGTCGTCCGCCGTGGGGACACCGTCGAGCGGCCGGCCCAGCCGCACGCCCCGGTCCTGCACGCCCATCTGAGGGCACTGGCCGCCGCGGGCTTCGACGCGGCTCCCACCCCTCTGGGGGTGAGTGAGGACGGCCTCCGGGAGCGGCTCAGTCATGTCCCCGGCGCGGTGCCGCTTCCGCCCTTCCCCTCCTGGGCGCTCACCGACGAGGCTCTGCGCTCGGTGGCCGGCATGCTGCGGCGGCTGCACCGGGCCTCCGCCTCCCTGCCCGTGGACCGCACCGTCCCCTGGCCGACCGAACTGGCCGACCCGGAGGCCGGATCGCTGCCGGACAGCGCCCTGATCCTCTGCCACAACGACGTCTGTCCGGAGAACGTGGTCTTCCGTGAGGGCCGCGCCGCCGCCTTCATCGATTTCGACCTGACCGCGCCCGGCCGCCCGCTCTGGGATGTGGCGACGGCGGCGCGCTACTGGGTGCGGTTGTCCGGGGAGGACCCCGGGGCGGCGCGGCGGCTCCGCGTCCTCGCCGACGGCTACGGCCTGACGGCGGAGGAGCGCGCCGGACTTCTCCCCACGATCGAGCAGGCCGCCGCGGCGGCCCGCGCCTTCACCGAGCGGCGGGTGCGCGACGGCAGCCCCGTCCATCTGCGCGCGCTCGCGGACCGCGGCGGCTGGGAGCGCTGGGACCGCCACCAGGCGTGGCTCGCCGCGAACCGCGCCGCGCTCACCGAACGGCTCCTCAGGGACGCGCGATGACCAGCCCGTCCGCCAGCTGCGCGAAGGCCAGCCGGGCCGCGGACACCGCGTCGCCGTGGACCTCGGCGGCGCTCTCCCCCGCGTCCATGCGCCGCCAGTTCTCCATCGCCAGGATCCGCAGTACGGCGATGATCTGGCCCGCGGCGAGCCGCGCCACCACCGGGGCGCCGGGGTCCAGGGCGCGGGCGAGCGCCGCTTCGGAGCGGCCCTGGTAGCCGTACAGGCGGGCGACGAGCGACGGGGTGCCGTAGAGCAGCCGGTGGAAGGCCAGCACGTGCGGGTTGTCGCAGAGTCCGGTCACCGGGTCGTGGCGGTCCAGGCCCTCCAGGAAGTGGAGGCGCAGCGCGTCCAAGGGGGAGACGCCGTCCGGCCGGCCGGTGACGACGCGGGCCGCCTCGTCCTCGTGGTCGGCGAACCGGTGCAGGACCAGGTCCTCCTTGGCCGGGAAGTACCGGAACAGCGTCGGCTTCGAGATGTCGGCCGCCGCCGCCACCTCCGCCACCGAGACCTTGTCGAAGCCCCGTTCGAGGAACATCGAGATCGCGGCCTCGGAGACCGCCTGGTAGGTCAGCTGCTTCTTGCGTTCCCGCAGGCCGCCCTTTCCGTCGCTCATGACGGCGCGCCCTTCGCGATGAGCGCCTCGATCCCGTCGAGGATCCGCTCCAGGCCGAACACGAACTCATAGTCGGGCTCGTCCGGTTCGCTCAGGACGTCGGTGGTCAGCAGCCTGGACAGCGCCGGATGGCGGACAGGGTCGACGAGCCGTGTCACCGTCCGCTCCCACTGGCCCATCACCTCCCGGGCCGAAACCCCCTTCGCCTCGACGGCGGCGGCGAGATCGCTCATCAGCAGGGCCTCGTTCCGTACGAAGCCCGAGACGAACAGGATGACGGAGATCTTGTCGCCCTCGGCCAGCCCGCTGCCCTCCAGCGCCTGGAGGCCCTGTTCCCACCAGGCGACCGAATGGGGGCTGGCAGGCGGGCCCGAGATCGGGATGCGCAGGGACCACAGGCTGCGCTGGTACATCCGGCGCTGCGCCCACGCCCACTGGCTCACCGCCTCCCGCCAGCCCGCCTTCGTCTCCAGGGCCGGCAGCGGCTCGGGGTCGCCCATGGCCGCCTCCTGCATGAGGACGTACAACTCCTCCTTGGCGGAGACGTAGCGGTAGAGCGACATCGTGGAGGCGCCCAGCTCCTTGGCGACCCGGCCCATGGAGACGGCCGAGAGCCCTTCCGACGCGGCGATCCCCACCGCCGCGTCGACGATGCGGTCCAGCGTCAGGCCGGGCTTCGGGCCCTTGACCGGACGTTCGCGCAGTCCCCACGCGGCCTCGATGCTGGCCGGCAGGCCCGTACCGCCCGACTCGCTGCTGTTCTCCGTCACCCGAAGACCCGCCTTTCCCGCTGATGGCTTGCCACCATCCTAGATTTGCGTAATGCTTACACAGTAGCGCGTACGGCATACGCAGAAGGGGGATCGCCATGAGCACGTCCATGGGTACGTCCATGAACACATCCGCGGACGGCGTCGTGAACGACGTCATGATCGAGGCTGACGGCCTGACCAAGTCCTACGGAAAGCCGGGGTCCGGGGTCCGGGTCCTGGACGGCGTCGGCCTCCGGGTCGCCCGCGGCGGGATCCACGCCCTGCTCGGGCCGAACGGCGCGGGCAAGACCACGACCGTGCGGATCCTCGCCACGCTCACCACCGCCGACTCCGGCACGGCGCGCGTCGCCGGGTACGACGTCGTCGCGGACCGGCGCCGGGTGCGCCGCGCCATCAGCCTGACCGGGCAGTTCGCCGCCGTGGACGAGACGCTGACCGGCGAGGAGAACCTCCGGATGATGGCGCGGCTCTCCGGCCTGACCCGCACCCGCGCCCGGGCCCGCGCGGAGGAGCTCCTCGCCCGCTTCGACCTCACCGACGCGGCCCGCCGCCAGGCCCGTACGTACTCCGGGGGGATGCGGCGCCGCCTCGACCTGGCGGCGGGGCTGGTCGGCTCGCCCGAGCCGGGCGTCTTCTTCCTCGACGAGCCCACCACCGGCCTCGACCCGCGCAGCCGCCGCGAGCTCTGGCAGGTGGTCCGCGATCTCGCCGGCCGGGGAGCCACCGTGCTGCTCACCACGCAGTACCTGGAGGAGGCCGACCAGCTCGCCGACCGCATCACCGTGCTCGACAAGGGGGTCCGCGCCGCCGAGGGCACCCCGGAGGAGCTGAAGTCACGCGTCTCCGGACACCGTCTGGACCTCGTCCTCAGCAGCCGCGAGGCCTACCTCCGGCTCGCCGGCCGCGCCGTCCACCACTCCCCCGAGACGCTCACCCTGGGCCTCCCCACGGACGGCACCGCCGCCCATGTGCGCGCCCTGCTCGACGAGACCGACCCGCACCGCACCGACGTCGACCGCTTCTCGCTGCACAGCGCGACCCTCGACGACGTGTTCCTCGCCCTCACCACCGAGAAGACGGAGGCACCGACCCATGTCTGACGCCCCTGGGCTCCTGACCCACGCCACGGTCATGACCGGCCGCAGCCTGCTCATCAGCCGCCGCAACATCGACGCCGTCATCACCTCGATGATGCTGCCGATCATGCTGATGCTGATCTTCGTCTACTTCTTCGGCGGCGCCATCGACACGGGCACGCAGTACGACTCGTACGTCATGTACGTCGTCCCCGGCGTCCTGTTCCTCTGCGCCGGCTTCGGCTCGGCCACCACGGCGGTGGCGGTGAGCGAGGACATGAAGGGCGGCATCATCGACCGCTTCCGCACCCTGGACATCGGCGGGATGCCGATCCTGGCCGGTCACGTCGCGGCCAGCACGGTGCGCAACCTGGTCTCCACCACGCTGGTGTTCGCTGTGGCCCTGCTCATCGGCTTCCGCCCGGCCGCCACACCGGCCGGCTGGCTCGCCGTCGCCGCGGTGCTCCTCGCCTACATCGTGGCCCTCTCCTGGATCTCGGCGGCGATCGGCCTGCTCGCCCGCACCCCGGAGGCGGCCGGCGGGTTCACCTTCTTCATGTCGTTCCTGCCCTACCCGAGCAGCGCGTTCGTCCCGGTCGACAGCATGCCGGGCTGGCTCCACGGCTTCGCCGACCACCAGCCGGTCACCCCGGCCATCGAGTCCCTCCGCGGCCTCCTGCTGGACCAGCCGGTGGGCAACGCCCCTTGGACCGCGCTCACCTGGGCGGCCGGGATCCTGCTGGTGGCCGTGGCCCTGTCGGGGGTGCTCTTCAGGGTGCGGACGCGGTGACGCCCCGGAGCCAGCGGTCGTAGGCGGCCATGACCTCGCGCGGGGACGGCAGCGCGTCCAGACCGAGCGGCACCCGGGCCCGCGCCAGCACCTCGCGGACGCGGTGCGCGGTCACCGGGAGCCGGACCTGGGCGGGTCCGGCGTCCGGCTGCTCCAGTGCGATGGCACCACGGATCACATCGGTGTAGACGGACTGGAGCCGCTTGTACGCCAGGAGCGTCTCCAGGTCGTCACGCCACCCCTTCGCGCACTCCGGCCGTACGCCCTCCACGGCCGAGGCCCACAGCCGGGCGGTCCGCCCGGCGGTCCCGGCCGGGTAGCGCATCAGGTGCAGATGGGTGGCCAGGTCGTACAGGGGGTCACCGATCATGGAGAGTTCCCAGTCGATGGTCCAGAGGTCGTCGGCCGCGTCCACGATGAAGTTCAGCCGGTGCAGGTCGCCGTGGATCAGGGTGAACGGCCGGCCCGTCAGGCGCCGCGCCCTGCTTCTGACGCCCGCCAGCGCTCCCTCACCCACCCCGAGTTCACGGAACAGCGAACCGAAGCGGTCGTGGTGGCGCCGGTACACCTGCTGCTCGGTGAAGGTGATCAGGCTGTCCAGGAAGGCCCCGGAATCGCCGTCGGCCGGATGGCCGGCCGGATCGCAGAGCCGCCGCGCGCCTATGGACCCCGCGTCGAGGGCCACCAGCTCACCGAAGAGCCGCCCCAGCTGCCCGGAGTGGCGCGGGGAGAGGGCACCCGTCAGCCCGCTGCCGAGCGTCCGCCCCTCGATGAACCTCTGCAGCAGGACGTGCTCGTCGAGGACGATGACCTCGGGGATCCGGCTCACCCGGCCCCGCAGCTCCAGCAGCAGCCGGTCCTCGGAGACGAAGCACGTACGGTCGAACCGGAAGAGCTCGGAGCGCGGTTCGTGCACCTTGCAGCGCAGCGGCCCGTCGGGCAGCGCGAAGACGTACGTCTCGCGGTAGTGCCCTCGGTACGGGCCCTCGATGGCCGTCCCGTCGTACGGAGTGCCGGGACGGACCCCCGGATATCCGCGCACGTCCGCCGTGGTGTCGACTGTCACCGCCTGCTCCCTCGACCGTGAAGGGCCGCGAGCGACCGCCGGCCGGGTCTCCGTGCGGACAGAGCCTGTCTCTACCCGCGGACACCGGCCGGCAGCGGCCCCACGCCCGGCTCCTCCAACTGCACGCGCTGCCGGGCCGTTTCCACAAGACCCCGCAGCGAACGCACCGCCCGACGGGCCCCCACGTCCTCAAGGGCCCGGCGCTTGCGCTCATTCACCGCATAGCCAATGAACGGTACACCTAGCGCCTGCGCGGCCAGGCAGTCCGCGGGGGAATCCCCGATCATCACGGCCGCCGCCGCGGCGGAACCGGTCGACTCCAGGGCCCGGACCAGGCAGTGCGGGTCGGGCTTGAGCAGTCCGGGGTCGGAGGTGCGCCCGTGGATGTGCGCGCCCGCCCGGGCGGCCGGCCGGTGGCGGCCGAGGAAACGGGCCACCGCCGCCGCCGAGTTGTTCGTCGTGACCGCCTGCCGCCAGCCACCGGCGTCCAGGGCGTCGAGCAGGTCCAGCGCGTGCTCGGTCGGTGTGGCGTCGGCGGCCGCCTCGACCTCCTCCGCCGTGAGGCAGCGCTCGGCATGGGCCGTCGTCGGGCTGTCCCCGTAGTGCTTGGCGACCTTCTGCAACAGGGCCAGCGGGTCGTCCGTCGCCCCGGCCGCCACCCCGGGGTCGCAGCCGAACCGGCGCAGCTCGTCGGCGAGCCGTGCCGCCACACCGGCGGCCGGGCGGCCGGCGAACAGATGGCACAGGGGGCCGTCGAAGTCGAGGAGGACGCACTCGGCCGCCGCGAGGAGTGCGGCCGGGCCCTGGGCCACGGCACCGGGAGGGGTGGCGTCGCGCCGTGCACTCATGTCAGCGATCCGTTCACAGGGAGAGTCATGCCGGGCACGGTCAGAACGGCGCCTTCGTGGACAGGTTGTCCCAGGTGGAGTTGAAGAACTTCCGCGCCGCCCGCACCACTCCCACCTGCTCGGGGGTGGAGTCGGCCGACGCCCGGAACGGATACAGCGTCGCCCCCGTGCCGTAGGCGTCGTACGTCGCGACGTCCTCCCCGTCCGGCAGGGTCGCGGTGCCCTCCTCCGGGATGTAGAAGCCCTGGAGCACCACGCGGTTGTTCAGGATGTACAGCTTCACCTGCGGTGCGAAGGGCACCAGCCGCACCTGTACGTCGACCTCCTCCACCAGCTTGAGACGGCGCAGCTCGAACAGGGCGGACCGCAGCATGGTCACGTGGCTGTGCAGGATTCCGCCGAGCCGCTGACGCACCCGCGGGTCGTCGTCCCCCGTCACCTGCCGCGGGATGGCCAGGGCGGTGGACTCGGTGTTCGGGAGCAGCAGCCGCGCGGTGATGCTGCGGGGCGGGCTGATCTCCCCGGCGACGATGCGGTCCTTCTGGTCCACGACCCGGGCGGCGAGCGACTCCGTCGTCATCGAGAAGACGTCCAGCCGGACCACGTTGGCCTCGAACGCCTCCACCAGATACGGCTTGAGCAGGACCGGCGGCACCCGTTCGGAGACCACGGCCCACACATCGCTGTCCTGGTGCCCCGCGGGCGCGGGCACATGGCGCGTCTCGCCGGGCTCGGAGGCCACGAACGAACCGCTCCCCTGCCGGGTGACGATCAGCTCCTCCCTGCGCAGGAGGGACAGCGCCTGGTTGACGGTCGCCCGGGAGACCTTGAAGCGCTGGGCCAGCTCCTCCTGCGTCGGGAGCCGCTCGCCGGGACGCCGGGCCTCGCTGTTGATCTCCTTGCGCAGCTCGTCGGCGACCCATCGGTACTGGAACTTGGCATCACGCGGGGCGGAACCGTCACTTGTCACGCCGCAACCCTACAACTTCTCGGCGGGCGCGCCGATATACGACGCACAACTGTCCATGTCGATGTTCGCAGAACCTACAACTAACCGAACAACCAGACAAGTTTGCGACACCGCCCCCTCAGGGCATAAGTACGACAAGTCAAACGGGGGACTTGTACGGCAGTTGTTCGGTTTCTGCGCAGCGTCGCGCAAAGTCGCCGGTCTCCCCCACCCAGCGGCGCATCCGCGCCGACCCCCTCCACCTGGGAAGGAGTGACGGCCATGCCCCTGTTCACCTTGGGCCTCGAGCAGATCATCCAGTGGAAGTACGGCGTGATGGGCACCGTGGGAATCACCCTGCTCACCTTCGGTCTGAAGGCCGGCAGCCCCAACTGCGCCTGCGCCGGGGCGCTCGTACTGGCCCTGCTGTTCATGCCGAACGACTGAGCCCTGTTTCGCCGGCGGTCCAGGCCGGCGAAACAGGACCGGGCGGCGGGCGGAACAGCTCAGCCCGTCAGATCAGTCGCGATCGTGGACCACAGACTGTCGAACCACTGCTGCGACTGCTCCACGAACGCCTCGTCCCGCACCTGGCCGGACGCGCGCGCGAAGCTGAAGAGGGTCGAGTGACTGCCCAGCACGTCGAACATCTCGACCTGACTGTTGCCGATGCTCTCGCTCCGCTGCGTCACGGTGTAATAGGCGAACAGCACCTCGTCCCCGTTGAGCAGGTAGAGCTTCATCGGCGGGGTGAAGGGGATCTCCCGCAACGACACCTCGACGTCCAAGTCATGGGCCGGCAGCAGGATGCGCACCCTGACCGACCGGAGAGCGAGCAGGCCGGACCGTATCCGCTGCACCGGTTCCGCGATGGCGAGGGCGAGGGGCTCCGCCGTCAGACAGAGCGCGTCGATCCGCACATCGGGTACGCCGAACGCCTCCAGGACGCGCGGCCCCAGCGCCGCCGAGGTCTGCAACGGCCCATCGGCCCCCGGCAGCACACCCGGCACCGCCGCCACCCGGGCGGGAGCACCCCGGGTCACGGCCGTGAGCAGCCCGTCCTCCTGCAGATGCTTCAACGCCTGCCTGATCGCGCCCCGCTCGACACGGAACTCGTCGGCGAGCACCGCCTGGGTGGGCATGGGATCCCCGGGCCTCAGGACACCCGTGCGGATGCGGGACCGCAGGACCTGCGCGATCTCCTCCGGGGAGGCACAGCCATGCCCTTACTCACGCTGCTCGCGGAGCAGTACCTGGAACTCCGCTTCGGCTTCATGGGTGTGCTGGGCGCCGCCCTTCTCGTCACCGGGCTGAAGCTCGGCGACGAGCACTGCGTCACCGCGGGCGCGCTCCTCCTGGTCGTGCTGATGGTGGGCGCGTCCCTCTAGCGTCCCGCCCCGCCGCGCGGCCCGAGAAGCCGCCCGCCTCAGAACACGTCCGGGCACCACGCCCGCCGCGCCGTCCGGAACACCGTGTCCGCCGTGGCGGCCGCCCCGGGGCGGTGCTCGTCGATCCGCCCCAGCGCCGCCAGCCGCACCGGTGACTCGTCGCCCAGGTGGAGCGTCGCCAGTTCCGCCACGTCCAGCACGAGGTCCGGGTCCCGTTTCGTGGGGACGCAGGAGGCGCCGGACGGGGAGACCTCCAGCAGGAAGCGGCCGCCCGCCAGGCCCGTGGCGTCCCGGACGTCCAGGACCAGCGCGGCGTCGGTCGCGTACGTACGTGCCTCCAGGGCGCGGGGAATGTCCAGGACGCGCAGCCACAGCCAGTCCGCCTGGGTCACGACGCGGGCGGCGCGCGGGTCCGGGAGGAGCAGCGGGAGCAGGTCGTCGGGCGCGCGGTAGCCCGAGCGGACCGTGGTGATCCAGTCGATGGAGCAGACGAAGTGCCACAGGGCGCGTTCCGCCGCCGGGGTCGTCGCGAGCATGCCGACCACCGTCGCCTTGTTCAGCGGCTGCTTGCGGTCGCCCCAGTGGGCGTCGGCGCGGTAGGCGATCAGCCCGTCCGTCTCGCCGTCCGCCGAGCGGTACACCGCGTAGAACGGCTCCGTCCACGTCTCGAACGCCGGGACGTCCACACCGGTGTTCCGCTGCCACCAGCGCTCGTCCCGGGAGACCACACCGTGCTGCCGTGCGGCGAGCCGTGCGTGGAGCTCCGGCCCCAGCTTGCGTACGTCCGCGCCGTCCACCAGCTCGATCCGGCCGCCGTCCGCCTCCGAGGGGACCCGGGCGCGCGGGTCGAGGCCCGCCCGGGGGACGTCGATCTCCCACTCGGTGGTCCAGGAGGCCGGCCCGAATCCGTACCGCCCGTAGATCGGGTACTCGGCCGCGATCAGCGAGGCGACCACGTCACCGCGCTCCTTCGCCGCCGCCAGGTCCGTCGCCATCATCCGGCTGAGCAGCCCGCGCCGGCGGTGCGTCGGCGTCACCGTCACGCCCGTGATCGCGTCGGCCCGCACCCGCGCGCCGCCGACGACGGTCAGCTCCTGCGCGAACGACCGGAAGGTCGCCACACAGCGCCCCGCGTCGAACACCCCCTGGACCCGGGAGAGATCGGTGTGTTCCAGGCGCACCGCGACCTCCTCCTCCGCCGGCACCGAAGCCGACGCCCGCAGGAACCCGGTCCCCACGGCACGCAGCCAGTCGGGGAACTCGGCTGCGGAGACGGTACGCGGATCAAGGCTCATACGGCCCACGCTATGCACCGCGCGGGCGTGTGTCGCGCCGATTTACGGGCGCCCCGATCCGCCGATCCGTCCAGGCCCCCGCTCAGAACGCCGCCCGGATCCCGCCCACCTCGACGTCCCCGCCCAGCAGCGGCGCACGCCCGATGCGGGACACCACCGGGGCGTCCACACCCAGCAGTTCGAGGGAGCGGGCCAGCACCGGGCCCAGGGCGCGGGTGGAGCCGTCGTCGATCTTGAAGGCCAGGGCCCTGCCGTCCGGGAGCGCCACGGCCTGGACCGCCTCCGCGCCCATCTTGGAGAGCGTGCCCGGCACCTCCCGCATCAGCCAGGTGTCCGGCCGCCGCGTGCCCGCGACGTACTCCGGGTGCGCCCGCATCGCGTCCGCGACCCGGCGCTCCGCGCTGCCCGGCTCCGCCAGCACGAACGCCCGGAACGCACGGGCCAGTCCCACCAGCCCGATCGCCATCAGCGGCGCCCCGCAGCCGTCCGTACCGATCGCCGCGACGGGCTCACCCGCCGCCTCCGCGACGACCTCGCCGACCAGCCGCTGGAGCGGGTGGGACGGGTCGAGGTACGTCGCCGTGTCCCAGCCGTTCCGTACGCAGACGGCGAGCATCGCCGCGTGCTTGCCGGAGCAGTTCATGGTGAGCGGCTCCCGCACACCACCGGCGGCGAGGTACGCCTCCGCCTCGACCGGGTCCAGCGGCAGGTCCGGCGGCGTCCGGAGGTCGTCCGGCTTCAGCCCGTGCTCGGCGAGCATCGTGCGGACCAGTTCGAGGTGGAAGCCCTCACCGGAGTGGCTCGCGGCGGCCAGGGCCAGCCGCTCACCCGATAGGTCGAGCCCGGCCCGGAGGATCGCGGCGGCCTGCATCGGCTTGTTCGAGGAGCGCGGGAAGACCGGGGCCGCCGGGTCGCCGAGCGCGAACTCGACGCTCCCGTCCGCGGCCAGGAGGACCAGCGACCCCCGGTGGTGGCCCTCGGTGAAACCGGACCGTACGACCTCGGCCAGCACCGGGGGCACGGGCGACGAGGTGGGGAGCGGGGCTATGGAGGAGGTCATGGGGCGGGGTGGCCTTCCGGGGACGGGCGTGACCCGCCCCCGGAAGGGTCGCCTCAGGCGAGCAGGTCCTCTACTTGTGCTTCCCCGTCACGGTACCTGCGGGCGATCTCCGCACTGCAATCGTCGACGGTGCGCTGGAGCCGGTGACGGCGCCGGGACACCTGCTGCTCGTAGCGGACGAGCCGCCCCATGGCGGTGAGGAGCTCTTCGTCCGTCCGGGCGTCGAGGTCGGAGAGCTCGACCTCCGCGAGCGTGTCCGCCGCCAGCTGCCGGTACTCGTCGCTGCGCGGCGTGGTGAGGGTGACGTGCCGGGCCGACGAGCGGTGGACGGACGGGGTGTCGGCGAGGATCTCCGAGAGCCGGTCCACCACGGGCGACTCCGGGTCCACCCGGCGCGCGAGCTCGGCCCGCAGGATGTCGATACGGCCCTGGACCAGACGGCGTACGTAACTGAGGTCCGCCTCGTCGCGCTGGGCGTCACGGCGCAGGGTGCGCAGCTCCGGCAGCCGCAGTCCGCCGAACTCGGGCAGCGGGCGTACGGAGGCCAGTCCTTCGACCGCACCGCCCCCGGTCTGCCCCGGCACGGACACCGCGCCCGGCAGCTGGACGGGCGGGACGGGCAGCTGGCCCGGTGCGGCACCGGTCCGCTGCACCGGAGGCCGCGGACCGGCGGCTGTACGTGTCCCTGGTACGGCACCGGGCGACGGCCCGGTTCCCTGTGTCGTCATGATGATCGTCCCCTCGACCGGTGCGTCGGCACACCGACACCGTGCATGGTGCCACTACGCAGGGTGTTCACGCAGGTGCTCTGTACCCGTTCAGCCCAAGATAGGTTGGTCTGTATGCGTGCAGTGATACAGAGAGTGGACGGCGCGAGCGTCGCCGTGGCGGGCCCTTCGGACGATCCCTCGGGGACCGGAACGGTCGGCGAGATCGTCGGCGAGGGCCTGTGTGTGCTGGTGGGGGTCACTCACGGCGACACCGCGGAGAAGGCGGCACAGCTCGCCCGCAAGCTCTGGACCCTCCGGATCCTGGAGGGCGAGAAGTCCTGCTCGGACGTGAATGCACCGCTTTTGGTCATTTCGCAGTTCACTCTCTACGGGGACGCCAGGAAGGGCCGCAGACCCACGTGGAACGCCGCCGCTCCGGGCGAGGTCGCCGAGCCGCTGGTCGACGAGGTGGTGGCCCAGCTGCGCGCGCTCGGCGCACAGGTGCAGACGGGCCGCTTCGGGGCGGACATGCGCGTCACGCTCACGAACCACGGCCCGTTCACCGTGCTGGTCGAGGTGTAGACGGCCTCTCCGGCGGCCCTGGGGCCTTCCGTCCACACGAAGGCCCTACGGCTCGACGACCGTCTCCTGGGCCGCCGCGGTGTCACCCGCGATCAGCTCCGCGTCCACCGCGACGTTCCGCTTCACCAGCGCCAGGGCGATCGGGCCCAGCTCGTGGTGGCGGGCCGAGGTGGTGATGAAGCCGAGCTGGCGGCCCTCCTCACCGTCGGCGGCGAGCCGCACCGGCGTCCCGTGACCGGGCAGATGCACCTCGCTGCCGTCGAGGTGCAGGAAGACGAGGCGGCGCGGCGGCTTCCCCAGGTTGTGGACACGGGCGACCGTCTCCTGCCCCCGGTAGCAGCCCTTCTGGAGGTGCACCGCGCTGCCGATCCACCCCAGCTCGTGCGGGATGGTCCGGTGGTCGGTCTCGAAGCCCAGACGCGGCCGGTGCGCCTCGACGCGGAGCGCCTCGTACGCCAGGATCCCGGCCGCCGGTCCGTGCGCGGCGGCGAAAGCCTCCAGGTCGGCCCGGGGCAGGAAGAGGTCACGGCCGTGGGCGGTCTCCCGTACGGCGACACCGTCCGGGACCTCCGCGATGGAGCCGGCCGGGAGGTGCACGACGGCGATGTCCTCGGTGCGGTCGGCGATCTCGACCCGGTAGAAGAACTTCATCGACTCCAGGTACGCGATCAGCTCGCCCTGGGTCTCCGGCTCGGCGTGCATCCACACCGTCGTACCGTCGTCGACCAGGTAGAGGGCGTGCTCGATGTGCCCGTTGGCGGAGAGGATGAGTGCCTCGGTCGCCTGGTTCGGCGCGAGGTCGCTGACGTGCTGGGTGAGCAGCAGATGCAGCCAGGCCAGCCGGTCGTCGCCGGTGACCGTGACGACCGCGCGGTGCGAGAGGTCGACGAGACCGCCGCCGTCGGCCAGTACGCGTTGCTCACGGAACAGGTCGCCGTAGTGCGCGGCGACACCTTCGTCGCGCCCCTCGGCGGGGACGGCGCCGGGCAGGGACAGCAGGGGGCTCTTCATGCAGACCAGCGTACGACTCGCGGGTGCCGGTCCACCGGGCGCTGCCGGTTACTCCGGAGGTCCGGCCTCCGCCGCGTCCGCGGCGTCCGCCGCCTTCACCGCTTTCGCCGCGCAGTCGGCGCACCGCCCGAAGATCGCGAAGTGCTTCATGTCGGTCTCGAAGCCGAAGGTGTCCCGCAGCTTCGCCGTGAAGTCGGAGACCACACCGACGTCGGCCTCGATGACGTTCGTGCAGTCACGGCAGACGAGGTGGATGTGGTGGTGGCGGTCCGCGAGGTGGTAGGTCGGGGCGCCGTGCCCGAGGTGGGCGTGGCTGACCAGCCCGAGCTCCTCCAGGAGCTCCAGGGTCCGGTAGACGGTGGAGATGTTGACACCCGACGCGGTCCTGCGCACCTCGACGAGGATGTCGTCGGGCGTCGCGTGCTCCAGGGTGTCGACGGCCTCCAGGACGAGCTGACGCTGAGGCGTCAGCCGGTAGCCACGCTGCCGAAGATCGGTCTTCCAGTCGGTGCTCACCACACGCCCAGTGTAGGGCGGGGCGAGCACCGGTCCGCCGGGGCCGGGTGAACCGGCCCGGAGAAGCCCGGGAGGGCCGTGGAGGACTACTTGAAGAAGGCGATGCCGTCGTCCGGCATGTCCCCGAGGCTCTTCGCCATCTCGGCGACCTCCTCCGGGGTGACGACCTTCTTCAGGTGCGCCGACATGTACGGCCGCAGCTCCACGTCGGGGGTGGCCTTCTCGCCGACCCACATCAGGTCGCTGTTCACATAGCCGTAGAGGCGCTTGCCGCCGCTGTACGGGCCGGAGGCGGCCGTACGGGCGACCGCGTCGGTGGCGATGTCGATCTGCGGCTTCTGCTTGGCCAGCTCGCCGTACCAGACCTCGACGATGCCCTGGTCGCGGACCATGACGACCTCGACCTTGCGGTCCTTGTCGATGCGCCAGTAGCCGGACTCGGACTCCAGCGGCTTGACCTGCTTGCCCTCGGAGTCCAGCACCCAGGAGTGCGAGACGTACTCGATGAAGTCGCGGCCGTCGTGCCTGAAGGTCACTTCCTGGCCGAAGTTGCACTTCTCGGCGCCGGGGAAGTCGGAGACGCCCGCACCCGCCCAGTTGCCGAGGAGGAAGGCCAGCGGTACGAGGTCCGGGTGAAGGTCGGACGGAATCTCGATCATGAGCGGCTCAGACGATCTGTGAGGGTGTACGGAAGGTGTTCGACGAGGGTCAGCGCTGGCCCTGGTACAGCTTCTTCACGGTCACGGCGGCGAAGGCGAGCACGCCGACGCAGACCAGGACCAGCAGGGCGGAGAAGAAAGCCTCAAGCACGGGAGCTCCTCGGAACGAACGACATGACGGCAGCAGGCGGCCGGGCCCCCAGCCTAATGGGTGGGGGCCCGGCACGGCGGCCCGGGGTTTCCCCCGGGCGCGGTCGGCTCAGCCCAGGAGCTGGTCCTGGAGGATCAGCGTCTGGTGGAACGGAACCGCTTCCGTGCCCGCCTTCCCCTTGCGGCTCTGGACGACCAGGGCGAGGGTGTCGCCCGCCAGCACGTACCCGTGGCGCACCTGCTCGGCGCCGTACGGCTCGGCCTCGGAGTACGCGCGCACCGTGGTGAATTCCGCCCTGGCGTCGGAGGCCCAGTCCTCGTCGAAGGCCGGCTCGTCCGTCCCGGCGGGCGGCAGCGGCAGGGAGCCGTCCTCGAAGAGCCGGTCGTGGAACTCCGTCGAGTACGCCACCGAGTTGAACTGGAGCAGGTAGACCCGGGACGAGGTGCCGTCCGGCATGGTCCAGCCACGGGCGGTGAGGTGCCGCAGCGCGGAGTCCTTCAGCCGCTGGGTGAGCGCGGCCCGGTCGTCCTTGCCGTACTCGGCGGCGTACCGGGCGATGTCCACCCAGCCGCCGTCGAGCTTCTTGTCCACGGTGGCCCCGGCGGGCGCGGGCAGCAGCAGGCGCCGCAGGTCCGCGTGGTGGACCTCGGCGGTGTTGGAGTCGCTGTACGGGCGGGGCGCGTCGGCGGGCAGGGCGGGCAGGCTGAGCGCCGGGTAGTCCCAGCGCCCGTCGTCCCGTGTGGCGAGCCCCGGCACGTCGGTGCGTTTCATCGACGTGATCCCGGCGACCGTGCCCGCGCCGAGCCCGCCGAGGACCAGCACGGCGGCCGTCCACCGCAGCACGGCCCGCAGGACAGGGCGGGGCGGACGGGGCGCGACGGGCACGGGGTCCTGCGCGGGCGGGTCCTGCGGGGCCAGGGGGAGAGCGGCCTGCGCGGGGGCGGTCGCCTCCGTCGGTTCGGCCGACTGCTCGGCCGTCTGCTCGGTCATATGTACTCCCCCGGGGACGTGATGTGGTCCAGCTGGTCCTTCAGCAGCTCGGCGACGGCCGCCTTGTCGACGGGCTTGATGCCCGTCGCCCGGTAGCTGATGCTCAGCTCGCCGTCGTAGGCGGCGCACATCATGTCCTCGATGTCGCTGTCGCCGGCCTTCGGCTGCAGGTAGCAGGTCGCCTTGCGGGTGTGGCCCTTGACCTTCGGGCCGTCGCGGAAGATCCCGACGAGGTCGAACAGCTCCGTCCGGAAGGTGTAGAGGTTCCGGACGGCCTGCTTGTCCTTCATCCGGACGATCGTGGCGTGCACCTCCAGGTCGTTCTCCTGGGAGACGTACGACCGGACGGCCAGACCCTGCAACCGGAGCTTGTCGATCCGCTTGTCGTACTCCCGGCGCTCCTTGCCGGCGAGCCCCCGGCCGGACTCCTTCATCGCGGCGCCGGCCCGCTCGCCGTCCGCCTCGCCGTCGTTGCCGTACTCCCCGTCGTCCGGGCCCAGCCGGAAGCCCTCGGGCACGGGCAGCAGCAGCTTGCTGAGCGCCGTGTCCGACCGGCCCCGGCTCGCGTCCCCCGCGGGGTCCTTGCCGGGCTCACGCTCGGACACCTTCCAGGCGGTGGTCTCCACGCTACGGTCCGCGCCGTCCACCGTGATCTTCGTGTACGTCGCGGCGCCGCCGACGGCGCCGAGCACCAGCACGAAGGGAAGCGCCGTGAGCAGCATCCGCCGCGCCGTGCCGGCGCGCTGAGGCGCGTCCGGGGAGCCGTCGGCGTCCGGGGTGCCGGGGGCTCCGGGAAGCGGTGCCACGCCGGAGGGCTCGGGCGGGGTCATGTCGTTCACACGCGCTCCAGCTGTCGCTCGGCCAACGTCCGGATGTCCTTCTTGCTGATCGGCCGGCTGTCGAACAGATTGATCTCGATCATGATGTCGCCCCGGTGCACGACGGCCCTGGCCTGGTAGGAGGGCAGGTAGCCGGGCTCCCGATCGACGTCGTAGAGGTAGTAGCGCCCCTCGCCACTGCCTTCGACCAGGTCACCGCCGTTGCCCGCGTACGCGTCGTCGGCCATGTACGAGCGCTGGCCGTCGGCGTAATCGGCGGCCATCGCGCCCGGCCCCGAGGAGAACTGGGTGAGCGTGATCGTCGCCTCGCGGTGCTCGCCCTTCTTCCAGGCGGCCCCCGCGATACGGCGGATGTCCGACTCCAGGAAGTACTCGAACATCCCGGCCTGGTCCTCGTAGCCGCGCGCGAGGCCCCCCACGGTCATCCAGCCGTCGTCGAGCCAGTCCGCGTCCTTGTCCTCGCTCCACCCCGCCGGGGGGTCGATGATCAGCTTGCGCAGATCGCCGTCCGTCCGGACCCGGTGGTCCTGCGAGGCGGGCAGCGGAGCGGGGACCTTGTCCGCGGGAAGCGCCTTCGCCGGATACGCCAGCTCCGCCTGCGACAGGGCGGGCAGCGGCGTCGGAGGCCGCTCGGCCTGGATGCCGTAGCCGACCGCCGTACCGCCGGAGATGCCGAGCAGGGCGGCGGCGGCAAGCAGCAGGGCCGTACGGCCTCGTGGACGCGCGCGGCCGGGGACGGGTGCCTCGGCAGGCGGTTCGACGGGCGCGCCGGGCATCGTGTCGTTCGGTTCCAAAAGGGTCCCCCCCAGAGACCTGAGGCGCGGGTTCCATTACCCGCGCACACAACTGACCCACAGGTCACAGGGGAGGTTGCCCGGCCGAGGATTACAGTTCGGTACATGCCGAAGAAGCTCGTGATCAAGGTGACCGCCGGAGCCGACGCCCCCGAGCGCTGCTCGCAGGCCTTCACCGTGGCGGCCGTGGCCGTCGCCAGCGGGGTCGAGGTCTCGCTGTGGCTGACCGGGGAGTCCGCCTGGTTCGCCCTGCCGGGACGCGCCGCCGAGTTCGAACTGCCGCACGCGGCACCGCTGCCCGACCTCATCGACTCGATCCTGGCGGGCGGCGGGATCACGCTCTGCACCCAGTGCGCGGCGCGGCGCGACATCACCGAGGCGGACGTGCTGGAGGGCGTACGGATCGCCGGCGCCCAGGTCTTCGTCCAGGAGGCCATGGCGGACGGGGCACAGGCCCTCGTCTACTGATCCTGGCCGGCGGATCGCCGGTCAGCGGCGGTTGTCCCTGCCGTCCAGCTCGTCCCACCACTCGTCCGACTGCGGGTCGCCCGTGCGCTTCTCGCGGGACGACGGACGGCCAGGGGGCCGGGAGACGCGGGACGGGTCGTCGTACCAACGGTCCTCAGGTCCCCGGCGGTTGGCGACGATCGCGGCGACGGGCGGGATGACCATGGCGACCACGCACATCGCGACGGCCGCCGGGATGGACCACAGGCGCACGAAGGCCCAGGCGGAGACGAAGAGGAAGAGGCATCCGCCCATCATCAGGAAATAGACGCGCCTGCGCCGTTCGTACATAACTCCAGCGTAGGGCTCTCGCGCGAGGACGCGAACGCGGAACGGCACGAAGGGCCGCACCCCTGTTCAGGTGGCGTCCAACCCCCTGGGGTGCGGCCCTCCGGCCGTATGTGCGCGTGAACTACACGGCGATGGCGACCTCGGCGAGACCACCGGTCTGCGCCACGACCGTGCGGTCGGCGGTGCCGCCCGGAACCAGGGCGCGGAGCGTCCAGGTGCCCTCGGCCGCGTAGAAGCGGAACTGCCCGGTCGCCGAGGTCGGGACCTCGGCGGTGAACTCACCGGTCGAGTCCAGCAGACGGACGTAGCCGGTGACGGGCTCGCCGTCGCGGGTCACGCTGCCCTGGATCGTCGTCTCGCCCGGCTTGATCGTCGAAGCGTCGGGGCCGCCGGCCTGTGCTCCACACATGGTGTTCTGTCCTTCTGGTCGGGGTCCTGCGGATCAGGTCCTGCGGAATTACTTGTTGGCGCCGAGCTCGATCGGCACGCCCACGAGGGAGCCGTACTCGGTCCACGAACCGTCGTAGTTCTTGACGTTCTCCTGGCCGAGCAGCTCGTGCAGCACGAACCAGGTGAGCGCGGAGCGCTCACCGATGCGGCAGTACGCGATGGTGTCCTTGGCCAGGTCGACCTGCTCGTCCTCGTAGAGGGCCTTGAGCTCGTCGTCCGACTTGAAGGTGCCGTCGTCGTTGGCGTTCTTCGACCACGGGATGTTGCGGGCGCTCGGCACGTGGCCGGGGCGCTGCGACTGCTCCTGCGGGAGGTGCGCCGGGGCGAGCAGCTTGCCGCTGAACTCGTCGGGCGACCGCACGTCGACCAGGTTCTGGCTGCCGATGGCCTTCACAACGTCGTCGCGGTAGGCGCGGATCGACTCGTCCTGGGCCTTGGCCTTGTACTGGGTGGCCGGGCGCGTCGGGACGGCGTCGGTCAGGTCGCGGGAGTCGAGCTCCCACTTCTTGCGGCCGCCGTCGAGCAGCTTCACGTTCTCGTGGCCGTACAGCTTGAAGTACCAGTACGCGTACGAGGCGAACCAGTTGTTGTTGCCGCCGTAGAGGACGACCAGCGTGTCGTTGCCGATGCCCTTCTCGGACAGGAGCTTCTCGAAGCCGGCCTGGTCCACGAAGTCACGGCGGACCGGGTCCTGGAGGTCCTTGGTCCAGTCGATCCGGATCGCGTTCTTGATGTGGTTCTTCTCGTACGCCGAGGTGTCCTCGTCGACCTCGACGATGGCGACCTGCGGGTCGTCGATGTGGGCCTCGACCCAGTCGGCGTCGACCAGAACGTCTGCGCGGCTCATGTGTTTCTCCTCCGGGGCAGTCTGCGGCGGGGTGATGCGGTGTGCGGGGTGCGAGGTGTACGCGCAGGTGCTGGGAGCGGAACGCGTACGGAAGGCACGGGTTCGGCCCTGACATGGTCGAAGGGCCGGGGGAAACGGGAGAGGGTCCCGCTCAGAAGGTGCGACAGAGCATGGCGGCGACGCGGCACAGGTCTACTGCCCGCCGCTTCGTGAGGTCCGCCTGTCGCTTCATGCGTCCGATCGTAGGGAGGTACGGGCGGAGATGTCACCGTCGTGTCGGATGATGAGACACGATCGTCCGCGATACGAGACGGGTTCGGCTTCCAGTGTGCCGTAGGCCCCGGATCGGGCGGCCTTCGGGCGACGGAAGGCTGCGGAACGGACTCGGCCGTCTCATTATCTGGATCGGCCGTCCGGACCGTCTCCGCCGTGCCCCTACCCCGCCCCGCCGCGGGTTATCCACGGGCCCCCGCGCCGGGTCGCCGGCCCGGTCGTCTCGGGTCCGGCCGCCGTCGGCCCGCTCGCCCGGCGTGCCGGCGTCTTCGGTCCGGCCGTCAGCCCGCGAGGTGGATGTCGGCCCCGGACATGGATATCTCCAGGCCGCCCGGCGCCACCTCGATCTTCTCCAGCGCCAGGCCCTCGGGCAGCCCGCCGATCCCGCGCTCGAAGTCGGTCTTCTTCCTGACCAGGTCCTCCAGGCCGGGGATGCCCTCGCCCGGGACCTCGTCGGCGTGCACCTTGACGGTGTCCCCGTCGACCAGGGTGACCGTGGAGAGCACGCTGCGCGTGAGCGTCTTGCCCAGCAGCGGGATCTGGACCGAGCCGGTGACCTTGACCTTGCCGTCGCCGCCGTAGGCGACCGTGACGCCCTCGTCGGCCGCCTCGGTGAGCGCCGCGTACGAGATGACGGCCGTGCCGGTGGCCCTGGACGCCGTCGCGCTGGTGTAGCCGGCGCCCAGCGTCACCTCACGCAGCTGGGCCCGGATCTCGCTGATCCGCACCGTCCGCCCGGCGGCGTCCGCGCGGACGTCCTTGACCGTGACGTCGACGCGGTCCAGCTCCCTGCCGGTCACCTGGGTCAGGAACGGGAAGCCCTTGATCGAGACATCGGTCGATCCCGCCTCGGCCTCGCCGAAGGTGACCCGGCCCTCCGCCTCGGACTCCGCGAAATACACGGCGGCGCGGTCCACGGCGACGAAGACGCCGCCCAGCACCACGGCGATGATCAGCAGTATTCGCAGTGCTCGCATGCCTGTTGTTCCCCCACTCGGACCGGCCGGACCCCTGGTGCACGTGAGCCTACTGCCGCGGTGCGGCGCGCCCGGAGTGATCGACGAGCGGGAGGCCCGGCCGGTTCCCCGGGCGCGGGGAGTGTGAGTGAGGGAACGTCAGATACGTCGGATACGCCCGTACCGTCAGGCGATCGCACGGCCGATCAGGTAGACGGCGGGGGCGGCGGCCGTGAGCGGAAGCGCCACTCCTGCCGTCATGTGCACGAAGCGGGACGGGTAGTCGTAGCTCGCGACCCGCAGGCCGATCAGTGCGCAGCCGCCCGCCGCGAACCCGAGCAACGCGGCCTGCGCGCCGAAGTCCGTGAACGCTCCGGCGGCCAGCCCCGCGCCCGCGCCGGCGAGCAGCGCCACGACGACCGAGGCCGGGCCGGGCAGCGGCAGGGCCCTGACGAGCACGGCCAGGGCCACCGCGATCCCGCCCACCGTCACCGCGTCCGGGACGGCTGCCAGGTGCCCGGCGGCCAGCACGGCGAGCGCGGCCGAGGCCACGGTGGCCGTCAGCCCGTACATCCGCTCGTCGGCCCCGGCGTGGCTGCGCAGCTGGAGGACGAGGGTGAGCAGGACCCAGACGCCGAGCGTGCCCAGGATGGCCGCCGGGGCGTTGCTCCGGCCCGCGGCGAGCAGCACGGCGTCGGCCACCACACCGCCGGCGAAGGCGAGCGCGATGCCCTGCCTGGCCGGCCACATGCCGTTGAGCCGGAACCATCCGGCGGCCGTCACGGCCTGGAGCAGCACCAGGGGTACGAGCAGGGCGTACGACCCGATCGCGGCGCCGAGAGCGAGGAGCAGACCGAGGCCCGCCGTGATCGCGGCCGGCTGCATCCCCGGCGCGATGATCGGCGAACGCCCCTCGGCACGGGCCCGCTGGGCATCGGTGATCCGGCTGTTGCCCAGCGTGGTGGGCGCGCTGTAGCCGGAGCCGTCGGCCACGGCGGCGGCAGGAGCCTCCGGGGCCGTCGGGGCGGGCGCCGGGGCCGCGGGGGCCTCGGGCGGCAGCGGGTAGGCACCCGGGGCGCCCTGCGCGGCGGGGGCGGGTGCGGGTGCCGCGCGGTGCTGCGGCTGGATCGTCGGCTGGTACTGGGTGTCCCAGGTCTGGCCCTGCCACGTCTGGGCGGAGTCCTGCCCCTGGGGCACGGCCTGCTCCGGGTACACGGGGTACGCGGGAGGCTGCTGCCCGTACCCGGGCTGCACGGGCTGGGCCGGCTGCCCGGACTGCTGCCCGTACGAAGGCTGGCCCTGCCCGTAGGACGGCTGCTGGCCCTGCCCGTACGCCTGCTGCTGGTCCGGCTGCCCGTAGGCGGGCTGCTGCTGCCCGTAAGCGGCCTGCTGGTCCGGCTGCCCGTAAGCGGGCTGCTGCTGGTCCGGCTGCCCGGACTCCGGGTCGTACGGCTGCTGTCCCTGGTACCGCTGCCCGTGTCCCGGGTCGTACGGATACGGATACTGCTGATCGCTGTTGCTCATGGTCTGCGGTTCACCCTCCTGCGAACGGCGGGAGCACCTCGACCGTGCCGCCCTCGGCAAGCCGTACGGTCTCATGACCGCGGGTCCCCACAGGATTCCCGTCGATCAGGAACGAGCATCGGAGCAGCACGCGCGTCAGCTCACCGGGGTGCCGCTCGCGCACCCCGTCGAGCGCCTCGGCGAGTGTCTCCGCCGTGTACGGCTCCTCCGCGGTCCCTGCGGCGGCCTTGGCCGCGGCCCAGTAGCGGATCGTCCCCGCTGCCATGGCGGCACCCCTTTCGTCGTACGTCAGCTGCCCATCATGGATCACGCCGAGTCCGTCCAGTCGGCGATACGGCTCAGCAGTCCCTCGTCGGCGGCGTTCTCCGCGTGGCCCATGCCGTGCTCCAGCCAGAGCTCCGCCCCGTCCCCCGCCGCTTCCGCCAGCATCCGGGGGTGGTCGACGGGGAAGTACGGGTCCCGGTCGCCGTGCACGATCAGCAGGGGCGCGGTGATCAGCGGGACGGCCTCCACCGGCGAGAGCGGCACGGGGTCCCAGTCCTCGCGGTGGATCCGGGTACGGAAGCCGTAGCGGCCGACGAGCCGGCCCGTGGGGCGGGTGACGACCCAGTGCAGCCGGCGCATGGGGGCCGTACCCCGGTAGTACCAGCGAGCCGGCGCGCTCACCGAGACGACCGCATCCGTATGTGCGCCGATGTGCGCCCTTACGCGCCCCTCGTGCGCCGTGTGCGACGTGTGCGCCTCGGCGCGTGGCCCCGACCGGGTTCCCACCCGTTCGGCCCCCGGCGTTCCGGATTCCTCTTCGGTGAATTCGCCGGCTTCCGGAGCCGTATACAGAGCGGCGTGCCGGAGCACCACGGAACCGCCCATCGAGAAGCCGACCGTAACGATGCGCCGGTGCCCGAGCGACCGCGCCCAGGCGACCGCGGCGGCCAGATCGAGCACCTCGCGGTCCCCCACCGTGGACCGTCCGCCGGACCTTCCGTGCCCCCGGAAGGAGAACGTGATCACGGCCGCACGCTGGGCGAACACCTCCGCGGCCCGCAGCAGCGCCGGCCGGTCGACGGAGCCGGTGAAGCCGTGCGCGAGGACCACCGCGGTCTCCGCGGACGCCCCGCCGCCGGCGCTCCCGGAACCCGCCGTACACGGGGTGTACACCGCCTCGATACGGACCCCGTCACCGGTCAGCAATGTGGTGCGGCGGGGGGTCCGCGTGATCGAGGGAACAGAAGAACTCAGGAATCGACCCTCGGACACAGAACTCATGTGGGCTATTCTGCTGCGAAGAGGATCCGGGCAATGCAGCCCCCGGGTCCTTTTGTGCTTTCCGAGCGTTGTTACGGCAGCGTTTCGACAAGCTCAGCGGTCCCCGGGCGCGGGACCGCACAGTAAAAAACGTATGACGATCGTCGCAGGTGATGACGTCAGACGGGAGTACGAAGCAGTGCCGCATACTCCCCCGGGTCCGACCCGGGAGTGCCCCTCTCGCAGGGAACGAGGAGGACCGACGTAATGGGCGAGCTGAACGTGCACGATCGACCGACGACCCAGGCAGGTGGGCGGCGATGAGTTCACTGCTGCTTCTGACGAATGCCCTTCAACCGTCGACGGAGGTGCTCCCCGCCCTCGGCCTTCTGCTCCACAGCGTGCGGGTCGCCCCCGCCGAGGGACCCGCGCTCGTCGACACCCCTGGTGCCGACGTGATTCTCATCGACGGCCGCCGCGACCTCCCGCAGGTGCGCTCGCTCTGTCAGCTGCTGCGGTCCACCGGGCCCGGCTGTCCGCTGATCCTCGTCGTGACCGAGGGCGGCCTCGCGGCCGTCACCGCCGACTGGGGCATCGACGACGTCCTGCTGGACACCGCGGGTCCCGCCGAGGTCGAGGCCCGGCTGCGGCTGGCCACCGGCCGCCAGCAGATCACCTCCGACGACTCCCCCATGGAGATCCGCAACGGCGACCTCTCGGTCGACGAGGCGACGTACAGCGCCAAGCTCAAGGGCCGGGTCCTCGACCTGACCTTCAAGGAGTTCGAGCTGCTCAAGTACCTCGCGCAGCACCCGGGCCGGGTCTTCACCCGCGCCCAGCTTCTCCAGGAGGTCTGGGGCTACGACTACTTCGGCGGCACCCGCACGGTCGACGTCCACGTACGACGGCTGCGGGCGAAGCTCGGCCCCGAGCACGAGTCGCTGATCGGCACCGTACGTAACGTCGGCTACCGCTTCGTCACCCCCGAGAAGGGGGACCGGGGCGCCGAGGAGGCCAAGGCCAAGGCGGCGGCGATGCCCGCGGACGAGGACGTCGCCCGTTCGGAGCAGCCGGTGGAGGATCGGGGCACGGAAGAAGCCCCGGTCCGGCCTGCCAAGCGGTAGCTGTCACCCGCTTGGTCGATCCGCGTAGACTGCCGCGCGTGGCCAAGGTGACGCGGGACGATGTGGCGAGACTGGCGGGGACCTCGACAGCGGTCGTCAGCTACGTCATCAACAACGGACCCAGGCCGGTCGCCCCGGCCACGCGCGAGCGGGTGCTCGCCGCGATCAAGGAGCTGGGCTACCGGCCGGACCGGGTCGCCCAGGCGATGGCCTCGCGGCGCACCGACCTCATAGGGATGATCGTGCCGGACGCCCGGCAGCCCTTCTTCGCGGAGATGGCGCACGCGGTCGAACAGGCGGCGGCGGAGCGCGGGAAAATGGTGCTCGTCGGCAACTCCGACTACCGCGACGAGCGCGAGGTCCACTATCTGCGGGCCTTCCTCGGCATGAGGGTCTCCGGGCTGATCCTGGTCAGCCAGGGCCCCAGCGAGCGCGCCGCGGCCGAGATCGAGGCGTGGGACGCCCGCGTGGTGCTGCTCCACGAGCGCCCCGAGGCGATCGACGACGTCGCGGTCGTCACCGACGACGTCGGCGGCGCCCAGCTCGCCACCCGCCACCTCCTGGAGCACGGCAACGCCTATGTGGCGTGCCTCGGCGGCATGGAGTCGACCCCGGTCGTCGGTGACCCGGTCGCCGACCACATCGAGGGCTGGCGCCGGGCGATGCAGGAGGCCGGGCAGACGACGGACGGCCGGCTCTTCCACGCCCCGTACAACCGTTACGACGCCTACCAGGTGGCCCTGAAGCTGCTGGCCGGCCCCGACAGGCCCCCGGCCATCTTCTGCTCCACGGACGACCAGGCCATCGGGGTGCTGCGGGCCGCGCGCGAGCTGCGGATCGACGTGCCGGGGGAGCTCGCCGTGGCGGGCTTCGACGACGTGAAGGAGGCGGGGCTGACCGATCCGCCGCTCACGACGGTCTTCTCCGACCGCCCGGCGATGGCCCGCGCGGCCGTCGACCTGGTCCTCGACGACTCGCTGCGGGTCTCGGGGTCGCGGCGCGAGCGGCTGAAGCAGTTCCCGTCCGCGCTGGTGGTGCGCCGGTCGTGCGGCTGCGGCGAACCGACGGTCACCGCCCGGTAGCCGCGCGCTTCCTTATATCGGGCATACGAGGTTCTGCCGGGCTTCTCAGCGGGCACTCAGGCTGCTCTCATGTTCGCTGTCCACTCTCGTAGACATGACCGACAGCCACCGCCCGAGCGGCGAGTACCCGATGCCCCCCTCGCACGACAACGGCCCGTACGGCGCGGACGCGACCGGAGCCGGTGCCTACGGTTCCGGCCCGGCGGACGCAGGCGCGTACGGGGCCGGCCCGGCCGGCGCAGGCGCGTCCTCGGCTCCGTACGGCGCGGCCCCCCACGGCTCGGCCCCGTACGGCGGTGGCGAGGCGGCCTACCCGCCGCCCCCGGCCTACGCACCCGAGCAGGGCACCACCGAGATGCCCGCCGGCGCCTACGCCTGGCCCGCCCCGGCCCCCGGGCCCGCGGCCGACGCCCCGAAGCCCGAGCGCCGGGTCAAGCGGCCCCTCGCCCTGCTGGCGGCCGTGGCGATCGCCGCCGCGGCGATCGGCGGCGGCACCGCCACCCTCATCGGCGAACTCGCGGGCGGCAGCTCCGGCAGCTCCGGCTCCGGCGGCGTCGTCAGCGGCACCACCGTCTCGCAGAGCAGCGCGGGCACCGTCTCCGGCGTGGCGACGGCCGTGTCGCCGGCCATCGTCGAGATCAGCGCGACGTCCTCGGCGGGCGACGCCACCGGGTCCGGTGTCGTCATCACGTCGGACGGCGAGATCGTCACCAACAACCACGTCATCTCGGGCGCCTCCACGATCAAGGTGTCCCTCAGCACCGGCAAGTCGTACACCGCCGACGTCGTCGGCACGGACGCCGACAAGGACCTGGCGCTCGTCAAGCTCCAGGGCGCGAGCGGCCTGAAGACCGCCTCGCTCGGCGACTCCTCCTCGGTGAAGGTCGGCGACCAGGTCGTGGCGATCGGCTCGCCCGAGGGTCTCACCGGCACGGTCACCAGCGGCATCGTCTCGGCGCTCGACCGTGACGTCACGGTCGCCAAGGACGACGAGCAGGAACAGCAGCAACAACAGCAACAGGGCGGTCAGAACTGGCCGTTCGAGTTCGGCGGCCAGCAGTTCAACGGGGAGACCGGCTCCTCCAAGACGACGTACAAGGCCATCCAGACCGACGCCTCGCTCAACCCCGGGAACTCCGGCGGCGCCCTGATCAACATGAACGGCGAGATCATCGGCATCAACTCCGCGATGTACTCCCCCAGTTCGTCCAGCACCTCGGGCAGCTCGGCCGCGGGCAGCGTCGGCCTGGGCTTCGCCATCCCCGTCAACACCGTCAAGGCCGACCTGGACGCCCTGCGCTCCGGCGACGGCTCCTGACCAGGAGGTCTCCATGAACCCCGGCCCCGACACCGCCGGCCCGTCCGGCCTGGCCCTTCCCCTCGCCCTGGCCGCCGAACTGGCCGGCCGCGCCTCCACCGCGGCGGCCCCCCGCCCGCCGGAGGTCCGCACCACCGGCACCGGCCGCAAGCGCCGTGCCGCGCGACGCCGTGCGGCGGCCGTGCGAGGCTGAGAGCCGAGCACCCAGCACCCGGCCCGAAGGAAGAGGACGAAGAAGCGATGAGCCCCGCCGAAGACGATCCCCAGCGCGTCCTGATCGTCGACGACGAGCCCGCCGTGCGCGAGGCCCTGCAGCGCAGCCTGGCGTTCGAGGGGTACGGCACGGAGGTGGCGGTGGACGGGTACGACGCCCTCGCCAAGGCGGAGTCGTACGCCCCCGACCTGATCGTCCTGGACATCCAGATGCCCCGCATGGACGGCCTCACCGCCGCCCGGCGCATCCGCTCGACCGGGTCGACCACCCCCATCCTGATGCTCACCGCCCGCGACACGGTGGGCGACCGGGTCACCGGCCTCGACGCCGGCGCCGACGACTACCTGGTCAAGCCCTTCGAGCTGGACGAGCTCTTCGCCCGTATCCGCGCCCTGCTGCGCCGCAGCTCGTACGCGGTCGCGGCGGGCGGCCCCGTCCCCGACGACGACGTCCTCTCCTTCGCCGACCTCCGCATGGACCTGAACACCCGCGAGGTCACCCGTGGCACCCGCCGGGTCGAGCTGACCCGCACCGAGTTCACCCTGCTGGAGATGTTCCTGGCCCACCCCCGGCAGGTGCTGACCCGCGAGCAGATCCTCAAGGCGGTCTGGGGCTTCGACTTCGAACCCAGCTCCAACTCCCTGGACGTGTACGTGATGTACCTGCGCCGCAAGACGGAGGCGGGCGGCGAGCCCCGCCTCGTCCACACGGTCCGGGGCGTCGGGTACGCCCTGCGCTCCGGCGGCGGTGACGGGTGACCGGCCTGCCCCGCCGGCTCCGCGCCCTGCCGCTCCGCTCCCGGCTCGCCCTGCTGGTCGCCACGGCGGTGGCGGTGGCGGTGGCGGCGGTGGCGGCGGCGTGCTGGTTCGTGACACGGGAGCAGCTGGAGCACCAGCTGGACGAGTCGCTCCGGAGCTCGAAGGTGGACGACGTCTACCTGGCGAACCTGTACGCGTACTGCAAGGGCGGCACCTCGCAGGAGATCCCGCCCCTGCCGAGTGTGACGGTCCAGCTCATCGACGCCCAGGGCACCGTGTGTGCGGCCCCCGGCACCTCCAAGCTGTCGGTGAGTGCCGCGGACGTGGAGGTGGCCGAGCGTCAGCGGCCGTACACCCTGCACACGGAGAAGGCCGAGAACGGCGCGGACATGCGGGTCTTCACCTCCCGCCTGGACGTCGGAAGGGGCCCAGGGGCGGGGTCGGGGAATCTCGCGCTCTCCATCGCCCGCCCCATGAGCGAGGTCACCGACCCGCTCTCCACGCTCGCGTGGGTCCTGGTCCTCGTCGCCGGTATCGGCGTCGTCGGCGCGGGCGCGGCAGGCCTCTGGATCGCCCGTACCGGGCTGCGCCCCGTCGACGACCTCGCGCACGCCGTCGCGCACGTGGCCGAGACCGAGGACCTGACCATCCGGATCCCGGTCGAGGGCGAGGACGAGATCGCCCGGCTCTCCCGGTCCTTCAACTCCATGACCAGCTCCCTGGCCACCTCGCGCGACCGCCAGTCCCAGCTCATCGCGGACGCCGGCCACGAGCTGCGCACCCCGCTCACCTCGCTCCGTACGAACATCGAGCTGCTCTCCCGCAGCGACGACACGGGCCGGGCCATCCCGCCCGACGACCGCAAGGCCCTGATGGCCTCGGTCAAGGCCCAGATGACGGAGCTGGCCGCGCTCATCGGCGACCTCCAGGAACTCTCCCGCCCGGACGCCGCGCAGCCCGGCCCCCTCCAGGTGGTCGCGCTGCACGACATCACCCGCACCGCGCTCCAGCGCGCCCGGCTGCGCGGCCCGGAGCTGACCGTCAACGCCGAGCTGGCCCCCTGGTACGTACGCGCCGAGCCTGCGGCGCTGGAGCGGGCGGTCGTCAACGTCCTGGACAACGCGGTGAAGTTCAGCCCTCCGCGCGGGACGATCGACGTCGCCCTGCACCGCGGCGAGCTGACCGTACGCGACCACGGCCCCGGCATCCCCGCCGAAGAACTCCCGCACGTCTTCGACCGCTTCTGGCGCTCCCGCTCGGCCCGCCAGCTCCCCGGCTCGGGCCTCGGCCTGTCGATCGTGGCCCGCACGGTCCAGCAGGCGGGCGGCGAGATCGCCCTGAGCCCGGCGGACGGCGGCGGCACGGTCGCCTCGATCCGGCTCCCGGGAGCACCCCAGCCGCCGCCGGAGGTGTGATCCGCTCGGGACGCGGCTTCAGATGCGGCGACGGAACTCCGCGGCGAACTGCCCAAAAGGCGGCTCAGCTGGCTCGGCGCTCAGTTGTCGTACAGATCCGCGTCCTCGGTCAGCCGGACCAGTTCGTCCAGCCCTTGCTTCCGCCGTGAGCGCCTTTTCTCCTTGTAGGCGAGCACATCGGCCAGCAGCACACGGCGGTGTCTGCCCGGGCGGGAGAAGGGGACGCTTCCCTCGTCGAGGATCTTGACGAACGTAGGCCTGCTGACGCCGAGCAGGTCTGCGGCCTCCTGTGTGGTGAGTGTGGTGTTCACAGGTGCGACGGTCACCGCCTTCCCCTCCGACAGAGCCCGCACCACCGCCATCAGGGCCTCGTAGACCTCTGGGGGAAGGGTGCGTGTGCTCCCGTCGGGGCCCCGCAGCAGGGCGGGCTCCACTGCTTGCGGCGTGCGGTCGAGGAAGGCGCAGAGCTCGGCGATCTCCGCGCGGTGCTCGGGCAGGAGCGTGCGGTCCTCAGAGGTTCCGTGCATGGTTGCGTCTCCTTCGGGGTCACCCCAGCTTCGCCCAATTCGAAAGAAACGCAAGCGCAAGCGGGGAGGGGCCCCTGGCAGAGGCGCGTGGCGCCCGGCCCCACGCCCCCGCCGGCGGTCGGATCAGCCCGTCGGGTTGTGCCGGATCAGCGACTCGACCAGGCCGGAACGGGTCGCCGGGTAGTCCAGCGGGACGATGCCCAGGCCGGTCCAGCCCGACGCCTCCGATCCGTCGAGGAACGCGTGCACCTGCGGGTTGAGCCGGTCGGCGTTCGAGCGGGGTGGCAGCAGGGCCGCGGTGCTCACGTAGTTCATGAACAGCTTCCCGGGCTGCTGCGCGGCCTTGCGGAACTGCGCCTCGATCTTGGGGTACTTGGCGAACGGCTCCGCCATGTAGTCGTCCTGGATGTCGAAGAGCGCGGGGTCCGCGTACCGGACGCCCGGGAGGCCGCCGTTGTCCGCCAGCAGCACGACCTTGCCGCGGGCGCCGCCGAGGTCCGGGAGCGTGGGGTCGAGGCGGAGGAGGGAGCGCCAGCCCTTGCCGTCGAGGTAGATGCCGAAGATCCGCCGGAACGCGGCGTCGCTCTCCTCCGAGTACTCCTGCTTGACCCGCATCAGCACGGTCTCCGACGGCCGCTGGGCCAGGAAGTCCCGGCAGGCGCCCAGGACATCGTCGAAGTTCAGGTTCTGGTACGAGGCCCCGTGATGGATCGCGTACGCGTCGCCGCTGATCCGGCAGCGCACATCGAGGAAGCGGATGCCGCTGGTGAGCTGCTCGGCGATGGTGGTGTTCTGGCAGGCCGTCCAGGGCCCGCCGAACCGCGCGCCGGAGTTGTGCGTGCCCGGGATCGTGAGCTGCCGCAGCGGGGTGGCGTCGGGGACGGCGCCCATCCAGTCCTGGGTGCCGAGGGCCCTGGCCGGTGCGGCGACGGCGGGGACGGCGCCGACGACGGCGGTGGCGGAGAGCGCGAGGGCTCCGGTCAGAAAGCCTCTGCGGGTGCTCAGGCGTGCAGACATACGGGTGCCTCCGTCGGCCGTGGGGGGTCTGGCAGCCCCCGAATTGTGACGCGCCCACGTCATGTCAGGAAGAGGGCCTGGGACGCGGACACCGACGGCAAAGGGGCGGCGGGCCGGTCCGGCCCGCCGCCCCCTCATTCACGTACGGGTCCTACTGGACGACCGTGATCCGGTCCGTGGCCGGCGGGGCCAGCGGCGCGTCGGCGGTGGAGTGCGCCGCCAGGTACGCGTTGAACAGGTCCAGGTCGGACGCGCCGACCAGCTTGTTCGTACCTTCGCCGAGGGCCGCGAAGCCGTCGCCGCCGCCCGCGAGGAACTCGTTCATCGCGACGCGGTACGTCTTCGCCGGGTCGATCGCCTCACCGTTCAGACGGATCGTGTCCGCGACCACCCGGTCGGCACCCGACTTCGTCAGGTCCAGCGTGTAGGTGAGCCCCTTCGAGACCTGGAGGATCTTCGGGGAGGCCTCGTTGGAGCCGCTGACCTGCTGCTGGAGCGCGGCCACCAGCTGCGCACCCGTCAGGTCGACGACGTTCATCATGTTGGTGAACGGCTGGACGGTGAACGCCTCGCCGTACGTCACCACCCCGTCGCCCTCGCTGCCGGACGCCGCGTGCACCAGGTCCGCGCGGATGCCGCCCGGGTTCATGAACGCGACGACGGCGCCGCCCTTGTCCGCGGGGGCCAGGCCCTCCAGCTGGGCGTCGGCGATCAGGTTGCCCAGGGGCTTCTCGGGAGCCGTGGAGCCGCGGCCGTTGATGTCGGCGGTGATCCAGCCCTGCGGCCGGTTCGCGATGGGCGCGGCCAGCGTGTTCCAGCGGGCGATCAGCTTCGTCATGTCGGTGGCCTTGGCCTGGTCCCGGCTGACGATGTGGTTCGCCGACTCCACCGACGTACGGACGATGTCGTTGGTCCGGCGGTCGTAGGTGAGGGTCGTGTCGGTGTAGAGCTTGCCGAACGACGACGCCGAGGTGACCATGCGCGGCTTGCCCGAGGGGTCCGGGACCGTGCAGACGTACGCCTGGTGGGTGTGGCCCGTGACCAGGGCGTCGACCTTCGGCGTGATGCCCTTGGCGATGTCCACGATCGGCCCGGAGATGCCGTCACCGGCCCCGGGGCTGTCGCAGTCGTAGTTGTACGACGCCGAGGCCGGGGCCCCGCCCTCGTGGATCAGCGCGACGATGGACTTGACGCCCTGGCGGTCCAGCTCCTTGGCGTACTTGTTGACCGTCTCGATCTCGTCGTGGAACTTCAGGCCCTTGACGCCGTTGGCCGTGACGATGTTCGGCGTGCCCTCGAGGGTCACCCCGATGAAGCCGATCTTGACGCCGTTCTTCTTCCAGACCGTGTACGGCTTGAGGATCGGCTTGCCGGTCTTCTCGCTCGTCACGTTGGCCGCGAGGTACGGGAAGTCCGCGCCCTTGAACTTCTTGCCCTTCTCGTAGCAGCCCTCGACCGGGTGGCAGCCGCCGTTCTGGAGGCGGGCCAGCTCGGTGGCCCCCTCGTCGAACTCGTGGTTGCCCACCGCCGTGACGTCGAGGTCGAGCCCGTTGAGCGCCTCGATGGTCGGCTCGTCGTGGAAGAGCCCCGACAGCAGCGGGCTCGCACCGACCATGTCGCCGCCGGCCGCGGTCACGGAGTACGGGTTGCCCTTGCGCGCGGTGCGCAGCGAGGTCGCGAGGTACTCGACACCACCGGCGGGGACGGACGTCACCGTGCCGTCGGCCTGCGTCTCACTGACCGTCCCGGCCGAACCGGCCGGCGGCTCCAGGTTGCCGTGCAGATCGTTGAAGGAGAGCAGCTGCACATCGACGGTGCGGGACTGGTGGCCGTGGCCGTGGCCCTTGCCCCGGTCGTGGGCACCGGCCGGCATCGCGGCGACGAGCGCCCCTACGGTGACGAGTCCGGCGGTGGCGGCGAGCACCCGCCGGGACGTGCGGTTCTTCTGTGGATGCTGCGGAGTCGCTGACATCGGTCCCCTTCAAGTCTCTGGATCCTGCGTGCCGCAGCCTAGAGTCAACGCGCGTAGCGCGACAGGGTTGTGCGGTTACGAGCAGGTTGCGTCCAGGTCAGGAAGCGGCAGATCCCACCCGCCACGCATCCCCGCCGGAGCTCCGGTGACGGACGGCTGACGGGCGGCTGACGGATGGTCACTGTCACGGTTGGACGACAGACGCGCCACAGGCCGATGAGGGCAGGCCATCACCACCGCCCGCGAAGCCGGTGCCAGGGGCCGTGATCGCCCCGCTTTATGCCGCCATTCCAGCCCGGAACGGTCGCTCCTGACGCCGTTTCGGGCCCGAAGCCGTGTCGGAGGGTCCCTCTAGTCTCCGCCTCATGAGGAATTCAAAGCTTCTTGTAGCGCTGCTCGCCGCCGGACTGCTCACCGCCGGCTGCAGCTCCGGCGACGGTGACGACGGCGGCTCGCACAGAAAGTCGCGCGCGAACCACGGCTCCGGCTCCAGCTCCGACAACGACTCCGACGGGGGCGGCTCCGCGTCCGCACCGGAGGGCGACCTCGCGGTCCTCGTCGACGGCCCGCAGAAGGACGTCGTCAAGAGCGGCGACGAGCGCCTCAAGGTCACCCCGAAGCCCGCCCCGGGAGCTTCGTTCACCGAGCAGATCGAACACAGGCTGCGCGAGACGGTCCTGTCCGGCACCAAGGTGCCCGGGAAGACCTCGGCCACCTGCCCGGACGGCGTGACGCAGAAGGCCGGTGCGGTCAGCCGGTGCACCGTGACGTACGAGGGGGCCGAGATCCCCTACACGATCACGATCAGCGACTCGTACCGCGAGGGCAGCTTCATCACCTCCTACAAGGCCCGTGCCGACAAGGGCCTGCTGGTCGCGAAGGCCGCGTACCAGGCGTTCTACGAGAGGTACGGCGCCGGGTCCGGGCGCAGCGACGCGAGCAAGCTGTCCTGCGACGAGCTCCCCGCCGCCAAGGCCGTCGACTGGGGCACCGACACCGGTGACACGTGCCAGTTCTGGAGCAAGTACGCCGGCGACAAGGGCGACGGCGGCTACCGGACCGTGAAGCTCTCGGCCGCCCAGGCCGGCTACGCCGTCCCCAGCTTCGACGAAGTCCAGTAGGCCGGCCCGGCGGGGCGATGCGGGGTCTTCCAGCGCGTCGCGGCCCCGGCGCCCCGCCCGCTTGTCGCGCGGCCTTCGCCCCCGGCGGCCCGCCCCCGCCCCGTACGCTCGTACCCATGACGACTGACGCACCCCTCCCCTCCCCCGGGCGCGAGATCGAGACCCTCGACGCGCTCACCCCCGAGCAGGCCGACGCCGTCCTCGCCCTCCTCGGCGAGGCCGCCGGGACCGACGGCCGGCAGGCCGTGTCCGAGCAGGGGCGGCTGCAGTTGAGGGGCGGGCACCGCGAGGGCGTCCGGCATTTCCTGCTCACCGTCGACGGCGCGCTGGCCGGATACGCACAGCTGGAGGACACCGACCCCGTCGAGGCCCCCGCGGCCGAGCTGGTCGTGGCCCCCGCCCACCGGGGCCGCGGCCACGGCCGGGCGCTCGGTGCCGCCCTCCTCGCCGCGACCGGGAAGCGGCTGCGGGTCTGGGCGCACGGCGGCAAGTCCGCCGCCCGGCACCTCGCGCAGGTGCTCGGCCTCTCCCTCTTCCGCGAACTGCGCCAGCTCAGGCGGTCGTTGACCGACCTCGACATCGCCGAGCCGGTGCTCCCGCCGGGCGTCACCGTGCGCACCTTCGTCCCGGGGCAGGACGACGCGGCCTGGCTCGCCGTCAACAGCGCCGCCTTCGCCCACCACCCCGAGCAGGGCTCCCTCACCCAGCGGGACCTGGACGACCGCAAGGCCGAGCCCTGGTTCGACCCGGAGGGCTTCTTCCTCGCCGAGCGCGACGGCGAGCTCATCGGCTTCCACTGGACGAAGGTGCACGCCGAGGACGAGCTCGGTGAGGTCTACGTCGTCGGCATCCGCCCCGACGCCCAGGGCGGCGGGCTCGGCAAGGCGCTCACCGCGATCGGCCTGCGCCACCTGGCCTCGCGGGGCCTGCCGACGGCGATGCTCTACGTCGACGCCGACAACCCCGCGGCCCTGTCGGTGTACGAGCGCATGGGCTTCGCCACGCACGAGGTCGACCTGATGTACCGCACGGAGTCCTGAGCAGCACCAACACCCCCAGGGGCGGCGTCACTTGACGCCGCCCCTTCTTTCCGACACCCTTTCACTACTCAATTAGTGAAAGGGTGGTGCACATGGCAGAGTCCGCAGCGGTCGAATTCCGCATCGACCGACGCAGCGGCGTCGCCACCTACCTCCAGATCGTGCAGCAGACCAAGCAGGCGCTCCGCCTCGGTGTGCTGGAGCCGGGCGACCGGCTGCCCACGGCCCGCGAGGTCGTCGAGGCCACGGCGATCAACCCGAACACCGTGCTCAAGGCCTACCGCGAGCTGGAACGCGAAGGCCTCGTCGAGGCCCGCCGCGGCCTCGGCACCTTCGTCCGCCGCACCCTCGGCAGCGCGGCGGTCACCACCGACGCGCCCCTGCGCGCCGAACTCGCCGAGTGGACCCGCAGGGCCCGCGCGGCGGGACTGGACAAGGACGACGTGAGCGCGCTCTTCACCGACGTACTGGACAGCACATTCAAGGGGGACCAGCACTGATGACCGGTGCCGCGATCGAGGCGAACGGCCTCGGCATGACGTACGGACGGAAGCGCGGGTGGGCGCTGCGCGACTGCTCGTTCCGGCTGCCCGCAGGGCGGGTCTGCGCCCTCGTGGGGCCCAACGGAGCCGGTAAGTCCACGCTGCTCGGCCTCGCCGCCGGCCTGCTCCGGCCCACCGAGGGCTCGTTGCGCGTGCTCGGCACCGGCCCCGGGGAGGCGCGGTCCCGCATCGCGTACGTCTCCCAGGACAAGCCGCTGTATCCGCAGCTCACCGTGGCCGACACCCTGTGGGCGGGGGCCGAGCTCAACCCGGCCACCTGGGACCGCGAGGCGGCCGACCGGGTCGCCGGACCGCTCCCGCAGGACGCGAAGGTCCGTACCCTCTCCGGCGGGCAGCGGACCCGGCTCGCCCTCGCGCTCGCGCTGGGCAAGCGGCCCGAACTGATGCTGCTGGACGAGCCGATGGCCGACCTCGACCCGCTCGCCCGGCACCAGCTGATGGGCATCCTGATGGCCGAGGCCGCCGAGAACGCCACCACCATCGTGATGTCCTCACACATCCTCACCGAGCTCGAAGGCTCCTGCGACTACCTCCTGTTCGTGGACGGCGGCCGGGTCCGGCTCGGCGGCGAGAGCGACGACATCGTCGCCGCGCACGCCCTGGTCACCGGCCAGGCCCGCGACCTCGCCCCGCACACCGTCGTCGAATCGCGCACGACGGGACGTCAGCTCACCGCGCTGGTCAGGAAGGAGGGCCCGGTGGACCCCGCCGACTGGGACGTCACGGAACCCTCCCTGGAGGAGCTGCTGCTCGCCCACCTCCGCTCGCCGGAGGCACCGCCGCTGCTGACGCCGAGCGCGCACGCCCGCGAGGAGGTGGCCGCGGGATGAGCACCCTCACCACGCTGCGCGGCCCGGCCCGCGTCGTCGTACGCCAGCACCGGTGGACGCTGTGGATCGCCGGAGGGCTGGCCGCCCTGGCCGTACTCGTCCTGGTCGCCGTCGCACTGCGGTCGTCCCATGTCGCCGAGGTGTTCGGGGCGAGCGGCTGCCCGGTGGACGGAGGCGCGGGCCGGGACTGCGACGTGACGGCCCGCAGCTACCTGGACAGCATGTACATGTACCGGAGCATCTTCGGTCAAGGTGCCTTCGCCCTGACGGTACTGCCCGTACTGGTCGGCGCCTTCGTCGCCGGACCGCTGATCGCACGGGAGATGGAGAGCGGCACCTTCAGGACGGCCTGGACCCAGTCCGTGTCGCCGGCCCACTGGCTCGCCGCCAAGCTGGCGGTGCCGACCGTGCTGTTGCTGGCCGGTACGGCCGTGCTGGCGTCCGCACTGCGGTGGGCGCAGTCCTACTCGGACAATCCCTACCCGTACGAGTGGCACGCCGCGCTGGTCTTCGCGGGCACGGGCATCCTGCCTCTCGTCCACCCCCTGTTCGGCCTGGCCGTCGGAGCGCTCACCGGCCTCCTGGTCCGTCGCACCCTCCTCGCCCTGACCGTGTCCGGGTTCGTCACCGGCGCGGTGGTCGCTCTCCTCAGTTACCGGCGCGGCCTGCTCTGGCCCCGGGACACGGTGACCGGCCGGACCCTGGACGTCCAGGAGAACATCTGGTGGGTGGAGACCGGACACCTCACCAGCGGCGGCGCACGACTGCCGGAGGACCTGTGCGCGCGGTCCGTCTCGTCGGCCGACTACGCCCGGTGCCTCGCCGACCACGACGTCACCGGCGCCTACCTCGACTACCACCCCCAGTCCCACTTCTGGCCCCTCCAGCTCGTCGAGACCGGCATCCTGCTCGCCCTCGCCGCACTGGCCCTCGCACTCGCCTTCCGCGTCCTGCGCCGCCTGCACGGCTGACCCGACCACCCCTGCCCGGGCCCCGGGGGGAGTCCGGGCAGGGGGTTCACCGACGGTGAGCACCGGATACGCACCGCAGCCACACCGCTCCCTGTATGTCATGTCACCGTTACCGGCCATTCAGACGGGCTTGCGACCCTCACGGGATGCAGCCAGCTGTGCCCACCCCCCGCAACGGGAGCGGCCCCGGTCCAGGGGCCACTTCCGCCTCTCCCGCGATCTTTACGGGCTCCGACGCGCCTCAGGAGCCGAACGCGCGGAAGAATAGGTCCATGAGCCAGCAGCCCAGCTCCGAGGTCCCGGTCCAGCCCGCCCAGCCGTCGGTCGGCTCCCTCGCCGCCCACCGGCCGCACGCGGTCGCCGGCGCGGTACCCGCAGGCCTGTCCACAGCCGCCGACCTCGACCCCGATCTGGACAACGACCCGGACGCGTACGAGCCCGACGGCGACGGCGACGAGCTGCCGCAGGGCCGGTTCCTCGACCGGGAGCGCAGTTGGCTCGCGTTCAACGAACGTGTTCTGGAGCTGGCCGAGGACCCCGCCACACCGCTCCTCGAACGGGCTAACTTCCTCGCGATCTTCGCCTCGAACCTGGACGAGTTCTTCATGGTCCGGGTCGCCGGGCTCAAGCGTCGTATCGCCACCGGTGTCGCCACCCGGTCCGCGTCCGGACTCCAGCCGCGCGAGGTCCTCGACCTGATCTGGACCCGCTCCCGCGAGCTCATGGCCCGCCATGCCGCCTGCTACCAGCAGGACGTCGCGCCCGCCCTGTCCGACGAGGGGATCCAGCTGGTCCGCTGGCCCGAGCTGACCGAGAAGGAGCAGGCCCGCCTGTTCACCTTCTTCCGGCAGCGGGTCTTCCCCGTGCTGACCCCGCTGGCCGTCGACCCGGCGCACCCGTTCCCGTACATCTCGGGGCTCTCGCTGAACCTCGCCGTCGTCGTCCGCAACCCCGTCAGCGGCCACCGGCACTTCGCCCGCGTCAAGGTGCCGCCGCTGCTGACCCGCTTCCTGGAGGCGTCCCCGCAGCGTTACGTCCCCATAGAGGACATCATCGCGGCCCACCTCGAAGAGCTCTTCCCGGGCATGGAGGTCCTCGCCCACCACATGTTCCGGGTCACCAGGAACGAGGACCTGGAGGTCGAGGAGGACGACGCCGAGAATCTGCTCCAGGCCCTGGAGAAGGAGCTCATGCGGCGCCGCTTCGGCCCGCCGGTCCGGCTGGAGGTCGAGGAGTCCATCGACCCGTACGTCCTGGACCTGCTCGTGCGCGAGCTGAAGATCTCCGAGACCGAGCTCTACCCGCTGCCGGGCCCGCTCGACCTCACCGGACTGTTCGGCATCGCGTCGCTGGACCGCCCCGAGCTGAAGTACCCCAAGTTCATCGCCGGCACCCACCGCGACCTCGCCGAGGTCGAGTCCGCCTCCGCGCCCGACATATTCGCCGCCCTGCGCGAGCGCGATGTCCTGCTGCACCACCCGTACGACTCCTTCTCCACCTCCGTCCAGGCCTTCCTGGAGCAGGCGGCGGGCGACCCGGACGTCCTCGCGATCAAGCAGACCCTGTACCGGACCTCGGGTGACTCACCGATAGTGGACGCCCTGATCGACGCGGCCGAATCCGGCAAGCAGGTCCTCGTCCTCGTCGAGATCAAGGCCCGCTTCGACGAGCAGGCCAACATCAAGTGGGCCCGCAAGCTGGAGGAGTCCGGCTGCCATGTCGTCTACGGCCTCGTCGGTCTCAAGACGCACTGCAAGCTGTCGCTCGTCGTGCGTCAGGAGGGCGACACCCTGCGCCGCTACTCCCACGTCGGCACGGGCAACTACCACCCCAAGACCGCACGGCTCTACGAGGACCTCGGCCTGCTCACCGCCGACCCGCAGGTCGGCGCCGACCTCTCCGACCTCTTCAACCGGCTCTCCGGCTACTCCCGCCGCGAGACCTACCGCCGGCTGCTGGTCGCCCCGAAGTCCCTGCGCGACGGCCTGATCGCCCGGATCAACAAGGAGATCACCCACCACCGCGCGGGCCGCCCCGCCTACGTACGCATCAAGGTCAACTCGATGGTCGACGAAGCGGTCATCGACGCCTGCTACCGCGCGGGCCAGGCCGGGGTGCCCATCGACATCTGGGTGCGCGGCATCTGCGCGATCCGCCCGGGCGTCGACGGCCTCTCCGAGAACATCCGGGTCCGCTCGATACTCGGGCGCTTCCTCGAACACTCCCGGGTCTTCGCCTTCGGCAACGGAGGCGAGCCCGAAGTGTGGTTCGGCAGCGCCGACATGATGCACCGTAACCTCGACCGCCGGATCGAAGCCCTGGTCCGCGTCACCGACCCCGCGCATCGCGCCGCCCTCAGCAGGCTCCTGGAAACAGGCATGTCCGACACCACCTCGTCCTGGCACCTGGGTCCCGACGGAAACTGGACCCGGCACTCCACGGACGCGGACGGGCAGCCGCTGCGGCACGTACAAGAGATGCTCATTGACGCCCGGAGGCGCCGGCGTGCGACGCCCTGACCACCAGACTGCGACCCTCTCCGCGGAGGCGGTCCTCGCCCCCTACCTGCGCGAACAGGCCGCCTGCTTCCTGCGGGGACTGCGGCTGCACCGCGAGCACAGCGCCCCCGCCGACGCCGGCACCCGGAGCGCCGACGAGGCCGCCCGCGCGCTGCGCCACGCGGCACGCCGGATCAGCGGCACGCTGCACACCTTCCGCGGGGCACTCGACCCCGCCTGGGCCGACCAGCTCCGCACCGAGCTCGCCTGGCTCTCCGGCACCCTGGCCCGCGAGCACGCGTACGCCACACGGCTCGGCCGGCTCCTGGAGGCGCTGCACCAGCTCTCCGGCTCCTCCCTCCCGGCGGCCCGCACGGCCACCGGGGAGAACGGGGACGGAGGCGACAAGGAGCGGGCCGCGCTCGGTGTCGGTGCCGCCCGCGCCGGAGCCCTCCTGGAGCGCCGGCTGACCCTCGCCCGGACCCGCGCCCACTCGGCGGCGCTCCAGGCGCTGGGCTCCTCCCGCTTCCACGCCGTCGCCGACGCCGTCGCGCTGCTCGCCTCCGAGGTCCCCCTGTCGCCCTCGGCGGCGGACCCCGTGGAGGGGGTGCTGCACGCCCCGGCCGGGCTGGCCGAGCAGCTGATGCTCGACGCGGTGGCCGCGCTCCCGCCCGACGAGGCGGCGGAGCCGTACAACGAGGCCCACGACGCCCTCTGGCACCAGGCCCGGCTGCTCCTGCGGCTCCACCGGTACGCGTACGAGATGCTGCGCGGCGCCCCCGATCCGGCCCTGGCCGGGCCCGGGCACGCCCTGGACCTCCAGCGGGACGCGGCGGAGGCAGCGGCGGCCGCGGCCGCGGCGGCCCGCACCCCGCGCATCGCCCCGGCGACGGCGTACGCCCTGGGGGTGCTCCACGCCGACCAGCGGCACGAGGTGGAGGCGGCGCGCGCCGTGTTCCGGGAGAGCTGGCCGTACGCGGCGGCCGTGACCGCGCCATGAGCGGGACGCCCGTACGGGCGGCGGGGTGCGTGCTGTGGCGCCGCACCCCGGACGGCGCCGGCCTGGAGATCTGCCTGGTCCACCGGCCCCGCTACGACGACTGGTCCTACCCCAAGGGCAAGCTGAAGCGCGGTGAGACCGCCCTGGAGGGCGCCCTGCGCGAGGTCCTGGAGGAGACGGGCCACCACTGCGTGCCGGGCGCCACGCTGCCCACGGCCCTGTACCTGGCGAACGGGCGGCCCAAAGAGGTCAGCTACTGGGCCGCCGAGGCGACGGACGGCACGTTCGCGCCCAACGACGAGGTCGACGAGCTGGCCTGGCTCTCCCCCGAGGCCGCCCGCGCCCGCCTGAGCCGCCCCGGCGACCGCGTCCAGCTGGACGCCTTCCTCGAGAACCGCCCGCACCACCTCTGAGGATGCCGGAACCAGCCCGCCCGACACGGTTCACCCTCCGTTCACTCTCCCCCGTAGGCCGCTTCACCTGTTCTGCCTAATTTCAGACGTACCAGGTGCACGGCGCCAAGCCGCAGCACCACTCCTCATCGCACGCCGCCTCGTCCCCACCAGCCGCGGCGGCTCCTGGAAGGAACACCCCGAAAGTGAAGCTTCAGCGCAAGAACCGGCTTCGTGCCACCGCGCTCGGTGCCCTCGCCGTCTCCGGCGCCCTGGTCCTCACGGCGTGCGGTTCGGACGACAACACCGGTGCCGAGGCGGAGGGCGGCAAGACGAGCGCCGCCGCGTCGAACATCAAGTGCGACGGCGCCGAGGGCCAGCTGCGCGCCTCCGGGTCCAGTGCCCAGAAGAACGCGATGGACCTCTGGGTCAAGAACTACATGGCCGCCTGCTCCGGCGTGGAGATCAACTACAGCTCCTCGTCCTCCGGTGAGGGCATCGTCGCGTTCAACCAGGGCACCGTCGGCTTCGCCGGCTCGGACTCGGCCCTGAAGCCCGAAGAGGTCACCGAGTCGAAGAAGATCTGCAAGACCGGCCAGGGCATCAACCTCCCGATGGTCGGCGGCCCGATCGCGGTCGGCTTCCACGTCGAGGGCGTCGACAAGCTGACGCTGGACGCCCCCACGCTCGCCAAGATCTTCGACAGCAAGATCAAGAAGTGGAACGACCCGGCGATCGCCGCGCTCAACGAGGGCGTCAAGCTGCCGGCCAAGGACATCCAGGCCTTCCACCGCTCCGAGGACTCCGGCACCACGCAGAACCTCGGCAAGTACCTCGCCGCCGCGGCCCCGTCCGACTGGAAGTACGAGGCCGAGAAGAAGTGGCCGGCCCCCGGTGGCCAGGCCGCTTCCGGTTCCTCCGGTGTGGCCAGCCAGGTGAAGGCCGTCGACGGCTCCATCGGCTACTTCGAGCTGTCGTACGCCAAGTCGCAGGACATCACCACCGTCGACATCAACACCGGTGGCGCCGCCCCGGTCGAGGCCACCTCGGAGAACGCCTCCAAGGCCATCGCCGCCGCCAAGGTCAAGGGCACCGGCAAGGACCTGGCGCTCGACCTCGACTACACCACGAAGGCCGAAGGCGCCTACCCGCTGGTCCTCGTGACGTACGAGGTCGTCTGCGACACCGGCAACAAGGCCGACACCCTCGGCACCGTCAAGTCCTTCCTGAGCTACACCGCCTCCGCGGACGGCCAGAAGGTCCTCACCGACGCCGGCTACGCCCCGATCCCCGAGGCGATCAACTCCAAGGTCCGCGAGGCGATCGCCGGGCTCAAGTAGCCCGAACCGCACGACAGGCACGCACAGGCGGGCCGGTCCGGCGCACCCCTCCGGACCGGCCCCCACCGCCCGACCCATCCGGTGCACCGCCGCCAGGGGAGCCGTCCGCTCCCCCACACAGACCGGAAAGACCATGGCTTCCACGACACCGCTCGACATACCGCCGGCTCCGCCGGCCACGCGCGGCCGCCCCAAGTCCACCGGGCGCGCCGGCGACAAGATCTTCCTGGGCCTCTCCCGCGGCTCGGGCATCCTGCTGCTCGTGATCATGGCGTCGATCGCCGTGTTCCTGAGCTACCGCTCCGTGATCGCGATCTCGCAGGACGAGGGCAACTTCCTCACCACCTTCGACTGGAACCCGGCCGGTGACCCGCCGGTCTTCGGCATCGCGGTCCTGCTCTTCGGCACGGTCGTCAGCTCGATCATCGCGATGGTCATCGCGGTCCCGGTCGCTGTCGGCATCGCCCTGTTCATCTCGCACTACGCGCCGCGCAAGCTGGCCGCCCCCCTCGCCTACGTGGTCGACCTGCTCGCCGCGGTGCCCAGCATCGTCTACGGCATCTGGGGTGCCCTCGTCCTCGTCCCGTACATGGAGGGCCTGAACCTCTGGCTCGACCAGTTCTTCGGCTGGACCTACCTCTTCGAGAAGACCGAGGTAGGCGTCGCCCGCTCGCTCTTCACCGTGGGCGTCCTGCTCGCGATCATGATCCTGCCGATCGTGACCAGCGTCAGCCGCGAGGTCTTCCTCCAGGTCCCGAAGATGAACGAGGAAGCCGCGCTCGCCCTCGGCGCCACCCGCTGGGAGGTCATCCGCCTCTCGGTGCTGCCCTTCGGCCGCTCCGGCATCATCTCCGCCTCGATGCTGGGCCTGGGCCGGGCGCTCGGCGAGACGATGGCCGTCGCCACGGTCCTGTCGCCGAGCTTCCTCATCTCGCTGCACGTGCTCAATCCGGGCGGCGGGACCTTCGCCCAGAACATCGCGGCCAAGTTCGGCGAGGCCGACGAGTTCGGGCGGGACGCCCTGATCGCCTCGGGCCTCGTCCTCTTCGTCCTCACCCTGCTGGTCAACGGCGCGGCCCGGCTCATCATCGCCCGCCGCAAGGAGTACTCGGGGGCCAACGCATGAGCAACGCCACCACCACCGACGTGCAGGACACGCGTCCGCAGACCGCGCCGGAACCCCGCAAGGGAAGCCTCAGCAGCCGCAGCCTCCCCCGTTGGGCCCCGCTCGGCTTCGCCGCCGTGGCGGTCGTGCTCGGCGTCGGGATCTCCCTGGCCGCCGGCTGGCAGAGCCGTGTGCAGTGGGGCCTGATCTCGGCCCTGCTCTTCCTGGCGATCTCGTACGTCGTGACGACCGCCGTCGAGAACAAGCGCCAGGCCAAGGACCGCCTCGCCACCAGCGTCGTCTGGGTCTGCTTCCTCGTCGCCGTCGTCCCGCTCGCCTCGCTGCTCTGGACCACGGTCAGCCGGGGCGCCGAGCGACTCGACGGGTACTTCCTCACCCACTCGATGGCCGGGGTCCTCGGCTCCGAGGACAGCGGCGGCGTCTACCACGCGCTGATCGGCACCCTGGAGCAGGTCGGGATCGCCACCGTCATCTCCGCTCCGGTCGGTCTGCTGACCGCCGTCTACCTGGTCGAGTACGGCAAGGGCACGCTCGCCAAGGCCGTCACCTTCTTCGTCGACGTCATGACGGGCATCCCGTCCATCGTGGCCGGTCTCTTCATCCTGTCGATCATGCTGATCGCGAGCATCGAGCCGTCCGGCCTGATGGGCGCGCTGGCCCTGACGATCCTGATGATCCCCGTCGTGGTCCGCTCCACCGAGGAGATGCTCAAGCTCGTCCCCAACGAGCTCCGCGAGGCCTCCCTCGCCCTCGGCATCCCGAAGTGGCGCACCATCCTCAAGGTGGTCCTGCCCACCGCGATCGGCGGCATCACCACCGGCGTCATGCTCGCCATCGCCCGCATCGCCGGGGAGACGGCCCCGATCATCCTGCTGGTCTTCGGCAGCCAGCTGATCAACACGAACCCCTTCGAAGGCGCCCAGTCCTCGCTGCCCTTCTACATCTACGAGCAGTACAAGATCGGCGAGGCCGCGTCCTACGACCGCGCCTGGGCGGCAGCCCTGGTCCTGATCGCCTTCGTCATGATCCTCAATCTGGTGGCCCGCGGCATCGCCCGCTGGAAGGCCCCGAAGACCGGTCGCTGACGCGGCCATCAGCGACCCGAAAGAAGCAGTGATCCACATGGCCAAGCGCATCGACATCGGCGGACTCACCGCCTACTACGGCTCCCACAAGGCCATCGAGGACATCTCGATGACGGTGGAGCCCCGCTCCGTGACCGCCTTCATCGGCCCCTCCGGCTGCGGCAAGTCCACCTTCCTGCGCACCCTGAACCGCATGCACGAGGTCACCCCCGGCGGCCGCGTCGAGGGCAAGGTGCTGCTGGACGACGAGAACCTGTACGGCTCCGGGGTCGACCCCGTCACCGTGCGCCGCACGGTCGGCATGGTCTTCCAGCGCCCGAACCCCTTCCCGACGATGTCGATCTTCGACAACGTCGCGGCGGGCCTGCGGCTGAACGGCTCGTACCGCAAGAACCAGCTGTCGGAGATCGTCGAGAAGTCGCTCCGGGGCGCCAACCTCTGGAACGAGGTCAAGGACCGCCTGAACAAGCCGGGCTCCGGCCTCTCCGGCGGCCAGCAGCAGCGCCTGTGCATCGCCCGCGCGATCGCGGTCGAGCCCGAGGTGCTGCTGATGGACGAGCCCTGCTCCGCGCTCGACCCCATCTCGACCCTCGCCATCGAGGACCTGATCGGCGAGCTCAAGGAGCGCTTCACGATCGTGATCGTGACGCACAACATGCAGCAGGCGGCGCGCGTCTCGGACCGTACGGCGTTCTTCAACCTCTCGGCGGTCGGCAAGCCCGGCCGGCTGATCGAGATCGACGAGACGGAGCGGATCTTCTCCAACCCGTCCGTCCAGGCGACCGAGGACTACATCTCCGGCCGCTTCGGATAACCCCCCTACGGCCTTGGGGTGCTGCATGGCGGTGCCACCACAAGGCGAAAGGGTCCGCCCCCGCTCTCCACAGGAGAGCAGGGGCGGACCCATTCACAGGTGTTCACAGGCGCGCACAGGCGGGCGCGGGGAAGAAACCGGGGCGAACCGGGTCACCCGAAGAGCAGGACCACGATCCCGTAACTCGCCGCGGCGACCAGCGCCGCCGCCGGCATGGTGATGAACCAGCCCAGGATGATGTTCTTGGCCACGCCCCACCGCACGGCGTTCACCCGCTTCGTGGCGCCGACACCCATGATCGCCGAGGTGATCACATGAGTCGTGGAGATCGGCGCGTGGAACAGGAACGCCGAGCCGAACATGATCGACGCACCCGTCGTCTCGGCGGCGAAGCCCTGCGGCGGGTCCAGCTCGATGATCTTGCGGCCGAGCGTCCGCATGATGCGCCAGCCACCGGCGTACGTCCCGAGGGACAGCATCAGCGCGCAGACGAGCTTCACCCAGACCGGGATCTCGTCGTTCGGGCCCTCGACATCGGCGATGACCAGGGCCATCACCACGATGCCCATCGTCTTCTGGGCGTCCTGAAGACCGTGGCCCAGGGCCATACCGGCCGCCGAGACCGTCTGCGCGATACGGAAGCCGCGCTTGGCCTTGTGCGGGTTGGAGTTCCGGAACATCCACATGATGCCGACCATCACGAGATAGCCGACGACCAGGCCGATGACCGGAGACAGGAACATCGGGATGACGATCTTCTCGAGCACCCCGTCCCAGTGCACCAGCGTCCCGCCGGCCAGCGCCGCGCCGACCATGCCGCCGAACAGGGCGTGCGAGGACGAGGACGGCAGACCGTAGTACCAGGTGACGAGGTTCCAGATGATCGCGCCGACCAGCGCCGCGAAGAGGATGCCCATCCCCTTCTGGCCTTCGGGCGTGGCGATCAGGCCTTCACTGACGGTCTTGGCGACTCCCTGGCCCAGGAAGGCGCCTGCGAGGTTCATCACAGCGGCCATCGCCAGAGCCGCACGCGGGGTCAGCGCCCGGGTGGAGACCGAGGTGGCGATGGCGTTCGCCGAGTCGTGGAAGCCGTTCGTATACGTGAAGCCGAGCGCGACGCCGATGGTCACGATCAGCGCAAAGGTGTCCACGAGGTTCAGGACTCCTTGACCGCGATGGTCTCCACCGTGTTGGCGACGTGCTCGAACGCGTCAGCCGCCTCTTCCAGCACATCCACGATCTGCTTGAGCTTCAGCACGTCCATGGCGTCGTACTTGCCGTTGAATAGGTGCGCCAGCAGCTTGCGGTGGATCTGGTCGGCCTGGTTCTCCAGACGGTTGACCTCGATCCAGTACTCCGTGAGGTTGTCCATGGTCCGCAGGCTCGGCATGGCCTCGGCGGTCAGTTCCGCCGCCCTGGCCAGGACCTCGATCTGCTGCTCGACACCCTTCGGGAGCTCGTCGATCTGGTACAGCACGACCAGGTCGACGGCCTCCTCCATGAAGTCCATGATGTCGTCGAGCGACGACGCGAGGTTGTAGATGTCCTCGCGGTCGAACGGCGTGATGAAGGAGGAGTTCAGCTGGTGGAAGATCGCGTGGGTGGCATCGTCCCCCGCGTGCTCCGCTGCCCGCATACGCTCCGCGATCTCGACTCGGGAGGCAGAATCCGCCCCGAGCAGTTCCATCAGGAGTTTCGAGCCCGTGACGATGTTGTCCGCGGATGCGGAAAACATGTCGTAGAAGCTCGTCTCCCTGGGGGTCAGACGAAAGCGCACGTGGGGTCCTCGGGGTGCTTTGGATTCGGTCAGGCTGATGCTAGGCGCATCATCCGGCCACGGCTAACCGGCGTTCTTCAGTGTCGCGCATCGGGCACAGTGATCAGCACGGCCCCCCGGTCACGTTTCGGCTGGATTCGGTACGATATACCCGGCAGGGGTATACAGACGGCACAGAACGGCACGCTCACCGCAGGCCACGAGGACAACGGGAGGACCCCATGACCACCACCGAGGCCGCCGACGCAGCCGGTACGGAAGCGGTCGTCACCGACCACGACCGCGGTATCCACGGCTACCACCACCAGAAGGACGAGCACCTCAAGCGGCTGCGCCGCATCGAGGGCCAGATCCGCGGCCTCCAGCGGATGGTGGACGAGGACGTCTACTGCATCGACATACTCACCCAGGTCTCGGCCTCCACGAAGGCCCTGCAGTCCTTCGCGCTCCAGCTCCTGGAGGAGCATTTGCGCCACTGTGTCGCGGATGCCGCGCTCAAGGGCGGCGAGGAGATCGACGCGAAGGTCGAGGAGGCCACGAAGGCGATCGCCCGGCTCCTGCGGACCTGACGGCGGCCGGCGGAAAGCCGGAGGAGGAAAAGCCGGGCGAGGGACAACTCACCTCGTCATCCCCGGTGGCGGCCCTGCCGGGGAATCGTCGGCACCGGCTCGGTGGGCTCCACCCCGACGTTGAGCACCTCGTCGATACGGTCGGGACTGAGCCGGTCCTCGAGCGCGTCCGCCGCCGCGATCATGAGCTCGCCGCACAGTTCGATCTCGGCGAGGGCCACACAGTCCTGAGCGTTCGGAGCGCTGAGCGTCACCACCTGCGTCACCTCTCTCTGCTGTCGCCGACTCCTGGCGCACCGACTCCCTAGCGTAGGGAGCGCGGCACACACCGCGCATGGCACGGAAGGACCATTTCGGCCCCCTCCCTACGGCGTTTCCGGGCCACCCCCGCCCTGCTGGACCCGGCCCGTGTAGATGTCCGCCTCGGGCGGCAGCGTCACGGACACCGGGGTGCCGAAGCCGTACAGCAGCAGCGTCGAGACCACCTCCACCGCCGGCCCCTCGGTCGCGAAGGTGAAGCGGTGCCGCACCTTCCGCAGCAGGCCGTCGTCGTCCAGATAGGCGTCGAAGGGCACCGTGTCCGTGCTGAACCCTTTCGCCGCGGCGGTCAGCGCCCCGCGCGAGGACGGCGACGCCTCCCGCGCCGCCCGCCCGAGGTCCGCGGTCCCCCGGTAGTGCCGGACCTCGACCCCGGCGAGCTCCGTCCGCCCGACGTACGTCACCTCGGCAGCGCCGCGCAGCAGCTCGGCGGCGGCCGTCGGATCGGTCACACCGCCGGTGACCAGATTGCCGTCCTCCAGGGACGTCGTGTCGATCCGCACCCACTTGTCGTCGGGCACCCCGGCGCCGCGGTTCTTCATGTACAGCGCCCCGGGCGCCAGCAGCTCCGTGATCGGCCGGTGCTCCTCGGCCCCGGCGGCGTCCTTCGGCAGGACGACCTCGATCTCGCCGAGCTGTCTGCGGAAGTCGTACGCCCCCTTGCCCCTGATCGTCACCCGGGTCCCGCCGGCCGCGGTCTCCATCGACGTACGCGCCTCGGCGCTGCCCGCGTCGGCCAGCTCCTCGGCCGCCCGCCGGACCACCGCCGCCGGGGACCCGGCCGGGGCGCCCCCGGCGACGCGTTCGCCGGCCGCGTCGCCGCCGTCACCGCCCGCGCCGGAGCAGCCGCTGCCCACCGTCATCACGCCTGCGACAGTCAGGGCCAACACAGCCAGTGCCCCGCCTCCGCACCTGTGCTGCTGCACCACCATCGCCTGCCAACCCCCAACGACGTACACCTGACCGAGTTCCCGCCCGCCTCGCCTAACGACGGCCGGAGCACCTCGTCACGCCACCGGCACCCTTCCGGAAGCCGATCGGCCCACACGCCACCCGCCGTACGGCGTCCCCAGTACCGTGGACGCGTGCATCAGGACCCCTCGGACTCCCCCGTCGACAGCCCCGCTCCGGCGCACAGCACCACGACCGTCGAGCGGGGTTCGTTCTGTCTCGCCCGCTGCGCCTGCGGCTGGTCAGGACCCGCCCGGCGCGCCCGCGACCGGGCCCGTGCGGACGCACGGGAGCACCTCGGGGAGCCGGAGCAGGACGGCTAGCGCGGGTTCTGAAAGTCCCGCAGCCGCCGTACGGCCGCCTCGACGCCCGGCCCGGCCTCCGGGAAGGCCTCGGAGAGGAACAGCAGGTCCTCGACCGTCTCCTCGATCAGCTCCTCCCCGATCCCGCGGAGCGCCTCGCACCGCGTGGCCGCGGCATCGGTGTCGAGCCGGGCGCAGGCCAGGACGAGCAGGCCCTGGCGCGCGTCCACGGCCTTCTCGCCGCCGCCCTCGTCGAGCGCGGTGAAGCTGCGCAGGGCCCGCCCGAAGCGCACTTCCGCCCCCTGGCCGTCGCCGGCCACGCGGAGCGCGACGGCGTACAGCATCTGGTTCCAGCCGTCCTCGGCGTCGATCTCGACGGTCCGTACGCAGTCGGCGACGGCCTCCTGGTGCCGGCCCAGGCGCAGATACACCCGGGCGCGGGCGCACAGGGCCCACTCGGAGGACGGGTCGAGCCCGACGGCCCGGTCGAGATCGGCGAGCGCCTCCCCGTACCGGCCCAGCCGCTCGTACAGCTCGCCACGGCTGGTGGCCGCCCAGACGTACCCGGGGTGGGCCTCGACGGCCCGGCCGTAGTCGGCGAGCGCCTCCTCGTACCGGCCCATGGACTCGTGCAGCTGCGCCCGGTTGCCGTACGCCCAGGCGTACCCGGGGACGATCTCGATGGCCCGCGCGTAGTCGGCGAGCGCCTCCTCGTGCCGGCCCATGGTCCCGTACGTCCTCGCGCGACTGGCATAGGCCCAGGCGTACTGCGGATCGAGCTCCACGGCGCGGTCGTAGTCGGCGAGCGCCTCCTCGTACCGGCCCATCCGCTCGAAGAGCTGCGCCCGGCTGCCGATGGCCCACTCGTAGTGAGGGTCGACCTCGGTCGCGCGGTCGTAGTCGGCGAGGGCGTCCTCCTGCCTGCCCATCGCCTCGTACACCTGCGCCCGGCTGCCGTACGCCCAGGCGTACCGGGGGTCGATCTCCACGGCACGGAGGAAGTCGGCGAGGGCCTCGTCGTGGCGCCCCAGGTTCCGGTAGGCGTCACCACGGCTGCCGTAGGCGAGGACGTACAGCGGATCGATCTCCACCGCACGCGTGCAGGCGGCGACCGCCTCCTCGTGCCGGCCCAGCAGCCGGTAGGTCTCGCCGAGCCCCGCATGGGGCCGGGCCGTGCCGGGCGCGAGGGCCACGGCGGCCTCGCAGTCGGCCAGCGCCCCCTCCTCGTCGCCCGCGCCCCGGCGTTCCGCGGCACGGATCGTGTGGACCAGCGCCCGCCCGTCGGCGTCCGGTTCGGGCGCGCCCAGGATCAGCGTCAGCGCGGCCGATGCGGGCCTCTCCTGTTCGGCGGCGGCCTCCAGACGGTGCCCCCAGGAGGTCAGGGCCGCCGAGTCGGTGTCGAGCCCGGCGCGGCCGATGATCTGCGCCCAGCGACGCAGCGTGGCCACGTCGTGGTCGACGGCGCAGGCGCTCTCGCGGAGCGCGTCGGGCAGGGCCGTACGGGGATGGGCGCACAGCCGGTGGTACGTCTCGTTCAGCCGGTGCTCCCGCCAGGCCGCGTCCGCCCAGTGGTCGTCCGGGTCCGTGACCAGCTCCGCCTCCGCCGCCGACCGCAGCCGCCCGAACAGCTCGGCCAGGCCGGTGTGCGCCTGCTGCCACCGGGCGGGCGACCGGGTCCGCTGGAGGCGCAGCATCGCGGCGCGTACGACGTCGTGGTAGCGGCAGCGGCCCGCCTGGGGGGAGACGAAGGCGAGGCCGCGCAGCCACGCGTAGCCCTGGGCGGCGGCCTCCGGGACGACCGCGCGGTAGATGTCCTCGTCGATCTGCAGCGGGAGCGCACAGGCCAGCGCGGCCGCCCGCCGCTCCGTGTCCGGCTCCCACTTCAGGAACCTCTCGACCGCGGTCTCGGACGGGTCGCCCATGCCCCTGCCCCTGCCCGGGTCGCTCCGGGCCAGCATGTCGACCAGCAGCGGGAGCCGCCCCGACAGCCGCAGGACCAGCTCGACGCTGGGCTCGTCGGTGACCCCGTGGGCGGTGAGCAGCGTGCGCGCCTCCTCCTCGGTGAACACCTCCAAGCTCACCTCGGTGACCTGCCCCAGCCGGTCGCCCCAGACCCTGGTGTCCAGGGGGAGCTGCCCGGACAGCACGACCTGCACATTGACCGGGAGGCCCCCGTACTCCTCGCCGAAGACCGTGGCGTGCAGCCAGGCGTCGAGCAGCGGCCCGGTCCGCTCGTACACGTCGAAGAACAGCACCACCCGCTCGCACCGCTCCGCGACCTCGGCCAGATCCTCCAGGAAGACCGGGGCGAGGGCGGCCACCGGATTCATCACCAACTGGACGTCGTCATGGCTGCGCAGCCGCATGTTGAGGGCCGCCCGCACCCGGTCCGCACCCAGCGCGACCTGCTGCGGGTCCACCGCGCCGACGAACGCGCCGACCCCGGGCACCATGCCCAGGCCGACCAGTCCCACCTGGGCCGCCACCATGCTGGACGGCGACGCGGCCGGTACGGGCGCGACGGCCTGGCCGGCCAGGGGGTCGGGCTGCGGTGCGGGGACGGCGCTCTCCGCCTGGTGCCGGCGCTGCCGGTAGGTCGCCAGCTGCTTGTCGAACCTCTTCAGCGGGTGCCCCTGCTTGCTCAGCCGGGCGCTGACCGCCTCCATCGCCTCGAACACGTCGTGCACGTCGTCATCGACGTACGCCGTCACGACGGAGGCCTGCTCGCGGGCGGTGGACTCCCACTGCCGCACGAGGGTCGACTTGCCCACGCCGCCGTTGCCGCGCACATGGAAGAGGAACGGGAAGTCGGGCTCCTCCGGATCGCGCGCGAACGTCTCGCGGAACACCGCCAGCTCACCGCGGCGGCCCACGAACCCCGTACGTTCGTGCCGCCGGTTGACTTCCTGCCGCGTCGGCCGCCGACCGGCCACCTGCACCACCGCCCCCGGGTCTCCGGACATGATGCCCCGTCACGGGAGACACGGGAACGGAACGGCTGAACAGGCGCGGGGATCGCGGGGGTTGGGACGCCCGAGCATGCGAAAGGGGGCGCCCTTCCCGGGACGCCCCCATGAACCGCCGGTCACCGCCTACGCGGCGAGATCCCTCTCACCGGGCGAACCGCCACGGCCGGAACCCGGGCTCGGCTCGGGGATCCCCCGGGCGTCACCCCGTCCGTCGGCCGAGGCGACCACGGTGCGGGAGCGGACGAGCCTGCCGACCGCACCGGCGCGGGCCACGGCCCCCACCAGAGGCGTCAGCAGCATCATCGCGAGCGGGGCGAGCAGCAGCGCCACGGCCGTGCCGAGGGCGAAGCCGCCGATCACGTCGGTCGGGTAGTGCACGCCCATGTAGACGCGGCAGAAGCCCTCCAGCAGCGCCAGTCCGATCGCCACCAGCCCGAACTTCCGGTTGGCCACGAAGAGCCCCACGGCGATCGCCATCGCCATCGTCGCGTGGTCGCTCACGAAGGAGAAGTCCGTCTTGCCCGCCACCAGGACCTCGAGCCCCTTGTGGTCGAAGAACGGACGCGGCCGCTCCACGAAGCCCCGGATCGGGATGTTGATGAGCAACGCGATCCCGGCGGCGAGCGGTGCCCACACGAGCCCGGCAACCGCCGTCACCGAGTCCTCGGTCGTCCCGCGTCGGCGTACGCTCCACCAGCACCACAGGACCGCCAGGACCATGCCGAACATGATCCCGAATTCACCGACGAACTCCATGACCCGGTCGAACCAGGTCGGAGCGGCCTTCGCCAGCCCATTGATGTCGTAGAGCAGGCTGACGTCGGGGTTCGACCCATCGAGTGCGAGTCCAGCCATCTGCCGCGGCCCCTTGTCTTGTCTGCTGCTGCGACGCACAACGGCGTGCGTCGCCTTGGTCTGACCCCCGTGGTCGGTGCGGATTCAGTGCCGCGTCACGCCATGATGCCGTCACGTCCGACTGGTCTGGGCAGTCACGCTCGGTCATCTGCGCATGCTGTCCCAGTCCAGGGAACGGCCTGCCGGCTCTCCGCGTTCCGCTCTCCACCGAATGATCACCATGACGTTATCGAAGAGTGACTCATCGTCGCAGCTCAGGGCCCGGGCTTCACGGAGAGTTCCGGCCACGGCCGACTGGTCGTCAGCTTTCCGGGAGCGCGGTCGGAAGCGCCGCGGCACCGTCCTTCGTGACCCTGGTCGCACCGAAGTAGTCGGGGGTGTCGATCTTGTCGAACCGGATGACCGCACCGGTGTACGGAGCGTTGATCATGTAGCCGCCACCGACGTAGAGACCCACATGGTGGATGGCCCGCGAGTTGTTCAGATCGTCCGAGAAGAACACCAGATCACCGGGGAGGAGCTCGTCCCGCGAGGGATGCGGGCCGGCGTTGTACTGGTCGTTGGCCACCCGGGGAAGCTCGATGTCGACCGTCCGGTACGCGGCCTGGGTCAGCCCGGAACAGTCGAACCTGCCCCCTTGGTCCGCCGTGCCGTTGCCGCCCCAGAGATAGGGGGTACCCAGCTTCTTCTGCGCGAAGTAGATGGCCCCGGCGGCCTGCTGCGAGGGCTGCACCCGGCCGACCGGCTTGGCGAAGCTCTTCTCCAGCGAACGGATGATCTTGACGTAGTTCTGCGTCTCGCTGATCGCGGGCACCCCGCCCGACTGGATCACGCGGTAGGCGCCCGCGTTGTAGGCGGCGAGCATGTTGTCGGTCGCGTCGCCCGGCACCTTCTTGACGTACCCGGCGAGCTCGCAGTCGTAGGACGCGGCGGAGGGGATCGCGTCGGCGGGATCCCACACGTCCCGGTCGCCGTCCTTGTCCCCGTCGATGCCGTGCGAGGCCCAGGTGCCGGGGATGAACTGCGCGATGCCCTGCGCGGCGGCGGGGCTCTGGGCGCGCGGATTCCAGCCACTTTCCTGGTACAACTGGGCCGCCAGGAGAGCGGGGTTGATGGCGGGACAGAGATTGCCCCATTTCTCCACGAGTGGCTGGTACCGCGCGGGCACGGCCCCCTTGGCCAGCCCGACGGCCCCACTCGCCGCCCCGGCGATCCCGGCGGCGGCGGAGTACGTACCGACGACGAGCAGGGCGATGAAGCACAGGCCCAGCCCGATCCCACCGCAGACGAACACCCAGTATTTCCGCACGCCTCAACCATCCCCCATTCGGGCGCGGTTCACGTGGCGATTCGCTGGTGTGTACGGGTGGGTGGGGGCATGAGGGGGCGTCAGGGGCGGCTGCGGGGGGTCAGGGGGCGCCGGCGGACCAGAAGGGCGAGCGGACGTTGGGGCGGGGGATGTTCTCCATGCCCTCGTAGGTGGGCGCGGTGGCCTTGGTGGTGGACTCGGCGACCTCCGACTTCTCGACGCAGGGGCTGTCGACCTCGAAGAACACCTGCCCTTCACCTCCCACGATCAGGCTGACGCCGAACCCATCCTCGGTCTGGGCAAAGATTGCGGGCACATCCGGATCATTGTTGATGGATTTCATCCGATATCCGCTGTTTCGCCAAGAACGGTCAACTACGCCCAGAAAGTTGCCTCTGCGTTCGGCGGACACGATGGTCATCACCGCCCGCCTCCTGGTTACGTCGCAGCTTCCGGTGGTAGTGGGGCCATGAATCCACCGGACCTCCGGACGAACAGCGTCAAAAACGTCGTCCAAAATCCTATCGGACCGCTCTGCCGCTTCCTGCATATTCATTTCAGGCTTTTCACTCCCGCCCAGATAGCTCGCACCCCCCGCACAACCGACCAGAACCACAGCCCCTGCCAGAACGGCACTAGATTGAATGACCCCGCGCATCACCGGTACTCCTGACTGCTGATTTTACTCGAGCGCCCCGCCACGATAAGTCCAATATTCGACGCTGACGCCGCATCCCTCTTCGGGTCGAAGTATTGAGAATGCGCAGCAATTGACGGGCCAACGGGTCCTACGAGCCCCGGGCCGTCATCGACACGGAAACGCTTGGCCCCGAATGCCTCGCTCGCCGGGTCCTTTCCGAACCAGAGGTCATCGTTGCCGGGGTCAGCAATATCACCCGCGTCTACACCAAACGGAGCGAGTGGCCTGAGTGCGGCACCAACAACCACCTCCCGCTTCGACGGCACCGTGGTGACCACGTCGTTCTCCGCTGACCCGACGAATACGTGATCGCTGCCCACTCCAAGGTCCTCAGCGCGATCTACCCCCACCCCGGGGCTACCTACCAGAACGATGTCGTCAACTCCCGGAATGCCGTCGCCCTGTTGTGTTGCTGCTCCTACGGTTCGCGACCCGTAAGAGTGACCGATCGCGGTCAGATGAGGGTCGCTATTCTCATTCGTCGCAGACAGCCCCGCAGTGAACTCATTCAGGCTTTTGCCCCCTTCCATCGCCCGCCAGTCAAGGGCTACAGCGGCGCTTCCGAGGCCGTCGATTGCCTGCGGAGCGTCGTACCCGAGCCACGCAATCGCCGCACTGGATGGGTCGTGATACCGAGCCCCGATCGCCGTGTCACGGGCGCGCTTCAGATCGTTTGTCGCAAAGTCCTCATCCAGCGACGTGTTCAGCCCCGGCACATACGCCGCCACATTCTTCGCCGTATCCGGATTGCCGAACGAAACGATCGCCCGGCCGTTCCCCTCGTCCCCGATGCCGAGCAGGAACATCGGCGGCTGCGTACCCGCCCCCAGCTGCCGGTCGATCTCCCGCAGCCCCGCCAGCCGCGTAGCCGATCTCTCGTCGTCCCGGCCCTCCAGCTCGCCGATCAGCAGCCGCAGGTTGTCCAGGTTGGCCGCGTCGCGGGTCAGGGCCGGGATCCCGTCCAGGTTCCCGATCTGGTCCGGGTACACCGCGAGGTACTCCTCGCGCTGTTCCTGGGTCAGCCCCGCCCACCAGTCCCGCCGCTCCGCCGGAGACGCGTCGTGCGGGATCGCGTCCTTGAGGTACGCCCCCGCCGCGTCCCGGACCGCCGCCGCGTCGCCCGCCGCGTCCCGCCACGTGGCGTCCGGGACCTTCAGCCCCTCCTCCGCCTTCAGCCGGCGCAGAATCCCCGCGTACCGCCAGTCGATCTCCGCAGCCGCCCGCACCGCCCCCGCCACCCGGTCCGCGATGTCCCGCGCCTTCGCCGCGTTCGGGTTCGGGGCGACCAGGCCCGAGGGCGGCACCAGCCCCGGCAGCCCGTTCGACGTCGCCGTGCCGCCCCGCAGCGGCGCGCCGTCGACGAGCGCCTCGCCCGCCGCCGGGTACGTCACCGAGCCGTCCGCCCCCACCGTGAACTTCAGCGCGGCCGCGTCGTCCAGCGCCTCCTTCAGCGCCCGCTGCTGGGTCCTCATCTCATGGGCCAGGGAGTTCAGCGTCGTACGGAGGAGCCCGCACTCCGTGTAGACGTACTGGAAGTTCCGCCCCAGCTGCCGCAGCCGCGTGACCGCCGCCTGCGCCGCCTCGCCCTCCTGCGTGTCGCGGAGCCCGGTGAGCAGCTGCTGCTCGATGCGGTCGCGGGCCGCGTCGGCCCGGTTGCTCGACTTGCCCCACCCGTCGGCCGCGCCCTCCAGCTCGGCGCACTTCAGGTCACGTAACTCCACCCAGGTCAGCGCCGGCGTAGGCGTCACCGCTCGTCCCCCTGGCACGGGACCGTCACCGCGGCGAAGGACGACCGTACGGCCTCGTTCGTGGCGCCCTGGGTCCGTGCAACGTCCCGCAGCTTGGCCGCCAGGCTGCCGCACTCCCCCCGCGCCGCCTGGATCCGCCGCTCCCACGACTCCCGTACGGCAGCCAGTTCCGCCAGGGCGGTCAGCCGGCCCGCCCCCGCCATGAGCCCTTGGTGCGCCAGGGCCAGTTCGGAGCGGACCGGGGCGAGCTGGGTCACCAGGGCGTCCGCTCCCCCTGCGGCCTTCACCCAGGGCCCGTCGCTGTGCCTCAGCCGGCCGCAGTCGCCCCCGCCCGGCGGCGGACCCGCCGGTTCACTCGTCCCCCGCACCACGGTCATACCGCTCACCCCGCTCCTCGATCATGGAGCGGCACTGTGTCAAACCGGGCGTCCCCGACACGCCGGGCCAACCGGTGGCGAACGCCCCTGTCCCCGCCGCGCAAGGGGACCGGCCCCCGCCGGCATCACCCGAACGCGCGACGCCCCACTCACAGCCCCGCGACCGGATCCGGCGCGTCGGCGGCCGGTACGGGTTCGACGACCTCCCAGCGCTCCGCGATCAGGCCGTCCTGGAGGCGGAAGACATCGGCCACCGCGATGTCCAGCCCGGCCGTGGGCAGGCGGCGCCGCGAGAGCATCGTCACGTAGTCGCCCTCCGCCACGAGCCGGCGGATGTCGATCTGCATCTCGGGGAAGGGCAGCTCCCGCGCCACCGCGATCCACTCCGCCCGGGTGGACGTACGGAACGGCAGACCGTGGTCCACGTAGTCCTCACGCAGAAGCGGCGCCATGGCGTCGAAGTCGCCCTTGCCGGACAGCTCCAAGCAGGTCAGAACCTTGTTCTTGTTGTCAGTGCTCATGTCCAGAAGGGTGGTCGCACGGCGAGGGGATGTCGATGAACTCGGAGTTCATCGACCCCGTCCGTACGCGGGGCTAGGGTCGGCACCGTGGAGACCGTGGGCGGCCTTTTGCGCGAGTGGCGGCACAGCCGACGGCTGAGCCAGCTCGACCTCGCACTCGCCGCGGGGATCTCACCCCGCTACGTCAGCCTCGTCGAGACGGGCCGGTCCCGGCCCAGCGCCGACATGGTGCTCCGGCTCGCGGACCAGCTCGACGTCCCGCTGCGCCATCGCAACAGACTCCTGGTGGCCGCCGGATTCGCCCCCCGCTACCGCGAACGTCCGCTCGACGGACCGGACATGGCGGCCGTGCGAGAGGCGGTGGCCGGCGTCCTGCGGGCCCACGAGCCGTATCCGGCGCTGGTCGTGGACCGCCACTGGAACCTCGTGCTGGCCAACACCCCGGTCGAGCACCTGCTCGCCCACGTCGACCCCGAACTGCTCGCCCCGCCGGTGAACCTGGTGCGGCTGGGGCTCGACCCGCGCGGCCTCGCCCCGCTCATCGTCAACCGGGCCGAGGTCCGTTCCTTTCTCCGTACGCGGCTGGCGCGCCAGGTCGCCAGGACCGGTGACACGGTGGTGGGGGCCCTGTACGACGAGTTCTTCGCGGGCGAGGAGCCCGACCGGCCGGGCTCCCGGGTGCCGTCGGAGGAGGTCGCGGTGTCGATGGTCTTCCGTCTTCCCGAAGGGGAGTTGAGGCTGTTCTCCACCATCACCACCTTCGGGACGCCTCAGGACATCACGCTCGACGAGATCTCGGTGGAGTCCTACTACCCGGTGGACGCCGACAGCGCCGCCCTCCTCCAGAACATCGCCGACGCACGGCAGGCCCCGCGCCCCTGACCTCCCCCGCCGAAACCGCAGGAACCGCAGGAACCGCAGGAGCCGCCGGAACCGCCGGAACCGCCGGAACCGCCGCGCGGAGAACACCGTCCACCAGGGCATCCGCGGGTGGTCCGGCCGGCCCACCCGCACCACCCCACCGGACAAGGGCCGCCCATGACCGCCACCGCACCCCGCTTCCTCTACATCGCCCGGCACGCCCAGGCGTCCCCGGACGAGACCGAACTGACCGAGCAGGGAAGGCGGCAGGCCGCCCTGCTCGGTGAGCGGCTCCGGGGCATACCGCTGTCCGCCGTCCACCACGGCCCGCTCCCCCGGGCCGCGCAGACCGCCCGGCTGGTCCATGAGCAGCTCGGCGCGGACATCCCCCTGCGGGCCTCGGAGCCGGCCGGGGACTACGTGCCGTACGCCCCCGGGCGGGAGGAGCTGCCCGAGGAGTCGGCGGACCGGTTCCTCGCGTTCGTCGAGCAGTTCCCGGAGGCGGAACGCGCCCGGGGCCCGGAGCTGGCCGAGACCGCGATGGCCCTGTTCACCGGCCCGGCGGACGGGGAGGAGCCCCGCCACGAACTGGTCGTCACCCACGCGTTCCTGGCCGCCTGGCTGGTGCGTGACGCGCTCGACGCCCCCGCCTGGCGCTGGCTGGGCCTCAACCATGCCAACGCGGCGCTGACCGTCATCCGGTACGCCCCCGGCCGGCCCGCCGCCCTGCTCATGGTCAACGACATGGGCCACCTCCCGGAAAAGCTGCGCTGGACCGGATTCCCCCCGGAGCTCCGCGTGTGAACACCGGCCCGCGCCGTTTGAACACCACTCGCGCCGGGCGCCCGGTCGTCACCCGGACGGATGGTTTACGGGACACCGCCCTCGCGGCCCTGGGTCATGCGCGCAGCTCTTCGTGATCATGCAGGCGTGATCTCCGTACACCACAACTCATCGCGTACCCGCCGGTTGTTGACCGCCGCCGGCCTCGCCGCGGCGGCCCTGGCCGCGTCACTGCCCGCCGGAACCCAGGCCGGGGCCGCCGCCGCCCCCGCCTCCGTACCGCCGCCCCGGACGTCCACCCCCGCCGAGGCCCGCACCGCCGCCTGGCCGGACGCCCACCCGAAGGAGGCGGCCCGCTTCTACCGGGACCTGCCCAAGGGGGGTGACCTGCACAACCATCTGTCCGGCGCGGTACGGACCGAGTACCTCATCCAGCTCGCGGCCGAGGACGGCCTCTGCATCGACGCCACGACGACCGCCGTCGCACCCCCGTGTGTCACCGGCACCCGGCCCGCCGCCGACGCCCTCACGGATGCCGCCTTCCGGCAGCGGATCGTCCGGGCCTGGTCCATGCAGGACTTCCCGCAGAACGAGTCCGGGCACGACCACTTCTTCGCCACGTTCGGGAAGTTCGGCGCCGCGACCTCGCACCGCGGCAAGATGCTGGCCGATGTGGCGGGCACCGCCGCCGCGCAGAACCAGTCGTATCTGGAGACCATGGTCAGCCCCGCCTCGGACGGCGCCAAGCAGCTGGCCGCCGACGTCGGCTGGGACGCCGACCTGGCCGCCCTGCACCGCAAGCTGCTCGCCGGCGGCAGGCTGGACCAGCTGGTGGCGACCGCGAAGCAGGAGGCCGACACCGCCGACGCCGAGTTCCGCGACACCGCGCGCTGTGCCACCGGCAACCCCGGCCCGGCCTGCGGCATCACGGTGCGCTGGATCTCCCAGGTGTCCCGCAACAGCGCCCCGGAGCGCGTCTTCACCCAGATCGCCCTGGGGCTGCGCCTCGCCGAACGTGACCAGCGGTTCGTCGCCGTGAACCTGGTCCAGCCGGAGGACGGCGAGATCTCCCTGCGGGACTACCGCCTGCACATGCGCATGCTGGACTACCTGCACGGGCTCTACCCGGCCGCCCACATCACCCTGCACGCCGGCGAGCTCGTCCCCGGCCTGGTGAAGCCCGAGGACCTCACCTTCCACATCGACGACGCCGTACGGACCGGCCGGGCCGAGCGCATCGGCCACGGCGTCGACCTCGTGCACGAGAACGGCTGGCAGCGCCTCGCCCGCGACATGGCACGCCGCCAGATCGCCGTCGAGGTACCGCTCACCAGCAACGCGCAGATCCTCCAGGTCGAGGGCGAGGAGCACCCGTTCCCCGTCTACCGGAAGTACGGCGTCCCGGTCGTCCTGTCCACCGACGACCCCGGTGTCTCACGCGGTGACATCGGCCAGGAGTACCGCCGCGCGGCCCGTACGTACGGACTCGGCTATCCGGAGCTCAAGGACCTGGCCCGGGCCTCCCTGGAGTACTCCTTCCTGCCCGGCCGCAGCCTGTGGCGCTCCGACCCGGTACGCCAGGGCTTCCGCCCGGTCGAGGAGTGCCGCGCCCTGGACTCGGCCCGCTGCGCCCGGTTCACGTCCCAGAACCCGAAGGCCCGGCTGGAGCTGCTCCAGGAGCGCTCCTTCCGGACGTTCGAGGCCCGCTACACCGGCTGACCCGACTCGGCCCGACGAGGGGCGGGAAGGTGCCTGCGCCGCGCGGCACCTTCCCGCCCACCCGTTACGGCACCTCGCCCCATCGGCACTCCGGTTTCCCCACGCATTCGACCCACAGCACCTTGCCGCCCTGCCCGGGCAGTCCGCCCCGGATCGGGTACGCGCCCCAGCTGTCGGCGTACTCCCGTACGAGGTACAGCCCCCGCCCGCGCTCGGCGAGGCCCGTGGGTACGTTGGCGGGGCCCGCGCCTGCGCCGAACGGATCCGGGATCTCCGGGCTGGAGTCCCACACCCCGACCCGCACCCGGTTCCGCCCGGCCCCGCGCAGCCGGAGCGAGTACGAACCCGAGGAGTGCCGGTAGGCGTTGGTGACCAGCTCGCTCGCCAGCAGTTCGGCGGTGTCGACGAGATTCCGCAACCCGTGCACCGTCAGCACGGTCCGCAGGGTCGCCCGGGCGATCCCGGGACCACGGGGATCCTGCGGAAGTTGGAGGGTGTACGCCCAGGGCGGCGTTACGGTGGCCAGAGCCATGGAAGTCTCCGTTCACGGAGGGGTGTTGGGTGTGTGCGTGTCGCACGGCCCGGTGACGAGGCCGCTCCGTCGAGCGGGGTACTTCCGGGCGGGTGGCCTGGGTCAGAGACTAGGTTCTCGCAAGGATTACTTGCACCGCTGGACCGGAATCCTTGAACGGAACCACTCGTGTGAGTGACGCTCCGCAACGCACCTCATCCCCAGGGGAGTTCACGATGGCTGGCAGGGCAGCACCCACCGCACGCCGTATGCGGCTCGGCGCGGAACTGCGCAAGCTGCGTGAGCGCGCCGGGCTGACCACCACACAGGCCGCCGATCTCCTCGGCACGAGCGCGGGGCAGCTCAGCAACATGGAGGTCGCGCGCTTCGGAGTGAGCGCCGAACGCGTACGGGTCGCGGCCCACACGTACTCCTGCACGGACCAGGCCCTGATCAAGGCCCTGGTCGAGATGACGGGCGAACGAAAGCGCGGCTGGTGGGAGGAGTACAGGGAGATCCTGCCTCCGAAGCTCCTCGATCTGGCCGAGATCGAGCACCACGGCACAGGCCTGCGTGCGGCGCACAGCATGCATGTCCCGGGGCTTCTGCAAACCGTCGATCACGCGCGTGAGATCTACCGGCAGGCGGTGCCCGAGATCTCACCGCCCGAGATCGAGCACCGGGTCTCGTACCGCGTGAAGAGACAGGCCGTCCTGTACCGGGATGACCCGGCCCCGTACCGCGCCGTCATTCACGAAGCCGCCCTCCGCATGAGGTTCGGCGGACCGGGCATCGCCCGTGCCCAGCTTCAGCACCTGCTCGCGCTGAGCGAGCGCTCCCATGTGTCCATCAGGGTGATCCCGTTCTCGGCCACGTACTACCCGGGGTCCGGCCAGTCCGTGTATTACGTGGAGGGGCCCGTCCCCGCCCTCGACACCGCCCAGCTCGACCAGTCCCACGGTCCGGTGTTCATCGACTCCGAGGCTCAGCTGGCCCAGTACCGGATGCTCCTCGAACGACTCGACGCCGCTGCTCTGCCGGCCGAGGAGTCGCGAGACCTCGTCCACGCCATCGCTCAGGAACTGTGAGGGAAAGAAGATGACCGCGTCCGACTGGCAGAAATCGTCCTACTGCGCCCAGGGCGAAGCCTGCATACACATCGCCGCCGACCACGGCACCGTCGCCCTCACCGAGAGCGGTGACCCCAGCGGCGCGATACTCCGGGCCACCCCCGCCGCCTGGGCAGAACTCCTCCGTACCGTCAAGGAGACCCACGGCCGTGGCTGACGTACCCACCGGCCTCGTCTGGACCCGCGCCGCCCCCGAGGACGCGCAGGGCCCCGGGCCCTGGATCGAGATCGCGTTCGGCCCCGGGGAGCTCGTGTACCTCCGTGGGACCGGGGACCCCGGCACGGTGGTGACCACCACCGTGGAGAAGTGGGAGGCGTTCGCCAAGGGTGTCGTGGCCGGCGAGTTCGACCACTTCGCCCGGGCCGACGGGGCCTAGGAGATGAAATCGGTCAGCGTGCACCCGTCCACGAGCGCCTTTTCCTTCTTGTAGCCACTGGGGATCGGGTCCCCCGCGTCGCAGACGAATGCGAGGATCCCGGAACCCTTGAGGTCGGCCCGCGTGGTGCTGCCCCCCGTGACGACGAAGTCCTCCCCGAGGAGGTACCACCCGTCCGGCTCGTGCTTCTTCGCCTGGGTCTGGAAGCTCTTCATGTCGTCGACGGACATGAGCGTGACGCCGTTGCGGTCATCGCCCCAGCAGACGCCCCGCTCCTTGATGCCCCAGAGCTTGCCGACGCCCACCGCCTCCGGGTCGTCCTCGTTCTCGGAGTCCCTGTCCTCCATGTGCAGATCGGTGCACGTGGTGCGCTGGCTGACGAACGTCTCGATGTCCGCCATGGTGGCGGCCTGCGGGCGGTGGCCGTCCGTTCCACCGTCCATGAGCCGGCCCCCGCTGCCCGCGGACTGCCCGTCACCGTCGGCAGGGACGCCGCCCCCCTCGTCGCTCCCGCCGCAGCCACTGACTGCCGCCAGCGCCAGCACTGCCGCACCGGCCGCCACCATGCACCGCAACCGCATCTCTTCCGTCTCCCTCGTGTCCCGCGTCGGCTGGGGCGCTCCCCTGCACCGCCCCAGCCCCCTACCGCCTGCCTGACCGGCCCCCACCGGATCAGGCGCGGCTGTCAGCCCGACCCAGGATGCGGGGCGGTGAACGGGCGAACAATCTCCGGCTTCACATGGTGTGATAACTCCGGAGTTATCGATGGAGGCCGGGGGGCACATGGTGGAACTGCGAGACATCGAGATCTTCCTGACGCTGGCCGAGGAGCT
>NZ_JAERUC010000175.1 GCF_016745505.1 Streptomyces silvae | reverse complement strand
GGGGGCCCCGCGCCAGCGCCTGCCGCCGGGGAGGGGGCCCGCGTCAGCGCGGTGGCGGGGGCCCCGCGTCAGCGCGTGGGGGCGGGCTGTGCGGCGGTGGTGGGTGCACCGGCCGCCGTCGGCTGCGCGGCGCGGGGCCGCAGCAGGAGGCAGGCCAGGGCGCCCACGATCAGCACGGCGACCGGCAGTATCGCGGTGGTGTGCAAGGTGGCGGTGAAGGCGGCCGCATAGGTCTTGCCGGTGGCGAGCTCAGCCGCGAGCCGGCCCTGCAACAGCGCGCCGACCGCGGCTGCGCCGATCACCGAACCGATCTGCCGCACCGTGTTGTTGACACCGGACGCGGCGCCGGCGAGGTGGCGTGGCACGTTCCGCATGGCCTCGGTGGACATGGGAGCGATGATGCAGCCGACGCCCAGGCCGGTCAGCAGGGTGGCGGGCACGAACGCGAACCAGGCGGCGCCCGGTGCGGCGACGTATGCGATGGCGATGATCCCGGCGGCGTAGCAGGTGAGCCCGGTGAGCAGGAGGTACTTGCCGCCGATGCGGTCGGCGAAGCGTCCGGCGAACGGGCCGACGGTCATGGACACCAGCGATGACGGCGCGAGCACCAGACCGGCCTTGACCGCGCTGAGATGGAGAACCGACTGGAGGTAGAGGTTGAAGGGCAGGACCAGGCCGAGCATCGCGACGGACACCAGACCGACCAGGGCCGTCATCGAGGTGAAGTTACGGTCGCGGAACAGGGCGAAGGGGACGAGCGGTTCGCGATCCTGGCGGCGCCGCTGGTGGAGCAGGAAGGCGGCGGAGAGCGCTGCCCCGGCGACGAGCAGCCACCAGATCCCGGCGCCCCAGTGGTAGCTCTCACCCTCCTGCAGGCCGAAGGCAAGACAGAACAGGGCGCCGGTGGCCAGCACGACGCCGGTGAGGTCGAAGCGGTGGGCGCGGCCGGGCCGGATGTCGGGCACGACGAGCAAGGTCAGGACGAGGGCGGCTATCCCGATCGGCAGGTTGACGAAGAAGATCCAGCGCCAGTCGAGGGCGGAGACCAGGAAGCCGCCCAGCGTCGGCCCGGACAGGGTGGCGAGACCGGCGACCATGCCCCAGACGCCCATGGCGGTGCCGCGCCGCTCGGCCGGGAAGACCGCGATGATCAGCGTCATCGTCTGGGGCGTGAGGAGCGCGGCACCCAGGCCCTGCACGACGCGGGCGGCGATCAGGGCCGTTGGCGTGGGGGCGAGTCCGCAGGCCAGGCTGGCCACGGTGAAGACGGCGAGGCCGACCGCGAACAGGTTCCGCGGGCCGCACAGGTCGCCGAGCCGGCTGGCGGTGATGATCAGAGCCGAGAGCGTCAGCGCGTACCCGCTGACCACCCAGAGGGTCTGGCCCAGCGAGGCACCCAGGCCGTTCATCATGTCCGGGATCGCGATGTTCACGATGGTGAGATCCAGCAGGGTCATGAAGAACCCGAGGGACATCGTCACCAGTACGGCCCAGGGGTTCGCTCGCCACTTTCGCACGGTCCCGCTCCTTCTCCTCGCCCGGCGGTCCCCGGGTGCCTGCGACGACGATATCCCATCTTTTTCGATACATCAAAGAAGATGCATAATTTTTTGATGCATCGATGCTGATGCAACTGATGTAGCCTGAAGCCATGCACGGAGTCGAGCTCTTCCTCCTCGGACGCACGCTGATGAAGATCGGCGAGACCGCGATGCCCGAACCCGAGGGCGGCAGCGGGCGGTACGGCGGCAGCACACGCGTCGTACTCATCGTCGCCAGCGACGTCGCGGCACACCCCGACAGCGCCGTGGGGGAGATCGCCTCCCGCACCGGCCTGCCCCAGAGCCAGGTGTCCACCTCGGTCGCGCGCCTCAAGGAAGCCGGTGCCGTCGTCACCGCGCCGGACCCCGCCGACCGCCGCCGACTGCTCGTCCGTCAGACCCCCGAGCCTTCCGCGCGCGTCACCGAGGTCCGGGCCAGCACGATCGAGGACGCGCTCGCCGCCGCCCTCGAAGACAGCACGCCGGAGGACCGCCGGGAGGTCACCCACGCCCTGGAGGTGCTGGCCCGGCACCTCTCGCCGCGTTCGCCGGCCCGCGTGCGCACCGGTGGCAACGCTCCGCAGACCCCGCGCTGACCCCGCGCTGACCCCTTGTCGAACCCGCCGGACCGCCGCCGGACAGCATGGCGACCAGAGGTTGTTCCGTCCCGTCGTTCAGCGGCGTCGCAGCACCGCCCTCGGACGTCGCAGCAATGCCCTCAGTCGAGGACCCCCGCGAGATAGGCGTGCAGCAGGACCCGGGTCTCCGCTATCAGATCCGGATCGCCCTCCGGGTCGGCGCGGAAGGCGAGTTGCAGCAGGGCGTCGGCGGCCTGCACACAGACCAGGACCGCGCGGAGGAGCCGGGCGTCGGAGGCGGCCCCGTCGCGCCCCCGGCCGAGATGCCCCAGGAGCAGTTCCGTCAGGCGCCCCGCGACGCGCCGGTTCGCCTCCTCGTCCAGTGGTCCCGCGGCGGGTACCGGCGGGCCGAAGTCGACGAGGGCGAAGCCGGCCGCGGAGCGCTTCATCGTCAGGTACTCGTCGAGCACGGCATCGATGGCGGCACGCCACTCGCGCTCCGGGATCGCCTCCAGCCTGGTGACGACCCGCCCGGCGTAGACCTCCAGGTTGCGCTCGGCGAGGGCCTCGACGAGCGCCCTCTTGTTGGGGAAGAAGCGGTAGACGGAGCCGATGGGCACTCCGGCCCGGTCGGCCACCGCACGGGTGGAGAGCTGCTCGTAGCCGGTCTCGTCGAGCTGCGCGGCGCCGGCGTCGAGGATGCGGGCGAGCCGGTCGGCGCTGCGCTGCTGCACGGGGACGCGTCGGAGGTTCGTATGAGCGTGGGACACGGCTCCATGATGCCCGTATGCCGTTGACGGGCCACGTTTCGATTCCTACGGTGATCCATAGGATTCTTCGTCAGGGGATCCACGGGATTCCTCACCAACGGGAGCGCATGATGAGCGGCATCGAGCAGGCGAGGAAAGCGGCGGAGAACCTCGGCCACCTGTCCGGCTTCGGCAACGAGCACAGTTCGGAGGCCGTCCCGGGCGCCCTGCCCCACGGCCGCAACTCGCCCCAGCGCGCACCGCTCGGGCTGTACGCGGAACAGCTGAGCGGCTCGGCCTTCACCGAACCCCGCGCCCGTAACCGCCGTTCCTGGCTGTACCGGATCCGGCCCTCGGCCGCCCATCCCGCCTTCGTCCGCACCGACAACGGCGCCCTGCGCACCGCCCCCTTCACCGAGACGGTCCCCGACCCCAACCGGCTGCGCTGGGACCCGCTCCCCGACCCCGCGCCCGGCACGGACTTCCTGGCCGGCCTGTGGACGCTGGGCGGCAACGGCGACGCCACGCAGCGCACCGGCATGGCCGTACACCTGTACAGCGCGAACTCCTCCATGACCGACCGGGTGTTCAGCGACTCCGACGGGGAGCTCCTGATCGTCCCCGAGCGCGGCGGACTGCTGCTCCGCACCGAACTGGGCCTGCTGCGGGCCGACCCGGGCCATGTCGCGCTGATCCCGCGCGGCGTCCGCTTCCGGGTCGAGCTGCTGGACTCCACCGCCCGGGGGTACGTCTGCGAGAACTACGGGCAGCCCTTCGTGCTGCCCGACCTCGGCCCGATCGGCGCCAACGGCCTGGCGAACGCCCGGGACTTCCTGGCGCCCGTCGCCGCCTACGAGGACCGTGAGGGCCCGGTCGAGGTGGTCAACAAGTTCTGCGGGAACCTCTGGTCGGCGACGTACGGCCACTCGCCCCTCGACGTCGTCGCCTGGCACGGCAACCACACGCCGTACGTCTACGACCTGCGCCGCTTCAACGTCATGGGCACGATCAGCTACGACCACCCGGACCCGTCGATCTTCACGGTGCTGACCTCGCCCTCCGACACCCCGGGGCTCGCGGGCGTCGACTTCGTCGTCTTCGCCCCGCGCTGGCTGGTCGGCGAGGACACCTTCCGCCCGCCCTACTTCCACCGCAACGTGATGAGCGAGTACATGGGCCTGATCGAGGGCGCCTACGACGCCAAGTCGGGCGGTTTCGTGCCCGGCGGCGGCTCGCTGCACAACATGATGTCGGCGCACGGCCCGGACCGTGAGACCTTCGACCGGGCCAGCGCGGCGGAGCTGAAGCCGCAGAAGATCGACGACGGCCTGGCGTTCATGTTCGAGACCCGCTGGCCGGTGACGGCGACCGCGCAGGCCGCGGGCGCTGACCACCTCCAGCGTGGGTACGACGACGTGTGGCAGGGTCTGAGCCGCAACTTCCGGCCGTGAGACCGCACCGCCGGCCGCACCGCAGAGAGATCGGGTGAACCGGATGGATCAGGTGAACGAGGCGGGTCGGCCCGGGTTCGCCCCCGACTCCCTGGTGCTGAACCGGAAGCTGCCCCTCTGGTACCAGGTCTCGCAGTCGCTGCGGGCGTCCATACTGGGCCGTCCCCAGGACGCCTCGACGCGGCTGCCGACCGAGGAACAGCTCGCCGTGCACTACGGGGTGAGCGTCCTCACCATGCGCCAGGCCCTCAAGGAGCTGGAGAGCGAGGGGCTGATCAGCAGGCACCGGCGGCGCGGCACGTTCATCGAGCCGCGCGCCCGGCGGGTGTCCCCGGTCCGGCTGATGGGGTCGATCGACGCGATCGTCGCCCAGCAGTCGGGCGAGCGGACCACGGTGCTCGGCCACGGCCGCACACCCGTCCCGGGTGACCTCGCCGAGTTCTTCCCGGACTGCCCCGAGGTGGTCAGCTACCGGCGGCTCCGCTGCGACGAGGGCACGGGCGAGCCCACCAACTGGGCGGAGAACGCGGTGCGCCCGGAGATCGCTGCCCGGCTCGACGTGGCCGATCTGGAGCGGTGGCCGATGACCAAGGTGCTGCGGGACGCCGTCGGCGTACGGATCTCCCGGATCACGGACACCGTCGAGGCGCGCCTCGCCGACCCGGCGACGGCCGAGCTGCTCCAGGTCCCTCTGCTCAGCCCGATCCTGCACTACACCGGCGTGGCCTACGACGAGGAGGGCACGGTGGTGGACGTGGCACGCATCCGCTACCGGGGGGACCGCTTCTCCTTCTCCGTGACCGTCGACGCGCACTGACGGCGGCTCCGCGACCGGGCTCGTTACGGCCGGGGGCGGTCGTTACGATGCCGGGGGCGGCGGACGTGGCGACGGGGAGGACCACACGGTGGCAGCAGGAGCGGCGGCCGGAGCCGGCGGGAGCGACGACGCGCTTCCGCTGCTGGACGACCTCATGCCCTGGTCGGTGCGCCCCCTGAGACCGGGCCGCCCCTGGGTGACGGCCCCGGACGCCGCCTCGCTCCGGGCCCGCTGGGACCTGCTGGCCGGAGCCGAAGGAGCCGAGCAGGAGCGGCTGTTCCGGCCCAGCCGCTCCCGTACGCCGCTGACCCCGGCGGCGTCGCTGCCGGGCAGGCCGACCGGGACGAGCGCGTTCGCCCGGGACCCTGGCCCGTATCCCGAACCGGTCCGGATCGCGCACGGCCCCTTCGACGAGCAGTGGCTGATTCCCGACCACCGGCTGCTCGACGCGGCCCGCCCCGAGCTGTGGCGGGTCGCCGACGGGCACCAGGTCTTCGCCGTGGAGCACGGATACGTGCCCCAGGACGGCGGCCCCGCCCTGTCCGTGACCACACTGCTGCCCGACGGCCACTCCCCCGCGGGGCGGCCCGGCCGGATACGGCCGCTCTACCGGAGGCCGGGCGGCCGGGAGCCCAATCTCGCACCGGGCCTCACCGAGGAGCTGACCACGCGCTACGGGACGCCGGTCACCGCCGGGTCCGTGCTGGCCTGGGCCGTCGCCGCCGCCCTCCCCTCCCCCGCCGGGCCGCTCGTCCCGCTGCCTGCCGACGGCGCGCTGTGGGCGCGCGGTGTGGAGCTGGGCGACGAGCTGCTCCGCGTCCAGCTGCGCGGGGCGCGGGGCGGGGAGCGCCCGCGTCTGCCCGGCGGCCGGCGCCCCTATGTGCGGGCCGCGATCCCGCCCCGGCCGGACGGGCTGCACTACGACGCCGCCGAGGAGGCGCTCCTCCTCGGCGAGGGCCGCGTCTCGCCCGTGCACGTGGGGGCCTGGGACTTCAGGGTCGGCGGGGTACGGATGCTGGAGCTGTGGTTCGAGCGCCGTACGGCGGAGGCGGAGGGGCTGGCGGCGGTGGGGCCGCGCGGCTGGCCGCAGGAGCGGACCTCGGAGCTGCTGGAACTGATCACCGTCCTCGCGCTGCTCGCCGGACTGCGGCCCGCGCAGCAGGAGCTGCGGGAACGGCTGGCGGAGGCGGACGTCCTGACCCGGGACGGTCTGCGCACGGCCGGGATCCTTCCCGTACCGGCGCCAGCCCGGCTGCCGGCGTCCGTGCTGGACCACCAGGAGGAGGGCCCCGAAGGGCAGTTCGCTCTGCTGTGAGGGAGCGGGAAGTGACCACCGCTGTCGGCGTGTCGCGGGCGCTGTCGGCGTGTCGCGGGCGCTGTCGGTCTGTTGCGGGCGCTGTCGGCGTGTCGCGGGCGCTGTCGGCCTGTTGCGGGTCGAGGGCACTGCGGGGCGGGGGGCCGGTTCGCCGGTGGGTGCCGTACCGGCGCTGTGCGGAGCACACCGACGCAACGCTGCCGGCCCTGGGGATGACGGACGGGCGGACAGCAGCACTGCGCCGGGACGGAGTGATCGTGGGCACGGCCCTGAGCGGAGGGCCGGACCGGTCGTGTACAGCCGTCGGTCAGCGGCGGCTGCCGAAGAGCGAGCGCCGCAGTCGCCGCAGCGGGGCGAAGAGCGAGACTCGCGCGCTCCTGCTCCTGCGGGTGTGCGCGGCGTCGCGCGAGGTGAGTTCGAGCATCAGCAGCGTCGCCTCCGCCGACTCGCGCTGCGGGACGGCGGGGCCGCCCAGCACTGCGAGATGGCGGTCGAGGCGCGAACTGGTCGCACCGCTCCCACATGTGATGGCAGGCACACGCGGCCTGCTGCGCATCGTTATCTGTTCCATGTCACTCCCCACCCGTACGAGGGCACCCGGCCCGGGCAGGTTAACCCTATCGTCCCGCAGTGACACTCGTGTATCCCGGCCGCAGGATTGCACACCCGTACACGGCGGTTGACGGCCCGTTACCGGATCCTGCCTGTCCCAGGGCGAGTTGAGTTAGCTTGGAGGGGATTCGTCCGTACTGCGCACCGCTGCTGATGGAGGGTCACCGATGAGCGAAGTCCCGGGTACCGGACGTGTGATCGCGGATCGTTACCGTCTTCTGGACCCATTGGGCGAGGGCGGGGCGGGCATCGTGTGGAGCGCCCGTGACGAGGTGCTGGGGCGCGAGGTGGCCGTGAAGGAGGTGCGGGCCCCGGAGGAAGCGCCGTCCGCCGGCGGGGCCGAGCCGTCGTACTCCCGGCTGGAGCGCGAGGCCCGGGCGGCGACCCGCTTCTCGCACCGCAACGCGGTGGCCGTGCACGACGTGGTCGTCCAGGACGCCCGGCCCTGGATCGTGATGGAGCTGGTCCGGGGGCTCGCCCTGTCCGACGTGCTGGCCGCCGACGGCCCGCTGTCGCCCCGGCGCGCCGCCCGGATCGGCGCGGAGGCCCTCGCGGCACTGCGGGCCGCCCATGACGCCGGGGTGCTGCACCGCGACGTGAAGCCGGGCAACGTGCTGCTGGGCAACGACGGGCGGGTGATGGTGAAGGACTTCGGCATCACCCCGGCCGACGGCCTGTACGGCCTCACCGTGACGGGTGAACCGATCGGGTCGCCGGAGTACCTCGCGCCCGAGCGTGCGCTGGGGCGCGCGCCGGAGCCCGAATCCGACCTCTGGTCGCTCGGAGTGCTTCTGTACGCCGCCACCGAAGGACGGACCCCGTTCGGCCGGGACACCGCGCCGGACACCCTGCGCGCCGTGAGCGAGGAGGAGCCGCCTCCCCTCCGGCGGGCGGGTGCGCTCGCCCCCGTCATCGAGGGCCTGCTGCACAAGGATCCGGCGGAGCGGCTCACGGCCTCGGACGCGGAACGCCGGCTGCGGATCCTGGCGGCGGGCGGGACCGGATCGCCCGGCGGCGGGGCGGCCGGCCCGCATGCCCCGCCGACGGCGGACGGCGCCGCGGACGCCGGTCCCGGGAGCGGTACGGCGGTCGCGGCCGGAGACGCCGGGGCCGGCGCGGGTACACCGGAGCCTGCCGAGCCCCCGAGCCGTACGGGCGTCCTGGTGGCCGTGGGCGCCCTCGTCGCGCTGCTCATCGCCGGGGGCCTCGCCTGGGCGCTGGCGAACGGCGACGACGACACGGACGGGAGGGGCGGCGGAAAGGTGCCGTCGGGCGGGGCGACGGTGAGCGTGCGGCACGGGCCCGGGGCTCCCGTGGGACTCGCCGGCCTCGCGCATCTCGTGTGACGGGCGGGAAGGGGACCCCGCGGTGCGGAGTCCCCTCCTCGGCGTACGGCCGGGCCGGTGCGCCGTGCTGTGGAGGTGCGGTCAGGCCTGCGGGCCGGGTGCGGTCAGGCCTTCGAGGTGAGGACGGACAGATAGCCGCCGGACTGCCCGGCGGCGGTGGGGTGGTAGGACTCACCGATGTTGAGCCAGTTCACGCTGTGCAGCCAGGCGCTGCCCGAGCAGATCTCGTGCCCGGTGAAGGTGGAGGTGACGTCGCCGAAGGTGAAGCCGTGATCCGCCGCGCGCTTGGCGGTTGCGGCGTTGAGGTAGTCGGCGGCGCCGTTGATGGCGGACCGTTCCTTCTCGCTCAGCCCGGCGATGCAGCTGCCGCCGAGCTGGTAGAAGCGCGGGTAGCCCAGGACGACGACGCGGGCCGAGGGCGCTTTGGCACTGATCGCCGAGTAGACGGAGTCCAGTTTGCCGGGGAGGGTCGAGTCGACGTAGGCGCGGGCGGTGGCGATACGGCTCAGACAGGTGGCCTCGGACTGGAGGACACAGGTCGTCATGACATCGGCGAAGCCGGCGTCGTTGCCGCCGATGGAGATCGAGACGAGGTCGGTCGAGGACGTCAGCGGGCCGAGCTGACCGGCCGTGACATCACCCGTCTTCGCCCCTGAGCACGCGGTGAAGGCGAACGAGGCGGGGTTGTTGGCCGCCTTCCAGAGCGCGGGATAGGCACGGGTGCTGCGCTTGCAGTCGCCGCTGGCACTGTCGTAGCTGCCAGCACCGACACCCGACGAGTACGAGTCGCCCAGGGCGACGTAGTCGACGGCCGCGGATTCCTTGGCCTGGGCGACGCCCGCACCGGTCAGAGCGAGAAGGGTGCCGAGCAGGAGAGAGGACGAGAACGCCACGAGTCTGGACATTTTCATGGAACCTCCTTGGGCAGGATCTCTGCCTACTCCGTGGTAGCAGTACGGAAGTGAATTCCGGAAGTGTCCATGCCAAGAAGCTTCGACAACGCGTCCTTGACGGCCTCCTGACAGTACGTCACATTGAAATCCGGGCATCCGGCGCACCGGGGGGCAAAGTCGCGCATGCGGATCATCGGTGATGAGACAGGGACGGCCGGGGCGGAGGTGACGCCCGTTCCGGCGGGAGCGCGCACGGGTCGCACGGGTGCCGCACCGGAACACCCCGGCACACATCGAGGATCAATTCACCACCGCGCGCCCCACGCGCACCCTTTCACCTCTTCGTGACCCCGTTTCCCCTATTCCGCGCCCGGCTTCCCGAATTAGGAAGTGTCAATTCCGCAGCCGAATGTGACAGTTCCGTCAAAGTCTGAAAAGTGCGAGACGTCCTCGCATGTCTTGCCATACAGTTCGAACCGTCAATACCGTCATGGATCAACCCGCAACGGTCCATCACTCAGGCGGCTCCAGGGGAGGGCTCAGGAAGCCGCGGTGGATACCGGAGCGGGGCACGGTAGGGGGGTGCCGTGTCCAGCGGCCGTACTCGTCGAGTCGGCCGCCGCGCGGCCAGTTGTGCCACCTCATCACGCCTGCTCGGAGTGCCGTGCCGGCATGGCCGGAATGAGGACCCCCCTTTCGAACCGGACCTTTATCCGGACAGCCCGGGGGCGGGCCGTCCACCGGACGAGAGGGAAAAGACTCATGAGTTCTGTTCTGCCTTCCGTGGTCAGACCTGCCGTCGAGGAGACCGAATCCGTTCGAATGGAGTTCGCCTACCGGCCGATCTCCTCGCATCTCGCGATAGCACCGCCGGTAAGTGTCGTGATCCCCGCGATGAATGAGGCGAAGAATCTTCCCCATGTGTTCAGCACGCTGCCCGACTGGATTCATGAAGTCGTGCTCGTGGACGGGAATTCGACCGACGACACCGTCAGGGTCGCCCGTGAACTCCGGCCGGACGTCGTGGTCGTCGAGCAGGCGGGCAAGGGCAAGGGCGACGCCCTGATCAGCGGCTTCGCCGCCTGCACCGGCGAGATCATCGTGATGGTCGACGCGGACGGCTCCGCGGACGGCGAGGAGATCGTCAGCTATGTCTCCGCCCTGGTCGGCGGTGCCGACTTCGCCAAGGGCTCCCGCTTCGCCAACGGCGGCGGCACGGACGACATGACGCCGGTCCGCAGGCTCGGCAACCGGGCGCTGTGCACGGTGGTCAACCGCAAGTTCGGCGCCCGCTACACCGACCTCTGCTACGGCTACAACGCCTTCTGGAAGCACTGCCTGGACAGGATCACCCTGGACTGCACCGGCTTCGAGATAGAGACCCTGATGAACATCCGGGTGGTCAAGGCCGGCCTCAGGGTCCAGGAGGTGCCCAGCCACGAGTACAACCGCATCCACGGCGTCAGCAACCTCAGCGCCGTGCGCGACGGGCTCCGGGTGCTCAGGGTGATCCTCAAGGAGAAGGGCGTGCGCCGGGGAGGGCGTCGTCGTACGGCGGCGGCTCCCGCCGTGATCGGCCGGGGGCAGGGGCTGTGAGTCCGCGGGACCACTCCGTCGTCATCTGCGTCTACACCGAGGAGCGCTGGCAGGACATCCTCGACGCCGTCGCCTCGGTGCGGGCGCAGTCCCTGCCGGCCGGGGAGATCCTCCTGGTGGTCGACCACAACCCGGCGCTGCTGCGCCGGCTGACCGAGGAGTTCGGGGACGGCCCGGGGGTGCGGGTGCTGGCGAACGCCGGCCCCCGCGGTCTGTCGGCCGGCCGGAACACGGGCATCGCCGCCGCCCGGGGCGCGGTCGTCGCCTTCCTCGACGACGACGCGGTGGCCGAGCCGGACTGGCTGCGCCGTCTGGACCAGGGGTACGACGATCCGGAGGTGATGGCCGTCGGCGGCCGGACCCTGCCGTCGTGGGCCTCGGGCCGCAGACCGGTCTGGTTCCCCGAGGAGTTCGACTGGGTCGTCGGGTGCAGTTACCGGGGGCTGCCGCCCGGCAGGGCCCGCGTCCGTAACGTCCTCGGGGGCAACGCGTCGTTCCGGCGTACGGCCTTCGACGCGGCGGGCGGATTCGCCACCGGCATCGGGCGGGACGGCGACAAGCGGCCGCTGGGCGGTGAGGAGACCGAGCTCTGCATCCGGCTGAGCCGGGCACTCCCCCACGCCGTCCTGCTGATCGACGACCGCGCCGTGATCCGCCACAAGGTCCCCGGGGCACGGGAGCGCTTCGGCTACTTCCGTACGCGTACGTACGCCGAGGGGCTCTCCAAGGCGCTGGTCGCCCGCAGTGTCGGGGCGGGGCGGGGGCTGGAGTCCGAGCGCCGCTACACCACCCGGGTGCTTCCGGCGGGGGTGCTCCGGGGCTTACGGGACTTCCTGCTCGGCCGCCCCGGCGGAGCGGGCCGCGCGGGCGCCGTCGTGACGGGGGTGCTGGCGGCGGCGGCCGGTTACGCGGTGGGGAGCGTGCGGGTCCGGCGCGACGGCGTGTCCTTCACCGTGCCGGCGATCGAACCGGCGGGGGTTCCCGCGCCCGGCCCCGCAGTCGGGGAGGTGCGGTGAGCGGGGCCGGGCTGCCGGGCGGGGCGGTGCCGATCCTGATGTACCACGCCGTCGGCCACCGTCCGGCCGACGGCGTGTACGGCCTCTCGGTGTCGCCAGGCGCCTTCCGTACGCAGATGGAGATCCTGGCCCGGCGCGGCTTCACCCCGCTCACCACGGCCGCGCTGGGCAGCCACTGGCGTACGGGGCGGGCCCTGCCGGACCGGCCGGTGCTGATCACGTTCGACGACGGCTACGAGGGGGTGCACCGGCACGCGCTGCCGGTGCTCGCCGAGCACGGTTTCGCGGCCACCGTCTTCGTCACCACCGGCTGGCTGCGCGGGGTGTACGACGAGGGCGGCGCCCCGGACACCATGCTCGACTGGGGGCAGGTGCGCGAACTGGCCGCGACGGGGGTGGAGATAGGCGGCCACAGCCACACCCACCCGCAGCTGGACCAGCTCGGTGAGGCGCGGCTGCGGGACGAGACGGTGCGCTGCCGGGACATCGTCACCGCCGAACTGGGCGCTGCCCCGGTCTCCTTCGCCTACCCCTACGGCTACTCCACCCGCCGGGTGCGGGAGTCGGTGCGGGCGGCGGGTTTCGCGCAGTCCCTCGCCGTCGGCAACGCCCTGGCGCGCCGGCGCCAGGGGCCGTACGCACTGGAGCGGGTGACCGTCCGCCGCGGCACGGGCGCCGCCGCGTTCGCGCGGCTGGTCGAGGGCCGGTCGGTGGCACGGGCGTTCGCGGTGGACCGGGTGCTCACCAAGGGGTTCGCCGTGGTGCGCGGCGCGCGCCGGGCGGTCCGGGGGTTCGCGGACCCCTGAGCCGTGTCCGGGTGGAGCCTCCCGTCCGGACCGGCCCCGGTCCGGACGGGAGGCTCCGGGGCGGACGGGAGGCCCCGGTCCGGACGGGAGGCTCCGGAGCGGTCCCGGCCGGAGGCCCCCCGGGCAGCTCACGAAACCTGGGTGCGCGGGGTGCCGCCGTGCCGGATCATGGGCGCCATGTCTGCCAACCCCGAGTCCGCCCTGCCGATCCGGCTCAACGTCGACGACAGCGATTCGCCGTCCGACGTCGTGGACGCGCTGTTCCTGGGCCGCTTCGCGACGGGCGAGCAGCCGTACTCGCACAGTTCCTCCCTCGACCGGGTCAGGTCCGGGGCGACCCTGCTTCCCTCCGCGGCCACGGTGCTGCGCGAGGCCCGTGACGACGACCGCAGCGCGACCCTCGCCGAGGGCGACGGCTGGACGCTGCTGGTGTCGCGGTGGAACCGGGGCGCCGACGTCACGGTCACCGCCACCACCGCCGAGCTGGCCCGGAAGATCCTGTCCGAGGCGACCGACGGGGCCCAGGACGAGCCGGAGCCGCAGCCCGAGAACGTCACCATGGGCTTCTGGTACGTGTCCCCGCGCCGGGGCCCGCACCGCACCACCCGGCAGATCGCGGCCGGCACCTGGGAGGAGGTCCGCTCCAACTACACGGCCCCGGTGGCCGACGCGATGGACCGGCTGATGAAGGTCACCCCCGACGACATCGCGGGCCGGCTGCTCCTGCTGCACGGCCCTCCGGGTACGGGCAAGACCTCGGCGCTGCGCACCCTCGCCCGGTCCTGGCGCGACTGGTGCCAGGTGGACTGCGTCCTGGACCCGGAGCGGCTCTTCAACGATGTCGGCTATCTGATGGACATCGCCATCGGTGAGGACGACGGTTCGTCGAAGGGGCGGTGGCGGCTCCTGCTCCTGGAGGACTGCGACGAGCTGATCCGGGGCGAGGCGAAGCACACGGCGGGCCAGGCGCTCTCCCGGCTCCTCAATCTGACGGACGGGCTGCTGGGCCAGGGCCGCAATGTGCTGGTGGGGGTGACGACCAACGAGGACCTGGAGCGGCTGCACCCCGCGGTGGTCAGGCCGGGCCGCTGCCTGGCCCGCATCGAGGTGGGCTCGCTGACCCGCGCGGAGTCGGTGTCCTGGCTCGGCACGGAGGAGGGGCTCGGCCGGGAGGGCGCGACGCTCGCCGAGCTGTACGCCCTGCGGCGGGGCAGCGGCCCGGCGTCCGTACCGAAGCAGGACGCGGGGGCGGACGCGGGGCTGTACCTCTGAGCCGCGCCTTGGCGCCGCTCCTCCGAGCGGCGCCTCCGAGCGGCACCTCTGTGCCGCACTTCCGGCCGCCCCTGCGAGCAACCGGGGGCCGGCCGCGTGGCCCGGCCCGGCCCGCTACCGCGTGTAGGCCGCCCGTACCGCGTCCTCGGCCAGGGCCAGCGCGTCGGCCCTGGACAGGCCGAGGCGCTGGGCCTGCTCGGCGTACTCCTGGGCCGCCGTCGCCGCGTGGCGGGCCGCGGCGTCGCCCGCGGCGGCCACGAACGTCCCGTTGCGCCCCCGTGTCTCGATCACCCCGTCGCTCTCCAGCGCCCGGTAGGCCTTGGCCACCGTGTTGGCGGCGAGGCCGAGTTCGCCCGCGAGGCCGCGTACGGTCGGGAGGCGGTAGCCGACGGGCAGGGTGCCGGAGCGGGCCTGTTCGGACAGCTGGGCACGCAGCTGTTCGTACGGGGCGGTGGCGGAGTCCGGGTCAACGGCGATCTTCAGGGTCACGGGCCGATTCTCTCCCACCGGGTGGCCCCGTCACCGGCCGCGCCGCCGGAAATTCGGAGGCGGCCCGGCGGCGCCCCGGGTTAGCGTCCGCGCATGACGGTCCTGGTACGTGACTTCCTGCCCGCCGACGCCGAGTCCTGGGTACGGGTGCGGCGTGCCGCGCTGCCGTACATGGTGACGACCCCGGAGCAGGTCCTGAGCGACCTCGCCGGCTCCCATCCCGACCGGCACTACCGCCTGCTGGTCGCCGAGGAGGCCGGCGAGGTGATCGGCACGGCGCAGGTGGGCATCTCGCACGAGAGCCCGAAGCCGGGCCAGGGGTTCTGCAATCCGTACGTGCATCCGGACAGGCGAGGGAGGGGTGCGGGGTCGCTGCTGCTGCGGGCCGGTGAGGAGCATCTGGCCGCCGTCGGCGCGACCGACGTCTACACCTGGGTGCTCGACGAGCCGTCCAACAGCGCGTTCGCCGGGAAGCGGGGCTATGCGGCCCGCAGGCCCGCGCATTTCCTCCGGCTCGGCCTGGCGGACGGCACCCTGCCGCCGCTCCAGGAGCCGCCTGCCGGGGTCGCGCTGCTCACGGCCGCCGACTTCGAGGACGATCCGCGCCCGCTGTTCGAGGCCGACGCGGAGGTGACCTCGGACGAGCCGAGCGATGTCCCCGTGGAGCTCTCGGACTACGAGGACTGGCTGGCCTCGACCTGGCGGCGGCCCGGCTTCGACCGCGTGCTCACCACGGTCGTGACGGTCGACGACCGGGTCGCGGCGTTCAGCGCGGCGCAGACCGACGGACTCACCCGCTACTGGTCGGGCATGACCGGCACCCTGCGCGCCTTCCGCGGCCGGGGGCTGGCGAAGCTCGCCAAGAACGACTCCCTGCACCGGGCACGGGCCGCCGGGTACACGGACGCCTACACCGGCAACGACGCCGACAACGGCCCGATGCTGGCGGTCAACCGCTGGTTCGGTTACGAGATCTGCGCCACGGAGGTGCGCCATGTCCGCCGTCTCCCCTGAGAACGCCCTGTCCGGGGACACCCTGTCCGTCCATCTGGTCAAGGCGGGCAGCACCAAGATCCGCTACCCGGCGGACCTCGTCGGCGACGACGGCACCCGTGTCACCGTCCGGGCCCCCTGGGCGGCTCCGGGGGTCCGGGACTTCGGCTTCGTACGGTTCGAGCCGGGCGACGTCTTCACCGAGCACTACTGGCGTGACCGGTGGTACGCCGTGAAGGAGGTCCGCACCGGGACCGGCCTGCTGAAGGGCTGGTACTGCGACATCACCCGGCCCGCCGTGCTGCGGGACGCCGAACTCCTGATCGAGGACCTGGACCTGGACCTGTGGGTGTCGGCGGACGGATCCTCCGTACTGCGGCTGGACGAGGACGAGTTCGAGGAGAGCGGTCTCCCGGACCGGGACCCGGAGGCAGCCGGACAGGCCCTGCGTGCCCTGAACGAACTGGAGCACCTGGCCCGCACCGAGGGGCTGGCGGGGCTGCTCGGCTGAGGACCCTGCATCACGGGGCGGACCCTGATGGCCGACGGCGAAGCGATCAAGCTCCACTGACCGGCCGGTGTCTCACGGCGCGACCAGCTCGACCTCGTACCCCGCTGTGTTCTCCAGGTACGCCGCGTAGTGACCGCTGCCGCCGGCGTACGGATGGAGTTCGGGGAAGAGGAGCCGCCAGCCGTGCCCGGGGGCGGCCGCCACCAGATCGTCCAGCGCCGCCCGGTCCCTGACGTGGAACGCCAGGTGGTTGAGGCCCGGGCGCAGCCGGTCGTGCGGCCCGCCGGAGCCGTCCGGCGACCGCTCGACCACCACATAGCCGTCGCCGCGCCGCCAGCTGCGGCCGTGCGCCCAGCGCTGGTAGGGGACATGGCCCAGCCGGCCGAGCAGCCAGCCCCACTCCGCCTCCGCCTCCGCCAGGTCGGGCACCCACAGCTCGATGTGGTGCAGCCGGCCGGTGGAGGTGGCGGACACCGGCAGCGGGACGGCGCGCGGGACCCCGTCCGGGTCGTGGGCGATGGCGTCGGTGTCCTGGTGCCAGTGGATCAGGAAGCGCTGCCCGGCGCGGTATCCGTCGAGGCCCGCACGGCAGTACGCCACCATGTCGTCGGGCAGGGCGTCCAGCGGGAACCAGTCCAGCTGGGAGCACTTGTCCGGCTCCGCGTTGCGGGGCGGGCGCGCGGGGTCGTGGTCCGCCTCGAAGAACCAGCCGATCCTGGGGTTGCCGCCCGGGCCCCTGTGCTGCATGACCAGGGCCACCCGGAGCTCGTCCGGGTCGAGCTCGACGCCGATCTCCTCGGCCGCCTCCCGGACCATCGCCGCCCTGACGTCCTCACCGTCCTCCGCGTGACCGGAGGGGGCGTGGAGCAGCCCGTCCGCGTATCCCGTGCCGGCCCGCCGGGCGAGCAGTACGTCGGATCCCCTGCGCAGGACGAGATGGACGTCGACGACCTCGGTGTGCCGGTGCGGTGGCTCGGCCCGGGCCACCAGGGCGTACCTCTCGTCGTCGACCTCCTTGCCCCAGAGCAGGGGGTCCCCGGAGAGCGGCTCGTGGTGGACGCGCTCGGTGTGCTCGGTGAGGAGTGCGGTGAGCCGGTCCGCGGAGAGTCCCGTGCCGTTCCACACGCCTTCGATCAGCACCAGCCGGCCGCCCGGGCGCAGCAGCGAGAACCAGTGCCGCAGGACGGCCGCCGGGTCGGGCAGCAGCCACACGATGTGCCGGGCGAGGATCACGTCGAACCGCTGCTTGCCGACCGGGGGGTGGGCCGCGTCACCGACGAGCACCTCGGTGCCGGTCCCGGCCAGCTTGGCCCGTGCCTGCTCCACCATGCGCGTCGACCGGTCGACGGCGGTGACGCGGTGCCCCTGGCCCGCGACGAGCAGGGCCAGACTGCCCGTACCGCATCCGAGGTCGAGGACGGCGGAGCGCGCGGTGGGCAGCCAGGTCTCCATCCGCCGCGCCCAGGCGCTGCGGACCACCGGGTCGAGGAGCCCGTGGTCGGGCTCCTCGTCGAAGGAGTCGGCGGCGGCATCCCAGTCGATCGTGGTCATGCCCTCGATCCTCTCAGCCGCCACTGACAATCCCTCATGGTTCCGCGCGGTCCTTCACGGTCCTTCAGGCACGGTTCCGTCCCAGCGCCTTCCTCACCAGCGGCCACGCCAGGATCAGCGCGACGATGACGTAGACCGTCACGGAGAACGGGGTGTTGACCAGGCCGGTCACGCTTCCGTCGCTGATCTGGAGGGCGCGCCGCAGCTGCTGTTCGGCGGACGGGCCGAGGATGACCGCGATGATCGCGGGCAGCACGGGCAGTCCGTACCGCCGCATCCCGAAGCCGATGAGCCCGATCACCAGCAGGATCACCAGGTCCACGGCCTCCCCGCCGACCGCGTAGGCGCCGACGGCGGCGAAGAACAGGATGCCCGCGTAGAGGTAGGGGCGCGGGATCCGCAGCAGCTTCGCCCAGAGCGGTGCGAGGGGCAGGTTCAGCGCGAGCAGCAGCACCATGCCGACGAAGAGCGAGGCGATCAGGCCCCAGACCAGCTCGGGTTCACGCTCGAACAGGAGCGGGCCGGGCTGGATGCCGTACTGCTGGAAGGCGGCCAGCATGACGGCGGCGACGGCCGTGGTGGGCAGGCCGAGCGTGAGCATGGAGACCAGGGTGCCCGCGGCGGAGGCGGAGGCCGCGGACTCCGGGCCGGCGACGCCCTCGATGGCGCCCTTGCCGAACTCGTCGCGGTGCTTGGAGAGCCGCTTCTCGGTGACGTACGAGAGGAAGGTGGGTATCTCCGCGCCGCCCGCCGGGATCGCGCCGAACGGGAAGCCGATGAGGGGCCCGCGCAGCCAGGACCTCCAGGTGCGCCGTACGTCGGCCCTGCCGAGCCAGGGGCGGCCGACGGGGATCGGCTTGCCGCTGGAGCGGCGCAGGTGCGCGGCGACCCAGAGGGCCTCCCCGATGGCGAAGAGCCCGACGGCCACGATCACCACGTCGATGCCGTCGGCCAGTTGGAGCGAGCCGAAGGTCAGCCGCTGCTGGCCCGTCATCTGGTCCAGGCCGACGAGGCCGATGGTGAGACCGATGAGCAGCGACGCGAGGCCGCGGATCCGGGAGGAGCCGAGGACGGAGGTGACGGCGATGAAGGCCAGCACCATGATGGCGAAGTAGTCGGGGGCGCCGATGTCGACGGCGAGCGAGGCGACGGTGGGGGCGAGGACGACCAGCAGGATCGTGCCGATCATGCCTCCGGCGAAGTGTCCGATGGCGGCGGCGGCGAGCGCCTGTGCGCCGCGCCCGGCCTTCGCCATCGGGTTGCCCTCGATCGCGGCGACGACGGCTGCGCTCTCCCCCGGGGTGTTGAGGAGGATCGAGGTGGTGGAGCCGCCGAACATCGCGCCGTAGTAGATCCCGGCGAACATGATGAAGGCGCCGGTCGGTTCGAGTCCGTACGTCACCGGCAGCAGCAGTGCCACGGCCATGGCGGGGCCGATGCCGGGGAGCACGCCGATCGCCGTGCCGAGCAGGACGCCGAGCGCCGCCCAGAGCAGGTTGACCGGCGTGAGCGCCGTGCCGAAGCCGTCGATGAGGGAGTTGAGGGAATCCATCGGTCAGAGCACCCCCATCAGCGGGCCGCCCGGGAGGGGCACCCCGAGCAGGTTGTCGAAGACGAAGTAGGTCACCAGGGACAGTCCGGCCGCGATGAGCGGATCGCGGTCGTGGTGGCGGCTGCCGAGCGCGTAGGCGGAGCCCCAGAAGAGCAGGGCGCCGGAGATCGGGAAGCCGAGCGGGCCGATGAGGGCGGCGAAGGCGAGGAAGACGCCGGTGAGCAGGGCGACGGTGCGCCGGTCGGCGGGTTCGTCGAGGTCGACGTCCTCGCCGGCCTCCGCCTCGCCGCGGCCGCCCCGCAGGACGTCGACGGCCAGCAGCACGGCGACGGCCAGCAGCCCGATGCCCACGGCGACGGGGACGGTCTTCGGGCCGACGGGTCCGCGCTGGGTGATGTCGACGCTCATCGTCAGGGCGTCGGTCAGGACGAGGACGCCCAGCACGAGCAGCAGGACGCAGACGCCGAGTTCGGAGTGCTCGCGCAGCCAGGTGCGCGCACCGGCGGACCGGGAGGGTGTGGTGGTCTCGTCGCTCACAGTCCCAGCTCCTTGAGGACGGTGGCGACCCGGCGGTCCTGGCCGTCCAGGAAGTCACCGAAGTCGTCACCGGTGAGGAAGGCGTCGTCCCAGCCGTTCTTCTCCATGGAGTCACGCCACTGCTTCGAGGCGTGCAGCTCGCTCACCAGCCCGACGAGCTTGTCGCGTTCGGCGTCGGAGAGTCCCGGCGGGGCGACGATGCCGCGCCAGTTGGTGAAGTCGGTGTCGAGGCCGGCCTCGCGGAGGGTGGGGGCGTCGAGGCCGGGGACCCGCTTCGGGCCGGTGACGGCGAGCAGCCGCAGCTCACCGGCCTCGATCTGGTCGAGGTACTCGCCGACGCCGGAGACCCCGAAGCCGACCTTGTCGCCGAGGATCGAGGCGAGCAGCTCGCCGCCGCCGTCGAAGGGGATGTAGTTGACCTGCTTCGGGGCGATCCCGGCGGCCTTCGCCATCAGCATGGGGGCGAGGTGGTCGGGTCCGCCGGGCGAGGAACCACCGCCGACGGGGATCTTCCCCGGGTCCTTCCTCCAGGCGGTGAGCAGCTGGTCGATCGTCCGGTACGGGGAGTCCTTGGCGACGACGACGATGTCCTGCTCCTCGGTGAGCCGGGCGATCGGGGTGGTGTCGGCGAGGGTCTTGGGCGACTTGTTGGTGTGGACGGCGCCCACGACACCGAGGCCCATGGACATGGCGAGCTTGCCGTTACCGCGCTCGGCGACCAGCCGGGTCACACCGACGGTGCCGCCCGCGCCAGGCAGGTTGAACACCTCGATGCCATGGGTGAGCCCCGCGTCCTCGGCGTTCTTCGCCGCGGTGCGCGCGGTGATGTCGTAACCGCCGCCGGGTGTGTTGGGGACCATGAAGCGCAGTCCGGGGATCTGCGTGCCGGTGTCGGAGCCGCTGCCGGTGGAGAGCAGCGGGGGCCCGACGACCACCAGCAGCGCTGCCCCGAACAGGGCGAGGGGAGTGCGCAGTCGCACCGGGTGCCGCCTTTCGAGCCGTCTGTGGACGCGTGTGAGGTGGCCCACATGTTGCCTCCGCGTTAACGAGCTGTCGCCGTTCCGGAATCAATGGACGTTGTGGTCGTTGTGGTCGCGCCCTACGGTGTCGGCGTGACGAAAGTGCTGGTGGTGGACGACGACTTCATGGTCGCGAAGCTGCACAGCCGGTACGTGTCCGCATTGGACGGGTTTACGGTCGTCGGCGTGGCCCACACGGGCGCCGAGGCCCTGCAGGCGGCCCGCCGGCTCCGCCCCGACCTGGTACTGCTCGACGTCTTCCTGCCCGACATGGACGGGATCCAGGTGCTGCGGGAGCTGCGCGCGGCGGAGGAACGCGACGGGGACGCCCACAGCGCGGACGCGCTCTTCATCACGGCGGCGCGGGACGCCGGGGTGGTCAGGGCGGCGCTGCGGGCGGGCGCCCTGCACTATCTGATCAAGCCGTTCCACCGCACGGCCCTCCAGGAGCAGCTCCAGCACGTGGCCTCGCTGCGCAACCGTCTGGACGCGCTGGACGAGGCCCGGCAGGAGGCCCGGCAGGAGGATGTGGACCGTATCTTCGGCACCCGCCCTCCGGGCTCGCGCGAGCTCCCCAAGGGCCTGGCGGCCCACACCGCGGACCTGGTGGAACGGGTCCTGCGGGAGCACCGGGACGGTCTGTCGGCGTCCGAGTGCGCGGAGGCGGGCGCCCTGTCCCGGGTCAGCGCGCGCCGCTACCTGGAGTACTTCGCGGAGACGGGGCGGGCCGAGGTGTCGCTGCGCTACGGCGGGACGGGCCGGCCGGAGCGCCGCTACCGCGCGGTGTCCTGAGCCGCTCACCGCATAGCTGTCCTGTTCACGTATCGCTCGGTCCCCGGCCATGCGCTGCGTGTGAACATGACATCAACGCCCGGGAGCGTGTCCGAGGTTGGCGCAGACAACCGAGGAGGACGTACCCGTGGTCGCGAATTCCGTGTCCCGCAGGCAGATGTTCGGATTCGGCGGGGCGGCAGCCGCCGCGCTGATGCTCGGGACGGGGGCGTGGGAGGCGCAGTCCGCGTTCGCCGCACCCGCCCTGAAGGGTGACCCGTTCACCCTGGGTGTCGCCTCGGGCGACCCGACGTCGGACGGTGTGGTGCTCTGGACGCGCCTCGCTCCCGAACCCTTCGCCCAGGACGGCCTCGGCGGTATGCCGGCGAAGCCCGTCCGTGTCCAGTACGAGGTGGCGCTGGACGAGCGGTTCCGCCGCGTCGTGCGCCGCGGCAGCGTCGTCGCGACCCCCGAACTGGCCCACTCCGTCCACCCCGAGGTGCACGGGCTCGCCCCCGACCGCACGTACTGGTTCCGGTTCAGGGCCGGCTCGGCGATCTCCCCCGTGGGCCGTACGCGCACCACCCCGGCCCCCTCGGACTCGCCGCGCGAGCTGAAGTTCGCCTTCGCCTCCTGCCAGGCCTGGCAGGACGGCTACTTCACCGCGTACCACCACATGGCGCAGGAGGACCTGGACCTGGTGGTGCACCTGGGCGACTACCTCTACGAGTCCGGGGTGAAGACGAACAAGCGCGGGGTGGTGACGGACCCGAAGTTCCACACGGAGACCCTCGACCTCGCCCGCTACCGTCTCCAGTACGGCCTCTACAAGTCCGAGGCCCCGCTGCGCGAGGCGCACGCGAACTTCCCGTGGATCATGACGTTCGACGACCACGAGGTGGAGAACAACTGGGCGGGCGAGACCTCCGAGAACGACGAGGACCCGGCGACGTTCCTGCTGCGCCGGGCCGACGCCTTCCAGGCCCTGTACGAGCACGCGCCGCTGCGCCACACCCAGCTGCCGAAGGGCCCCGACGTACAGATGTACCGCCGGCTCCCCTACGGCCGGCTCGCCGACTTCACCATGCTGGACACCCGTCAGTACCGCGACGACCAGCCGTGCGGTGACGGTACGTCGGCCGACTGCGACGACCGCTTCGACACGGACAGGACCCTGCTCGGGGCCCGGCAGCGGGACTGGGTCCTCAAGGGGTTCAGCCGCTCCCGGGCGCGCTGGCAGATCCTGGGCAACCAGGCCCCGATGGGCCAGACCGACCAGGACCCCGGTCCGGGCACCACGGTCTGGATGGACCCGTGGGACGGTTACGTCGCCGAGCGCAACCGGCTGCTCGCCGAGGCGGACACCCGTGGGGTGCGCAACCTGGTCGTGATCACGGGCGACCGCCACCAGAACTACGCCTGGGACCTCAAGCGCGACTACGCCGACCCGGAATCGGCCACCGTGGGCTCGGAGTTCGTGGGCACCTCGATCACGAGCGGCGGCGACGGCGCGGACATGACGGCCCAGGGCGAGACGTTCCTCGCGGCCAACCCGCACATGAAGTTCTTCAACAACCAGCGCGGCTACGTACGCGTCACGGTGGACCGCGAGCGGTGGACGAGCGACTTCCGCGTCCTGCCCTTCGTGACGAAGCCGGACGCGGGGATCAGCACGCGGGCGAGCGTGGTCGTGGAGGACGGGACGCCGGGCGTCCAGGTCTGACACCGCACGGTGACCGCCGCCGGGCCCCCGCCTCGGGGCCCGGCGCCGCCGCCGAAACCGGGTGTCCGTACGGCAACGGCCGTGCCAGCATCGCCGCATGACCGATGACGAGGAGCTGTACGCCTCCGACCTGCTCGGCAGACGGCTGCTGGGGGTGACCGCCGAAGGGGGCACCCCGGCCCGGCCCTCGCGGCTGCGGCTGCACGTCGAGGAGGTGGGGGCGGTGCTGCTCCGGGCGGCCGGCCCCGGCCTGTCGCTGAGCGCCGACCCGGGCGCGGGTGCGGGCGCGGGCGACGGTGTGGGCATGGGTGCGGACGCCGTCCCGGTGACGGGGGCCCAGGGGTGCGCCCCGGTGCGCCGGTTCGTGGGGCAGCCGATCCGTTCGGTCCGGGAGGTCCGCCACCGGGACGGCAGGGTGGACCGGGCCTGCGGTCTCGCGTTCCGCTTCGCCGACGGCGGGTTCCGCGTACTGGTCCTCGACGGGGAGCTCGTCCTCGCGCACGACCGGCTCCCCGGTGCCGTCGAGGAGCACCTGCACGAGGACGTGACCCTGGCCCAGGTCGTCCGGACCTGTCTGGCCTCCCCCTCGCAGTGGGACGCCTGGACCACCGACGGCCAGTATCTGTACCTCCGTTACCGGCACGGCGAGGGCAGCGTCGACCAGCATCCGAGCGAGGACACCGACACCTGGGACGTCGGCGACGGCTCGCGGCTCCTGACCATGTGGGACGACGGGACCGACGGCGGCGAGATCGCGCTCCCCGACTTCCTCGCGGCGGCCGGTCTGCGCCTGGCACCGGACGCCGAGGTCTCCGTCCTGACCTCCTGGCGGTACCGCTCGGGCCGGGCGTGGGCCGCCCCCGGCGAGGGCGCGTCCGGGGCTACCTGAGCCCTCGCCTAACCCTTCCTTAAGCGCGCCATAACGATCGCCACCTGCGTCTTCTCCCGCCCGGATCCGGTCCCGGAGGCGGCTAGCTTGCTGATCACCAGTCCTGGTCAGAAGCCGTGCCGCCGAAGGAGAACCACCACCATGGCCGTCATCACAACCGCCCGCCGCAAGGTCGCCGGAACCGTCGTCGCGCTCGGCGTCGCGCCGCTCGCGCTGACCGGTCTCTCCGCCGCCCCGGCCGCCGCCCACGGTTCGCTGAGCGATCCGGTCAGCCGGGTCTCGGCCTGTTTCGCGGAGGGGCCGGAGAGCCCCCGGTCGGCGGCCTGCCAGGCGGCGGTGGCGGCGGGCGGGACCCAGGCGCTGTACGACTGGAACGGCGTCAACATCGCCAACGCGGCGGGCAAGCACCGTGAGCTGATCCCGGACGGCAAGCTGTGCAGCGCGGGTAACGACAAGTTCAAGGGGCTCGACCTGCCGCGTGCCGACTGGCCGTCCACGCCCATGAAGGCGGGCAGCCACACCTTCCGGTTCCGCGCGACCGCTCCGCACAAGGGCTCGTTCGAGCTCTACCTGACCAAGGCGAGCTACGACCCGGCGCAGCCCCTGAAGTGGTCGGACCTCCAGGAGAAGCCGTTCGCCACGGCCACCGACCCGACGCTGGAGGACGGTTCGTACGTCTTCGACGGCACCGTCCCGGAGGCGTCCGGACGGCAGTTGATCTACACGGTCTGGCAGCGGTCGGACTCCCCCGAGGCCTTCTACGCCTGCTCCGACGTGGTCTTCGGCGGTGGGAGCGGCGGCAGCGGTTCCGTCGCGGCCGTCCCGGAGCCCGCCGCGTCCGCCCCGTCCGAGGCGGAGATCGACGAGGGCGCGGGCAAGTCGTCCGTCGAGCACGGCGGACACGGTGACGACGACGCCGCGACCGGCGCGAAGGTCACCGAGGCGGCGCCGGCCGCGGAGGGCGCGGAGACCGGCGGTTCCCCGGCGAACGCCCCCGAGCCGAACAGCGTCGCCGCCTCCTCCGCCGCGGCCGCGGCGCCCGGGGACACGGCCCTCGCCGAGACCGGTGGCAGCAGCAGCACCTCGTACCTGGCGATCGGCGGGGCCGCCGCGCTGGCGCTCGGCGCGAGCGCCCTGTTCGTCTCGGTCCGCCGGCGGGCCGCGGGCGGCGCGCACCGCGCCTGACCGGTGACCGACGGGCCCCCGGGAGAACACCCGGGGGCCCGTCGGTGCGTGTCAGCCGATGACCGAGGCGCAGGTGGTCGGGGAGGCGTGCGCCGGGTCGAGGGCGTTCGCCACCTCGTGGAAGGCGATCCGGTCGATGGTCCCGATCGCCACGTGCTCGGACAGGTCCACCGGGCACAGGTCCTGGAGCAGGACGTTGCGTACGTTCGGACCGTCCAGGTACTGCGTGCGGTACGGGGTGACGACCTCGTCGTAACGGGTCGCGATGACGGTGTAGCGGACCCCGGGCACGGTGTCGCCGCCCGCGTTGAGCTTCGTGATGAACGCGGAGCCGGCGACCTGGTCGGCGAGACCCGGGGTGTTCATCGTGAGGAGGTCCTCGACCCCCGGGAAGTACGGCAGCAGCCTGGTGAGGCCCAGGAGCGTGGTGCCGTGGTTGTCGGGGGCGATCCCGACCAGGGCGTTGACCTTGTCGGCCCCGCCGAGGAACTTCAGGTAGTAGTTGGGCATCATGCCGCCCTGGGAGTGGCCGACGAGGTCGGCCTTCGGCGCTCCGGTGGCGCCGAGCACCTTGTCGACGAAGACGTCGAGCTGGCCGGCCGACTTGTCGATGGGGCCGAGCCCGTTGAAGAACGGCACGCCCGGGAGCTGGCCGTAGTCGAGCGAGAAGACGCAGTAGCCCCGGTTGACGAGGTACGGCGCGAGGACCAGCCAGTTGTCGACCGAGTTCCCGAAGGTTCCGTGGACGAGGACGACCGGGCGGGGATGGGCTGCGGAGGGTTTGCAGGAGTAGTCGTTCCATCCACGGGACGGAGCGGCGGCTTCCGCCGCGGTCGCGGTCGCCGCGGGGGCGACGAGCGCGGTGACGGCGAGGAGGAGGGCGGCGAGGGTGCGACGGGCGCGTGGGGAGCGCCGGGCACGGGTCCAGGGCAGCATCGGTTGATCTCCTTGCGGCTCAAGGGAGTTGCGATGTCGGTGCGCCCTGTGGTCCGGACCACAAGTGAGATACGTCTCTACGTGCTCATGCCAAGTTACGCACGGGTAAGGACGCAGGGGAAGTTACGCGTCGGTAAAAAGATGTGGGACCGCCGGTGTCAGGCCGCGAGCCGTCCCGGCTTCACGGCCTGCGGTCCGAACCTGGCCCGCAGCCTGTCGGACACCGCCTCGATCCGCCGCGCCCGCTCGTCCACCGGGTCGAAGGTGAGCTGGTGGGCGGCGCGTTCCGCGTCGTGGAGCCCTTCCGCCCGCAGCCCGATCCCCCGCACCCGCGCCCGCTGCAGGGCGAACGAGTCCTGGATCCGGTACGCGAGCGAGGTGAGCGCCGCCGAGTGGGCGGTGGGTTCCGGGAGCGTACGGCTGCGGGTCAGCGTCGCGTAACCGGTCCGGTCCGCGTAGCGCACGGAGACCGCGAGCGAGCGGCAGACCTGACCGTCGCCGCGCAGCCTGGCCCCCAGCTCCTCGGTGAGCGAGAGGAGCGCGCGGCGGTGCTGCTCCGGGTCCAGTTCGTCGCGGGGGAAGGAGCGTTCGGCGGCGATCGACCGGGCGGCGGCGTTCGGCACGACCCGCGTACGGTCGATGCCGTTGGCCCGCTCCCACAGCTCGCGCCCGGTCCGTACACCGGTGATCCGCTGCAGGGTGGCGAGCGGTGCGGCGGCTATCCGGCCGATGGAGTCGAGCCCGTATCCGCACAGGGTGCGCGCGGTCGCCGCCCCGACGCCGTCCAGCGCGGCGGCGGGCTTGGACGCGAGGAAGCCGGCGTGCTCCCCGGGGGGCACCACGAAGGTCGTCCCGGCCGTCGCCTGCCGTGCGGCCATCCTGGCCAGCATGGGGTTGGAGGCCGCTCCGATCGCGCAGTCCACGCCGTGCAGAGCCAGCGCGCGCACCCGGATCACGGAGGCCAGACCCGCCGCGTCCTGCCCGAAGTAGCGCAGGGCGCCGCTGACATCGGCGAGCGCGGCGCCGGGCGGGGCCGCCTCGACGACCGGGGTGAACGCCCCGAGGAGGGCGAGGAGTCCCTCGTAACCCGCACTGTCCGGCAGTCCGCCGCCGATCCGGCGGAACCGCAGGCACAGGACGGCAGGCCGGTCGCTCATCCCGCGCTCCCCTGGCTCTGATGCCACAGCTTCCTTCCGGTGGGCGTCCCTTCACCGGCCGGCTGGAGATCGGACCACGGGTTCATCTCGTAACCGGTCGGCAGCTGGATGCGGCGGCCGTCGTCGGCTTCCTCCTCCTCGCCGGAGGCGGGCTCCTCCGCCAGCCGTGCCGCGACCGCGTCGAGGCCGCCGGTGCGCCGGAGTTCGGCCAGCTCCGCCAGGTTCCAGGCGGCCGAGCCGACCACGCTCAGGCTGCGCGCGCCGCGTCGCTGGACCACCCCGCGCACGAGCAGCAGCCAGGAGTGGAAGACGGTGTGCGCGCAGGCGGCGTGGCTGTCGTCGAAGAAGGCGAGGTCGACCAGGCCCGTCCCGTCGTCGAGGGTGGTGAAGATGACCCGGCGCCCGGAGCGGACCGGCGGGGTCTGGGTGGCCACCTTGGCGCCCGCGACCAGCACGGTCTCCCCGTGCCCGGCCTCCCGCAGTCGCTTGGCGGAGATCGCGCCGAGCTCCTCCAGGAAGGCGTGGTGATCGCCCATCAGATGACGCGACACATCCATGCTGAGGACGCCCAGCTCGGCGCTGAGGCGTTCGGCGTCGTTGAGGTCGGGCAGCCCGACGGTGCCGGTCCGGTGCCCGCCGCCGAGCGGGAGCTGGGCTCCCGCCGCGCCGGAACCGGAGCTCCGCTGGGCGCGGTGCAGCTCGGACAGGTGCAGCAGCAGATCGCGGCGGTTGGCGCCGAAGGCGTCCAGCGCGCCGACCTGGGCCAGCCGTTCCGCGGCCGGCTTCCCCGGCCTGGCCCGCTGCCAGAAGTCCAGCAGCGAGGTGTAGGGCTGCCCGGCCTCGATGCGGGCGACCTCGGCCTCGCTGATGCCGTGGACGTCCGCGAGGGCCAGCCGCAATCCCCATTTATCACCGTTGTCGCCAGACACCAGTTCGATCCGATGGGTGGCGGCCGACCGGTTCACGTCCAGCGGCAGCACCGGCACCCCGCGCCGCCGCGCGTCCGCGAGGAGCAGCCGCTTCGGGTACATCCCGGGGTCGTGCGTGAGCAGCCCGGCGTAGAAGGCCGCCGGGTGGTGCGCCTTGAGCCAGGCCGACTGGTACGTCGGCACGGCGAAGGCGACCGCGTGCGCCTTGCAGAAGCCGTAGCTCCCGAACGCCTCGATGATCTCCCAGGCACGGGCGATCACCTCGGCGCCGTACTTCCTGCGCGCCGCCCGCTCGGCGAACCAGACCCTGATCCGGGCCTGCGAGTCGGGGTCGGAGAGCCCGCGCCGCACCCGGTCGGCCTCACCGCGCCCGCAGCCGGTCATGATGTTCACCATCTCGATGATCTGCTCGTGGAAGACGACCACCCCGTAGGTGTCGCGCAGCGCCTCCTCCAGATCGGGATGGGGGTAGCGCACGGGCGCGCGGCCGTGCCTGGCCTCGATGAACGGCCGCACCATGTCGGCGGCGACCGGCCCCGGCCGGAACAGCGAGATGTCGACCACCAGGTCGTGGAAGGTGGCGGGCTGGAGCCGGCCCACCAGGTCGCGCTGGCCCGGCGACTCGATCTGGAAGCAGCCCAGCGTCTCGGCGCTCCTGATCAGCCGGTACGTCTCGGGGTCGCCCTGCGGTACGGCGTCCAGGTCGACCTCCCGCCCCGAGGCCCGCTTCACCTCGGTCACCGCGTGCGCCATCGCCGACTGCATCCGTACGCCGAGCACATCGAGCTTGAGCAGCCCGAGGTGCTCCACGTCGTCCTTGTCGAACTGGGACATCGGGAAGCCCTCGCCGCTGGTGGGCATGACCGGGGTACGGCGCAGCAGCGCGCCGTCCGAGAGGAGCACCCCGCACGGGTGCATGGCGATGCCGCGCGGCAGGGCGTCCAGGGACTCCACCAGGTCCCAGAGCCGGCCGTACTGCTCCTTCCGCCCGGCCACGGCGCGCAGTTCGGGCAGTTCCTCCATCGCGGCACGGGCGTCCCTGGCCCGGATGTGCGGGAAGGCCTTGGCGAGCCGGTCGGTCTCGGCGGGGTCCATGGAGAGCGCGGCGCCGACGTCGCGGATGGCGTGGCGCACCCGGTAGGTCTCGGGCATGGAGACGGTCGCGACCCGCTCGGCGCCGAAGCGTCCGATGATCGCGCGGTAGACGTCCAGGCGGCGGGCCGACTCCACGTCGATGTCGATGTCGGGCAGCACGAAGCGCCGCTTGGACAGGAACCGCTCCATGAGCAGCCCGTGTTCGACCGGGTCGGCGTGGGCGATCCCGAGCAGGTGGTTGACCAGGGAACCGGCTCCGGATCCGCGCGCGGCGACCCGTATGCCCATGCTCTTCACGTCGTCGACGACCTGGGAGACCGTCAGGAAGTAGGAGGCGAAACCGTGGTGGGCGATGATGTCCAGCTCGCGGTGCATCCGGTCCCAGTAGTCGCGCCTGCGGTCGTAGCCGCAGCGCACCATGCCCGCGGCGGCACGGGAGGCCAGCACCCGCTGGGCGGTGCGCCGCCCGGCGCCGACGAGGTGCGGTTCGGGGAAGTGGACGCTGCCGATCCCCAGGTCGTCCGCCGGGTCGACGAGGCAGGCGTCGGCGGTGTGCCGGGTCTCCGCGAGCAGCCGCTCCCCCGCGTCCCGCCCGAGCCCCGCGGCGGAGGCGATCCGCCCGGCGGTCTCCCGCATCGCGCGGGCGTCCTTGAGCCAGCGCTCCCCGCTGTCGAGGGGGGAGCGGCGCGGGTCGACGGGGACGAGCCGGCGGGCCGAGTCGAGTACGTCGGCGACGGGGCCCTGCCCGGGGTCGGCGTACCGGACGGCGTTGGTCAGCACGGCCCGCACCCCCTGCTCGGCGGCGAAGCCGACGGTACGGGCGGCGAGCCGCAGCGATCCGGGTCCGGTGCCCTCACGGCCGTGGTGGACGGCTTCCAGGCGCAGGGCGTCGCCGTAGATCTCCCGCCAGGGTGCGAGCAGCGCGGCGGCCCGGTCGGGCCGGCCGGCGGCGAGTGCGGCGCCCACCTCGGAGGCGGGGCCCAGCAGCACGGTGAGCCCTTCGGCGGGCAGCGCGTCCCGGCCGACCAGGGGCTGCCCGGCGTCCGGGTCCCCGGCGCCGGGGGCGTGGGCGGCGCTGACCAGCCGGCACAGCTCGGCCCAGCCACGGGCGCCGTCCCGGGCGAGGAAGGTGACCCGGGGTGCGGATTCATCGACAAAGGCACCTCCGCGGACCGGGGTGCGCGGCTTGTGCGTACGCCCCGCCCCGCCGGTCTGCGGCGCTACCGCGAGCTCCGCCCCGAAGAGCGGCCGTATCCCGGCCTCCTCGCAGGCCCGGGCGAAGCGGACCGCGCCCGCGAGGCTGTCGCGGTCGGTCAGCGCGAGGGCGTCCATCCCCCGCTCGGCGGCACGCTCGGCCAGCCGCTCCGGGTGCGACGCCCCGTACCGCAGGGAGAACCCCGAAACGGTATGCAGATGCGTGAACCCTGGCATCCGCACCTCCTGGACCGATCCGTACTCACCACCCCTCGCTCTCCACCATAGACCAAGTTTCGAACGTTCGTACGATAACCGGGGCCGGGGTCACCTCTCCGCCATTCGGCCCGCTCCCGCCTGCGCGAACGGCGCACCGCCCTGACCGTGGGGGCATGACTTTCGCTGACGAGGTGAAGAGCGCCGTCACCACACGGGCCGCGCTGCTGGTCATCGGCGTACTGGCGCTGCAGCTGCTGTTCATCGCCTCCTACGTCGGCGCGCTGCACAGGCCCGACCCGACCGATGTCGCCTTCGGGGTCGTGGCCCCGAAGCAGACCTCCGGACAGGTCGTCGCCCAGCTGGACCGGCTGCCGGGCGGCCCGCTCGATCCGCGCGCGGTCGCCGACGAGGGCGAGGCCCGCCGGCAGATCGAGAATCGCGACCTCGACGGCGCCCTGATCGTCAGCCCCACCGGATCGACCGACACCGTGCTCGTCGCCTCCGGCGGCGGGACCGTCCTGGCCAACACCCTGGTCAAGATCATCAAGGAGGCGGACGGCCCCCGGGGGCGCACCGTGCGGACCGTGGACGTGGCCCCCGCCTCCCCGGGCGACTTCAACGGCCTCTCGTCCTTCTACCTGGTCGTGGGCTGGTGCGTCGGCGGCTACCTCTGCGCCTCGATCCTGGCGATCAGCGCGGGCGCCAAGCCCGCCAACCGGCAGCGCGCGGTGATCCGCACCGGAGTGATGGCGCTGTACTCGATCGCGGGCGGGATCGGCGGCGCGATCATCATCGGCCCGATCCTCGGCGCGCTGCCGGGCAGCTTCTGGGCGCTGTCCGGCCTGGGCGCGCTGATCGTCTTCGCGGTCGGCATGATCACGCTCGCCCTGGAGGCGCTCACCGGGATCGTCGGCATCGGCCTGGCCGTCCTGATCGTCGTGATCGCGGGCAACCCGAGCGCGGGCGGCGCCTTCCCGCTGCCGATGCTGCCCGACTTCTGGCGGGCGATCGGCCCGGCCCTGCCACCGGGCGCGGGGACCTGGACGGCGCGCTCGATCGCGTACTTCAGGGGCAACGCGGTCACCGGCCCCCTGCTGGTGCTCTCGGCCTGGGCGGTCGTGGGCACGATCCTGACGCTGCTCCTGTCGATGCGCCGCCGGGACACGGACGGCGGGGGCATGGGCGACGGGGGCATGGGCGACGGGGGCATGGGCGGC
>NZ_JAERUC010000174.1 GCF_016745505.1 Streptomyces silvae | reverse complement strand
GGCTCCCGGCTCCCGGCTCCCGGCTCCCGGCTCCCGGCTCAGAACGCGGCCCGGCTCACGACGCGGTCCGCTTCTTCGCCGCAGTCTTCGCCGCCGTCTTCTTCGCGGGCTGCTTCTTGGCCGTCGCCGTCGTCTTCTTGGAGGCCGTCTTCTTCGCCGGGGCCTTCTTGCGGGTACGGGACCTGCCCGGTGTCATCTCGTGCACCGTGGCGTCCTCGCCCCGGGTCTCCTTGGCCGCCTTCACCGACGCGTTCAGGGCGGCCATCAGGTCCATGACCTTGCCCGGCTCCTCTTCCTCCTCGCCCGCGGCCGCCGGGAGCGCCTTGCCCTCGGACTTGGCCGTGAGCAGCTCCTCCAGGGCCTCCCGGTAGCGGTCGCGGAAGCCGGAGATGTCGTCCAGGGCCATGCTGTCGGTGAGCTGCACGGCGCGCTCGATCTCGTCCTCGTCCAGCTCCGTCTCCCGGGGCGCGAGGGACTCCGGGCTGCGGATCTCGTCCGGCCAGCGCATCGAGTGCAGCACGATCGCGTCGTCCCGCACCCGCAGCAGGCCGAGCCGCTCACGGTTGTGCCAGGCGAACTTCGCCACGGCGACCTTGTCGCTGCGCTCCAGCGCCTTCCGCAGCAGGGCGTACGGCTTGGCCGCGACCTGGCCGTCGACCGCGAGGTAGTAGCTGTCGCTGATCCGTACGGGGTCGATGCTGTCGGCCTCGACGAACGCGACGATCTCGATGGCCTTCGCCGTCGGCAGCGGCATCCGGTCGAGTTCCTCGTCGGTGACGGGCACGGTCCGGTCCTTGGCGACCTCGTACCCCTTGCCGATCTCGTCCTGCGAGAGGACCTTGCCGTCGAGCTCGCACACCTTGCGGGTGCGGATCCGGCCCATGTCCTCCCGGTGGTACTGGTGGAAGGAGATCGAGTGGTTCTCCGTGGCGGAGACGACCTTGATCGGGATCGTGACCAGCCCGAAGCTGATCGCTCCTGTCCACAGGGGCCGCGGCATCCGGTACCTCCAGACCCCCCTGGTGGCTTGGCCGGGAGGCGGACCGGAGCGCCTGGAAGGGAGAACCGACCCGAGAGGGCCGAGGCGCGGCCGGGCCACCGCCCGTAACCCCGATCCTCGCGCCCCCGCCCCCGGACCGCATGTGGATCACCGGGGGCGGTACGCCGCCGGGGGCTGCGGCGGTGCGGTCACCTGGGGGCGGTACGCCGCCAGGAGCTGCGGCGGTGCGGTCACCCGCGTGGCAGGTCCATCTCGCCGACGATCTGGTCCCCGCTCATCTCGCCGGTCCTGCGGAAGCCGAGCCGGAGGTAGAACCCTTCGGGGCCGCCCTCCCCCGGCGCCCAGGTCACGGTCACCCGCTTCTGCCCGCGTCGCAGGATCTCCTCGCACACGGCGTCCACGGCGAAGCGCCCGTACCCCTTGCCCTGTTCGCCGGCGGCGACCGCCAGCCGCCAGAGCCCGGAGCGGAGCGGGTCCTCGGCGTCCGGGGGGCCCGGGAGCCCGAACCGTACGTCGAGGAAGGCCATCACGAAGCCGACCAGCCGGTCACCGTCGTGGACGAGCCGGGGCCAGGCCTTCTCCGGCTCCGCGTACGCCTCCGCCAGGGACCGGGCGACCGGGGCGACGAACCGTTCCTGCTCGGGTGCGACCTTCAGCCGGCACGCGTCGAGGACATTGTCCGGGGTCACCTTCTCCAGGCGGAGCTGCGCAGTCATACGCGCACCGTACGGGCGCGGCCGCGCGCCGGACCAGCGAAATAGCCGTCCGGCCCGGCGGGGCGGGGTCACCAGGCGGCGGGGCCCTCCGCGTCGAAGAAGCCGCCGGTCGGGCCGTCGGAACCGATGAGAGCCATACGAACGATGATGTCCGCGCCCTCCTCCACGGTCTTGGGGCCCGAGTGACCGTTGAGGTCGGTGGCGGTGTAGCCGGGGTCGACGGCGTTGAACCTGATGCCGGGGTAGGCCTTCGCGTACTGCGACGTCACCATGACCAGCGCGGTCTTGGACGAGTTGTAGTCGAGGGCGGCCACGGAGAACTCGACACGGGTCGGGTCGTTCGTCGCCGCCAGCGAGCCGAGACCGCTGGACACGTTCACGACGACCGCGTCCTTCCCGGCCTCCAGCAGCGGCAGGAACGCCCGGGTGACGCGTACGGCGCCGAAGACGTTGGTCTCGTACGTGCTCCGCATGTCCGCGCCCGTCACCTCGCCGACGGGCTTGCGGACCCCGACGATCCCGGCGTTGTTGACCAGGACGTCCAGGCGGCCCGCGTCCTTCCGTACGAACGCGGCGGCGGCCTTTACGGAGTCGTCGTCCGTGATGTCGAGCTGGACGAAGCGCGCCCCGAGGCGCTCCGCCGCTTCCTGCCCCAGCCGGGGGTCGCGCGCCCCGGCGTAGACGGTGTGCCCGGCCTCGATGAGGCGGCGGGCGGTCTCGAAGCCGAGGCCCTTGTTCGCTCCGGTGATGAGGGTGGTGGTCATGGTGGTGCTCCCGTGTTCGGCAGGTGATGAGGTGATGCCTTCACGGTGCCCGCGTCCCGGGCGGACAGGGAGTGCCCGCCTCAGCGGGTGGACCGGCAGTACCAGGCTGTACGGCGGCTCCGCCCGGATACTGGAGGGGTGAGCGCACCCGAGGAGACAGCACCGCCGAAGGCCCGGCCCGGGACCACGGGCACCAACGACCTGGGCAGGGCCCTGCACGGCTGGCGGGACCGGATCGCCCCGGAGACCGTGGGCCTGCCCGCGGGCGGGGTGCGGAGGGCGGCGGGGCTGCGGCGCGAGGAACTGGCCCAGCTCGCCGCGCTCTCCGTCGACTACATCACCCGCCTCGAACAGGGCCGGGCCACCTCCCCGTCCCCGCAGGTCCTCGCCTCGCTGGCCCGCGCCCTGCGCCTGTCGGCGGAGGAACGCACCTATCTGTACCTCCTGGCGGGTCAGCCCGAGCCCGGCCCCGGCCACATCTCGGACCACATCCCGCCGGGGCTCCGCCGGCTGCTCGACCAGATGAACGGCGCCCCGCTGAGCGTCCACGACGCCGCCTGGAACCTCATCGAGTGGAACCGCCCCTGGGCGGCGCTGCTCGGCGACCCCTCCGCGCTGCGCGGCCGCGAACGCAACATGATCTGGCGGCACTTCAAGGGCCTGCCGGGCCGGGTCCGCCAGACCCCGCAGCAGAAGGCCGACTTCGAGGCGACGATGGTGGGCGACCTGCGCGCGGCCACCGCCCGCTACCCCGCCGACCTGGGACTGCGGTCCCTGGTGAAGGACCTGCGGGAGACCGGCCCGGCCTTCGCGGCCCTGTGGGACTCGGGCATCGTGGGCGTCCACCAGTCCGGCGCGAAGGCGATCGTCCACCCCGAGATCGGCACGCTCACCCTGGACTGCGACGTCCTGATCGCCGCGGGCAGCGACCTGCGGGTCGTCGCGTACACCGCGGCCCCCGGCAGCGAGGCCGCCGCCCGTCTCGGTCTGCTCGACGTCATCGGGACCCAGGCGATGACCTGAGTTCATCAGTCCTTCACACGTTCATCACAGTTTCGCCACCGTTCCATGGAAGGCGCCACCCCGCCGCTCCCCCGCTGCGAGCATCGCCCCTCTGCTGCACCGCAGTACGCAAGCGCCTTGGGGGCACCATGAACACACGCGTGACACACAGCCGGCTCGGGATCTCGGCGGGGGCGGCGGCCCTGGCACTGGCCCTGGCGGGATGCGGGGGCGACGGCGGCACGGTCCAGGACGCGAAGCCGGCGGCGGCGTCCGCGTCGCCCTCCGCGCAGCGGGCGCTGGCGCTCGCCGACGACGTGGCGAGCACCGAGGCCGGCCAGAAAGTCACGGTCGAGGCGCTGGCCAACGACCTCGTGACCCTGGAGGACGGCACCGACGCCGCGCTCCTGGACACCTACGAGCCCGCCGGGTTCACGCTCGCCGCGGAGAGCCCGACGCCGCACGGGACGGTCACGGCCGAGGGCACCACGCTCGTGTACACCCCGGCGGAGGGGTTCGCCGGCGAGGACGAGTTCACGTACGAGGTCACGGTGAAGGGGAAGGGCCCGGCGGACGGAAGCGCCGTCGTACGCATCACCGTCTCCGCGCCCTCCCCGTCCCCGACGCCCACGCCCACCCCGACCGTCGCACCGTCCCCGAAGGCGAAGCCGAAGGCCACCAAGCCCGCCGCACCCTCGGTGTACTACGAGAACTGCGACGCCGCACGGGCCGCCGGCGCGGCCCCCGTCCGGCGCGGCGACCCCGGCTACGCCGCCCACCTGGACCGGGACGACGACGGCGTCGGGTGCGAGCCGTACGGATCGGCCAGCGGGGGCTCCGGCGGCGGCAGTTCGAGCGGGGGGTCCACGAGCGGGGGCTCCACCGGCGGGGGCGGCAGCGTCTCGTACGCCAACTGCACCGCCGTACGCGCCGCCGGGGCCGCCCCCATCCACCGCGGCGACCCGGGATACGGATCCCACCTCGACCGTGACGGTGACGGGGTCGCCTGCGAGTAGCCCCGCACCCCCCCTCTCGCCCTCTTCAACAGCCGCCTCCGGCCTCGCCGGAGGCGGCTGCTCTTTTCCAACCTGCTTCAAACGCGCTATAAATGAGCAACTTCGAGCACCATTCGCCTGGATTCACGCAGCCCGCACCCGCGAAGGAAGCCCATGCCGCTCATATCCACCGGTGTCATCACGCACGGCGCCCGGGCCGGCGCGACCGGCGTCGGGGCGTTCAACGTCGTGCAGATCGAGCACGCGCAGGCCATCGTGAGCGGGGCGGAGACCGCCGGGCTGCCGGTGATCCTCCAGGTCAGCGAGAACACCGCCCGCTACCACGGCGCCCTCGAACCGATCGGGCTCGCCTCGCTCGCCGTCGCCCGGGCCGCGGGCGTGCCGGTCGCCGTGCACCTCGACCACGCCGAGTCGGCCGGGCTGGTGCGCGAGGCCGTCGGGCTCGGCTTCACCTCCGTCATGTTCGACGCCTCGAAGCTCCCGTACGCCGACAACGTCGCCGCGACGCGCGAGATCACCGCCTACTGCCGCGGCCACGGGGTCTGGGTGGAGGCCGAACTCGGCGAGATCGGGGGCAAGGACGGGGCGCACGCCCCCGGCGTGCGGACCGATCCGGACGAGGCGCGGGCGTTCGTCGAGGCCACCGGCGTCGACGCGCTCGCCGTGGCCGTCGGCAGTTCGCACGCGATGCTGACCCGTGACGCCACCCTCGACTTCGCGCTCATCTCCCGGCTGCGCGACGCGGTGGGGGTCCCGCTCGTCCTGCACGGCTCCTCGGGCGTCGGGGACACGGGCCTCGCGACGGCGGTCGGCGCCGGCATGACGAAGGTCAACATCTCCACGCACCTGAACAAGCTGTTCACCCGGACCGTCCGCAGCTACCTGGACACCCACGCCGAGGCCGCCGACCCGCGGAAATACCTCGGCCCGGCCCGGGACGCGGTCGCCGCGGAGGTGGCGCGCCTGCTGGACGTCCTGGCCCGGCCCGGGCGATAGGGTTCCCTGCGAGCAAGGGGAGGGCGAGCGAGGAGGACCTGGTGGCGGCACACACGCGATGGACCCGGCTGCTGGAGATCCTCAGCGACCAGGGGCATCTCGACGTACTGGACGCCGCCGAACAGCTCGGGTGTTCCGCCGCCACCGTCCGCCGCGACCTGGACGAGCTCGCCCGGCAGAACCTGCTGACCCGCACCCGGGGCGGCGCGGTGGTCAGCGCCGTCGCCTACGACCTGCCGCTGCGCTACAAGGCTGCCCGCCGCGCCGACGAGAAGCAGCGCATCGCGAAGGCCGCGGCCGAGCTGATCCCGACGGGCTCGACCGTCGGCCTGAACGGCGGCACGACGACCTCCGAGGTGGCCAGGGAGCTCGCTCTGCGGCCGGAGCCCTCGGGCGGGGGCGTGGCGCTGACCGTCGTCACCAACGCGATCAACATCGCCAACGAGCTGGCGGTCCGCCCCCAGGTGAAGATCGTCGTCACCGGCGGGGTGGCCAGGCCCAACTCGTACGAACTCGTCGGCCCGCTGGTCGACACGCTCCTGCGCGGTCTCGCGCTGGACTACACGATCCTCGGCGTGGACGCCGTGCACGCCCGGTTCGGCGCGGCCACGCACGACGAGTCCGAGGCCGGCGCCAACCGCGCCCTCGCCGAGTGCGCGGGGACGGTCGTCGTGGTGGCCGACTCCTCGAAGCTCGGGCGCCGGGCCTTCGCCCAGGTCTGCGAGACCGGCGCGGTGTCGGTCCTGGTCACGGACCGGGACGCCCCCGAGGACGTCGTCGAGGAGTTCACCGCCCTGGGGATCGACGTCCTGCGGGTGTGACCTCGGCGGAAGGACGTCACGGGGTCAGCGGTAGTCCTCCGGGTGGCCCTGCATCCAGGTGTTGATGCGGTCCCGGGTGCCGATCAGCTGCTTCCGGTGCTTCTCCAGGTTCGGGGTGGAGTCGTCACCGGCCAGCGTCGTCCGCAGCGTGCCGATCCAGGCGACGGTCTCCTTGAAGTGGCCGGGCCCCTTCTTGTCCGCCTTCATCGCCTTGTCCAGACGGTTCAGTTCGTCGTCGACCCGGCCCAGGAAGTACGCGCAGTTGCTGTCCCCGGGGGCGCAGTTGTCCTGGTAGGTCGCCTGGAGCCCGGCGAAGGCGTCGCGGACCAGCTCCGGCGCGTCCGGGTCCTCCTGGATGACGAGCGTCGGCGTCGGCGACGGCGTGGGCATCAGGGACACCTCCGCCGCGGCCTCCGCCGAGGCGGCCCTGGACGGATCGACGTACGGGACGTCACTCCCCGGCCCGTCGGTGGTGGTCGCCGCACTGCACCCCACCAGCAACGCCCCCAGGACCACGGCCGGTATCGCCGCGCGCAGGCCGGTCCGGATCATCAACATGAGGCCCCCCTCGTCGTGTTGGACCAGACCTTATCCCCGCTCGGCCGCTGCTCGGGGGTCAGCCCTCGACCAGGCTCTGCAGCGCGGGGGCGTACAGGTCCGCGAGGTGCTCCGGAGTCGCCCGGGAGCCCGCGCCCTCGCGGTGGAGGCTCAGCGTGGCGCCCAGGCCGATGAGGTGGCCGGCGATCAGCTCGGCGCGCAGCGCGGGTTCACGGCCGGGGAGGCGCTCCGTCAGCCGGGCGGTGACCTGCTCGTGGAAGCGGTCGCGGAGCAGGGAGCGCTCGTCGTGGTTGCCGAGGGAGAAGACCACCCTCAGGAGCGGGTCGCCCTTCTGCTCCCTGCGCCGGCGTACGAGCGTCAGCACCATGTGGCGGCCGAGCCCGTGGAGCGGGGCGTCGAAGAGCTCCTCGGCGGCGGGCCCGAAGTCGGCGACCGTGTTGAAGAGCTGCTCCTTGCGGCCGAAGTGCTTCACCACCAGGGAGGCGCTCACCCCCGCGTCGGCCGCGATCCCCCGGATCGTCACCTCGGCGTACGGGCGCTGGGTGAACGCCCGGCGGGCGGCGAGCAGGATCGCGTCCCGGCCCGTCGCGGCCGATCCGGGCGCGGCGGTGTCCGTGGCCGGCCCGGCAGCTCCGGGCGGTACGGCCGCGGTGGCTCGGGTGGTCATGCGCCTCCCTGGATCGGCATCGTCCGCGTACGGCCGCTGCTCCGGCGTTTCCCTCCGACCGTACCCGTAGCGGCGCGGCCGCCCGGGAGGCACAGGGTCACCGCGAGGGCCAGCAGCGCCGCGCCCGCCGCGATCAGGAAGACCAGCTGGTAGGCCCCGAGCGTGGGGGCCTGGCGGCCGGCCGCCAGGAACGTCATGTTGGCCAGGACGGCGGCCACCGTGGCGCTGCAGAACGCCTGGCCGATCGAACGCATCAGGGTGTTCAGCCCGTTGGCCGCGCCCGTCTCGCTGACGGGGACGCCGCGCATCACCAGCGCCGGCAGCGCGGAGTACGCGATCGCCGTACCCGCCGCGACGACCGTGGCGCCCGCGATGATCAGCCAGAGGCTGTGACTGGTGAAGTACCGCACCACATAGCCGACGGCGATGATCCCGGCGGCCAGCGCCAGGCTGGTCTTCGGCCCGCGGGCGGCGGAGATCCGCGCCGACACGGGCGACAGCGCCACCATGGTCACCCCGCCGGGCAGCAGGCACAGCCCGCTGACGACGAGCGAGGCGCCGAGCCCGTAGCCGGTGGCCTTCGGCTCCTGCACCATCTGGGCGGTGACCAGGGAGTTGGCGTAGAACGCGAAGCCGATCAGCAGCGCGGCGATGTTGGTCAGGAGCACGGCGGGGCGCGCGGAGATCCGAAGGTCGACCATGGGGGTGCGCACCCGGAGTTCGTACGCCCCCCAGACCAGGGCGATCACCACGGCGGCGGCGAACAGCCCGAGGACGCGCGCCGAGGTCCAGCCCCAGCCGCCGCCCTGGGTGACGGCCAGCAGCAGGCAGACCAGCGCGGCGGTCAGCCCGAGCGCGCCGAGCGCGTCGAATCGGCCCCGGGAGCGGAGCGGGGACTCCGGTACGAAGCGGAGCACCAGGGCGATGTCGAGGAGACCGATGACGCCGGAGACCCAGAACATCGTGTGCCACTCGAAGTTCTCGATGACCACCGCCGCGACGGGCAGCCCCACGGCGGCGCCGATGCCCAGCGTGGAGCTCATCAGGGCCACGGCCGACAGCACCCGCTCGGGCGGCAGCTCGTCGCGCAGGATGCTGATGCCGAGCGGGACGACGGCGATGGCCGCCCCCTGGAGGGCGCGCCCGGCGATCAGTACGCCGATGTGGGAGCTGACCGCGCACAGCACGGAGCCCACGACGAGGACGCCCAGCGAGGCGACGAGCACCCGGCGCTTGCCGTACATGTCGCCGACCCGGCCGAGCACGGGGGTGAACACCGCGCCGGTGAGCAGGGTGACGGTGACCAGCCAGCTCGCGGCGGCGGGGGTGGCTCCGGTGAGCTGCGGTATGTGCGGGAGCAGCGGGACGACGATGGTCTGCATGATCGCGACCACGACGCCGCAGAAGGCCAGGACGCCGACGGCGAAGCGGGGGTGGTCCGGGGCGGCGGCGGGCGCGGGTGCGGTCATGGGGTCTCCGTACGCAAGAGGGGTGTACAGATGTTCACCCCCAGGGTAAACGCTTGTGCACCCCCTGGGCGCCCAGCCCATTTGCATATACATACAATCGAGTGCATACTCTTCCTATGTCTAAGGTTCTCACCTCCCTGCCCACCGGCGAGCGCGTCGGCATCGCTTTCTCGGGCGGCCTCGACACCTCGGTCGCGGTCGCGTGGATGCGCGACAAGGGTGCCGTCCCGTGCACCTACACCGCCGACATCGGCCAGTACGACGAGCCCGACATCGCGTCGGTGCCCGGCCGTGCGAAGGCCTACGGCGCCGAGATCGCGCGCCTGGTCGACTGCCGGGCGGCGCTGGTCGAGGAGGGCCTGGCCGCACTCGCCTGCGGCGCGTTCCACATCCGCTCGGGCGGCCGTGCCTACTTCAACACCACGCCGCTCGGCCGGGCCGTGACCGGCACCCTGCTGGTCCGGGCGATGCTCGAGGACAACGTCCAGATCTGGGGCGACGGCTCCACGTTCAAGGGCAACGACATCGAGCGGTTCTACCGCTACGGCCTGCTGGCCAACCCCCACCTGCGGATCTACAAGCCGTGGCTCGACGCCGACTTCGTCACCGAGCTGGGCGGCCGCAAGGAGATGTCGGAGTGGCTGCTCGCCCACGGGCTGCCCTACCGCGACAGCACCGAGAAGGCGTACTCCACCGACGCCAACATCTGGGGCGCCACCCACGAGGCGAAGACGCTGGAGCACCTCGACACCGGTGTGGAGACCGTCGACCCGATCATGGGCGTCCGGTTCTGGGACCCCTCGGTCGAGATCGCCACCGAGGACGTGACCATCGGCTTCGAGCAGGGCCGCCCGGTCACGATCAACGGCAAGGAGTTCCCCTCCGCCGTCGCGCTCGTCATGGAGGCCAACGCCATCGGCGGCCGTCACGGCATGGGCATGTCCGACCAGATCGAGAACCGGATCATCGAGGCCAAGAGCCGCGGGATCTACGAGGCCCCCGGCATGGCGCTGCTGCACGCCGCCTACGAGCGCCTGGTCAACGCCATCCACAACGAGGACACCCTCGCCCAGTACCACAACGAGGGCCGGCGCCTGGGCCGCCTCATGTACGAGGGCCGCTGGCTGGACCCGCAGGCGCTCATGGTCCGCGAGTCGCTCCAGCGCTGGGTCGGCTCGGCCGTCACCGGCGAGGTGACGCTGCGGCTGCGGCGCGGTGAGGACTACTCGATCCTCAACACCACCGGCCCCGCCTTCAGCTACCACCCGGACAAGCTCTCGATGGAGCGCACCGAGGACTCGGCGTTCGGTCCCGTGGACCGCATCGGCCAGCTCACCATGCGCAACCTCGACATCGCCGACTCGCGCGCCCGGCTCGAACAATTCGCGAGCCTCGGCCTCGTCGGCACCCAGCCCTCGCTGATCGGCGCCGCGCAGGCGGCGGCGACCGGCCTCATCGGCGCCATGCCGGAGGGCGGCGCCCAGGCCATCGCCTCACGCGGCGAGGTCTCCGGCGACGACGAGCTGCTGGACCGCGCCGCGATGGAGTTCGGCACCGACTGACGGATGCCCGTGCCGGTCGGCCGACCTGCCGACCGGCCGGCCGGCCGTCGCGGGAACTTATCCTCGGATTCCCGGCGGATACGCCGACGGACACGCAGGAAGAAGGTGGCGGCAATGGCGAAGGTCCCGGCAGCGGCAGTGGCGGCGGGCGGTCTCCTCGGCGGGTACGGAATCGCCCGCTGGACCAGGAAGCGCCCGCTGGGCGGCGTCGCACTGGCCGCCGCCGGATCGGTGGCGGCGTACGAGTGGAACCGGCAGGCCGGAGCCCGCGCGGCGACCGGACTGACCGTCGCCTACGTCGCGGCCTTCGCCGGCTCGCACCCCCTGGCCAAGAAGGTCGGCGCCTGGCCCGCGGTCTTCACCGTGGCGGGCGGCATCGCTGCCGCGTCCTGGGCGGTCACCCGGCGCAGCGGCCGGTAGCCCGACGGCGGTCACCGGGCACGGCACCGCGGCAGCCCGCCGTACGAGCGCCCCGCGCGTCCCCGCGTCCGAGAAAGTCCGGTCCCGGGGATTGAACACGGGCGCCCCAGGGTGCGTACTGAGGAGCAACTCCCCGCGTGACCCGGGGACGTGCCCGTACGACAGGACGGGCACGCCCCCGGTCAGCCTCCCAGCGCGTGCGACACGGTGTAGATCGCCAGGCCGGCCAGCGCGCCCACCACCGTGCCGTTGATCCGGATGAACTGCAGGTCACGGCCGATGTGCGCCTCGATCTTCTTCGACGTCTGGTCCGCGTCCCAGCCGGCCACCGTGTCGCTGATCAGCGAGGTGATCTCCGTGCGGTACGTGGTGACGACGTACGCCGCGGCGTCCTCCAGCCAGCCCTCCAGCTTCCCCTGGAGCCGCTCGTCCGTGGACAGCCTGGCGCCCAGGGAGATCAGCGAGGCCCGGGCCCGCATCCGCAGCTCGCTCCGCTCGTCCTCGGCCGCCGCGAGGATCATCGTGCGGACGGAGGACCAGGCGGAGGCGATGACGTCCTGCACCTCACCGCGCCCCAGGATCTCCGACTTCAGCCGCTCCACCCGGGCCCGGGTGTCGGAGTCCGTCTGGAGGTCGGCGGCGAAGTCCGTCAGGAACGTGTCGATGGAACCCCGCGCGGGATGCCCCGGCATGTCACGCATCTCCGTGACGAAGCGCAGCAGCTCCTTGTAGACCCGCTCCCCCACCCGCTTGTCGACGAACCGCGGCGTCCAGCCCGGCGCCCCGCCCTGCACCGCGTCCATCACGGAGTCCCCGTGCAGGACCAGCCAGTCGTGCGCCCGTACGCAGACGAGGTCGACGACCCTGCGGTGGCCGCCGTCCGAGACGATCTTCTCCAGCATCTTGCCCATGCCCGGCCCGACCTCCACCGCGTCCGCCCGCCGGGTGATCGCCTCCCCGACGACCGCCTGCACATCGGAGTCCCGAAGCACCGTCAGGGCGCCGCGCAGCGCGGTGGCCAGCTCGGCGGTGACCCGGTCGGCGTGTTCGGGGTCCGCCAGCCACGCTCCGAGCCTCCTGCCGACCCCCAGAGCGTGAATTCGGTCACGAACGACGTCTCCGGAGAGAAAATTCTCCCCGACGAAGGAACCGAGTGACTCCCCCAACTGGTCCTTCTTGGTGGGAATGATGGCGGTGTGGGGGATGGGCAGACCGAGCGGACGCCGGAAGAGCGCCGTGACGGCGAACCAGTCCGCCAGCGCACCGACCATCCCCGCCTCGGCAGCCGCTGCGACGTAGCCCGGCCAGCCGCCCACACCCTCGTTCCTCGCCCAGGTGGCGAGGACGTACACAAGCGCGACGAGCAGGAGCAGACCCGTGGCGGTGGTCTTCATACGGCGCACACCGCGCCGCTTCTCCTCATCGGCTGCGGTGTACGCGAACCCGCCCAGCCCGGTCCCGCGGCCTCCCGCCCCGGAGGCCGTCGCCTGTCCCGCGTCCTGTTCCATCCGCTCCACCCGTCCGCGTACGCGTCACCCCGTGCCGTACGCATTGTCCCTACCTCACCTACTCCTGGGCCGCACGTCGAGTTCCCCAGGACCTGTCGCATCATGAGAGTGACCCGAACACCGGGCCGAACACCGCCCCGGACGCCGGGCCGGACACCGCAAGGAGAATCACCGCAGATGCCCAGGCGCCAGGGGTATGCCCTGCTCATCGCCCTCGTGGCAGGTACCGCCGCGCTCGCCGCCGCCGTCGCGTTCGGTACCTCGCTGACCGCCGGTCAGCGGCAGGAACCGCTCAGCGGGTCCCGGACCCATGCGGCGGCGCGCAATCCCGCCGCACCGGCCCACTCCTCGGGCGCCTGGGTCGCCACCTGGACCGCCGCCCCCGTCAGCGCGGAGCCGGATGCCCGGCGCGGCTACCCCGGCAGCACCGTGCGCAACATCGTGCACACCAGCGTCGGCGGGGACGCCGCCCGGATCACCCTGTCCAACCTCTTCGGCACCGCGCCGCTCGTCATCGACCAGGCCACCGTCAACACCCGGCCGGTGACCTTCCGCGGCCGGTCCACGGTCACCGTCGGCGCCGGCCTCCAGGTCGTCAGCGACCCGGTCGTGGTGCCCGTCGCCCCCGACGCCGATCTGGAGGTCACCCTCCGCACGCCGTACGCCACCGGGCCCGTCACCCAGCACCCCAACGCCCACCAGACGTCCTACCTGGCCGACGGCCGGGGCACCTGGAGCACCACGCGGTGGCGCTATCTGACGGCCGTCGACGTCCGCAACGAGGCGTCGCCCGGCGCGATCGTCGTGATCGGCGACTCGCTGACGGCAGGCAGCGGTTCCACCACCGACGCCAACACCCGCTGGCCGGACGTCCTCTCGGACCGGCTGCGGCACGCCTACGGGATCGCCAACCAGGGGATAGCGGGCAACCGTCTGCTGCGCGACAGCCCGCTCACCGTGAGCGGCGTCAGGAACATCGGCGGCCGCAGCGCCGCCCAGCGCTTCGAGCGTGACGTCCTGTCGGTCGCCGGGGCCAAGACCGTGATCATCGCGCTCGGCATCAACGACGTACAGCAGTTCCCGCAGGAGCCCGACCCCCAGCGCCTCACCAACGGCCTCCGCGCCCTGACCGAGCGCGCGCACGCCCAAGGGCTGCGGGTCGTCGGCGCCACGCTGACCCCCTTCCAGGGCTACGGGACCTGGACGCCCGAACACAACCGGGTGCGCCTGGCGGTCAACCAGGAGATCCGCTCCGGCCGGGTCTTCGACGCGTTCATCGACTTCGACCGGGCCGTACGCGACCCGTACGCACCCAACCGGATCCTGCCCGAGTACGACTCCGGCGACCGGCTGCACTTCAACGACGCGGGCTACCGCGCGCTGGGCCACGCCATCGATCTCGGCGCGGTGGACGGGACGCCGAAGGCCGACACGTTCTGACCCGGGCGGACGACCCGGGCGGCGCGAAGGCCGGGCTCATGATGCGGGCCGCGCGAAGGCCGGGGTCACCGCCGGCCTTCGCGGAGCCCGCGGGATCAGCCGAGCTCCTTGCGCCCGTCCCCCGTGTCCGGCTTCTGGAGGCGCAGCCGCTCCTGCTCCTGGAGCCGCCGCTTCTCGGCCCTGCTCCGCTTGCGCTCCACGCCGACCCCGCCCATCAGCGCGAAGCCGGTGATCTTCACCCGAGGGGCGTCCGGAGCCGGATCCGGCTCGTCGTCGAGCTTGGAGTGCTCGCCGAACCCGCCCATGATGCCGAGACCGCTGACCTGGACGTTCAGGTCCGGGGGCACCGTCACCTGCATACCGCCCATGATCGTGAAGCAGCGGATCACGACCTCGCGCTCCGAGAAGTTCGCCTCGCGCAGGTCGATCTCGCCGCCGCCCCACATCGCGAACGCGGTGAACTTCGGGCCCACCGTCCAGCGGCCCTTGCGGTTGAAGCCGCCCCAGAAGGCGAAGGCACCCGACGAGGTGGGCGTGCCGCCGATCCGCGCGGGCCAGCCGGCGGACGAACCCTTCCGCTCGGCCACCGCCCCCGTCACCGGCTGTACGACACCGCCCGGCGCCGGCAGGTCACGCACGAGCGGGACCAACTCCCCGTGCGTACGCGCCTTGAACGTCGCGTCGAGCCGCTGCTCGAACTCGTCCATCTCCAACCGGCCCTCGGCCACGGCCTCCCGCAGGGTCTCGGCGACCCGCTCACGTTCCGCGTCGGAGGCACGCATGTCCGGGCTCTCACTTGTCATACCGGCACCCTATAGAGCAACAGCGGGACGGGCCTAGAGAGCCGGATCCGACACGTACATCTTCGCGATCACGGACTCGATGTCCGGCTCCCGCACCGACAGATCGACCAGCGGATAGCCCGCCGCGATACGCGCCACCAGCGGCGCGGCCGACGCCGACGCCGGGAACGCCAGCCACTGCCGGGGGCCTTCCACCTTCACCACCCGCACCGAGGGCTCCGACCCCAGCTCGATCGGCGGTAGCTCCCGCTCCAGGTCCACCACGAGGGTGCGCTCGCTCTCCCCCACCTCGTGGAGCCCGGCGAGCGCCCCGTCGTACACCAGCCGGCCGTGGTCGATCACCATCACCCGCTTGCAGAGCTGCTCGATGTCGGTCAGGTCGTGCGTGGTCAGCAGCACCGTGGTGGACCGCTCCGCGTTCAAGTCCCGCAGGAACTCCCGCACCTTGGCCTTGGAGATCACGTCGAGCCCGATCGTCGGCTCGTCCAGGTACAGGACCTCCGGATCGTGCAGCAGGGCCGCCGCGATGTCGCCCCGCATCCGCTGCCCCAGCGACAGCTGACGCACCGGCACCTCCAACAGGGCTCCGAGGTCGAGGAGTTCGACGCACCGGTCGAGGTTCTCCCGGTAACGGCTGTCGGGGATGCGGTACATGCGGTGCATCAGCCGGTACGAGTCCCGCAACGGCAGGTCCCACCAGAGCGTCGTCCGCTGCCCGAACACCACACCGATCCGGTGCGCCAGCTTCGTACGCTCCCTGGAGGGGTCGATCCCCGCGACCCGCAGCCGGCCGCCGCTCGGGGTGAGGATGCCGGTCAGCATCTTGATCGTCGTCGACTTGCCCGCGCCGTTCGGGCCGATGTAGCCGACCATCTCACCGCGCGGCACCCGGAAGCTGATGCCGTCCACCGCCCGCACCTCACGCCGCTCACGGCGCATGAAGCCCGTTTTGCGGCGCACGTCGAAGACCTTCTCGACGCCGTCGAGCTCGATGAAGTCCATGTCGTCCACGCCCACTCCTCAGCTTCCCGTGCTGCGGTACGACCGCAGTCCCACACGCCACGCCAGCCCCGCGAGCACCCAGCACCCCGCCGCGACCACCGGCGGCAGGCCCGCCACCCAGCGCGGCAGGTCCAGCGGATAGTCCCTGCCCAGCACGTACAGGGCGGGCAGCCAGCTCACGAACGCCAGCGGCACCACGAACGTCACCCCGCGCACCAGGTCCTTCGCGAAGACCGTCGGCGGGTACTGGAGCATCGTCGTCCCCCCGTACGTGAAGGCGTTCTGCACCTCGGAGGCGTCCTGGGCGTAGAACTGGAACGCCGCGCCCACCACGAACACCGCCCCGAAGATCGCCGCCCCGCTCAGCACCATCATCGGCAGCATCAGCACCTTCACCGGGGTCCACGCGATGTCCAGCGTCACCAGCGCGTAGCCCAGCACCAGCAGCCCCTGCGTGATCCGCCCCAGCCTGCGCAGCGCGAACCGGTCCGCCGCCACCTGCGCCAGCACCGGGACGGGCCGCACCAGCAGCGTGTCCAGCGTCCCGTCCCGCACCCGCCGCCCCAGCCGGTCCATCGACCCCAGCACCAGGTCGGCGAGCCCGAACGCGGTCGCCGACGTCCCGTACAGCAGCGCGACCTCCGGCAGCGTGAACCCGCCCAGCACGTCGACGTGCGCGAACATCAGCATGATCGTGACGAAGTCGAACGCGGTCGACACGAAGTTCCCGACGGTCGTCATCACGAACGACGCGCGGTACGCCATCGTCGAGCGCAGCCACATCGCCACGATCAGCCCGTACGCCCGCACCCCCTCGACCAGCCGCGACCGCTCGGAGAACACGACCGGCGGCGGCGCGGCCGTCCGCTCGGCCTGGATCTCAGCCACCCTGGACCACCACCCTCCTGGTCGCCACCGACTGCAGCATCCGGCCCGCCAGCAGCAGCGCCACCGCCCAGCCGCCCTGGAAGGCGTACGCCCGCACGACGTCCCAGCCCGCGTACGTACCGAGGAACACGTCGGCCGGGACCTGGAGCAGCGACGACCACGGCAGGACGCGGGCCAGCTCGCCGAGCCAGCCGGGGAACAGCGTCAGCGGCAGCATCATCCCCGAGAAGAACAGCCCGGCCAGCCAGGCGATCTGCATCGCGCCCGCCCCGTCCATCAGCCAGAACGCCGACAGCGCGACCAGGTAGCGCACCCCGAAACTCACCACGACGCCCAGCCCCACGGACACCAGGAAGGCCAGCCAGGTCCACGGGGAGCGCGGTATCGCGAGGTCGAAGGCCAGGGCCCCCAGCACCATCGGCACGATCCCGCGCCCCAGCAGATGGAACGCGGCCCGGCCCAGGTCCCCCGCCAGCCACCACAGCTGAAGATCGGCGGGCCGGTACAGATCGACCGCGATGTCACCCGTGCGGATCCGCTCCATGAGCTCGTCCTCGAAGCCGCCGCCCATCATCGCGCAGGTCATCAGCAGCGCCTGACCCAGCCACACATAGGTCAGCGCCTGCGACATGTCGTACCCGCCGAGCTGCGGTCTCTCGTCCCACAGGGCGATGTAGGTGTACGCCATGATGAAACCGAAGACGGTGTTGGTGAACACCCCCGCGAGCGTCGCCACCCGGTACGTGGCATAGCGCCGGAACCCACCGGCCGCCACCACGGCATAGAGCCGCACCTCGCCCCCCTCATTCCGCCAAAGCGCACGACCTTAGTTCACGGCGTTCGGCCGCCGCGACCCCATTTCCGTGGAGGGATCCGAGGGTTATCCGCCCGAAAAGTGCACTATAGGAAAATCATCCGCAGTCGAGGAGCCTCCACAGTCATGAGCGACGAGCCACCGCAGCACGGCGGAGACCCTGGTCAGCAGGGCTCCCAGGGCTGGGCCCCCCGAGACACCTCGGCAGCGGCCCCCACCCCCGACCCCGATCACCCGGACGGCGCACCGGCGGCCAAGGGGCGCACGAAACGCCCCAAACGGCCCAAGCGCACCGGCTGGCGCCGGGCCATCCCCACCTGGCGCATGACCCTCGGCGGCGTACTCCTCCTCACGCTGCTCGTCGTCGGCGGATTCATCGCCGGCTACCAGCTCATCGACATCCCCGCCGCCAACGCCGCCGCGACCGCCCAGGCCAACGTCTACGTGTACGCCGACGGGAAGACCGTCATCGCCCGCGACGGCGAGATCAACCGCGAGAAGATCCCGCTGGACCGCATCCCCACCCCCATCCAGCACGCCGTGCTCGCCGCCGAGGACCGGGATTTCTACTCCGAGGACGCCATCGACATCAAGGCGACCCTCCGCGCCGGCTGGAACACCGTCACCGGCAAGGGCAGGCAGGGCGGTTCCACGATCACCCAGCAGTACGTGAAGAACTACTACCTCGGCCAGGAACAGACCGTCGTCCGCAAGGCCAAGGAATTCTTCATCTCCATCAAGCTCGACCGCGAACAGAGCAAGGACGAGATCCTCGAGGGCTACCTCAACACCAGCTACTTCGGCCGCAACGCCTACGGCATCCAGGCCGCCTCCCACGCCTACTACGGCAAGGACGTCGAAGACCTCGACGCCGGCGAGGGCGCCTACCTCGCCTCCCTGCTCAACGCCCCCAGCTCCTACGACGTCGTCGCCCACCCCGAGAACAAGAAGGCCGTGCTGGCCCGCTGGGACTACGTACTCGACGGCATGGTCAAGCACCACTGGCTCGGCGCCGCCGACCGCGACGCGATGACCTTCCCCGTCCCCGGCAAGGCCAAGCCCGCCAACGCCCTCTCCGGCCAGCGCGGCTACATCGTCCAGGCCGTCGAGCACTACCTCGTCGCCAACAGGATCATCGACGAGAAGACCCTCGCCACCGGCGGCTACCGCATCACCACCACGCTCCAGAAGAGCAAGCAGGACGCCCTCGTCGAAGCCGTCAAGGAGAACGTCCTCTCCAAGACCAGCGACGACCGCGAGGCCGACCGCAACGTCCGCGCGGGCGGCGCCTCCATCGACCCCGCCACCGGCCACGTCGTCGCCCTCTACGGCGGCGTCGACTACACGAAGCAGTACGTCAACAACGCGACCCGCCGCGACTACCAGGTCGGGTCCACCTTCAAACCGTTCGTCCTCGCCGCCGCCCTCGCCAACGGGGCCACCACCCAGAAGCACAAGGCCATCACCCCCAACACCCGCTACGACGGCACCAACGAACGCACCGTCCAGAGCGCCACCGGCTCCACCGGCTACTCCCCCGCCAACGAGGACGACGTCGACTACGGCTCCATCACCGTCCGCGAGGCCACCGACAAATCCGTCAACGCCGTCTACGCCCAGATGGCCCAGGACGTCGGCCCCGACGAGGTCAAGGACACCGCGATCGCCCTCGGCATCCCCCAGGACACCCCCGACCTCACCGCCTCCCCGTCCATCGCACTCGGCCCCGCCACCGCCAGCGTCCTCGACATGGCCTCGGCCTACGCCACGCTCGCCGACCACGGGAAGCAGCGGCCCCACACCCTCGTCGCCAAGATCAGCAAGAACGCCACCGCGCTTCCGCTCCCCGCCAGGAACACCCGCCGGGCCATCAGCCGCGAGGCCGCCGACACCACCACCTCGGTCCTGCGCAGCGTCGTCGACGGCGGCACCGGCACCGCCGCCCAGGGCGCCGGCCGGCCCGCCGCCGGCAAGACGGGCACCGCCGAGGAGGACAGGGCCGCCTGGTTCGCCGGGTACACCCCCGACCTCGCCACCGTCATCGCCGTCATGGGCCAGGACCCCGAATCCGGCGTACAGAAGCCCCTGTACGGCGCGCTCGGCCTGGCCCGTATGAACGGCGGCGGCGCCCCCGCCGAGACCTGGGCCGCCTACACCCGGGCAGCCCTGGAGGGCAGCGAGGTGCAGGACTTCGACCTGGAGGCCGACGAGGGCCCCGAGGAGCCCGACCCGGACGAGAGCGGGGAGGGCGAGGACACCGAGGAGGCAGGGGGCACCAAGGCCCCCAGGGACGGCGGATCGACCAAGAAGCCCGGCACCGGCGACGCCCGCGAGAGGCGCGACGGCGACCGCACCCGCACACCGGAAGCCCCCTCCGAGGCCTCACCCGCCGCCGGGGCGCTCCGCACCGCCACCCCCGCCAACGCACCCTCGCGTGCCCCCGCCCCCGCCGCCGACGAGACCGCCGGCCACCCGGCGAACGGCCGGAGGGACGGTGACAGCCCGGCCCGCGCCGACCGGACGGACGGCCCGGACACCACCGGCACGAGGGAGTCCGAGGACGGCCAGGGCCTCCGCGGCCCCACCCGCCCCTGAACACACGCCCGTACGTCACACGGAGGCCAGGACGAACGGCCCTCAGGCGGCCGGAGCGGGCCGACGGATCGGATACGGCCCGCCCTGATTGGCCAAAGCTTTGCCGATGGCCGGATCCCTGCCCACCCACGCGCCCCCGGAAGCCCACACCCCGCACAGGGACGGGCCTTCCGGGGGCGCGTCTTAGCAAAGGGCCCACCGTGTGCGTCCGAAAATCGCGGGGCGGTCCAGCCCGCCGTGTAACCACCTGGTTGACCCGGGCCCGGCCATGTCACACGCTCATTACATAGGTGCTCACTACAACTGGTTTCGCCGGCTGCCTGTCCGCCCCTCCCCCGGCGCTCCCGCCGGAATCGGCGGCCCGGAGGCCAAGGCGCGACCGGAAGCAGGAGGAAGACCGGAATGTGCGGCATCACCGGCTGGATTTCCTTCGACCGTGACCTGCGGGCCTCGGCCGGAACACTCGACGCGATGACGGAGACGATGTCCTGCCGCGGCCCGGACGACCGCGGAACCTGGATCAGCGGACCCGCCGCCCTCGGCCACCGACGGCTGGCCATCATCGACCTGCCTGGCGGACGCCAGCCCATGACCGTCGACACCCCCCAGGGCGCCGTGGCCATGGTCTACTCCGGCGAGACGTACAACTACACCGAACTCCGCCAGGAACTCGCCCGGCGCGGCCACCGGTTCACCACCGACTCCGACACGGAGGTCGTGCTCCGCGGCTACGTCGAATGGGGCGAGGCGGTCGCCGAACGCCTCAACGGCATGTACGCCTTCGCCCTGTGGGACGGACGGCACGACAAGCTCGTGATGATCCGCGACCGCATGGGCATCAAGCCGTTCTACTACTACGAGACACCCGACGGCGTCCTCTTCGGCTCCGAACCCAAGGCCATCCTCGCCAACCCCCTCGCCCGCTCCCGCGTCACCCTCGACGGCCTCCGCGAACTGTTCACCTTCGTGAAGACACCCGGCCACGCCGTGTGGGACGGCATGCACGAGGTCGAACCCGGAACCGTCGTCACCGTCGACCGCACCGGCCTGCGCCGACACGTCTACTGGCAGCTGGAGACCCGGCCGCACACCGACGACCGCGACACCACCGTCTCCACCGTCCGCACACTCCTCGACGACATCGTGCGCCGCCAGCTCGTCTCCGACGTGCCCCGCTGCACCCTGCTCTCCGGAGGACTCGACTCCTCCGCCATGACCGCGCTGGCCGCCCGTCAGCTCGGCGAGACGGGCGAGACCGTACGCAGCTTCGCCGTCGACTTCGCCGGACAGACCGAGAACTTCGTCGCCGACGAACTCCGCGGCACCCCCGACACCCCCTACGTCCACGACGTGGCACGGACCGCGGGCACCGACCACCGCGACATCGTGCTCGACTCGCACGCCCTCGCCGACCCCGACGTCCGCTCCCAGGTCATCCGCGCCCGCGACATCCCCATGGGCTTCGGAGACATGGACGCCTCGCTCTACCTGCTCTTCAAGGCGATACGCGAACACTCCACGGTCGCCCTCTCCGGCGAGTCCGCCGACGAGGTCTTCGGCGGCTACCTCCAGTTCTTCGACGAGGAGGCCCGCAAGTCCGAGACCTTCCCCTGGCTCGCCCAGTTCAGCCGGCACTTCGGCGAGGACACCGACGTACTCCGCCCCGACCTCACCACCCGCCTCGACCTCACCACGTACGTCGCCGACAGCTACCGCGACGCGGTCTCCGGCATCCAGCGCCTCGACGGCGAGAGCGACCTCGAATACACGATGCGCAAGATCAGCCACCAGCACCTGACCCGCTTCGTCCGCGTACTGCTCGACCGCAAGGACCGCGCGAGCATGGCGGTCGGCCTGGAGGTACGCGTCCCCTTCTGCGACCACCGCCTCGTCGAGTACGTCTACAACACACCCTGGGCGCTGAAGTCCTACGACGGCCGGGAGAAGACCCTGCTGCGCGAGGCCACCGCCGACGTCCTGCCCCGCTCCGTGTACGACAGGGTCAAGAGCCCCTACCCCTCCACCCAGGACCCCAAGTACGCCCTGGCACTCCAGGACCACGCCAAGGACCTGCTCTCCCGGCCCTCGCACCGGGTCTTCGACATCGTCGACCCCGCCCGCGTCGAACGGGCCGCGGGCCGGGACACCCCGCAGATCTCCCAGGCATCCCGGCGCGGCCTCGAACGCACGCTGGACCTGGCCCTCTGGCTCGACATGTACTCCCCCGAGCTCGTGCTGTCCTGACCCCGCGAAGACCCCGAGAAGACCCGGGCGCGCGGCCGGCC
>NZ_JAERUC010000173.1 GCF_016745505.1 Streptomyces silvae | reverse complement strand
CTCGCTCGGCGGCCAGGGACAGTACGACCACGTCATCAACAACACCGGGTCACCGACGTCCGGTACGTCGACCATCCCCTCCCAGGTGGTGTCCTTTCCCTGAGTCGGGATGAGATGAGCGGAGTCGGCTCATCGGACGGCGCGGGGCCCGGCGGTCACTCCCTGCCGGGCCCCGCGTCATGTCCCGGGGAGCCCGCGCCCGCGATCAGCACGTCGGCGTCGGCCACGGGTACCTCCCGGGTGCGGGCTCCGCACCGGCCCCGCAGGTGCTCAGCCGACGGCGCAGGCCTCACCGCCCAGCGTGAACGCGCCGGGCGCGGTGCCGTCGCCCGTCGTCGTACCGGTGAAGCCGAAGGCGGCCGAGGAGCCGGGTGCCACCTTTCCGTTCCAGCCGGCGTCGGTGACGGTCACCTTCGCACCGGTCTGCTGGTGGGAGGCGTTCCAGATCTGACCGATCCTCTGGTCACCGGGGAAGGTCCAGCCCAGCTTCCAGCCGTCGTAGGCGGCGGTGCCGGTGTTGGTGAGCTTCACCTCGGCCTGGAAGCCGCCGGACCACCGGTTGGTGACCGTGTACGTCACCGAGCAGTCCGCGTCCGCCGGTGGCTCCCCCGGATCGGTGCCGGGGTCGGTGCCGGGGCCCGGGTCCGTGCCCGGGCCGTCGGTGTCCGAGGACTCGCCAACCTGGATCCCCCGGCCGTTCGTGGAGACGTACACGCGGCCGTAGACCCGCGGGTCCCCGGTGATCGCCGCGCCCGTCCAGGCCCACTGGTGCGCGTCGTCGTTGATCCGTGTCCAGCCGGCGCCGGCGTCCGTGGACCGGAAGATGCCGCGCACCCCGCCGATCTTCGCGCTGACGAAGACGGTCCGGTACGAGGCCCCGGAGGCCGCCTTGCCGAAGCCGACGCTGTCGGCCTGCTCCACCCCGGAGAACCTGGTGAAGCTCGCACCGGAGTCGGTGGAGCGCCAGAGCCCGTACGCACCCGTCGGAGCGCCGCCCGCGAGCCAGATGTCGCCCTCCGTGCCGGGCAGCGCCTTGAAGCGGACGTTGCCCTCGGCCGGGAGTCCGGTCGCCTTCGCGGTGAACGTGGCGCCGCCGTCCGTCGACACGTAGAAGGTGCCGGCGCTGAACCCGTAGAACTTCTTCGGGTTCTTCCGGTCCGACTCGACCGTCGCCCCGGCGGGGATCCCGGTGGAGGCGGTCCAGGAGGTGCCGTAGCCGGTGGTGTGGTGGACGCCCGCGCCCTCCGGGCTCCAGACGAATCCGCTGCCGTCCGCCGCGGCGGCGACCGTGCCCCCGCCCGTGACACCGGAAGGCTCCGATCCCTGGAACCAGTTGGCGCCGTTGTCGGTGGAGAAGCCGATGTGCGGAGCGGCGTCCGCGTTGCCGACCCGTACGACCGTGCCGGGGGACGCCTCCGCGAAGTCCAGGCTGGTGGTGGAGTCCAGGTTCGGCGAGGTGAACATCATGGCGGGCACCGCGTCGAGGTCGGTGTGCCGGAAGCCCCCGATGTCACCGAGCGCGCTCAGCAGGGGCGCGCCCGAGGGCGGGCTCGCCAGGTCGTTGACGGCGGTCTCCTCCAGGCCCTTGACCATGGGCGTGATCGTGAACGTGCCGCCGGAGTCCCAGGACGTGAGGTCCTCGGTGCCGTAGACCGTGGCTCCCGTGCCGTACATCATCCGGTCCGAGTCGAAGGGGTCGATCTCCAGGGACTCCGTCATCCAGCCCAGCTTGGGCGCGGTCTCCGGCGGGGCGGGGTTCGCGCCCCAGCTGAGCCAGGGCACGGAGGAGACGTCCAGCGTGTACCGGTTGGAGCGGTTCGGATAGCTGCTGTAGTCCCATGCCTGGGTCCATGTGGCGCCGCTGTCGGTGGAGCGGAAGATCTGGGTGTCGGGCCACCACGAGCTGTAGGCGGTCGCCATCAGGGTGCCGGGCTTCTGCCGGTCGACGGAGATGCCGCCGAAGCCGTAGTAGGTGTCGGCCTCCGCGACGGGGCTGACGTCCGTCCAGGCGCCCGACTCCGTGTCGTAGCGCCAGATCCGTCCCTTGGCACCGTCGTAGGGGCCGCCCGTGTCACTCAGCGTCAGATAGAGGTGGCCCGTCGAGGAGTCGAGCACGCCCTTGTGCGCGAGGTAGCCGGTCGGCTGTCCGGCGATCCTGGACCAGGTGGAACCGCCGTCCGTGGAGCGGTAGACGGTGTTCTCCTTGTCGGCGACCCCGACGTAGATGTCCTGCGTGGTACTGCCCGCGCTGCCGGAGCGTTCGTCGAAGGTGACCCACACGATGCCCTGGTTGTCGTTGCCGTATCCGCTGGTGTCGGACGGATCCTGCGCGTAGTTCCCGGGGTTGGGGAAGGCGGTCACCTCCGACCAGGTGACCCCCGAGTCGGTCGACCGCCACAGCCCGTTGCCGCTGGGGGCGCCGAGGTACAGCACCGAGTTCTTGTTCGGGTCGACCGCGAGCCGCTCCCCCATCCCTCGTCCCGGCATGTTGCCGCCGAGCTTGAAGGGCAGCGTGGCCGCCTTCCAGGAGGCACCGCGGTCCGAGGAGCGCAGGACCGCCCCGTTCGTCGGGTCCCAGCTGTTGGTGTACGTGCCGACGGCGGCGTACACGTTGTCCGGCTCGGCGGTGTCGGAGGCGAGGCTCACCACCCCGGACCAGCCCCACCGGTCCCAGTCCACCCAGTCCAGCAGCGGCGTCCACCGCTTGCCCGCCTGGTCCCAGCGGTAGGCGCCGCCGATGTCGGTGCGCGCGTAGGCGAGGTTCTTCTCCGACCGGTTGAAGACGATGCCCGGCACGAAGCCGCCGCCGTCGATCCGGGCGTTCTTCCATGTGTACGTGTCCGCCGCGATGGACACATCCGATGCTTCGGCCGCGGCGGCCCTGTCGTCGGAGCGTGCCACGGCCGGGGTTCCGGTGATCGATAACCCGGCGGTGAGGGCAAGTGCCGCCACGAGGGCGGCGATCGGTCTGGCGCTCAGGCGCACGGAAACGTCCTCTCCGAGCTGGTCCGCCCCAGCGGGGCGGTACGGGGCCGACAAGAGATGGGAGCGCTCCCAAAAGGCATCCCGATCGTAGCGCCGCGCGTCGCCCCACAGAAGGGTGGTGCAGTCGTTTCATCGGATGAATCGGCCCGAGCACCGCACGCCGCCGCCGGCCCGGCCGCACGGACGCCCACACCGTCCACCGCGCCCGCAGAAGGCGGCACATCTTCTCCATATATCCGGAGACCACGTGACACGGTGAACACGCATACCCGGAAAGTGCTTCATAAAGTCGCCGTCCATTCGCAGACGGAACACGGAGAAAAGAGAGCCGTGTTCATCTTTCACGGTAGCGTGAATACCGATAGCCGCCGAACCTCCTGCGGAGCCGCGCGGCCCCGGCGCCCGGAATTGCGGATGCGCCCCCGTATCGAAAGAACCTGCACACGGCGTGCGCACACCGATCACGCGACTCGGGACATAAGGCCAGGTCCAGACCGGTCCGTGGGGCGATTGGGGCGGGAGTGCCCTACTTGGGGGGCGTGAAGTTGCGCCGACACGGAATTCATCCGGTGAAGCTCGTGAAGGATCTGCCGCCACGAAATGAACACTTCTGCACGTACGTCGATTCCAGCGGCCCGATAACCACAGATCCGCCGCAGTTCGATTGGCTGTACGAGGCGCAGGCGTGCTTTGATCCTGGCCCATACGGAGGTCGCACCACGGGTTTCCGTATATAGGCAATTTCCATACGAAGGGCAGCGCTCATCATGAACTACACCCCCCAGGTCGAGACCGCCGAGATCTCCGACAGCGACCTCGACAACGTCTCGGGCGGCCTCGTCGGCGGCCTCGTCGGCAACGCCACGAGCACCGTCGAGGGCATCGTCCCGGTCTCCGGCGTCGTCGGCTCGGTCACCGGTCTCGTCGAGTCCGCCACCGGCGTGAACACGGGCGCGGTCACCGGCCTGGCCTCCGGCCTGACCGCCGGTCTCTGAGACACGGCAGGACCCCACCGAGCCCCGGAACCCGTCGGTTCCGGGGCTCGGTGCCGACCGCTGACAGGTGAGGCAAGAGTTCCGTGCAGTTCCGCCAGCAGGCCCTTTCCAAGCTGCAGTCGCCCGAACAGCTCGATCTGCCGGTGCGCTTCGCCCGACCGCAGGGCCTGCTCGTCCTCGTCGTCACCGTCGCCGTGATGGCCGCCGCCTGCGTCTGGGCCGTGACGGGTTCCGTCGCGAGCACCCTGGACGCCCCCGGCATCCTCACGCACTCCCGCGGCAGTTACATCCTGCAGAGCCCGGTGGCCGGGCAGATCACCGAGGTGCTCGCCGAGGAGGGTCAGACCCTCCCCCGCAACTCCCCTCTGCTCAAGGTCCGTACGGAGCAGGGTGAACGCGTCGTCCGCACCATCGACGCGGGCCGGCTCACCTCGGTCACCGCCACGATCGGCGCCGTGGTCACCACCGGCGCGGACGTGGCGAGCGTCGAGCGGATCGACGGCCCCGACGACCCGCTGGTCGTGCTGCTCTACGTGTCCGGCAGCAGTGCCGCGTCGGTCCCGGTGGGCGCCTCCGTCGACCTCACCGTCCAGTCCGTGCCCGCCCAGCAGTACGGGGTGCTGCGCGGCAAGGTGGCCGCCGTCGGCCGGGCGGCGCAGACACAGCAGCAGATCACCCGCTTCCTCGGCGACGCCCAGCTCGGCGAGCAGTTCTCGAAGCACGGGCGGCCACTGGCGGTCCTGGTGAAGATCGAACGCTCGTCCGCCACGGAGTCCGGCTACCGCTGGTCCTCCGCCGACGGCCCCCCGTACGCGATCGGCTCCATGACCCTGGCCACCGGCTCCGTCCGTCTCGCCGACCAGCGCCCGATCGATTGGCTGCTCCCGTGACCGCACCGCATCCGTCCCCCGCCGCCCAGCAGCTGCCGCCGCCCGGCCGCGGCAGGCACCGCCCGGAGGGCGCCCCGGGCAACAGGCGGCGGTCGCGTCCGGCGCCGAAGCCCAAGCGGACGAGGAGCGTGCACACCCCCACGGTGCTCCAGATGGAGGCCCTGGAGTGCGGTGCCGCCTCGCTGGCGATGGTGCTCGGCCACTACGGCCGCCATGTGCCGCTGGAGGAGCTGCGGATCGCCTGCGGTGTCTCGCGCGACGGCTCACGGGCCAGCAACGTACTGAAGGCGGCCCGCAGTTACGGCCTCCAGGCCAAGGGCATGCAGATGGAGCCCGCGGCCCTCGCGGAGGTCCAGGCGCCCGCGATCCTGTTCTGGGAGTTCAACCACTACGTCGTGTACGACGGTGTGGGGCGCCGCCTCGGACGGCGGGGGGTGCACATCAACGACCCCGACAAGGGACGCCGGTTCGTGCCCGCCGAGGATTTCGACACCAGCTTCACCGGGGTCGTCCTCGTCCTCGAACCCGGCGAGGACTTCGAGCGCGGCGGCCGTAAGCCCGGCGTCATGTCCGCGCTGCCGGCCCGGCTGCGCGGCACCACGGGCACGATGCTGGTCGCGCTGCTCGCCAGCCTGCTGCTGGTGGCCGTCGGGGCGACGCTCCCGGCCCTGAGCCGTACCTACATCGACATGTTCATGATCGGCGAGCAGACCTCGCTGCTGGGCGTGCTGTTCGCCGCGATGGGCACGATGGTCGCGCTCACGGTCGTCCTGACCTGGCTCCAGCAGGCGAATCTGCTGCGCGGGCGGATCATCTCGTCCACGCTCGGCAGCGCGCGCTTCTTCCGGCATCTGCTCCGGCTGCCCGTCACCTTCTTCTCCCAGCGCAGCCCCGCCGACCTCGTCCAGCGCCTCCAGTCCAACGACGCCGTCGCCGAGACCCTCGCCCGGGATCTCACCGCGGCGGGCGTGGACGGCATCGTCGTCCTGCTCTACGCCTTCCTGCTGTGGACCTACGATCCGCAGCTGACCGTCATCGGGGTGGGCATCGCGCTGCTCAACGTCGTCGCGATGCGCATCGTCGTACGGCTGCGGGCCACCGGCACCCAGAAGCTGCGGGCCGACAGCGCACGGCTGACGAACACCTCGTACACCGGTCTCCAGCTGATCGAGACGATGAAGGCGACCGGAGGCGAGAACGGTTACTTCCGGCGGTGGGCCGGACAGCACGCGACGACGCTGGACGAGCAGCAGCGGCTCGGGGTGCCGAGCGCCTGGCTGGGCATCGTCGCCCCCGCCCTGGCGACGCTCAACAGCGCGCTGATCCTGTGGATCGGCGGTCTGCGGGCCGTCGAGGGGCACATCTCGATCGGTCTGCTCGTCGCCTTCCAGGCGTTGGTGACCCGGTTCACCGCGCCGCTGACCCGGCTCAACGGGGTGGCGGGCCGGGTGCAGGACTTCGCGGCCGACGTGGCGCGTCTCAAGGACGTGGAGAGCTTCCCGGTCGATCCGCTGTACTCGCGCCGGGAACCGGAGGCGAGCACCCGGCGGCTCAAGGGCCATGTGACGCTGGAGGACATCACCTTCGGCTACAGCCCGCTCGACAAGCCGCTGCTCACCGGGTTCTCGCTGTCGGTGGGTCCGGGGCAGCAGGTGGCGCTCGTGGGCGGTTCGGGCAGCGGCAAGTCGACGGTCTCCCGGCTCATCTCGGGGCTCTACGGCCCGTGGGAGGGCACGATCCGCATCGACGGCCGGCGTCTGGAGGACATACCCCGGGGCGCGCTGGCCGCGTCGGTGTCCTTCGTCGACCAGGACGTCTTCCTCTTCGAGGGGACGGTCCGGGACAACGTGGCGCTCTGGGACCCCTCGGTCCCCGACGAGGCGGTGACCGAGGCCCTGCGGGACGCCGCCCTGTACGACGTCGTCGCCCGCCGGCCCCGTGGCATCCACAGCCGGGTGGAACAGGACGGCCGGAACTTCTCCGGCGGGCAGCGTCAGCGCCTGGAGATCGCCCGCGCGCTCGTACGCCGCCCCAGCATCCTGGTCCTGGACGAGGTCACCAGTGCGCTGGACGCCGAGACGGAACGGATCATCATCGACAACCTGCGCCGGCGCGGCTGCGCCTGTGTCGTGATCGCGCACCGGCTGAGCACGGTGCGCGACAGCGACGAGATCGTGGTCCTGGACCACGGCACGGTCGTGGAACGCGGCCGGCACGAGAACCTGGTGGCCGCCGGGGGCGCGTACGCCGATCTGGTCAGGGAGCACTGACGTGGCATCCGTACATCCCCTCGCGGGCACGGAGGCGCCCGGTCAGGACCCGGTCATCGGAGCGCTGGGAGCCCTCGGTGAGCCGGTGGACTGCACCGGTCTGCGGAGCCTGTCGCTGGAGGGCCCCCAGGTGCTGTGGCTCGTCGTGGGCGGCGCCCTCGACCTGTTCGCGGTGGACGCGGTGGAGCAGGGGCACTGGCACTTCCTGGGCCGGCTCGAACCGGGGACGCTCGTCCTGGGCCCGGTCGAGGGCCCGCAGCACACCCTGGTGGGCCGCCCCCTCCAGGAGTGCGTGCTGCGCCGGATCCCGCTGCGTGAGCTGTACCGGCCGGAGTACGCCGGCCAGGGGGCGTACGAGGGGCAGTACCGCAGTCATTACGACACCGGGGACGCTGCGCTGAGCCTGCTGGAGCACGCCTTCTCGCTGGGCGTGGGCCGGAGCCAGCGGGTGCTGTTCGAGGCGCCGCTGGACGGGCGGACCACCTTCGACGGGGCGGTCGGCGACGACGACATCCTGTGGCTGCCGGTCTCGCCGGGCAGTGTGCAGTACGGCGCCGCGTTCAGCGCCGAGGCGGCGGGCGACCTGCTCGTCGACCCGGCGATGTGGCAGGGAATGGTCAATCAGCAGTACCGCCTGCTGTCGGCGCTGGACCGCTGGATCGAGCAACTGGAGCGCGCCCACGAGGACCGCACCGCCGCGGGCATGAAGGCGGGCGAGGCCGTCCGCAAGGAGGCCGACCAGGCGCTGCTGACCTCGATCGGCCGGTCAGGCAGGGGCGCCTCGCCTTCGTCGGGGGCCTCGGACGACGCGGTGTACGCGGCCTGCCTCCTGGTGGCCAGGGACTCCGGGATCGTCCTCGCCGAACCCGCCACGGGCGGGGCGGTGAGCGACCGGATCGACCCGGTCGAGCGGGTCGCGGTCGCCTCGCGTATCCGCACCCGCCCGGTGCGGCTCGCGGGGCGCTGGTGGCGGGAGAACTCCGGTCCGCTGGTGGGCCACCGCACCGCGTCCGGGGCACCGGTGGCCCTGCTCTGGCGCCGTGGCCGCTACGAGGCGGTCAACCCGCTGACCGGTCGGCGCAGCCGTGTCGACACCGCATCCGCGCAGGAGTTCGACGAGCGCGCCGTGATGTTCTACCGCCCGCTGCCCGAACGCCCGCTGGGCAAGTGGCAGTTGCTGCGCTTCGGTCTCTTCGGGACCCGGGGCGATCTGCGGAGGCTGGTGCCCGCGGGCCTGGTGACGGTGGCGCTGGGCTCGCTGGTGCCGATCGCGACCGGCAAGGTGCTCGGCGTGTACGTGCCCAACGCCCAGAACGCGCTCATCGTGCAGGCGTCGCTGGCGGTCATCATCTCCGGGGTCGTCTCGGCCGCCTTCATGCTGCTGCAGAACCTCACGATCCTGCGGATGGAGGGGCGGATCGAGAGCACGCTCCAGCCCGCGGTGTGGGACCGGCTGCTGCGGCTGCCGACGAAGTTCTTCACCGGGCGCTCCACGGGTGAGCTGGCGAGCGCGGCGATGGGGGTGAGCGCGATCCGCCGGGTGCTGTCCGGCACCGGTCCCGTGGTGGTGCAGGCGGGCACGCTGGGGGCGATGAATCTGGGCCTGCTGCTCTGGTTCAGCGTTCCGCTGGCGCTCACCGCGGTCGCCATGCTGGTGGTGATCGCCGGGGTGTTCCTCACCATGGGCATGTGGGAGCTCCGCTGGCAGCGCCGGCTGGTGGTGCTGGGCAACAAGCTGAACAACCAGGCCTTCCAGACGCTGCGCGGGCTGCCCAAGCTGCGGGTCGCGGCGGCGGAGAGCTTCGCGTACGGGGCGTGGGCGGCGGAGTTCGCGCGCAGCCGTGAGCTGCAGAAGCGGGCGGGCCGGATCAAGAATCTGACGACGGTCCTCAACGCGGTGTATCTGCCGCTCTGTTCGCTGATCATCTTCATGCTGCTGGCAGGCCCGGCGCGCGGCTCCCTCACGGCCAGTGAGTTCCTGACGTTCAACACGTCGGTGACGATGCTGCTGACGGCCGTCACCCAGCTCACCGGGGCGTTCGTGTCGGCGGCCGCGGTGCTGCCGATGTTCGAGCAGATCAAGCCGGTGCTCGACGAGGCGCCCGAGGTCCGAGGCTCCAGCACCCAGCCGGGCACGCTGTCCGGGGAGATCGAGGCCAGGGGTGTGTCGTTCCGCTACTCCGACGACGGCCCCGTCGTGCTGGACGACGTGTCGCTGACGGTCAGGCCGGGCGAGTTCGTCGCGATCGTGGGACCCAGCGGGTGCGGCAAGTCGACGCTGCTGAGGCTGCTCATCGGCTTCGACAAGCCGGTCTCGGGCAGCGTCCTGTACGACGGCCAGGACCTGACGGCGCTGGACCCGGCGGCCGTGCGCCGGCAGTGCGGGGTCGTCCTGCAGAACGCCCAGCCGCTGTCCGGATCGATCCTGGACTGCATCTGCGGCGCCGAGGTCTTCACCCAGGAGGAGGCGTGGGAGGCCGCGGCGATGGCGGGGCTGGCCGAGGACATCAAGCGGATGCCGATGGGGCTGCACACGATGATCTCGGGCGGTGGCTCGATCTCCGGGGGGCAGCGCCAGCGGCTGATGATCGCGCAGGCGCTCGTCCGGCGCCCCCGCATCCTGTTCTTCGACGAGGCCACCAGTGCGCTGGACAACGAGACCCAGCGCACCGTGATCGAGAGCACCAGGGCCCTGCGGGCCACCCGTGTGGTGATCGCGCACCGGCTGTCCACGGTGATGGACGCCGACCGTGTGATCGTCATGGCGGACGGCCGTGTCGTCCAGCAGGGGCCGCCCGCCGAGCTCCTCGCGGACACGGGCGGGCAGCTCCATGAGCTGGTGCGGCGTCAGATGAGCTGAGTCACCGGTCGCGCCTGCCACCCGGCACCGGGGGCTCCACCGCGTCGCGGATGCTGGCGCGGGCCGCCGCGGCGACGGCCTCGCCGGTGATGCCGAACTCGTCGTACAGCCGCTGGTAGTCGGCGGAGGCGCCGTAGTGCTCCAGGCTGACGATGTGGCCGGCGTCGCCGACGACCTCGCGCCAGCCCTGGCCGACGGCGGCCTCCACGCTGACCCGGGCGCGGACGTCCGGGGGCAGCACCTCGTCCTGGTAGGACAGCGGCTGCTCGGCGAACCACTCGCGGCAGGGCATGGAGACCACGCGTACGGACAGTCCCTCGTCGACCAGCAGCTTGCGGCCGTCGAGGGCGATCTGCACCTCCGACCCGGTCGCCACGAGGATGACGTCGGGGACGGTCCCGGCGTCCTCGGCCAGGATGTAGGCGCCGCGCGCGGCTCCCTCGGCGGAGGCGTGGACACCGTCGGCACGGTCGAGCACCGGGAGGTTCTGCCGGGTCAGGACGAGGCCGGCGGGGCGGTCGGTGTGCTCCAGGATCGTCCGCCAGCAGACGGTGGTCTCGTTGGCGTCACCGGGGCGTACGACGTCGAGTCCGGGGATCGCCCGCAGGGCGGCCAGGTGTTCGACCGGCTGGTGGGTGGGGCCGTCCTCGCCCAGGCCGATGGAGTCGTGGGTCCACACATAGGTGGCCGGGAGTTTCATCAGGGCGCCGAGGCGTACCGCGGGGCGCATGTAGTCGCTGAACGTGAGGAACGTGCCACCGTACGGGCGGGTGAGGCTCTGCAGCGCGATGCCGTTGAGGATGGCGCCCATGGCGTGCTCGCGGATGCCGAAGTGCAGCGTGCGCCCGTAGGGGCCGCCCGAGAACTCGGCCGTCTGGCGGTCGGCGGGGATGAAGGACGGCTCGCCCTCCATGGTGGTGTTGTTGCTGCCGGCGAGGTCGGCGGAGCCGCCCCACAGCTCGGGCAGGACCGGTGCGAGGGCGGTGAGCACCTCGCCGGACGCCTTGCGGGTGGCCATGCCCTTGGCGTCGGCCGGGAACTCCGGCAGGGCGTCGGTCCAGCCGTCCGGCAGCTCCTGTTCGCGCAGCCGGTCCAGCAGGGCGGCCCGCTCCGGGGCGGCGGCCCGCCAGTCCTCGTAGGCCCGCTGCCAGCGCTTCCTGGCGTCCCTGCCGCGCTCCCCCACCGCGCGGGTGTGGGCGAGGACCTCGTCCTCGATGGGGAAGTACGTGTCGGGGTCGAAGCCGAGGAGCCGCTTGGTGCCGGCGACCTCGTCGTCCCCCAGCGCGGCGCCGTGCGCCTTGCCGGTGTTCTTCTTCGTCGGGGCGGGCCATCCGATGATCGTGCGCAGCATGATCAGCGAGGGCCGGGACCGCTCCGCCTTCGCCTCCTCGATCGCGGCGAGCAGGGCGTCGACGTCCTCGACGTAGTCGCCCGTACGGGTCCAGTCCACGGTCTGCACATGCCAGCCGTAGGCGGCGAAGCGGGCCGGGACGTCCTCGCTGAACGAGATGTCGGTGTCGTCCTCGATGGAGATGTGGTTGGAGTCGTAGAACGTGATGAGGTTGCCGAGCTGCTGGTGGCCGGCGAGCGAGGCGGCCTCGGAGGCGACGCCCTCCATCATGTCGCCGTCGGAGGCCAGCACGTACACGTGGTGGTCGAAGGGGCTGGTGCCCGGCGCGGCGTCCGGGTCCAGCAGGCCCCGCTCCCGGCGGCCGGCCATCGCCATCCCGACGGAGGCGCCCATGCCCTGGCCCAGCGGGCCGGTGGTGATCTCGACGCCGCGGGTGTGCCGGTACTCGGGGTGGCCGGGGGTCGCCGATCCCCAGGTCCGCAGCGCCTGGAGGTCCTCCATCTCCAGGCCGTAGCCGGCGAGGTAGAGCTGGATGTACAGGGTGAGGCTGGTGTGGCCGCACGAGAGGACGAACCGGTCCCTGCCCAGCCACTGGTCGTCGGCGGGGTCGTGCCGCATGACCTGCTGGAACAGCAGGTAGGCAAGCGGTGCCAGGCTCATCGCCGTGCCGGGATGGCCGTTACCCGTCTTCTGGACGGCGTCGGCGGCGAGCACCCGTACGGTGTCCACCGCGCGCACGTCGACGTCGCCCCACCCCGCCCGCTCGGCCACCGGCCGGGCGAGGCCGGGGTCCCGCGGTGCTGTGCTGCCGGAAGAGGATCGCTCGGGCGCCATGGTGTTGTCTCCTCGCACGTCGCTTCTCGGTACGACGGGGCCGGTGCGGCTCGCCACCCCTCGCATCCTCTGTTCCCCCGTCCTCCTCCGCACCCGGAGGGGGCCCGGCGGTGCGGTGAGGCCCGCGATGCGCGACGGGCGGTAGCGATGCCCGGCGCGGGTGACGGTGCCGTGGGCCCGTCGACCGGTCGCCTACCCCGCGCGGTGGCCGGCAGGCCCGCACCGCCGTACGCGTACCCGGCCGGATGCGACGAACTTGTTCGTTACGAACATGTTCGTTATGGTCGAGGGGTGACTCCGCGAACCCCAGCCCCCCGCAGCCGCCGCGAACGGCCGGCCAAGCCCGCCCTCACCCACGAGGCCATCATCGACGCGGCGGTCCGCGTCATGGCCGCCGAAGGACTCCAGCGCGTCACCATGCGCCGACTGGCCCAGGAGCTCGACACGGGCCCGGCATCGCTGTACGTGTACGTCGCCGGCACCGCCGAACTGCACGCCGCGATCCTGGAGGAGCTGCTCGGCGCGGTCGACCTCTCACCGGCCGGCGGCGAGGGCGACTGGCGTGAGCGGCTGGCGCGGGTGCTGCTGTCGTACACCGGCGTGCTGTTCGAGAATCCGGGCCTCGCCCACTCCGCGCTGGTCGCCCGCCCCTCCGGGCCGCACTACCTGGCGCTCGTGGAGACGGTCCTCGACCTCCTGCACCAGGGCGGCGTCCCGGACGGGCAGGCCGCCTGGGGCGTCGACGTACTCCTCCAGGTGGCCACCGCCACCGCGGCCGAGCAGTCCGCGCGCGACGACGCACCCGACGCCGAGGACGAACACAGCGCCCTGGTCGAGGCGTTGGGCCAGGCGTCGGCCCGGACCCATCCGCGTATCGCCGCGCTCGGCAGCGACCTGTTCTCCGGCTCCCCGCACCAGCGGCTGGCCTGGATCTTCCGGGCGGTCGTCAACGGCACGGCCGCCACCCCCCGCTGAGCCCCGCCACCGGCTCCCAGCAGAAAGCGAAGGCACCACCATGAACACCACCCATCACCCCGTCACCATCGTCGGGGCCGGCCTCAGCGGCCTGGTCCTCGCCCGGGTCCTCCATGTGCACGGCATCGGCTCCGCCGTGTTCGACCTGGACGCCGACCGGCAGGCGCGCACCCAGGGCGGCATGCTCGACATCCACGAGGAGACCGGCCAGGCCGCGTTGCGCGCGGCGGGGCTGTACGAGGAGTTCCGGGCCAAGGTCCATCCCGGCGGCGAGGCCCTGCGCGTGCTCGACAAGCGGGCCGAGGTGCTGCTGGAGCAGAAGGACGACGGCGACGGCGGCCGCCCCGAGATCGACCGGGGCGATCTGCGCGACCTCCTGCTCGACGCGCTCCCCGAGGGCACCGTCCGCTGGGGCAGCAAGGTCACGGACGCCGCGCCGCTCGACGGAGGGCGCCACCGGGTGACCCTCGCGGACGGCACCACGTTCACCACGGACCTGCTCGTCGGCGCGGACGGTGCCTGGTCGAGGATCCGCCCGCTCCTCTCGCCGGCACGGCCCGCCTACACCGGCATCTCCTTCGTCGAGCTGGACCTCTTCGACGCCGACGAACGCCACCCTGCCTCCGCCGAACTGATCGGCGGCGGGATGTTCTTCGCGCTCGGTGACGACAAGGGGTTCCTGGCCCACCGCGAGACGGACGGCAGCCTGCACATCTACACCGCCCTGCGCGCGGCCGAGGACTGGCTGTCCACGATCGACTTCACCGACACGGAGGCCGCCAAGGCCGCGCTGCTGGAGCACTTCACGGACTGGGCGCCCGGTCTGCGCGCCCTGATCACCGAGGCGGACGGAGCGCTGACCCCGCGGCTCATCCACGCGCTGCCCGTCGGGCACCGCTGGCAGCGCGTCCCCGGGGTGACCCTGCTCGGCGACGCCGCGCACCTGATGTCCCCGTTCGCCGGGGAGGGCGCCAACCTCGCGATGTTCGACGGTGCGGAGCTGGGCGAGGCCCTCGCCGCGCACCCCACGGACACGGAGACCGCGCTGTCCGTCTACGAGTCGGCCCTGTTCCCGCGGAGCGAGCAGACCGCTGCCGAGTCCGCCAGGAGCCAGGAGATGCTGTTCGACGCCCGGGCACCCCAGCCGCTCGTCGACATGTTCACCTCTTTCGAGGCGTGACCATCAGGGCGGCGCCGGGTGCGGAGGCGGTCAGCCGAAGCGGCGGAACAGCTCTTCGAGGTACTCCTCCAGCCTGCTGGTGAGCAGGGCGGACGTCAGGGTGCGGCCCAGTTCGCGCCAGGGCACCGCCACCTTCTCGGCGTCCGGCGCGAACGCGAGCGCGTCCAGGACGCGCCAGTACAGGTGGGCCGCCGGGTCCTCGCTCAGCGTGCCCCCGCAGGCCAGATAGCGGTCGGCGAGCCGCATCCCCTCCCGGGCGCCGTACAGGAGGGCCAGGGCCGTGGAGCAGTGCGCCACGTCCAGGTCGGCCGGTCCCCAGGAGGTCTCCACCCAGTCGACGACACCGCTGATCTCCGTACGGGCGCCCTGCCCGGTGAAGAGCACGTTGCCGGGGTGGAAGTCCCGGTGCAGGAAACAGGGCCGGTACGCGGGGGGATCGCGCCGGATGACGTCCACGGCCCGCCGCCACAGGTCCGGTCGCCCGGTGGTTTCCGGTAGCCGCACCCGGTCGGGGGACGTCCAGGCCTCGTACACGCGCGGCCGGGCCTCGGCCGGGACACGTATCCGGTGGATGCCGACGAGTTGGCGGGCCAGAAGCCCGGTCCGCAGCTCCGCTCCCGCCTCGTCCAGTCGCACACCGCCGGGGAGCAGTGACATCAGCAGCGACGGGTGGTCGCAGTACGCCGCCGTCGCGTCGAGACCGCGCAACTCGGCCACCGGCACGTCGGTCCGGTGGAGAAGACTCAGTACGTCCGCTTCCCGGGTGAGCAGGCCCTTCGCGTGCTGGACGAAGAACGGCTTCACGAACGATCTCAGCACGAACCGCTGCGGCTCCCCCGTTCCGCCGACGCGCAGACTCCGCATCTCCGAGGTCCATCCGCCCCGCAGTCGCTCGGCGGCGTCGATGCGGCGGTCTCCGCCGACACGCTCCTCCACCCAGGCCCGCGTGTGGGACCAGCCCCGGTCATCGACGTCCCCGACCACGGTCCCACCCTCGTTCGCCACCATGCGCACAACCTATCGGCCGGCACCGGGGCCGCCGCGTGACGGTGTACGCACGCCGGGGCGCCGGGCCCCTCGCGTCGAGCGGTCCGGCGAGGCGCCGCCCGGGGTCGTGACCCGCCGGCTCACATCAGCGGGACCTGGGTGAAGCGGGCCGCGATGTGCAGCTCGGACTCGATGTGCCCGGCGGTGAGGCGCAGTTCGGGAAGGACCTCCTCCAGGCACGCCTCGATCGTCCGGCTGCTGCTGTGCATGGCCACGTTGATGGACGCGACGGCCGAGCCCGCCCGGTCCCGCACGGGTACGGCGATCGAGCGCAGGCCCGCTTCCAGCTCCTCGTCGACCAGGGCGTACCCCTCGGCGCACGCACGCTCCAGCGCGGCTTCGAGCTCGGTGCGGTGGGTGAGGGTGTGGGGGGCCAGGGGGCGCAGTTCCGCGTGGTCGAGGAGGGGCGCCAGGGCGGCGGGTGGCAGGTCGGCCAGCAGGACGCGGCCCAGGGAGGTGGCGTAGGCGGGGAAGCGGGTGCCGACGGTGATGTCGACGTCCATGATGCGGTGGGTCGCGGCGCGCGCCACGTACTGCACGGAGTCGTCGGCGAGGACGGCCAGGGACGCGGAGTCCTGGATCCGCCCGGCGAGCGCGGAGAGGTGCGGGCCGGCGATGCGCGCCAGGGTGGTGCGGGAGAGCGGCGGGTATCCGAGCGCCAGGACACGGGGGGTGAGCCGGTGGTCGCGGCCCTCGGCCGTGACGTAGCCGAGGTGTTCGAGGGTGAGCAGGGCCCGGCGCGCGGAGGCGCGTGAGAGGCCCGTCGCACGGGCGACGGCACTGAGCGTCAGGGCCGCTCCGCCGTCGCCGAAGGCGGTGACGACGGTCAGGCCCCGGGCGAGGGACTCGACGAACCCCCGGCCCAGCTCCTGCTTCGAGGCAGTGGTCCATGAGGCGAGGGCCCCCTCGGAGGGCGAGGTGCCGGCCGGCGGCGCGTCGCGCAGCCGGCGCTCCATCGCCGAGGCGGCGTCGCGCAGCCGCGGCAGGAGGTCCTCGCGGAGCCCCCGCGCGGTGTGCCGGCTGGTGTGGCTGACCACGCTGAGCACACAGGCGAAGCCGCCGTCGGGGTCCCGTACGGGGACGGCGAGGGCGAGCAGGCCCGGTTCGATCAGCTGGTCGTCCACCGCCCAGCCGTCGGCCCGCGCCGCCGCCACCCGTTCCTCGAACAGGTCGTCCGCCGGGCCGGGGCGCTTCGGCAGGGACGGGAAGCCCTCCCCCTCCGGGTCCGAGGCCCGCCGCTCCCGCCAGGCCTGCCACTCCCCGGCCCCCCAGAGGGTGGCGAACAGCGTGCCCGGGGCGGTGCGTTCGACGGGCAGCAGGTCGCCGATGCGGAAGCGCAGGGACATCGCACGCCGGCGGGTGGCCTGGTGCACGAAGCGGATCCCGCCGCCGTCGGGCACGGCGAGGGAGACCGTCTCGTCGAGTTCGTCCGCGAGGGCGTCGGCCCGGTCGCCCAGGAGACCGGGAAGGCGGACCGAGGAGAGATAGGCGTTGCCCAGCTCCATCAGGCGCGGCGCGAGGGTGACGGTCCTGCCGTCGATACGGACGTATCCCGTGCGAGCGAGCGTGAGCGTGACCCGGTCGACGGTCGAGCGGGCCAGTCCGGTGGCGCGCTCCAGGTCGCCGAGGGCCAGGGAGCCGTCGGCCTCGGTCAGCCGGCGCAGGACGGCGATGCCGCGCATCAGCGGGGCGACGGCCTCCGCGGGCACCTCCGCGCCGCGCCGCGCGGTCCGGGTCGTCGGCATCCGTTCCTCCCTCGGGCAGGCGCCCCGGCCGTTGACAGAGCTCCGGCCCGGGCGGCAGACTCATCGCATCATAGTGAAGGAAACTTCACTATGCGAACACTAATGGATGGACGGTCCCATGGACAAGGTGGTCGCGTCGGCGGCGCTGGCCGTCGCCGACGTGCCGGACGGCGCGTCGGTGGCAGTGGGGGGCTTCGGCCTCAGCGGTGTGCCGAACGTGTTGATCGACGCGCTGTACGCGAGCGGCGTCAGCGGGCTCGGTGTCGTGTCCAACAACTGCGGAGCGATGGATACCGGTCTGGCGGTGCTGCTCTCCGCGGGCCGCATCAGCCGGGTGACCGGCTCGTACATCGGCGCGAACAAGGAGTTCGCCCGGCAGTACCTCGGCGGTGAGCTGGAGCTCGAGCTGATCCCCCAGGGCACCCTGGCCGAGCGCCTCCGGGCCGGCGGGTCGGGGATACCCGCGTTCTACACCCCCGCCGGCGTGGGCACACAGGTCGCCGACGGCGGACTCCCCTGGCGTTACGACGGCGAGGGCGGGGTGTCCCTGGCCTCCCCCGCCAAGGAGGTACGCGACTTCGACGGCACCGAGTACGTCCTGGAGCACGGCATCCGCACCGACTTCGCCCTCGTCAGGGCGGCGAAGGGCGACCGGCACGGCAACCTCGTCTTCAACAGGTCCGCGCGCAACTTCAACCCGCTCGCCGCGATGGCCGGCCGGATCACCGTCGCGGAGGTCGAGGAGCTGGTCGAGCCGGGCGAGATCGACCCGGACCACGTCCACCTGCCCGGCATCTTCGTGCAGCGGGTGGTCGCGCTGACCCCCGGGCAGGCCGTGGACAAGAAGGTCGAGAAGCGGACGATCACCGAGCGGGAGGCGCGGCACTGATGGCCTGGACGAGGAACGAGATGGCCGCCAGGGCGGCCGCGGAGCTGCGCGACGGCGAGTACGTCAACCTCGGCATCGGACTGCCGACGCTGATCCCCAACCATCTGCCCGAGGGCGTGCACGTCGTCCTGGAGTCCGAGAACGGCATCCTGGGCACCGGCGCCTTCCCGTACGAGGAGGACGTCGACCCGGATCTGATCAACGCGGGCAAGGAGACGGTGACCGTCCGGCCGGGCGCCTCGTTCTTCGACTCGGCGCTCTCCTTCGGCATGATCCGCGGCGGCCACATCGACTCCGCCGTCCTCGGGGCCATGGAGGTCTCGGCCCGGGGCGATCTCGCCAACTGGGCGGTGCCCGGGAAGATGGTGACCGGGATCGGCGGGGCGATGGACCTCGTGCACGGGGCCCGCCGCGTGATCGTGACCATGACGCACACCGCCAAGGACGGCAGCCCCAAGATCGTCGAGGAGTGCACCCTGCCGCTGACCGGCAAGGCGTGCGTCGACCGCGTCATCACGGATCTCGCCGTGCTCGACGTGACCGAGGACGGCTTGGTCCTGGTGGAGACCGCCCCCGGGGTGACCGCCGCCGAGGTCCTGGAGCGGACGGCCGCTCCGGTCCGTACAGCCGAGAGGACCGCATCATGAGCTTCCGCCCCCGCGACGTGTACATCGTCGACGCCGTCCGCACCCCGATCGGCAGGTACAACGGGGCGCTGGCGCAGGTGCGGCCCGACGACCTCGCCGCCCACACCCTCCGCGCGCTGCTCGAACGCACCCCGGAGCTGGACCCGTCGCGCATCGGTGATGTGGTGCTCGGCAACGCCAACGGCGCGGGCGAGGAGAACCGCAACGTCGGCAGGATGGCCGCGCTCCTCGCGGGTCTGCCGGTCTCCGTCCCCGGGGTGACCGTCAACCGGCTCTGCGCCTCCGGTCTCGAGGCCGTCGTGCAGGCGGCCCGGGCCGTGGCGCTCGGCGACCACTCCCTCGTCATCGCCGGCGGCGTCGAGTCGATGACCCGCGCCCCGTACGTGCTGCCCAAGAGCGACCGCGCCTTCCCGGCCGGGCACCCCGAGATGTACTCGACCACCCTGGGCTGGCGCATGGTCAACCCCCGGATGGATCCGCAGTGGACGGTGCCGCTCGGCGAGAGCGCCGAGCTGATCGCCGAGAAGCACTCCATCAGCCGTGAGCAGCAGGACGAGTTCGCGCTCGCCTCCCACCGCAAGGCGTCGGCGGCCCGGGCGGCGGGGCTGTTCGACGGGGAGATCGCTCCCCTGACGATCCCGCGCCGCAAGGGTGATCCGGTCGTCGTCGACCGGGACGAGTGCATCAGGGACGACGCGTCGCTGGAGGCGATGGCGAAGCTCCCTCCCTCCTTCCGTACGGACGGCGGCACCGTCACCGCGGGCAACTCCTCCCCGCTGAACGACGGCGCGTCGGCCCTGCTGCTGGCCGACGAGGACGGTCTGCGGGCCACCGGCCGCGAGCCGCTGGCCCGGATCACGGCCTCCGCCGTGTCCGCCAACGAGCCGCACCACTTCGGGCTCGCCCCCGTCGAGGCGGTGAACAGGGCTCTGGACCGCGCGGGCAGGAGCTTCGCCGACCTCACCGCCCTCGAACTCAACGAGGCCTTCGCCGCCCAGGTGCTGGGCTGTCTCGCCGAGTGGCCCGACCTCGACCCGTCCGTCCTCAACCCGAGGGGCGGGGCGATCGCGATCGGCCACCCGCTCGGTGCCTCGGGGGCGCGCCTCGCCGGGTCGATCGCCCACCAGCTCAGGGCGGCGGGGTCGGGCGTCGGCGTGGCGACGCTGTGCATCGGCGTGGGCCAGGGCTCCGCGCTCGTCCTGGAGAGGTAGTCCCGGGCGGCTGAGGCGGGCCCCTCCCGAGCGGCGGAACGGGCCCGCCGGATGAATGATGGACGGCATGACCTCCCAGACCGTGTTTCCGGCGGCGGACGCGATGCCGCCCGTGCGGCTGCCGTCGGACGGTCCGTGGTGCGTGACGACGGGGAGCGGGGGCGGAGCGGTCCGCCCGAGGACGGCGGGGGCCGCTCGATGAGGTCCGCCGAGGGGCTGCTGGAGATCGGCTTCATGCGCACGGTCTTCGACAGCCTGGGCGCGGGGGTGTTCGTCACCGACCTCACCGGCCGGCTCACCGCGTGCAATCCACGCGCGCAGCAGCTCCTGGGGCGTCCGCAGAAGGCGATGCTCGGCCATGACCTGCACGATCTGCTGCACCGCGGGCCGGACGGCGACACGCTCCCGCGGAGCGAGTGCGGCATGCTGGCCGTCCTCGACAGCGGGCGGCCCGCCGAGGGCAGCGAGGAGCTGTTCCTGCGCGGGGACGGCAGTCTGGTGCCGATCATCTGGGCGGCCACCCCGTTGCGGCACGAGGGGCGGATGGAAGGCTCGGTGGTCGTCTTCCACGATTTCAGCCTGCACCGTGACGCCGCCGAGCAGACCGCGGCCCACCTCGCCGCCCTGGAGGGGCTCACCGCGCGGCTCACGATGGTGGCGGAGGTGTCCACGGTCCTCATCTCCGCCCTGGAGACGCCGGAGATGCTGGACAGGCTGGCGGGGCTGCTGGTGCCGGACATGGGTGACTGGGCCGCGATCGACGTAAGGACGGCGGGACAGACGGGCGAGATGCGGCGCGTCGCCGTACGGGCGCCGCACGACCCGCGTACGGCGGAAGCTCTCCGGGGTCCCCTGCCGCCCGTGCCCGAGTCCACCCGTTCGGCCGTGGTCCAGGCGTTGCGCAGCGCCGAGCCCGTCTCCCTGGACGCCGACGACCTCGCGGAGGCGCCGGACAGTCCGCTCGCCTCCGCCCACCGGGAGCTCTTCGACCGGCTGGGCGGCAGCTGCGCCGTCGTGGTGCCCCTGTACACCCGGCGGCAGGTCTTCGGCGCGCTGACCGTGGCGCGGGTCGAGCCCGGCTCCTCGTACACCGAGGCCGAGCTCTTCGTGCTCGCCGACATCGCGCGCCGGGCCGGCCTGGTCATGGAGGCGGGCGAGCTGTTCGAGCAGCAGCGCCATGTCGCGGAGACCATGCAGCGTCAGCTCCTCACCCCTCTGCCGCAGGTCGACCACCTGGAGCTGGCGGCGCGCTATCTGCCCGCCGAGAGCGCCGCGGAGATCGGCGGGGACTGGTACGACTCGTTCCTGCTCAGCGACGGTGTCCTGACGATGGTCATCGGGGACGTCGTCGGCCACGACCTCAAGGCCGCCGCCCACATGGCGGAGGTCCGCAACATGCTGCGCGCCCTGGCCTGGGACCGGACGGAGCCCCCCAGCCTGATCATGCGCCGGCTGGACGAGGCCATGACCCACACGAGCGACGCCCCCATGGCCACCTGCGTCTTCGCCCGTATCGAAGGCCCGGAGGGCGGGCCCTGGCAGCTCCGCTGGGTCAACGCCGGGCACCCGCCGCCCCTCCTCATCACCGCCGACGGGCACACCCGCTTCCTGGAAGCCGGCCACGGCCCTCTGCTCGGCCTCAGTTCGGCGCTGCACATGGGTCTCGGGTGGCCCGACGCCGAGGCGGACCTCCCGCCCCGGTCGACGCTCCTGCTGTACACGGACGGGCTCGTGGAGAGCCGGACCCGTGACATCGAAGCCGGTCTCGACACACTGCGCCGGCATGCCGCGGCCCTGGCCCGCCGTGACATCGAGGACTTCCTCGACGAGCTCCTGCGGCGTATCGACCCCAGCGGCGACGACGTCGCCCTGCTGGTCCTGCGCACCCCGGCGGCCGGTGTCGGCGCCGGTCCGGACGAGGCACCGGCGCAGCAGGCGCACAGCCCGGCCGCCGCCAACCGCGGGGCGCCCGGCTCCCGCATCGAGGACACCCCCGTCAGGGACACCTCCGAACCGGGCTGAGGCATACGACGAGCCTTCGCACAAGGGGGGTTGGCGACACCTCCGATCGGGGTCCGGGGCGTACTGATCTTCCGCCGGGAGCCTGGCAGGGTCGTCGGTGAGCGACCGACGGGCCCGCGGGATCCGGGCCATGACCCAGGGGGAAGAACCATGCACGCAAGCGCCTCGCCGCAGCAGTCCTGCTCGCCGCCACCCTGACCGGAGCACTCGCTCCCGTCGCGGCGGCCCGTCCTTCGGACCCCGTGCGGCGGCAGCTGGATCTGCTGGTGGACCGGGACGGTGTCCCCGGCGCCCTCGCGTACGACGGGAAGGTGACGAGGACGGCGGGCGTCGCCGATCTGGTGTCGGGCCGTCGGATGCCCGGCGCCCAGGGGCGGTTCCGGCTGGCCAGCGACACCAAGGCGTTCACCGCGACCGCCGTCATGCGCCTGGTGGCGGACGGACGGGTAGGTCTCGACGACCGCGCCGGGACCTATGTGCCCCAGCTGGCCGGAAGCGCCATCACCGTACGGCAGTTGCTGAAGCAGACCAGCGGTCTTCCGGAGTACACGGCACTGGTCGACTGGTCGGAGGCGGGTACGCCGCAGGAGTATCTGGCTCTCGCGCTCGGCGCGGATCCCGTGTTCGAGCCCGGGGAGGACTGGGGCTACTCCAACACCAACTACCTGGTGCTCGGCATGGTGATCGACAAGGCCTCGGGCGTCGGCTTCCGCACGTATGTCGAGCGTACGATCCTGCGTCCGCTGCACCTGGACGACACCTACTGGCCGGCACCCGGCGAGCTGACCCTGCGGGGGCCGCACGCCCGTAACTACGGGGTGAACCCGGCGTTCCCGGAGGCGGGCGTCGTGGACGTGACGGAGCTTCCCGGGTACGAGTTCGGCGCGTCCGGCGGGCTCGTCTCCACGCCCGAGGACCTCAACGCCTTCTGGGACGGCCTGTTCGGCGGCCGGCTGCTGCCGTCCCGGGCGCTGCGCCTGATGACCCAGGACACCACCGACATCGGCGGCAGGGACGTCTACCCCGCGGGCAGCCGCTACGGCTACGGCGTCGCCTCGGTGCCGCTCAGCTGCGGCGGGGTCTACTGGGGTCACGGCGGCGACCTGCCCGGCGGCTCGGTGGGCGGCGGGCGCGCCACGGGCGGACGGGGCACCGTGACCGTCTACACCACGACCTGGGCGGGCGAGGGCGAATCCCTGGCCCACCTCCAGGGCGCGGTGGACGCCGCACTGTGCGCCAAGGGCCGGGGGTGAGCCCTCCGCCCGGGTGTGTAGCGGGTGCCGATCAGTCCGCCGATGCGGTGCTCCCGCGCCGGCCGGCATGGAAGCGCGCCTTCTTCTGACGATTCCCGCATGTGTTCATGTCGCACCATTTGCGGGTGCGGCTCCGGCTGGTGTCGAAGAAGGCGGCGCGGCAGGTCGGTGACGCGCACAGGGCCAACCGTCCGTCCCGTTCGCCCGAGATGACGCTGATCGCGTCGGCGGCGATCACACCGAGGGCGTCCTCCACGCGGGAATCCGGGCCGAGCCGCCATCGCCGTTCACCCTCGGGCGTCAGGATCGCCGCCGCCCGCCCCTGGGCGCTGCGGTCGTTGATGGTTCGGACAGCGGCTGCGGGGAGGGCGTCCTGGATCGCGGCCGCTGTCGCGGCGGCGTGGATCGACTCCCTCAGATCCCGGGCGAGGCCGAGCTGGGCCGTGGTGCAGGAGTCCACGGCGAGGCCGTACACCGCCAGCCAGTCGACGAGCCGGCCCGGCACCGGAATGCGCTCCACGGCGCTCCCATGACGCTCCGACAGAGTCCCCGTGAAGCTGGTCGCCAGCACACTGCCGAGGCGGAAGTCAGGGAACGCGGCACACATGGAACCACCATAGCTGGTTGCAGCAGGGGCCGGAGGGCTGCTAGAACCGTCATAGCCGGTTCGCGGCAGGGCGCGGCCGGCTCCACGACGGCCAGGAGGTCCCATGCCCCGTCCGACCAGCGACGTGCAAGCATTCGAAGACCGTGCCGGTGACGCCGACCTCGACGATCTGCGCGCGAGACTGGCCGCGGCGCGGCTCCCGGAGGCCGAGACGGTCCATCCCGCCGCGCCCGGCCCTCGCCGATGGGCGCAGGGCGTCCCGCTCACCGACCTCGTCGACCTCGTGGACTACTGGCGCACCGGGTACGACTGGCGGTCGTTCGAGGAACGCCTCGACGAGATCGGCCAGTTCCGCACGACCATCGATGATCTGGGAATCCACTTCCTGCACCGGCGGTCCCCGCGCGCGGATGCCACTCCTCTGGTCCTGACGCACGGCTGGCCGGACAGCGTCGTCCGGTTCATCGACGTCGTGGACGAGCTGGCGGATCCGAAGGACGCGGACGCACCGGCGTTCCACGTCGTGGTCCCCTCGCTGCCTGGCTTCGGCTACAGCGACAAGCCGGCCACCACCGGGTGGGGAACCGAGAGGATCGCGGCCGCCTGGGTGGAGCTGATGGGAAGGCTCGGCTACGACGAGTTCCTGGCTCACGGCGGCGACTGGGGCGGCAACATCACCACGGTTCTCGGCGGCAGGTTCCCGGCACACGTGCTCGGCATCCACACCACATTCGCCGAGGGACCGCCCGGGCTGACGACGGACGGGCTGACCGCGGTCGAGCGCAGGTGGACGGAGGAGACCGGTGACTTCTGGCGCCACCGTGCGGCGTACGCGAAGCAGCAGGCGACCCGTCCCCAGACCATCGGCTACTCGCTGGTCGACTCACCGGTCGGGCTGCTCGCCTGGATCCTCGACAAGTTCGCCGAGTGGTCGGACACCGAGAACAGCCCGTTCGAGACGATGTCCCGGGACCGCGTCCTCGACGACGTCACCCTCTACTGGCTGACACGGACCGGAGCATCGGCGGCCCGCATCTATTACGAGAGCCACAACGCGCTGGATCCCCGGCTCCGGGTCGACGTGCCGGCGGCGCTCACCATGTATCCCCGCGACGTCGAGAAGTGTCCGCGCCCCTGGGCGCAGGAGCGGTACCGGCGGATCGTCCGGTGGAACGCGCCTGCAGCCGGGGGGCACTTCCCGTCGCTGGAGGTGCCCGAGTACTTCGTGAAGGACCTGCGGGAGGGCCTCACGGCAGTGCTGGCCGCTCGTCGGTGACCGTCACGGAGCACCGGCTGTCAGACCCCTCTGAGACGCTCGCGGCATGGAGATGACGCTGCAGCTGACGATCGACTGCTCCGATCCGCAGAGGATGGTGGCCTTCTGGGCCGAGGCCCTGGGGTACGCGCCCGAGCCTCCGCCGGACGGTCACGCCACGTGGCGTGCCTACTGGGTGTCGGCAGGGGTCCCCGAGGCGGAGTTGCCGGCCGGCGCCGGGGACATACCGGAGTCGATCATCGACCCCGCGGGGCGAGGACCGAGGGTGTGGTTCCAGCAGGTTCCGGAGCCGAAGGCCGCGAAGAACCGGTGGCACTTCGACCTGAAGGTGGGTGGGGGCCGGGACGTCCCGCCGGCCCTCCGCGTGCGGAGGGTCGATGCCACGGTGGAACGGCTGGTCGAGGCCGGCGCCACCGTCGTGCGGATCAAGGACGATCCGGACACGGGGTTCTACGCCGCCGCCCTTCAGGACCCCGAGGGCAACGAATTCGACGTCGTCTGACGGCCGTTGCGGCCGGGCTCAGCCGGCCGTGCGTGCGGCCATGTCCAGCAGCGTCTGTATGTGCAGGCCGTGGGCGGCGTCGATGCCGGTGCCCCTGCCCGTACGGACCGCGTGGGCGAACTCGCGGCGGAGGACCGGCCAGCACTCCTCGTGGTCGATGCCGGCCGTGTCGTACACCAACTCCTCGCCGGGACCGAACAGTTCGATCCTGGTCCTGGCCTGCGGGAGCCGCACGCAGCCGGAGAGGGACGCCTGGCTGACCGCGCCGTTCTCGTGCTCGCAGGTCAGCTCGGTCCAGCGGCGCGGGTCCCCGGTCGCCCGTACGGAGACGATGGGCGCGACCGCGGTGTCGAGGAGGTCGAGGAGGTGGGGGCCGAGGTCGAGCAGCGCGCCGTGTTCCAGTCGCCACGACGTGGCGAACTCCCCGTCGAGGAAGGCCCCGTGCAGATAGCAGGAGCGGGCTCCGGTGACCTCGCGGCCGGCTGCCTCGGCGAGGAAGGCGCGGGTGGCGGGGTGGTAGCGCTTCGTCAGGACGAGCTGGGAGACCACCCCGTGCTCGGCGACGGCGTCCGCGACGGCGCGCGCCTCGTCGAGTCCTGCGCCGAGCGGCTTCTCCAGCAGGAGGGCGCGCCCGGCGGCCGCGGCCCGTGGTGCCAGGGCGGCCTGCACGGCGGGCGGCACGGCGAAGGCGACCGCCTCGCACCGGTCGAGGAGCTCCTCGAAGGAGGCGGCGACCGGGGCCCCGTAGGCGTCGGCGACCTCGGCCGCCGCCTCCGGGCGACGCGCCCAGACCGCGGTCAGTGAGGTCTCGGGCCCGGCCGCGAGCATGCGGGCGTGCATGGCGCGGGCCCACGGGCCGGCGCCCACGAGGCCGACACGGACCGGCTCGTGGGGCCGGCTGTCCGGGAGGGGGGCGGTGGACATGGTGCTCTCCGTCGTTCTGCTGGGTGGTGTGCTCAGGTGCCGGTACGGGCCAGCGCCGCGAGGCGGGCGTCGGCGCGTTCGGGTGCGTACAGGTGGTCGATGACCATGCGGGCGGCGCCGACCAGGGCCGCGCGGTCGCCCAGGGCGGAGGTGACGACCTGGAGGTGGGCGGTGGTGCGGGGCATGGCGCGCTGGTAGATGAGCTCGCGGACCCCGGTGAGGAAGGGGGTGCCCGCGAGGTCGCCGCTCAGCATCAGGACACCGGGGTTGAGCAGGGTGACGACCGTGACCAGGACCTCGCCGACGCGCTGCCCCGCCTCGCGGGCGAGACGTACGGCGTCCGGCTGGCCGGCGGCGAGGTGTTCGCGTACGTCGGATCCCGACGCGGTGGGGACACCGGCCGCGGTGAGCTGGCCCGCGATGGACCGGCCACTGGCGACGGCGGCGAGGCATCCGTAGGACCCGCACATGCACAGGGCGTCGGGGCGGTCGTGCAGACGGATGTGGCCGATGTCGCCCGCCCCGCCGTCGATGCCCCGGTAGACCTCGCCCCCGACGACGACACCGGCGCCGATCCCCGTGGACGCCTTGACCAGGACGAAGGCGCTGCAGTCCGGGTGACCGGCCCGCTGCTCCGCCAGGGCCATCAGGTTGGCGTCGTTGTCGACGAACACGGGCAGGGGTCCGGCGGCCGGCATCGGGCCGACGTGCTCGGTCCAGGCCTCGCGAAGTCGTTCCCGTACGGGGAAGCGGTCCCAGCCGGGCATGATCGGCGGCTGCACGATCCGGGCCGACTCCCAGTCCACCGGGCCCGGCACCGAGAGACCGATGCCGCAGACCCGCTCGGGCCCCGCCCCGGCCTCGGTGAGCAGCGGGCCGAACCAGCGGGCCAGTTGGTCCAGGGCGCGGTCGGGGCCGTCGGCGATGACGAGGGTGCCGGTGTGTTCGGCGAGGACGGTGCCGGAGAGGTCGAGCGCGGCGACGCGGGCGTGCCGGGTCTCCAGGTCGGCGACGAGCACCACGGCGTGCGTGGGGTCGAACTCCAGCCGGGCGGACGGGCGTCCGCCGGTGGAGGTGCCGCTGACGTCGCGCAGCCAGCCCGCTCCGAAGAGCTGGTCGAGCCGGTGTCCCACCGTGGAGCGGGAGAGCCCCGTCGCCTGCTGGAGCTCGCCGCGCGTGGTGGCCTCGCCGCTGCGAATGAGCTGCAGCAGATGCCCCGCGCTGGCCTGGTTTCCTGCCATCCCCGCCGTCCTCGCCCTGTCCGTCGCGTCACTGCCCGCCCCGAGGGGCTGCCGGGTCTCTCCTCGCCGGCTCTCCCGGCTCCCGGCGTCAGCTCTTGTCCGCACCGCTGGTCAGGCCCTCGGTGAGGAGCCTTTCGGCGGAGAAGAACAGGAGTACCACAGGGATGGTGAGGACGACCGAACCGGCCATCAGCACCGTCTTGGACACCTCGATGCCGTTGGCCAGTTGCTGGAGTCCCAGGGAGACCGTCCACCGTTCGGGGTCGGCCGCCAGGAAGAGGAGCGCGAACAGGAACTCGTTCCAGGCGATCATGAAGACGTACAGACCGGTGGCCATCAGGGTCGGCAGGGCGAGCGGCAGGATGATCTTGCGTACGGTCTGCAGCCGTGACGCGCCGTCGATCGCCGCCGCTTCCTCGATGCTGAACGGGATGGTGACGAAGTAGTTCTTCAGCATGTAGATCGAGACGGGGACGGTCTGCGCGATGTAGACGATGGCGAGTCCGATGAGGCTCCCCGAGAGGCCCATCTTCGCGAACATGACGAAGAGCGGCACGGCCAGCAGGGTGGCCGGGAACAGGTAGACGGCCAGGAACAGGGCGCTGACCTGGCGGTTGCCGAAGAACTTCAGCCGGCTGACGGCGTACGCGCCGGGGACCGCGGCGGCCAGTGTGAGCAGGACCGTGGCGACGGCGACGAGCGCCGAGTTGAGCAGCATGCCGAGGAAGCCCTGGCCGCCGTCCTCGGAGGACTTGAGGACGCTCTCGTACGTGCCGAGCGTGAATTCCTTCGCCGACACCCAGAGGTTGCCCGGGTCGAGGAGCAGGGCGTCGATGGGCTTCACCGACAGCATCAGCATGTAGTAGAAGGGCACGATCGTGATCGCGGCGAGGAAGACGATCACCACCCGGCGCAGGACTCCGAAGAACCGTTCCTCGAACTGGGCGCGGGTGAGCCGGGGCCGCCGGGGCGTGGGCTGCGGGCGGGCGGTGCGCTCCGCCGGCTCGTGGGTCAGGGTCGGGGTGGCGGTCATGCCGACTCCTCCTGCATCTTCTTGCCGAAGAACTTGAAGTAGACGCCCAGGAGGGCCATGAGGACGACGGCGAGGACGAGGGCCTGCGCGGAGGCCGCCCCGACGTCGAAGCGCGAGGTGAGGAAGTCGTAGACGCGTACGGCCACGACGTCGGTGCCGGAGCCGCCGCCGGTGAGCAGGTAGATGTCGTCGAACTTGTTGAACGTCATGATGAAGCGCAGGACGGACAGCAGGGCGATGACGGGCATCAGCTGCGGAAGCAGGATGTGCCGGAAGCGCTGGGACAGCGTGGCTCCGTCGACCTCGGCGGCCTCCTCCAGGCCGGCCGGTACCGCCTGGAGGCGGGCGAGCATGAAGAGGAAGGCGAACGGGAAGTAGCGCCAGGTCTCGAAGGCGATGACGGTGAGCAGCGCCAGCGGGATGTCGAAGTGGACACCGAGTACGCCGACTTCGTAGGACCGGGTGGACAGGAAGGCGATGGGGTCGTCCCACCCGAAGAGCTTTTGGCCCCATTCGTTCACGATGCCGTACTGCGGGCTGAGCGCGACCTCCCAGACGAAGGAGACCGCGACGACGGGGGCGACGTACGGCAGGAGCATGGCGGCCCGCAGGACGCCGCGGCCGCGGAAGGGCCTGCGCAGGGCGAGGGCGGCGATCAGGCCGAGGACGACGGATCCGGCGGTGGCGCCGACGGTGTAGAGGAGCGTGGTGCCGAGGCTGCTCCAGAAGCCGGGTGAGCCGAAGACCTGGGAGAAGTTGTCCAGGGTCCAGCGGCCGAGGAGGCCGTTCTCCTGGATGTCGACCAGCTTGGCGTTCTGGAAGGCGAGCAGGACGGTCCACAGGATCGGCAGGATCACCACGACCAGGACCACGAGGAAGGTGGGGGTCACGAAGGCGAGGCCCGCGCGGTTCTCCCGCGTGCTCGTACTCTTCGACCGCCTGCTCGTACTCTGCGACGGGTCGCGGCGCTTCTTCGCGCCGCTCTGGATGGTGCTCATGGGTCGGTTACCTCGTGAGGGAGCGGCGGGCGGCTACTGGAGGGACTTCTGGAGGGCGGTCACTTCGTCGTCGGCCTCCTTCGCGGCCTCGTCGGGCGAGAGCTGGCCGCTGGTCATCGCACCGATGGCCTTGGCGACGGGGAGTTCGCCGTTGGTGGCGCCGACGAGGGCGCCCTGGCCCTGGGTGAGGCCCCATCGCTTCATGCCGCCGACCCCGGTGACGAGCTGGTCCAGCAGGGCGGAGGGGTAGGCCTTCTGCATGGACTCCCGGTGGTCGACGCCCATGACGCTGGCGCGCCACTCCTGCTCGAAGGAGCCGGGCTTCTGCGCCGTGCCGGTGCGGACGGGGATCTTGCCCTCGGGCGCCATGCCGAACCAGTCGGCGTACCCCTTGCCCATCATGTACTCGATGAACTTCTGGGAGGCGCCCTTCTCCGCGGTCCTGGTGACGGCCCAGGACGTGATCTCGCCGAACTGGGCGGGCTCCTTGCCGTCGGGGCCCTTCAGGGAGGTGACGACGCCGGTGTTGCGGGCGAGGAACTTGGGGTCCTTCTTGCACTCGGGGCAGCTGGGCAGCGCGTCGGACCGCAGGCCCGCGAGCTCGTCCAGGAGGAAGGACGACCAGACCATCATCGACGACTTCCCCGCGAAGTAGGTGGCGCGGGTGGTGTCGACGCTCTGGGTGCCGGGCGCCCCGTGTTCGCGGGCGAGGGTGTCGTACGCCTTGAAGGCGGCACGGCAGGCCGGGGAGTCGAGGGCGGGCTCACCCGCCTCGTCGACCAGCTCGCAGCCGTTGGCCAGGGCGAGGTCCTCGAAGCTCTGCTGGGTGAAGACGTCCGAGGGGTCGGTGGCCAGCGAGATGCCGTCCCGGCCGCCCTTGTCGAGGGCCGCGGCGGCCTTGAGCGCGCTCGCGTAGTCGTCGGGTGCGTCGAGTCCGGCCTTCTCGAACAGGTCCTTGCGGTAGACGAGGATCTGGAGCCAGGCGTCGGAGGGCACGCCGAGCCTGGTGCCGCCGTCGGAGGTGAGCGCCAGCGCGTTGCTGTTGAACGTGTCCGGCTCCAGGTCCTCGACGATGCGGTCGGCGACCTCGGTGTCGAGCAGGCCGTTGCCGTACATCTGCCAGACCTGGCCCATCGGGACCGCCCCGATCACGTCCGGGAGCTTGCCGGCCGCCGCCGCGGACATGATCAGCTGCGGCAGCTGGGCCTCGTCCACGCCGACGAGGTCGACCTTGACACCGCTCTCCTTCTCGAAGCGGCTGACGACCTTTTCGGTCGCCGCCATCCGCGGCGGCAGGTTCTCCTGCGACCACACCGTGATCCTGTTGTCGGACTGCTCCGCCGCCGAGCTGCCGGAGCAGCCGGCCAGCAGGCCCCCGGCCAGGGTCGCGGCGAGCCCGAACAGGGTCACCCTCGACCGTCGGGTCTTCATCACCATGCTCTGTCCTCACGCCACTTACGCACTTTCCTGATGCATCTCAGCATCACTTTTGCTTGTTGACAAGACATAACTCTGAGATATCTTCGACTGAAGTCAGCGAGCACCACCCCTTCAAGCGCTACCGGAGCCCCCCCGTGGAACGCGTCGTCCAGTTCACCGGCCCCCGTCAGGTCGAAGTCGCCGAGCACGGGAGCGCCCCGCTGCCCGCCGGGCACCTGCGGGTACGGACCCGCTACTCGGGCATTTCGGCAGGAACGGAACTCACTGCCTACCGGGGCACGAACCCGTACCTCACGCGCACCTGGGACGCCGAGGCCCGGATCTTCCGCGACGGGGCGGCCGGGATCGAGTACCCGGTGGCCGGCTGGGGCTACTCCGAGGTCGGCGAGGTCACCGAGGTCTCCCCCGAGCTCGTCGGCACGCCCGGCATGCCGGTCACGGGCGATCTGGTCTGGGGCATCTGGGGCCACCGCAGCGAGGGCATCGTCCCCGCCGAGCGCATGGTCGGCCACACCCTGCCCGCCGGTCTCGAACCGCTCGCCGGGGCCTTCGCCCGGGTCGGCGCCATCGCGTACAACGCGATCCTGGCCGCCGACATCCACCTGGGCGAGGACGTGGCCGTCTTCGGCCAGGGCGTCATCGGTCTGCTGACCACCCGCCTCGCCCAGCTCAACGGCGCGCGCGTCACCGCGGTCGACGCGCTCGACGGCCGGCTCGCGACGGCCCGTGAGTACGGTGCGCGCCACACCCTCAACGCCCGTACCGACACCGTCGCCGAGAGCATCCGGGCCGCCACCGGCGGAGCGGGTGCCGATGTCGCGATCGAGATCAGCGGTGTCTACCCGGCCCTGCACGAGGCCGTGCGCTCGGTCACCGTGGGCGGCCGTGTCGTGGCCTCCGGCTTCTACCAGGGTGACGGCGCGGGTCTGCGCCTGGGCGACGAGTTCCACCACAACCGGGTGCAGCTGATCTGCTCCCAGATCGGCGGGGTGCCCCCGCAGCTGGCGGGACGCTGGACCGTCGAACGCCTCCAGCAGACCTTCCTCTCGCTGGTCGCCGAGGGCCAGGTCGATGTGAAGTCGCTGGTCAGCCATGTCGTCCCGGTGGCGGAGGCCGCCGACGCGTATGTGCTGCTCGACGAGACGCCCGCCGACGCCCTCCAGGTCGTCCTGGAGTTCTGACCTCCGCGCCCCGCCCCGATCACCCCGGAACTCCCGAGCGCCGTACGCCGGCGCCGAAAGGCACCCCATGCTGAAAACCGCCTGCCAGGAACAGCTCCTCCCCGGCGACACGCTCCAGGAGAAATGGGCCTTCGCCCAGGACGCCGGCTACGACGCCGTGGAGCTGCGGTCCAAGGGCGACTTCCACTTCCGCGACCGCCTGCCCGAGCTCAAGCAGGCCCTGGCCGACGGTGTGGTCATGCCGACCGTCTGCGTCGACATGCTGCACTTCTTCGCCGCGTTCGACGACGGCCTGCGCCGTGACGCGCTGGAACAGATGAAGTCGCAGCTCTCGGTCGCCGCCGAGATCGGGGCGCTGGGCGTCCAGACCCCCGCCTCCTACGGGATGTTCTCCCGCAGGCTCCCCCCGTTCGAGCCGCCGCGCACCGAGGAGCAGGACCGCGAGGTGCTGCTGTCCGGCCTCTCCGAGCTGGGCGAGCACGCGCGCGCCGAGGGCGTCACCCTCTATCTGGAGCCGCTCAACCGGTACGAGGACCACATGGTCAACCGGCTGGAGCAGGCCGTCGACCTGATCCGCGCGGTGGGCCTGGACTCGGTCCGTATCGGCATCGACAGCTACCACATGAACATCGAGGAGGCCGACCCCTCGGCCTCGATCCTCGCGGCCGCGCCGTACATCGGCCATGCGCAGGTCAGCGACTCCAACCGGTTCCAGCCGGGGGCCGGACACCTCGACTGGCCGGCCTGGCTCGGCGCGCTGCACAGCATCGGCTACGACGGCTACCTCGCCGCCGAATGCCGGCTGACCGGCGACCCCGTCGCCGCCGTGCGCTCCGTCCCCGCGTTCCTCCGGAGGTCCGGCGCGTGACGTCGCTGCTCGAAACCCCCGTGCCCGCCGCCGTCGATCACCTGACCCTTCGGCGCGGCGCGGCACGGGTACTCCTCACCAACTGGACGGGTTCCTCCACCGTCCCGTCGCGCGGCCTGTATCCGCATCAGTGGAGCTGGGACTCGGCCTTCATCGCGATCGGGCTGCGCCATCTGTCGGCGCGCCGGGCCCAGCGCGAGCTGGAGAGCCTGCTGGGCGCGCAGTGGGCGGACGGGCGCGTCCCCCACATCGTGTTCAGCCCCTCGGTGCCGCTCGACGCGTACTTCCCCAGCCCCGACTTCTGGCGCTCCTCCACGGCCGGCGCCCCTGCGGGCGCCCCGGCGGGCACCGAGACCTCCGGCATCGTGCAGCCGCCGGTGCACGCGCTCGCCGCCTGGCTCGTCCACCGGGCGGACCCGGAGACGTCGCGCGAGCGCGGCTTCCTGCCCCGGGTGTACGAGCGGCTCGTGGCCTGGCACGACTACCTCACGGGACCCCGCGACCTCGGCGGCGGCGGGCTGGCGGCCATGGTGCACCCCTGGGAGCCCGGCATGGACAACAGCCCGTGCTGGGACGGCCCGTTGGGGCGTGTCGAACCGGCCGCCCCCGGTTCGTACCGGCGCGCCGACCTGGACCACGGGCAGGCCGCTGAGCGCCCCACCGACCTGGACTACGGCCGGTACGTCCGGCTCGCCGCCGACTACCGGGACAGCGGTTACGCGGACGTGCCGGGCGGGCACGCCTTCGCGGTCGAGGACCCCTGCGTCAACGCGCTGCTGATCGTCTCGGAGCACGCGCTGGGCCGGATCGCCGCCGAGACGGGCGCGGATCCCGCCCCGCACGAGGCGCGGGCCGCGCGCCTCACCGCGGCCCTGGTGGAGCGGCTCTGGTCGCCCGCCGACGGCATGTTCCTCTGCCGTGACCTGGTCGACGGCGAGCTGATCCCCGAGCGCAGCGTCGCCGGGCTCGTGCCGCTCATCGTGCCCGGACTCCCCCGGGACGTCGTGGACGCCCTGCTCGGGACGGTGGCGGGCCCCGGCTTCCGCCTCGGCGAGGTCCCGATGGCACCGTCGTACGACATCGACGGGCATGCCTTCGACCCCTCCCGCTACTGGCGCGGTCCCGCCTGGTTCAACACCAACTGGCTGCTGGAGCGCGGTCTGCGCGGGTACGGGCAGGACGGTGCGGCCGACGCCCTGCGCACGGCGATGCTCGACGCGGCGGGGGCCAGTTCCTTCGCCGAGTACGTGGACCCGTTCACGGCGCAGGCCCGGGGGACCCGCGCCTTCGGCTGGACGGCCGCCCTCACCCTCGATCTGCTGGCCGCGTCCCGGCCCGCGGACGACGGCACCACCGACACGTCGATGGGAGTACGCACGTGAACGGCACAGCGGACACCACCCTGGTCCGCGCGGGCACCTTCGCCGTCCTCGGGGCCGACGGCGGTGTGAGCGGCCGGCGCGGCACCTCCCCCGACGGTCTCTTCCACCGCGACGCCCGGCATCTGAGCCGGTGGACCCTGACCGTCGACGGCGCCGAACCGGCCGTCCTGGTGCCGTCGGACGGCGAGGAGTCCGCCCGGTGCGTCCTCACACCCCCGGGGACCCGGGACGAGCCGGCCGCCTACACCGTCTTCCGTGAACAGGCCGTCGACGCAGGTGTGCTGACCGAGTGTCTGCGGCTGGTCAACAACCGCCCCGCTCCCGTCGCCGCCGTCCTCTCGCTCACCGTGGACGCCGACTTCGCCGACCAGTTCGAACTGCGCTCCGACAAGCGCCGGTACGAGAAGTCCGGCGCCCGGCGCACGGCGAGCACCCACGCGGAGGGCGTCACCTTCACCTACGAGCGCGGCGCCTGGCTGTCGCGTACGGCGGTGTGCGCCTCCCCCGCCCCGGCCGCCGTCCGGCCCGTAGGCGCTCGGGACACGGCGCACCGGCTGGACTGGAACCTGGAGCTGCCCGCTCACGGAACGGCCGAACTCCTGCTCACGGCCACGGCGTACGCGCACGGAGCGCCCGCGCCGGCCCTGGCCGGCTCACCGGCCGAGGCCGTCGCCGGGCGTGCGGCGGACACCTCGGCCTTCACGGGCACACCGCTGCCCCTGCCACCGGGGGCACCCGGGGGTCTGGCCGCCGCGTGCGCCCGGGGGCTGAGCGACCTGGCGGCGCTGCGGGTCCCGGCCACCGGCCCGGACGGCGAGCACGTACGCGTACCGGCGGCGGGGATCCCCTGGTTCCTCACGCTCTTCGGCCGGGACTCCCTCTTCACCTCACTCTTCGCGCTGCCGTACCGGCCCGAGCTGGCGGAGGGGACCCTGCGCGCCCTCGCGGCGACCCAGGGCACGGAGTACGACACCGGCAGGGGCGAACAGCCGGGGCGGATCGTCCATGAGATCCGGCACGGCGAACTGGCCCACTTCCGGCAGGTCCCGTACGGCCGCTACTACGGCTCGGTGGACGCCACCCCGCTCTTCCTGGTGCTCCTGGACAGCTACACCGAGGCCACCGGCGACCGCGCGCTCGCCGCCCGCCTCGAACACCACGCACGGGCAGCGGTGACCTGGATGTTCCGGGACGGCGGCCTGGACGACGGCGGCTACCTGGTCTACTCGCCCGACCCGCAGGGCCTGGTGAACCAGAACTGGAAGGACTCCGAGGGAGCCATCTGCTTCCTCGACGGCTCGCAGGCCGAGGGCCCGATCGCCGTCGCGGAGGCACAGGGGTACGCCTACGACGCGCTGGTCCGCACCGCGCGGCTGGCCCGCTCGCTGTGGGACGACCCCGCGTACGCCGACCGGCTCGACAGCGCCGCCGCCGGTATGCGGGAACGGTTCCTGCGGGACTTCTGGATGCCAGGACCCGACTTCCCGGCGCTCGCCCTGGACGGTCGCGGCAGGCAGGTCGACTCGCTGGCTTCGGATGCCGGGCATCTGCTGTGGTCCGGCATCCTCGACGCCCGGCACGCCACGCGCGTGGGCCGGCGCCTGCTGGAACCGGACTTCTTCTCGGGCTGGGCGATCCGCACGCTGGCGTCCGGTCAGCCCGGGTACCACCCGCTCTCGTACCACCGGGGCACCTCGTGGCCGCACGACAACGCGGTCATCCTGCTGGGCCTGGCGCGGTGCGGGCTGAGGGAGGAGGCGCGAACGGTCGCCCTCGGTCTGCTGGAGGCGTCGGCCCACCACGGCCACCGGCTGCCCGAGGTGATGGCGGGCTACTCCCGCGACCAGCACCCGCGCCTGGTGCCGTACCCGCACTCCTGCTCACCGCAGGCCTGGGCGGCGGCGACACCCCTGGCGGTGCTCACGGCGCTGCGGGAAGCCGGTTGACGCGTCGCCGCCCGCCACGGCCCCCCAGAAGTGGCACAGTCGTGTCCGCTGGATCAGGGGGCCGTGACGGTCGGCGGAAGAGAGTGATGCGCGATGAGGCTTGTCGTACAGGAGTTCCTGTCCCTCGACGGTGTCTCCCAGGGCCCCGGGTCCCCGGACGAGGACCGGAGCGACGGTTTCGACCGGGGCGGCTGGTTCGTGCCCCACCTGGACGAGGAGTTCGTGGAGGTGGCCGGCACCTGGCTCGGCAATGCGGACGCGTTGCTGTTCGGCCGCCGCACCTACGAGAACTTCGCCCGGGACTGGCCGACGATGACCGGCCATCCGTTCGCGCCCCTCATGAACGGCCTGCCCAAGTACGTCGCCTCCCACACCTGGCCACGGGCGCGTGGAACCCGACGACGGTCCTCAACGGGGATGTCCCCTCGCAGGTCGCCGAGGTGAGGAGCCGGCCCGGCCGGGAGCTGCAGATCCACGGCAGCGCCGGCTCGCCCAGTCCTTGCTGGCCGCGGGCCTGGTCGACGAGCTGCGCCTGGTGATCGCCCCTGTCGTGGTGGGCCGCGGCCGCAGGCTCTTCCCGGACGGGGGCGCCCCGGCCGGCCTGCGGCTGGTCAGCCACAGGACAACCGCGCGCGGTCTCTCGGTCCACAGCTTCGAACCGACGGGGCTGCCGGAGCAGGGCGTGTACGGGGCCGGGGCCTGACCCCGGGCACGTGAAGGGAGAAGGGCGGAGACCGCTACCGCTGTCCGCGCCCCTGGGCCTGCAGGCGGCGGCCCTCGTCCCGCAGGCGCTGGTCCTGCAGGGCCTTGCCGTCCGCTTCCATCTTCCGCCCTCGCAGCTGCTGGAGCGCGGAAACCATCTTGCCCATGGGATCACCTCACGACCTCGGTGCCGCAGGACCCGTGCACACCGGGTCCTTCCGCCCGGCCGGCCGGGGCGACTCCGAGGAGTCCCACCGGTCCGCCTTGCCCCAATTTTTCCCGCCGATCGAAACCGAATGCAAGTGCGGACAGGCGCCTTCCTCCGGATCGGGGAGGGCGGCACCGGCGTGCGCTCAGCGTGGGGCCCGGATCCGGTCGATGATGCGCGTCCAGTTGTCGTTGCCGTGCCCGTCCTCGATCGCGTGCCGGTAGTGGGACTGGACGGCCAGCGGGAGCGCGGGATCGAGTCCGAGTGAGGCACTGGTCTCGACGATGTGGTCGGCCGTCGCGCCCATCATGGTGACCGTGCTGAGATCGCCGGGATGCTCGCCGGCGTCGAGCGCGGCGCCGGGACGCTCGTCGCCGGCCCTCAGGATGCCGCTGAGCGTGTCGGCCGTGGAGAGCAGCTCGGGGAGCGATTCGCCGGCCTTCATCCCGGCCGTCCCCAGCATCGCCGTGGCGTGCATCAACGCGGAGAGGGTGGTCAGGAACACCGTGAGCTGGGCCTGGTACATCATCTGGGCGAGGCCCGGATCCTCGCCCAGGTACCTGGGCGTCCCGAGCGGCGCCAGCACCGCTCGACGGCGCTCCATCACGTCGCCGGGGCCGCTGTAGTAGACGTAGGACGCCTCCGTGCCGACCATCGGCGCCGGGGCCATGATCCCGCCGGTGAGGAAGGCGGCCCCGTGGCCCGCCGCCCAGGCGGCGGCCTCGCGTGTGCGGTCGGGGGTGTCGGAGCTCAGGTTGACGAGTGTGCGGCCGGCCAGCGATCCGGTGGCGCTGCCGAGGATGTCGTACATCGCCCCGTAGTCCGTGAGGCTGAGGATCACGAGGCCGCTCGCCTCGACGGCCTCGCGCGGTGTCGCCGCGCGCGTCGCTCCCTCGGCGACGACGCCGTCGGCGCGGGCGGCGGTGCGGTTCCAGACGGTGACGGGGTGGCCTGCGGCGAGGAGGGTGCGTGTCATCGCCCGGCCCATCGGGCCGAGCCCGATCACGGTGACAGCGTCGTCCTGTTCGGTGTTACGGGTCTGTTCGTTCACCCCTTCATCGTCGGAGAGCGCCACTACTCTCGGAAGTACCCACTATTTACTGCGGTACTTACCTTTTAGTAAGGGAGCGAACCACCGATGGCCGAGGTACCCAGACGCGGGCCCTACATCTGCGGCATCGACGCCGCGTTCGACGTGGTGAGCGGCAAGTGGAAGGGACTGATCCTCTGGGAGCTCGACGCCCATGGCGTACGCCGGTTCTCCGAACTCCGCCGTGGACTGCCGGGCGTGAGCGAGAAGATGCTCACCCAGCACCTGCGTGAGATGGAGGCGGACGGCCTCGTGCACCGGGAGGTCTACGCCGAGGTGCCGCCCCGCGTGGAGTACTCCCTGACCGAGCACGGGCACACGCTCAACAAGGCGCTCGAACCACTGGGCGCCTGGGGAATCGAGCGCATGGGCCGCGAAGGCTCCGAAAGAGCCGTCGTGGTGGAGACTCCGCACGGTTGAGGGGTCGTCCGGCCGGTCGGGCGCGGCCCGTCGGGACCCGCCCACGGACGCCGCTCCCCCGGCCGGCTCGCGCATGGCGAGCCGGCCGGGGGCTGTGTGCGCGGTCCGGCCGGATCTACTTCCGGGCGGACGCCGCTCCCGCGCTGCCGTTGATGACGAACTGCGACCCGGGTTCGATCACGACGTCGCCGTCGGCCGAGCCCGTGATGGTCACATCGGTCAGCGTCGCGCTGCCCCGGGCGCCTCCGTGGGCCAGGATCCCCGCCCCGTTGACGGAGTTGTCGATGCGCACGTTCGAGATCTTCGCCCCGGGCACGGACCCGCCCCCGGACTTGAACTGGATGCCGTCGTACGTCGAGTCATGGATGTCGGTGTCGCGGATCGTGACACCCGGGATGTCCTGCCCGGCGGCGAACAGTGTGATCGCCCCGAACTCCTGGGCCTCCCCCCAGAACGCCCCGCCCGTGCGGTGCAGCGTGTTGCCGGCGATCAGCGTCTGCCCGGAGAAGGGCAGCGGGTCGTGGTCCGTCGCCAGCATGATGCCGGGGTAGTTCATGGTGTCGGAGATGACGTTGTTCTCGATCGTGTTGCCGTATCCGCCGTAGACCGCGATGCCGTTGGCCCTCCACGGCAGCTGGATCGTGTTGTTGCGGAAGTGGTTGTCATGGCCGACGTCCACCGAGGGGTTCTTCACGTACTTGCTCGACCACACGGCCAGCGAGTCGTCGCCCGTGGTCCTGAAGGAGGAGTTGAACACCGTCGAATTCCGTGTGCCGTTGGCGAAGTTGATGCCGTCCGCGTAGGTGTTGCGTATCCGCATGCCCGTGAACTCGACGCCGTCGCCGGGCCCCCAGAGGTCCGGGATGTTGTCGTAGTCACGGCCGACCCAGGCCCCCACGTTCGCGTGCTCCAGCCACACGTTGGTGATCTTGGTGTCCTCACCGAAGCGCCCGTTCAGGCCGACGCCGCCCTCGGCGTTGCCGTCGCCTCCGCGGATGGTGCCGGAGCCGAAGATCGCGATGTCGGAGATCTTGGTGTTGTCGTCGATGTCGAAGCCGAAGTTCCCCTCGTGCGGGTGGTTGATGCCGCCCGCGTCCTGCGGCTGGGTGAGGGTGTAGAGCTGGGAGTGCCACATGCCCGCGCCGCGGATGGTGACGTCCCGGATGCCGACCTGGTTGAACTGGCCCCGGTCCAGCGGGTCGTCGGTCAGGATCTTCTGCTCCTGCCGCCACTGCCCCGGCGGGATCCATACGCAGCCGATGTCACCGTTCTGATCGGCGGTCACCGCGCGCTGGATGGCGTCCGTGTCGTCGATCCCGTCGTTCGGCACGGCGCCGTAGGCGGTGATCGAGGTGCATCCGGCCGGCTGGGCCGCCGCGGGCGCCACCTGCTCCAGGTCGACGAGGTCGATGATGTAGAAGGACGCCGAGTCGCCCGCGTCGCGCTGCAGGCGGAACGTGGTCCCGGCGGGGTAGGTCCGGTCGAGCAGGGCGTTGGACTCGTCGAACAGCCTGCGGGCGTCCGCCTGCGGCTGGTTGGTCAGGCCCTCCGGGCTGTCCGTGTCGCCGTACAGCCAGCTGTGCTTGGAGGAGAGCGTCAGCTTCCGGGCGAAGGTGCCGTCGGCGTACAGGCTGATGGTGGCCTCCGTACCACCGCCGCCCGGGGCGTCGGGGATGGAGTTGCGGACGACGATCGAGTTCGAGGGCACGGTCGATGTGATCTCGACGTACTCACCGGTGGTGTTCAGCCGGACGGACTCACGGCCCGAGGACTCCGTGGCGAAGTTGGTGTGCCCGAAGGTGCGCTCCTTGTCGGACTTCAGCAACGTGCCCTTGTACGTGCCCTGTTCGGCCTCGTACTCGGTGTACGGGACGGCGGCGCCGCGGCCGACCACGAGGGCGCGGGAGAAGACGTTGTTGTTCTCGTCGGTCTCGGCGACCACACCGGTGGCGTCCGCGGTGGCGGTCAGGTTGGCTCCGCCGCTCCTCGCGGTCCAGCTCCCGCTGATGGGTACGGTGACGGTCCCTCCTGCGGGGACCGCGCCCGTCGTGCCGTTCAGCGTGGTGCCCTCCACCAGGAGGCGGGTGACCGTCGGGGAACTCACCGCGGTGGTACCGCGGTTGTGCACGGAGACGGTGAAGGTGACGGCGGCGCCCACGGCGGGGTTCGACGGGCTGGAGGTGATGCCGAGCACCTCCAGGTCGGGTCCGGGGCTCTGGCCGACGATGAGCTTCGTGGCGGCGGTGCGGCTGTTGTTGGTGTTGTCCTGCTCGGCGATCGTGTCGGTGGGATCGACGACCGCGGTGACGCTGTACGTGCCCATCGGCCGCTTGCCGACGTCGACCGCCACGGTGGCCGAGGCCCCGGCGGCGAGCCCGCTCACGGGTGCGCTCCCGGCGACGGTGCCTTCCAGGCTGACCTCGACGACGGTCGCGGCGGCGGCCGCCGTGCCCGTGTTGCGTACGGTCGCGCGCACGGCGACGTCGTCCGTCGCGGTCGGCGAGGCGGGTGACCAGGTCAGGTCGGAGACGGTCAGGTCGGGGTTGGGAGCGGCGGTGCCGACGACCTGGAACTCGGCGACCTGGGCGCCGGGAGCACCGGTGTTGGCGAAGAACTTGAGCTGGATGTCCGCGTACCGGCCGCTGACGGGGATGGTCACCGTGTTCCGGTTCCCCGAGGGGTCGAAGACGTGGTCGGCCCTTGCCTTCAGCGAGGTGAAGCCGCTGGCGTTCTGCGCACGGCCGAGCACCTCGATGCTCTGGGTGCGGGTGGCCCACGCCTGGTCCGGGTTGAGCTTGACGACGACGGCCTCGATGTCGGCGTCGGCGCCGAGCTTCACGGTCAGCGTCGAGGGGTGGCCGCCGGCCTCCCAGTACGTGCCGAGCTGGTCGTCGTTGGCGTGGGCCGCCACATACGTCTGGGTGGACGACGACGCCTCGATCGGCTTGTTCAGTGCGAGGTTGGAGCCGTCGGCGGGGTTCGGACCGGAGCCCTCGTCGCCGTGGACCTCGACCTGGGAGAGCTGTGCGGCGTTCCAGCCGGTGTTGGCGGTCACCTGCACCCGGATGTACCGCACCTGCCGCGCGGCGAAGCCGACGGTGACGGTGTTGCCGGACGCCGGGCTGAACACCCGGGCGGCCGAGGCGGACAGGGTGCTGAAGCTGCTCCCGTCCGTGCTGCCCTGGACGGCGAGCGTCTGGGTCCGCGCCTCCCAGGCGGCCGGCAGTTTCAGCACCACCTGGTCGACGTCGAAGAGACCGCCCAGGTCGACCCTGACCCACTGCGGGAAGGTGCCGGGGCTCTCCCAGTACGTCTGCTGGCTGCCGTCGGTGACGTGGGAGGCGGGGTAGGCGCCGTGCGACCCGCTGGTCGTCACGGATTTACCGAGGGCGAGGTCGGGGCTCCGGCCGGCCGCGGTGGCGGTGCCCGGCAGGAGCCCGACGGTCATCAGGGCGGCTGCCACCGCGCCGACGACGAACCGCCGTCCGAGTTGCTTCCATCTCATGCTGTCCTCAGTTCCGTGCGACTGCGGGACCGGGAGGACACGTCGACGCGCGCCGGCCGCGCGATGCGTACGGCACCGGGCGGTCGACGACGGCGGGTGCGGGCTGCCGGTACACCGACGGGGCGATCAGGGACGCCGGCAGGAGAGGGAGCAGACCACCTGCCGGGAACTCGCGCGCATTGCACTGACTTTTTGAGTGATCCAGTCAATATTTTGCGGTGCCGAGGTCACAGGTTTCTAGCAGCCCGCACATTTGTCAACGGTCCTCACAACGACGCCCGGTCCGGGCGGGGTTGCTGCCACACGAGCGAGTAGCGCCAGAACAGCCGTCGCCGCAGCCGCACGCCGGGAAGCACCTCCCCGGCCTCCCTGACGATCTCGTGGAAGGTCATGCCGGCGGGGCGGGTACGGGCCGTCATCGAGGCGGGCCGGGGCGCGGGGCGTCCCTTGTTCCTCAGCCAGCCGATGGCCGCGTTGGCCGGAACGGCAAGGGCACCGAGCAGATGGTCCACCGGGGTCCGGGCGCGGAACAGACCGAGGACCACCAGGGTTCCACCCGGCGCCAGATGGCGGCGGAAGCGGACGAGCGCCTGGGTGAAGGACAGATGGTGGATCGTGGCGACGCAGGTGATGACGTCGTACGAACCGTCGGGAAGCCCGTCCGGCACCTCCGCCACGGTGAAGGTCACGGGCAGGGCGGCGGGCGTCAACTCCTGGGCGCGGGCAGTGATCACCGGATCGGCATCGACCGCCGTGACGGCTGCGGCGCGTCCCGCCAGGAGCCTCGCGAGGTCACCGCTGCCGGACCCGACGTCCAGGGCGCCGCCGAAGCGTCCGGGCAGCTGCCGGAGGATCCAGCGGTGGTAGTGGGCGTTGTGGTCCCACGGGTAGGCGGCGTTGAACCGCTCCAGGGCGCGCAGGACACGGACACGGGGCGACATCATCTTCATGCGCCCAGTCCATCAAGTCCCGACGGCCGGAGCCCCGTTGGGGGCGGGCAGCAGGCGTTTCGGGAGGCGCGCAGCCGCCCGCCCCGGCTCAGGGGACGGGGGTCACCAGGACGACTTGGTCACCCCCGGGAGGAAGCCGGCGTGGGCCTGCTCCCTCATCCGTACGCGGGACAGCCCGAACTTCCGCAGGTGCCCCCGGGGGCGCCCGTCCACGCTGTCCCTGTTGCGCACGCGTGTGGCGCTGGCGTCGCGCGGCTGGCGCCGCAGTTCCTCGACGGCCGCCCGGCGGGCCGGGTCCTGCGGCCCCGAGACGCGAATGATCTCCTTCAGCTCGGCACGTCGGGCCGCGTAGCGCTCGACGATCGCCTTGCGCTTCTCGTTCTGCGCGATCTTGCTCTTCTTCGCCATCAGACCTTCACCCCTCGCGCCCTGATGCGGGCCACCGCGGCCTCGATGCCGATGCTGTCGATCGTCTTGATCGCCTTCGCGCTGAGCGTCAGCCGCACATGACGGCCCTCGCTCGGCAGCCAGTAGCGCTTGCGCTGGACATTCGGGTCGAACCGGCGCGAGGTGCGCCGGTGCGAATGGGAGATGGTGTTGCCGAATCCCGGCCGGGAGCCGGTCAGTTGGCAGTGGGCGGACATGGGACTACCTGCCTCTCGGGTGGACGTAGGCCTCCGTATTGAAAATGGAAACCATTGCCATATAGTAGCGCCATGGCTCGCAACGAACTACGCCCGATCATCAAGCTCCGCTCCACCGCGGGAACGGGCTACACCTACGTCACCCGCAAGAACCGGCGGAACGACCCCGACCGCCTGGTGCTGCGCAAGTTCGACCCGCTCGTACGCCGGCATGTCGACTTCCGCGAAGACCGCTGACCGCGCACCCCGACCACGCCACCCCGATCCGAAGGACCCCACCATGAAGCCGGGCATCCACCCCGCGTACGGCCCCGTCGTGTTCCGCGACAACGCGGCCGACTATGCCTTCCTCACCCGCTCCACCCTGACCAGCGAGCGCACCGTCGAGTGGGAGGACGGCCACACCTACCCGGTGGTGGACGTCGAGATCTCCTCGGCGAGCCACCCCTACTACACCGGCACCGCGCGTGTCCTCGACACGGCAGGACGGGTGGAGCGGTTCGAACGCCGGTACGGCCGCCGGGAGGACCGGTGACGAGCGATGACCGAAGGCTGCCCGTGGCCCTCGTCGGCGGGCTGCACTCCGACGCCCGGCGCGAGGTGGTGGACGAGCTGCTTCGCCGGGTACCGCGCAGCGTCGCACTGCACCACGACCTGACCGGTGCGGGGAACGGATCGGTCCACCGGACGGTGCGTGACGCCTCCGGTGAGCTGTCGCAGGGTGAGGCGCCTCTCGTCAACTACTGCGCCTGCTGCGCGCTGAGGGAGGACCTGCTCCCCGAGCTGGAGCGGCTGGCCGCCGGCGGGCTCACCGGGCTGGCCGTGGTCGAACTCTGGGACTCCGTCGAGCCGAGGACGATGGCGGAGGTCATCGCCGCGCACGGGCGGGAGTGGGCCGAGGTGACCGGCGTGATCACCGCGGTGGACCCGGCTCTCGCCCTGCCCTGCCTGGCCGACGGCGACGATCTGGCCGAGGCGGGTCTGGCTGCGGCGCCGACCGATCAGCGCACGGTGGGCGACACCTGGGCCCGGCAGTTGGAGTACGCGTCCGTCATCGCTCTCGTCGACAGCGATGACGCGGATGCCCAGGACCGGGCGCTCGTCGGGCAGTTGCATCCGACGGCGCCACAGGTCCCGGCGGCGTCGGACGCCCTGGTGAAGCTCGCTCTCGCCGGCTTCGACGTGGAGGCGGCGGCCGCGGCCCAGCACCCGGCGTGCGCCCTCCTTCCCCAGGAGGCGGAGGAGGCCGGTGTCAGCACCCTGGTGTGGCACGCGCACCGCCCGTTCCACCCCGAGCGCCTTTTCGAGGCGCTGGAGGACCTGAGCTGCGCGGCCGCCCGCAGCCGCGGCCGCTTCTGGCTCGCGGACCGGCCCGACACCCTGCTGTCCTGGGACGCGGCGGGCGGCGCCCTCTGCGTCGAGAACAGCGGCCCCTGGCTGGCGTCCCTGCCGGATGCCGCCTGGGACCTGGTGCCCGCGTTCCGCCGCGCCGCCGCCGCGCTCGACTGGCACCCCGAGACCGGTGACCGCTGCCAGCACCTGGTGTTCGTCTCCCCCGGCCTGGACCGCGAGGGCCTCACCGCGCTGCTGGAGTCCTGCCTGCTCACCGACGCCGAGTACGGGGCCGGCCGCGAGGCGTGGAAGAGACTGCCCGCCGCCTTCGGCCCCCTCCTCGACCCGATCCACTGACCGACCCCCACGACTTCGGAGGAGAACCGATGGCACGCCGCCAGGACGTCCGGAAACCCCAGAAGCCCCGCCCGAACCCGCTCGACGCCGCGAGGATCACGTACGTCGACTACAAGGACACCGATCTGCTGCGGCAGTTCATCTCCGACCGCGGGAAGATCCGCAGCCGCCGGGTCACCCGCATCACGGCGCGGCAGCAGCGGCAGGTCGCCGCCGCGGTGAAGAACGCGCGGGAGATGGCGCTGCTCCCGTACTCCCGTTCAGGCAAGTGAGGCACCGCTGACGGCCGTTCAGGGAAGCCCCCGGCCCGGCTCGCCCCTCCCCGGGCGGCCCGGTCCCGGGGCGTCCGTGTACCCGGGGGCGGGCCGCTCCCTCCTGTCCGTCCGCGCACTCGAACGCGCATCGGGTGTGTGCGGCGCTACCCGATTCCCGCCCCATGGGTTAGGTTAGGCATACCTAAGTAACTGCAATGAGGTCTCCCCCGCCCGCTCCTCTGGAGAACTTGGATGCGTCCTTTCAACTCCCGCGTCACACAGCCCACCCCCGCCGAACGCGTGCTGTCCATCCTGACCGCAGCCCATTCGATGACTGTGGTGAGCGATGGGCTCGACCCGGTCGAGGTCCACCGCCTCGACGGCACGGCCGCGATGGGCCACATCCACCTGCACGAACCGTCCGAGGCCGGCTCCCCGCAGCCGGGGCCGCGCATCCCCGTCCGGCTGGAGTTCACCGACATCGCACCCACGCCCGTACGGGACCGCACGCGCGCCCGCGTCACGGTGACCGGCCTGCTGTCGGCGCCGTACAGCACGGACGCCGCCGAGAGCACCTGCATGGAGTTCGGCCAGGCGGTCTTCGAGGACCACAGGGGCCGCGCGTTCGTCACGCTGGACACGCTGCAGGACACAGTCCCCGACCCGGTCGCCACGAGCGAGGCGTCGATGCTGACCCATCTCGTGGACGACCACGAGGAGCTCGTCCCGCTGCTGCTGCGCCTCGTGCAGCCACAGCCGGAGAAGGGGGTGACCCGCGTCCTCCCGCTGGCGATGGACCGCTACGGGGTGACGCTGCGCCTGGAGTACCCCCGCACCCACCGCGATGCGCGCCTGCCGTTCGCGAAGCCCGTGGCCCGGCTCGACCAGGCCGGCCCGCAGATCCACGCCCTGCTGGCCGCCGCCCGCCGCGCCTCCCACCGCAATCAGCTGCTCACCTGACGCGTGGGGCCGCGCCTGCCACGGCGCGGCCCGGCGGCGCCGGAAACACGTCCGGGGGATGGCGTCCGCCATCCCCCGGTCCTGTCGGCGTGCGTCCTCAGGTCTGCGGACGGCTACCGTGGTTCGCGCCGTTCTTGCGGCGGGCCTTCTTCTTGCGACGTCGCTTCGAGGACATCGAACCTCCTGAGTCGGTAGTTTTCGCACACTATCCACCGGATTGTCGGCCCCGGCGGCCACAGAGCCCCTTACCCACCGACGCGTCGGCAAACACCCGTCGGGAACCAGGAAGAGTGGCGTACGTCACAGTACGCGACGGTCGGTTCACTCCGCGCGCCCGGCCCCTCCCGGAACGGACCGCCGCCCGGGCCTCCATGGACAGCCGTCGACCCGCTGTGATGTGATCCGTTCGGCGGAACGGCCACACCTGGCGCTGCTCACCGGGCGATCCCCAGGTGTGTCGCGCGAGGACGGCCCCCGACCCCCGCGTCGTACCTCCGCCGCTCGATCACCCGTGGGTCCCCGCGTCGCCACGGCGAGCGCCCGGGTCCATCCCCCCAGGCTCGAAAGTTCCGTACACATGCAGAAGACCAAAGCCGCACTCTGGGAGTTCCTCCAGGGGCTCGGCAAGACGTTCATGCTCCCGGTGGCCCTGCTCGCGTTCTGCGGGATCATGCTGGGCATCGGCTCCTCGCTCTCCAGTGAGGCCGTCACCGACAACCTGCCGTTCCTGAAGTCCGAGGGCTTCCACCTCGTCTTCACCTGGATGGCCAACACGGGGCTGGTGGCCTTCACCTTCCTGCCCGTCCTCTTCGCGATGGCGATTCCGCTCGGCCTCGCCCGCGAGGACAAGGGAGTGGCCGCCTTCTCGGGTTTCGTCGGCTTCGCCGCCATGAACCTCGCGGTCAACTTCTTCCTCACCGCGAAGGGTGTCGACTTCGAGGACGCGTCCGCGATCGAGCACTACGGCATAGCGGACGTGCTCGGCGTGCAGTCCATCGATACGGGACTCCTCGGAGCCGTGGCCGTTGGCATCGTTGTCAGCCTCCTCCACCAGCGCTTTCGTACGCAGCGGATGCCTGACGCTCTGGCCTTCTTCGGGGGGCTCCGCTTCGTCCCGATCGTCTCCGCCCTCGTGCTGAGCGTGCTCGGTCTGCTCATCCCGCTGGTGTGGCCGACCTTCAACGGCTGGATCACCGCCGTGGGCCGGGGCATCGGGCACACCGGGGTCTTCGGGCCGTTCTTCTTCGGCATGGGAGAGGTGCTGCTGCGGCCGATCGGGCTGCACCACATCCTGGTGGCGATGTTCCGGTTCACCGACGTCGGCGGTTCGGGCGCCGTGTGCGGCGACCACGTCTCCGGCGCCCTGAACCTCTTCTACGCGCACCTGGACTGCGCCGGTGCCCCGAACGGCGAGGTCACCGAGGCGACGCACTTCCTCTCCCAGGGCAAGATGGCGTCCTACCTGGGGGGTCTCCCGGGCGCCGCGCTGGCGATGTACCACTGCGCGAAGCGGGAGATGCGCCCCGAGATCAAGGCCCTGCTGGTGTCCGGTGTGGTGGCCTGCGTGGTCGGTGGCATCACGGAGCCGCTGGAGTTCCTGTTCCTCTTCGTCGCGCCGTGGCTGTACGCCATCCACGCGGTCCTGGTGGGACTCGGCTTCCTCACGGCCGCAGTGCTCGGCGTCTTCATCGGTAACACGGACGGCAACGTCATCGACTGGCTGGTCTTCGGCGTCCTCCAGGGGACGACGACCAAGTGGTACCTGGTGCCGGTGATCGCGGCGGTGTGGTTCGCCGTGTACTACTTCCTGTTCCGCTGGGCGATCACCCGCTTCGATCTCAGGACCCCGGGCCGCGACGAGGAGCCGGACGACGCGGAGCCGGACGACGCGGACGACGCATCCCCCTCCCCGGACACGGCCGAGCCCGCGCGTGAGCTGGTCGCGGGGAAGTACGACGCCGTCGCGATCCTCGACGCGATCGGCGGCGCCGGCAACATCCGGACCCTGGACAACTGCATCACCCGGCTGCGCATGACGGTGGAGGACGCGGCGCGGGTGGACGAGGCGCGGCTGAAGAAGCTCGGCGCCGTGGGCGTGATCAAGCTCGACGGCCACACCGTGCAGGTCATCATCGGGCCGCAGGTCCAGTCGGTGAAGGACGCCATCGCCACCATGATCCCGGTGGGCTGACCATGGACTCCCTCTCCCCCGGCCCTGTGCCCGCGGCCCCCGGGACGGCGGCGCCGGATCCGTACGGCTTCGACACCGTGGTGGACCGGCGCGGCACCTGGTGCACGCAGTGGGACTACGTCGAGGACCGCTTCGGCGTGCCGGATCTGCTGCCGTTCACGATCTCCGACATGGACTTCGAGACCGCCCCGGAGGTCGTCGCGGGGCTCCGCGGCCGGCTGGACCACGGTGTGCTCGGCTACTCGCGGTGGCGGCAGGACGACTTCCTCTCCGCGATCGTCCACTGGTACGCGACCCGGCACGCGACGGCCGTAGATCCCGGGTCGGTCGTCTACGCGCCTTCCGTGGTCTACCAGCTGTCGCAGCTGCTCCGGCTGTGGTCCGGCCCCGGTGACGGGGTGGTCGCCCACACCCCCATGTACGACGCGTTCCCGAAGACCGTGGCGGCCCACGGGCGTCGGCTCCTGGAGTGCCCGCTCGACGACTGGACGGAGCTGGAGCGGCTGCTGGCGCTGCCCGACACGGCGGTCCTGCTGCTCTGCTCGCCGCACAACCCGACGGGCAGGGTCTGGTCCGGGGACGAGCTGGACCGGATGGCGCGGCTGTGCGCGCTGCACGGGGTGGCCGTCATCAGCGACGAGATCCACGCGGACCTGGCCCATCCCCCGTACGTCCACCGCCCCTGGGTCCGGCACGCCGGCGAGGGCCGGTGGGCCGTGATCACCTCGGCGTCCAAGTCGTTCAACATCCCGGCGCTGACGGGAAGTTACGGGATCATCGGTGATCCCGCGTCGCGCGAGGCCTATCTGAGGCAGCTCAAGGAGGCCGACGGTCTCTCCTCGCCCGCCGTGCTGTCGCTGGTCGGGCACATCGCGGCGTACCGGGACGGGGCGCCCTGGCTGGACGCCCTGCGTAGGTACCTCGCGGGCAACCTCGCGATGGTCGCCGGCCGGCTGCGCGAGGAGTTCCCCGAGCTCGGCTGGGAGCCTCCGCAGGCGGGGTACCTGGCCTGGATCGACCTGCGGCCGCTCGGCGTCGACGACGACGCGTTGCAGCGCGAACTCGTCGAGGTGGAGAAGGTGGCCATCATGCCGGGTGCGGCCTACGGCTCCCCGGGGCGGGTCCGGCTCAACGTCGGCTGCCCCCGGTCCAAGGCGGTCACGGGGATCGAGGCGCTGGTACGCGCGCTGCACCGGCTCGTCCGGGAGGGCTAGGGGCAGCGGGTCCCGGGGCGGGACCCGCTGTACGGGGGCGGCCCTCCCGTGCGTCAGTGCCCGGCGGCCGTCTTCACCAGGGCGACCGCGACGCCGATCACGGCGTCGGCCAGCCCGGCCAGCACCGCGAGGAGGACGCCGCCTCCCATCCGGAGCCCTCCCGCGCAGCCCCAGACGAAGAGCGAGGCGACACCCACGCCGGCCGCCGTCATCAGCGCGGTGGACAGCGACATGACGTCCAGGGCGGCGAGGGCGATCATCACGCCGGGGCCCAGCGCGCAGGACAGCAGCGGACTGCTGACGTACAGCATGCGGCGCAGGTCGTGGCCGGTGGCGAGGTGGCCGTGCACCGTGCGGTGCGCCTGCTGGTCGGCGACCAGCGCCGCGAGCCACAGTCCCAGCGCGGTCGTCAGGACCGTGGCCAGGGCGCCTGGGGTGCCGGCCTCGCCCAAGGAGAGGCCGACGACCACGGCGATCATCGTGATCGTCGCGTAAATGCGCTCCTTGAGCCGGTCCACCAGCGTGCCCGTGGCCGTTTCGGACGGCGGTCCCGGCCGCCGGTCGTCCGCCATCTGGTTCCCTTCGCCCGTCACGGGGCGGACATCGCTCGCCCCTGGTCCGGCACCGCAGCGAGCCCACGGAGAGCGCCGTGGTCACGGCGACCAGCATGCCTTGCCGGCGGCCCCGAATCCTGAACCCCGGGCCCGCCTGCCGCCGGTGTCACCCCTCGGAGCCCTCCGGAGCCGCCTGGTGTCCGAGGTGGTGCAGGAGTGAGGCCAGCGACTCCTGCGGCTCCTGCCCGGCGGTGTCGAGGACGAGGTGGTCCCGGTCCCATGGTTCGTAGGCGTGGTCGAGGACCTGCTGCCAGTCGGGCGGGGTCAGACCGGGGATGTCGACGGACCGTGAGGTCACCCGGTGCCTGTGCTCGTCCCGGTCCGAGCAGATCACCTCGACCTCGGCGAGCGGGACGGCTGCTTCCGTCGCCACGGTGCGCCAGCTGTCCCGGGTGACGGCGAGCGGGTTCACGGATTCCGCGATCACGGTGAGCCCCTGCCGGAGGTGGTCACCGGCCAGGGCGTACCCCACGACGTATCCGACCGGACCGAGGGGGCGGCGGGCCAGGCCGGAGCGGACGACGGCCTGCTCGATGGTGTCGATCCGCAGGTGGACCGCGCCGGTCCGCGCGGCCAGCAGGCGTGCGAGCGTGGTCTTGCCGGTTCCAGACAGTCCGCCGATGACGATGAGCACGGCCCCATCCTGTCATCGGGCGGCCGGGCGGCTAGCCGAGGACGTAGGGCAGTCGCGCGGCCAGTGCGCCGAGTTCGGCCCGCTCCGCGCCCGTCGGGGGACGCCGTCCGGTGCCGACCAGGAGCGCGTCCTTGTCGGAGAGCGACGCGGGGAACGCGGTCCCGGCGATCTCCTCCAGCAGCCGGCGGGACCGGGCGAGCGTCTCCTCGGGGGCTCCCGGGGCGTCGGGGAGGAAGGCGGTCAGATCGAGGTGGTGCAGCGTCCACTCCAGGACGTACGTGGTGAGGTAGTCGGCCACCGTCAGGACCTCGCCGCGGGTGCCGACCCGGAGGTCCGGGGTGGCGAGGGCGGCGGCGCGGCCGGCGGCGGAACCCACGTCGTCCAGGTGGAACTTCAGCAGGTCGGGCTCCTCGTACGCGGCGGCCAGCCGGACCGTCAGGGCGTCGAGGGGATCGTCCCCGCTCGGCGGTGTCCGGCTGACGTCCCAGTAGGTCGCCGCGTCGCGGGTGGGTTCCGTCCCCGCGGGGGTCGCGAGGGTGATCAGGACGTCCTGGGCATCGATGACCAGATGACACACGAGGTCCTGTACGAGCCATCCGGCGCAGCCTGACGGCTTCGCGAAGTCGGCGTCCGGGAGTTCGGCGACCGCCGTACGCAACGCTGTCCACGAGCGTGAGAAGAGATCCACCCCGCCCACGCTAGTGCAACGGGCTCTCACCGAGCCGGTCGCGGAGAGAGCGTGCCAGCTGGTCCGCCCGGTCGGCCGTGACCCGCTCGGACTCCGGACGGCCGAGGAGCCCGAAGATCCCCGCCCCCCGCCGCTCGGGAGGCAGGTCGGCCGTACGCGGCACGATGTGGAAGTGCGCGTGGGCGAAACCCTCGGCCTCGGCGAACTGGACGACGTAGGTCTTGACGCAGCCGGTCACGCTCCGCAGGGCCCGGGAGAGTCTCACCTGCCATGACCCGAGCGCCGCGGCCTCGGCGTCGGTGAGGTCGTGAACGGCCGTGACATGGCGGCGGGGCAGGAGCACCAGCCAGCCGGGCAGCGCCGTGTCGAAGGCATGGGCCACGCGCCAGTGTGCGTCGAACGCGACGCGCTCGCGCGGTGGGAGTGTGCCGAACTCTGCTTCTCTGCCGCACGCATAGCAGTCGGGTGCCGTCATGGACCGGATCGTAGGCCCATCTCAGCGCTGGGGCACGGGAGATGACCGGTACCGCGGCACCGGGCCCGGGCGGGCCCGCCACCCGGCCCGGGGTGTTCCGGGCCGGGCTCGGGGCGCCGGTCAGTCGTCGAGCGACGTCATGACATGCTTGATCCGGGTGTAGTCCTCGAAGCCGTACGCGGAGA
>NZ_JAERUC010000172.1 GCF_016745505.1 Streptomyces silvae | reverse complement strand
GGGGCCGGACCGTACGCACGGTCCGGCCCCGCCGCTGTGTGGTGAGGACCGCTACCGCGGCAGCTGCGCCTCGATGGCCGCGACGACCTCGGGGGCGTCCGGCTCGGTGCGGGGGCGGATCCGGGCGACCGGCTCGCCGTCGGGCGAGATCAGGAACTTCTCGAAGTTCCACTGGACGTCCCCGGCCGCGCCCTCGGCGTCCTCCAGCTTCGTCAGCTCCGCGTACAGCGGGTGCCGGTTCTCGCCGTTGACGTCGGTCTTCTCCAGCAGCGGGAAGCTCACCCCGTACGTCGTCGAGCAGAAGGTCCGGATCTCCTCCGCGGTGCCCGGCTCCTGGCCCGCGAACTGGTTGCAGGGCACCCCGACCACGGTGAATCCGCGGTCCGCGTAATCCTTCTGCAGCTTCTCCAGGCCGGCGTACTGCGGCGTGAGCCCGCACCGGGAGGCGACGTTCACCAGCAGGACCGCCGAGCCCTTGTGGGCGCCAAGGGTGGTCGGTTCGCCGGTGAGCGTGCGGAGCGGGATGTCGTGCAGCGTCATGGGATGTCTCCTCGGTCGCGTGGCGTCCCCCTCATTGTGACGGTCCCGCCGGGGACGCCTCCCGCGGGTCCAGCGCCCGGTAGTAGAACGTCGTCGCCCTGAGCGTGCCGTACGGGTCCGCCGCGTAGTCCGGCACGGAGCCGCAGGGGGTCCAGCCCGCCGAACGGTAGAGCCGCTCGGCGTCGCTCCCCGTCTCGGTGTCCAGGACCAGCAGCGCCAGCCCCTCGGCGGCCGCGGACCGCTCGACCGCGGTGAGCAGGGCCCGGCCGACCCCCCGGCCCCGCGCGGAGGGCCTGACCACGAGCTTCGCGACCTCCGCCCGGTGGCGTGCGTTCGGCATGGGTGCCTTCACCAGCCCGATCGTGCCCAGCGGCCGCTCTTCGTCCCGGGCGATCCAGACCTGATGGCTCCCGGCCTCCACCGCGGCTGCCCGCTCCCGCCACCAGACGGCAGCCGCCTCCCGGTCCAGCGGGGCGAGGAATCCGACGGAGGCCCCGCCCTCCACGGCCTCGACCAGCAGGGCGGCGAGCTCATCGGCGTACGTGACCAGTTCGGGGCCGGACACGGGGACGATCTCGGTCATGAAGCGGGTCCTTTCACGTTCACGGCAGGACGATCATCAGTGCGTAGCGGACCCGTGACGGGCCCGGACAGCGGAAGTGCGAGGGGCCGCGCAGCCGGAAACGCAGGCAGTCCCCCTCGTGCACGGTGTGCACGGTCCCCTCGACGGTGATCTGGACCGTGCCCTCCAGCACCCAGATGTGCTGCTCCACACCGGGCACCGGCGCGTTCTCGTACGCGAGGGAGGCGCCGGCGTCGAGTGTCCCCTCGATGACCTCGGCGCGCAGGCCCGGGTGCGGCGGCGAGACGGAGCGCCGGACGAACCCGGTCCGCTCGTCCCGCCACACCGGCTGTCGCGCGGCCGTGACCAGCTGCGGGGGCTCGGCCTCCACCTCCAGCAGCAGCCGCGACATCGTGCGCCCGTACACCGTGCACAGCTGACCCAGTACGACGGTGGTGGGGCTCAGCTCCGCACGCTCCAGCCGCGACAGGGTCGAGCGGCTCACCCCGGTGCGGCGGGACAGCTCTTCCAGCGACCAGCCGCGCTCGGCGCGGAGCATGCCCAGCCGTGCCGCGAGGCGGTCGTCGACGCCGGCGGGCGCTCCAGGCTCTCTCATATGAGGGATTCTATCTCTGCTTCGAGAAGAGGCCAACCGGGTGATGCCGTGTCAGGCTGATAAAAGGAACATAAGCCGCGAAGTGTCTCGACCGAGGCGCTCATCGGCTGGGATCCGAGGAGGCCGACATGGCTGGAAGTGCGAGCGAGACGGGACGCGACACCGCCCGGGGGAGCGCGGCCCAGTCGGGCTGGACCGTATTCGCGGCGGTGATGATGATCTTCGGTGGGGCGATGGCCATCCTCGAAGGCATCGCCGCCATCGCCAAGGACGATCTGTTCGTCTCGACCCGGAACTACGTGTTCCAGTTCAACCTCGCGGGCTGGGGCTGGGTGCACCTCATCCTGGGCATCGTCGTCGTCCTCGCCGGCTTCGCGCTCTTCAGCGGGGCCCTGTGGGCGCGCGCCGTCGGTGTCGTGCTCGCCGGGCTCCTGGTGGTCGCCCACTTCCTGTGGCTCCCGTACTACCCGTTCTGGTCGCTGGTGCTCATCGCGATCAACATCTTCGTCATCTGGGCGCTGTGTGTGGGTCCGCAGAAGAGCGTTCGAGCCTGAGCACGAGGACGTAGGAGACCACCACCGCCACGATGACCAGCGGCATCACGGTGATCCCCTCGCGGCCCAGCAGCAGCGTGGCGAGCAGTACCGACGTCATGGGCAGCCTCAGCATCGCCACGCACATGGCCCCGATGCCCATCGCGAAGCCCGACGTGGGGTCGAGCCCGGGCAGATGGGCGAGCGCCAGCCCGCCCGCCGCCCCGATGAACATCGACGGGAAGATCGGCCCGCCCCGGAAGCTGCTCAGCGACGCGCAGTACGCGAGCGCCTTGCAGACGACGAGGATCAGGAGGGTGGCGGCCGACAGCCCCGCGTCCGTGGAGAGCAGCGGGCCGAGCGCGTCCTGGCCCGAGTAGAGCACCTGGGACGCCTCGTGGCCGGTGCTCTCCGCGTACAGCAGGGCGAGCACCCCGACGGCCAGGCCCATCACGACGGCGGACGACACCGTCCGCCGTCCGGTGCGTTCCTGCAGCAGCAGGGCCAGCCGCTTGATCCATGTCCCGGCGAAGGCCGCCGCGACGCCCAGCACGACGGCCCAGCCGAACGCGGCCAGGGTGGGGTCGTCGGCGTGCGGCACACCGGGCAGCGTCAGGGAGTACGTCCCCAGCCCGGTCCACGAGCCCAGCCCGATGAAGATGAGCGAGCCGATACCGGAGGCCAGCAGCCCCGGGACGAGCACCAGACCGAGCGTCATCCCGGCGAGCCCGGACGCCTCCATCAGCAGGAACGCGCCGAGCAGCGGGGAGCCCAGCAGGGTGCTGACGGCGGCGAAGCTCCCCGCCGCCCCCACCATGGCGGCCGCGCTCGGCTCGATGCCGGGCCTCACCAGGCGCACCGCGTAGACGGCCAGCCCGCCGCCCAGGGCGATGAGCGGCGCCTCCGGGCCGAGCACCGCGCCCAGCGCCAGCGAGGTCAGCGCGGCGAGCGCGATCCCGGGGAGCTCCGCGGCCGCCGGCGCGCCCCCGTGCGACATGCCCTCGGCCGGGTTGCTCCCGCCCCTTCCCGGGAGCAGGCGGATGGTCAGGCCCGTCAGCAGGCCCGCCAAGGCGAGCAGGGGCACCGGCCACCACGACGGTGTGCCGTGGAACCCGAGGGCCCGGGGCAGGTCGTCGTAGGTCAGCGACTGGAGCTCGTGGACGAGCGCCAGGAAGCCGAACGCGGCCGCCGAGATCGGGACTCCGAGCAGCGCCACCATGACCAGCAGGACCAGGTACTGCCGGGTGCGCACCACGGCGAGAGGGTCCGGGCTTCCGGTCCCGGGCGCTGCCCCGGCTTCTGCAGGCATCGTCATGGTCTCCTCGGTGTCGGATCCCGGCCGGGACGGGCCGTCCCGCCGGGATCCACACGGTGATACCACGATGTGACGTTCTGTCCGTGATGTACCCGCTGGCCGCAGGCGGTGAAATCCGGTGCTCCGCTACTTCTCGCCCGCCCCTGCGGCGGGAAGGCGGCCGGCGGCCACCGCGTCGACGAGCGCCCGGTGATCCCGCTCGTTCTGATCGGCGTACCGCTCGGCGAACGTCTCCAGCGCCCGGTCGAAGGCGTCGCCGTGGCCGAGGTAGGCCGCGATGGCGATGCGGTCGCCGGACCGCGCGTGCGCCCGGGCCAGCGTCGTCCCGCACAGCTCCCCGAAGGCACCCATGCCGCGCGGCACCATCAGTTCGGGTTCCACCACGCCCTTCCAGTCACGCAGTTGGCGTACGTAGAAGTCCCGGCGCTGCCCGTCGAACCCCTCGACCCGTCCCAGCCCAGGAAGATGTCTCCCGCGGCCTGCATCAGGCGCTGGCCCGCCACCACCCGCTCGCCCTGGTTCCGGTACGCACTCGCTCCCGCGTGAGGGGCGAGTACCGAGGAGTCCGCCTCCTTGGCCTGGAGGAAGAGCGGATCCCCGCCGTCCCTGCCCAGCAGGAGGAAGATCCAGCAGCGGGTCCCGACGCTGCCCACGCCGACGACCTTGCGGGCCATGTCCACGGCCTGGAAGTCGGTGAGCAGGGACCGCCGGTCCGAGGGCAGACTTCGGCCGTAGCCCCGGAGGAGCTTGCGGAACTGCTTCTCCGTCGCGCGGCGTTCCGCGTCGGGCAGCAGGTCGGCGATCGGCACGACCAGGGGCGGATCCGGCGCGATGCGGACCTGCCCGCCGCTCACCTCGGTGAGCTTCGCGAACGCCTGCAGACTGTCCCGGGTGCGGGCCTTCGCCGTCACGCCGGCCACGCGCCTGCGGCCCCGGGCGGGAAGACTGTCCGCCGCCATGGCCTTGAGGCGGTCCTCGTCGGTCTTCGCGTACCAGACGTCGAGATTGCGCATGTCCGCGAACCGGATCATGGACTCCCGGTACGACCGAACGGTCGCCCGCACGATGCGGGCCCGCTCCTTGTCCGTGAAGCCGTTGGCGCGGGCCGCGATGACGAGACTGGCCGCCAGCCGTTTGACGTCCCACTCCCACGGCCCCGGCAGTGTCTCGTCGAAGTCGTTGATGTCGAAGAGCAGATGACGTTCGGGGGAGGCGAGCAGCCTGAAGTTCATGAGGTGGGCGTCACCGCACAGCTGGGCCCTGATCCCGGAGACCGGCGTACGGGCCAGGTCGGAGGCCATGACCGCCGCGGCCCCCCGGTAGAAGCGGAACGGCGACTCCGTCATCCGCCCGTACCGGATGGGGATGAGCTCCCGCACCCGGTTCGCCGACTGGGCCTCCAGGAGGGCCAGCGGGTCCGGCCGGTCGGCGGGCGGCTCGTACGCGCCGTGACTGGATCTCGGGACCCGTTTGCGGGCCGCCCTGCCGAGCGCGGCCCGTTCCTCCGGAGTGGCGCCCGGTACGGCACGGAGCTGCGAGGCGCGTTTCTGGGGCATGGCGGCCCTCCTGACTGCGAGCGGGGCCCCGCGTGCGGCCCTCGCCTCCCATCATCCCGGCCCGGCCCGGTTCCGGCCGTTCGGCGGGGTCCGGCGGCGGCCACGGTCCCGGTCCGGCCCCGGTGGGACCCGCGGCCTCAGCCCGGTCCGCCACCCCGGCCGTGCCTCAGGCCCACGCGCCGCCAGATCGCCCGCTGGGATCTGAGCGCGAGGGCCCCCACGACGATCAGCACGACGATGTTGACCAGGAGCTGGACGAGGGAGCCCCAGGCCTCCGACCAGCCGGCGAAGGCCGTGGAGACGTTGATGGCGGCGGCCGCCGGGATGGTCGTCACCGAGATGAAGACCCCGAGCAGGGCGCTCGTGCGGGCCTCGGTGAGTGACACGATGCCGACGACACCGGCCAGGGCGGCGACCGCGAAGGAGAAGAAGTTGGGGGTGTTGATCAGGTTGGAGACGGGCCGCAGCCCCCGGTCGAACGCCTCCGACTGCAGACCGAAGCCGCGGATGAGCAGACTGAACAGAAACGTGACCGCGATCGTCAGCAGGAAGCCCGTGCACAGGGCTGACAGTCCGGCGCGGACCATGGCCCGGTTCCCCCGGTCGAGACCCAGGGCCACCGCGACGATCGCCCCGTACTCGGGGCCGACGACCATCGCGCCGACGATCAGGATCTGGGAGTTGGTCACGATGCCGACCGAGCCGATCAGGCCCGCGATGACCAGATAGAGGTAGAAGCTCGGCGCGTACCTCCCCCCGGACCGGATGCGCGCCTCCACCTGCTCCCAGACCGGCATGCCGGCGAGGGCCCCGAGCCGCAGCGCCGCGGCGTCCGGGGCCCGTCCCGGGAAAGCCATGTCGACCGGCTCGACGACCACGGACCCGCGGAGGTCGACCCGGAGGTCCCGCAGACCGCGCAGGACCTCGTTCGCGGCCCCCGCCAGCACGTCGCACGCCACGGAGTCACCGTCCGGGTTGCGCGCGGCACCCCGCTGCACGATCAGGTTCAGGACGTAGGGGGCGCTCCCCAGAAGCTCCTCGACCCGCTCGGTGAGGTCCGGAGGGCTCACGGCGCGGACATGGATCATGTCCACCTGGCACCTCCGCGCGGCCGGGGGAGGTGGTATGCGGGGGACTGGGCGGTCATGGACCGATACCTTCCCACAGCGGCCACGCTCCGCCGGGCGACCCGCGCACGGGGGCGCCGGTGTCGCCGTACGGAGCGGCCGGCCCGGTCCGCGGCCCCGCTTGAGAGAATCAGCCCGTGGAATCCCCAGAGCCCTTCCCCGGCTTTCCCGAACCCCCGGCCGAACCGGACCGGCCGGCGGTCCGCCGCCCCGTGCGCTGCGCCCTGTGCGGGCGCCCCCTCACCGGCACGGAGTCACGCCGGGCCGGGCTCGGACCCGCCTGTGACGCCAAACTGCATCCGGCGGGCCCGGACATCCGGACCCGCCGTCATGAGGTCGATCAGGACCCGCTGCCCGGGACCTGAACGGCCCCGGACGCGCGGGCTACGCGCCGTCGAGGCGGCGGAACAGCCCCTCCTGCACCACGGACACCAGCAGCTGCCCCTGACGGTCGTAGATCCGCCCCCTGGCCAGCCCGCGGCCGCCCGTGGCGATCGGCGACTCCTGGTCGTACAGGAACCACTCGTCCGCCCGGAACGGCCGGTGGAACCACATGGCGTGGTCCAGCGAGGCCATGTCGAAGCCGCGCGGACCCCACAGCGGTTCGACCGGGATCCGTACCGCGTCCAGCAGCGTCATGTCGCTCGCGTACGTCAGCGCACAGGTGTGCACCAGCGGGTCGTCTCCCAGCGGGCCGACCGCGCGCATCCACACCGCGCTGCGCGGGTCCGCGCCCTCGACCTCCTCGGACGTCCAGCGGAGCCGGTCGACGTAACGGATGTCGAAGGGCTGGCGCCGCGCCATCCGCTCCAGCGCCTCCGGCAGGCCGCCCAGGTGCTCGCGCACCTCGTCGGCGACCGTCGGAAGCTCCTCCGGGCCCGGCACGACACGTGCCGGCGGCAGCTGGTGCTCGAAGCCGGCCTCCTCCGGACGGTGGAACGACGCCGTCAGATTGAAGATCGTCCGGCCCTGCTGCACCGCCGTGACCCGGCGCGTGGTGAAGGACCGGCCGTCCCGCACCCGCTCCACGTCGTAGACGATCGGCACCCCGGGGCGGCCGGGACGCAGGAAGTAGGCGTGCAGGGAGTGGACGGGGCGGTCCCCGTCGGTCGTCCGGCCGGCCGCGACCAGCGCCTGGCCCGCGACCTGCCCGCCGAAGACCCGTTGCAGGGACTCCTCGGGGCTGCGGCCACGGAAGATGTTGACCTCGATCCGCTCCAGGTCGAGCAGCTCGACCAGGCTGTCGGCGGGGTTCGTCATGCGGTTCTTCTCCACTCTCCTGGCCGGCGCGCCGTCACAGCTGGCCCACGGCCGTGACCCGGACGACCGCCCGGCCCTCCTCGTCGGAGGCCGCGAGATCGACCTCCGCACGGATTCCCCAGTCGTGGTCGCCCGCGGGGTCGGCGAACGCCTGCCACACCCGCCACAGACCGTGCTCCTGGTCCTCGTCGATCTTCAGAAGCTTCGGGCCGCGCGCGTCCGGACCTGTGCCCAGGTCCTCGTGCGCGTCCCAGTAGGCGTCCATCGCCTCGCCCCAGGCGTCCTCGTCCCAGCCGGAGTCCGCGTCCAGCTCGCCCAGGTCACGGACCCTGTCCAGCGCGGCCAGCTCCACCCGGCGGAACATCGCGTTGCGCACCAGCACCCGGAAGGCACGGGCGTTGGCCGTCACCGGCTTGACCTCGTCGGCCCGCTCCTGAGCCTGCTCGGCCGTCTCCACCTCCGGGTTGGCCAGCTGCTCCCACTCGTCCAGCAGGCTGGAGTCCACCTGGCGCACCATCTCGCCCAGCCAGGCGATCAGATCCTCCAGGTCCTCGGACTTCAGGTCGTCCGGGATGGTGTGCTCCAGCGCCTTGTACGCGCTCGCCAGATAGCGCAGCACGATGCCCTCGGTGCGGGCCAGCTCGTAGTTCGACGTGAACTCCGTGAACGTCATGGCCCGTTCGTACATGTCCCGGATCACCGACTTCGGCGACACCGGGTGGTCACCGACCCACGGGTGGCTCGTGCGGTACACGTCGTACGCGTGCCAGAGCAGCTCGCTCAGCGGCTTGGGGTACGTGACCTCCTGGAGCCGCTCCATCCGCTCCTCGTACTCGACGCCGTCCGCCTTCATCTGCCCGACGGCCTCACCCCGCGCCTTGTTCTGCTGGGCGGCCAGGATCTGCCGCGGGTCGTCGAGCGTCGACTCGACCACGGACACCATGTCCAGGGCGTACGAAGGGGATTCGGCGTCCAGCAGGTCGAACGCGGCCAGCGCGAACGTCGACAGCGGCTGGTTCAGCGCGAAGTCCTGCTGGAGGTCGACCGTGAGCCGTACGATCCTGCCCTCGGCGTCGGGCGTGTCGAGCTGCTCCACGACACCGCCGTCGAGCAGCGAGCGGTAGATCGCGATGGCCCGGCGGATGTGCCTCAGCTGCGCCCTGCGCGGCTCGTGGTTGTCCTCCAGCAGATGGCGCATCGCCTCGAAGGCGTTCCCCGGGCGTGCGATCACCGACAGCAGCATCGTGTGCGTGACCCGGAAACGGGAGGTCAGCGGCTCGGGATCGGACTGGATCAGCTTGTCGAAGGTGGTCTCCGACCACGCGACGAAGCCCTCGGGGGCCTTCTTGCGGACCACCTTGCGCTTCTTCTTGGGGTCGTCGCCCGCCTTCTTGACGGCCTTCTCGTTCTCGATGACGTGCTCGGGTGCCTGCGCGACCACGAAGCCCGCCGTGTCGAAGCCGGCCCGGCCCGCGCGGCCCGCGATCTGGTGGAACTCGCGGGCGCGCAGGGTGCGCACCCGGGTGCCGTCGTACTTGGTGAGGGCGGTGAACAGCACCGTGCGGATGGGGACGTTGACCCCGACGCCCAGCGTGTCCGTGCCGCAGATGACCTTCAGCAGACCCGCCTGGGCGAGCTTCTCGACGAGGCGGCGGTACTTGGGGAGCATGCCCGCGTGGTGCACCCCGATGCCGTGGCGCACGTACCGGGAGAGGTTCTGGCCGAACTTGGTGGTGAAGCGGAAGTTGCCGATCAGGTCGGCGATCTTCTCCTTCTCCTCCTTGGTGCACATGTTGATGCTCATCAGCGACTGCGCTCGCTCCACGGCCGCGGCCTGCGTGAAGTGCACGATGTAGACGGGCGACTGCCGGGTGTCCAGGAGCTCGGTGAGCGTCTCCGTGATCGGCGTCAGCCGGTACTCGTAGCTCAGCGGGACCGGACGCGTCGCGGAGCGCACCACGGACGTGGGGCGGCCCGTGCGGCGGGTCAGGTCCTCCTCGAACATCTTGACGTCGCCGAGGGTGGCCGACATCAGGACGAACTGGGCCTGCGGAAGCTCCAGGATCGGGATCTGCCAGGCCCAGCCGCGCTCCGGTTCCGCGTAGAAGTGGAACTCGTCCATCACGACCTGGCCGATGTCGGCGTACTTGCCGTCACGCAGCGCGATCGAGGCGAGCACCTCCGCGGTGCAGCAGATGACCGGGGCGTCGGCGTTGACCGAGGCGTCGCCGGTCAGCATGCCCACGTTCTCCGTGCCGAAGAGCTTGCACAGGTCGAAGAACTTCTCCGAGACCAGCGCCTTGATCGGCGCGGTGTAGAAGGTGACCTTGTCCTGGGCCAGCGCCGTGAAGTGCGCACCCGCCGCGACCAGGCTCTTTCCGGAGCCGGTGGGGGTGGAAAGGATCACGTTCGCCCCGGAGACCACCTCGATCAGCGCCTCCTCCTGAGCCGGATAGAGGGTGATGCCCTGCGATTCGGTCCATGACGAGAAGGCCTCGAAGAGGGCGTCCGGGTCGGCGGTCGGGGGCAGCTGATCGATAAGGGTCACGCCCCCATCTTGCCTGTCCCCGGCCCGGATGAGGGAACCGGACGATCCGGCGAAGATCACGGACGATACGCTTCCCACTCAACTCGGCTGCCTCGCACAGGCAATGGCGGCCCGGCCTGGACGCACGGCCGAATCACGATGGGGGCGGGAACAGCCATGATGGGACCGGCACACTCTCTGTCAGGGGCAGCGGCCTGGCTGGGGGTGGGTGCCGCCGCCGCGGCCGCGGGGCACACCATGCCCTGGCCCGTCCTGGTCGTGGGAGCCCTGATCACCGCGGGCGCCGCGCTCGCCCCGGACCTCGACCACAAGTCGGCCACCATCTCGCGGGCCTTCGGACCGATCTCCAAGGGCCTCTGCGAGATAGTCGACAAACTCTCGTACACCGTCTACAAGGCGACCCGGGGGCCCGGCGACCCGCGCAGGAACGGCGGCCACCGCACCCTCACCCACACCTGGCTCTGGGCGGTGCTGATCGGCGCCGGAGCCTCGGCCGCGGCCATCTTCGGCGGCCGGTGGGCGGTCCTGGGCATCCTCTTCGTCCACCTCGTCCTCGCCGTCGAGGGCCTCCTGTGGCGGGCGGCCAGGGTCTCCAGCGACGTCCTCGTATGGCTGCTGGGCGCGACGAGCGCATGGATCCTCGCGGGCGTCCTCGACCAGCCGGGCAACGGTTCCACCTGGCTGTTCGACGCGCCCGGCCAGGAGTACCTCTGGCTCGGGCTCCCCATCGTGCTCGGCGCGCTCGTCCACGACATCGGCGACGCCCTGACCGTCTCGGGCTGCCCGATCCTGTGGCCGATCCCGCTCGGCCGTAAGCGCTGGTACCCCCTCGGGCCCCCCAAGGCCATGCGGTTCCGGGCCGGCAGCTGGGTGGAGCTCAAGGTGCTGATGCCCGCCTTCATGATCCTCGGGGGACTGGGCGGCGCGGCGGCGCTCAACGTCATCTGACACCGGGCCGCCGCGTCCGGGGGCGGTACGCCCGCCGCCGTAGCACCATGGCGGCATGCTGCTCGCCAGGCTCGCCCATGTGTCCCTGGAGGTCGCCGCGACCTCGTCCCGCACCCGGAAGACCGCCCTGCTGGCCGGGCTCTTCCGGGAGACGGGGCCGGACGACGTCCCGGTCGTCATCCCCTATCTCGCCGGCCGTCTCCCGCAGGGCCGCCTCGGGATCGGGTGGAGCGCCCTGCGCCACGAGGTGACGCCGGCCCGGACGCCCACGCTGGCCGTGACGGAGACCGACGCCGAGCTGACCGCGATCGGGGCGCTCACCGGCCCGGGCTCGCAGGCCGCACGCAAGGAGCGCCTGGCCGCACTGCTCGGCGCCGCCACCGCCGACGAACAGCGCTTCCTGCGCGCCCTGCTCACCGGGGAGGTGCGGCAGGGAGCGCTGGACGCCGTCGCGGTCGACGCCCTGGCCGACGCGGCCGGAGCACCTCCCGCGGAGGTACGGCGCGCGGTCATGCTCGCCGGGTCGCTCGGCCCCGTCGCCCGCACCCTGCTCGCGGAGGGCCCCGGCGGCCTCGCGTCCTTCCGGCTCACCGTCGGCCGGCCGGTCCAGCCGATGCTGGCGCACACCGCCCGCTCGGTGGCCGAGGCCATCGGCCGGCTGGGGCCCTGCGCCGTCGAGGAGAAGCTGGACGGCATTCGCGTACAGGTGCACCGGGACGGGACGCGGGTGTGCCTCTACACCCGCACGCTCGACGACATCACCGACCGGCTCCCCGAACTCGCCGCCGCGGTGGCCGCCTTCCCCGCGGACCGGTTCATCCTCGACGGCGAGGTGATCGCGCTCGATGCCGACGGCAGGCCCCGGCCGTTCCAGGAGACCGCCGGCCGGGTGGGCTCCCGGCGCGACGTCGCCACCGCCGCCGGCGCCGTCCCCGTGGTCCCCGTCTTCTTCGACGTACTGTCCGTCGACGGACGCGACCTCCTCGACCTCCCCTTCGCCGAACGCCACCGGGAGCTGGCCGCGCTGGTTCCCGAACCGATGCGCGTACGCCGCGTCGCCGTCGACGACCCCACGGACGAGGCGCAGACCGGGGCGGCGGAGACGTTCTTCGAGGAGACGCTGGCCCGCGGGCACGAGGGCGTCGTCGTCAAGGGCGGCACAGCGGCGTACAGCGCCGGGCGCCGGGGCGCCTCCTGGCTGAAGGTCAAACCCGTGCACACCCTGGACCTCGTGGTGCTCGCCGCCGAATGGGGCCACGGCAGACGCACCGGGAAGCTCTCCAACCTGCATCTGGGGGCGCGCCGGGAGGACGGCACGTTCGCCATGCTGGGCAAGACCTTCAAGGGGCTCACCGACGCGCTGCTCGCCTGGCAGACCGAGCGGCTCGGGGAGCTGGCCACCGGCGACGACGGGCACGTGGTGACCGTACGCCCGGAACTCGTCGTGGAGATCGCCTACGACGGCCTCCAGAGCTCCACCCGCTACCCGGCCGGCGTCACGCTGCGGTTCGCCCGCGTCCTGCGCTACCGCGAGGACAAGCGGGCGGAGGAGGCGGACACGGTCGACACCGTCCTCTCCCGCCGGACATGACTCCGGCCCCCGCCCGCACGGCGGAGGCCGGGGGAGGGGGCCGGGACGTGCGGCTCAGCGGTGGACGTCCGCGCCGGCGGTGTGCGCGCGGATCTCCTCCGGCGTGAGATAGGCGTCGGTGTACTCGAAGTCGCGCAGGGTGGCCTGCTTACGGGCCTGGAACCCCGTCCGTACGAAGTCGTCGCCGGCGATCGCGTTGAGCAGCCAGTTGGTCATGACCCGGGTCTTCGCGACGTTCGTCCGCAGCGCCGCCCAGTGGTAGCCGCGCGCCGCGGCCTGGGCCGGCAGGCCCCTCAGCTCGATGCCCAGCGGCTTGGACACCGCGTCCCGGCCACCGAGGTCCACGACCAGACCGAGGTCCTTGTGCTCGTACGGCTGGAGCGGGCGGCCGCGCAGGGACGCGATGATGTTGTCCGCCAGCCTGCGGCCCTGGCGCATGGCGTGCTGCGCGGTGGGCGGGCAGATCGCCCCGTCGCCCTTGTGCAGGTCCGGCACGGCCGCCGCGTCGCCGAGCGCGAACACGCCGTCGCGGCCGGGCAGCGTCATCTCCGGTGTCACGGCGAGCCGGCCGCGCACCGTCTCCGCGTCGAGGGTGGCGATGAGCGGGCTCGCCGCGACACCGGCGGTCCAGATCAACGTGCGGCACGGCAGTACCCGGCCGTCCGTGAACGTCACCTTGTCCGGCCCCGCCTCCGCCACGGAGACACCGAGCGAGACCTCGATCCCGCGCTTGCGCAGGATCTCCTGGGCGCTGAGACCGAGCTTGTCGCCGAGCTCGGGCATGAGCTTCGGCGCGATGTCGATCAGATGCCACTTGATCAGCTTGGGGTCCAGCCGGGGATAGTGCTTGACGGCGTTGGCGGTGAGCAGCTGCAGGCACGCGGCCGTCTCCGTACCGGCGTATCCGCCGCCGACCACCACGAACTGCAGCCGGGACGCCCGTTCCTCCTCGTCGTGACTGGCGTCGGCCAGATCGAGCTGGGAGATGACGTGGTCCCGGATGTAGGCGGCCTCCGCCAGGGTCTTCATGCCCCGGGCGTTCTCGACGAGCCCCGGGATGTCGAAGGTCCGGGTGACGCTGCCCGCGGCCAGCACGATGTAGTCGTACGGCTCGTTCACGATCTCGTCCGTGATCTTGCGGACCACGCAGACCTTCGCCTTCGTGTCCACCCCGATGGCCCCGCCCGGCACGATCCGGGTGCGGTGACGCCGGCTGCGGCGCAGGGAGACGGCGACCGACTGGGGGGTGAGCACCCCGGAGGCGACCTGAGGGAGCAACGGCAGGTAGAGCTGGTACGAGAACGGGGTGACGAGCGCGATGTCCGCCTCGCCGGGCGCGAGGGTGCGCTCCAGCCGGCGCACGCACTCGACCCCGGCAAAGCCGGCGCCGACAACGAGAATCCTGGGTCGTGCCACGGTGTGCGTCCCTTCTCGGGTTTACGCGGTCATCGCTCGCCTGCCCCGGATCCGGGGCCAGTCACTCCTCATCCTCACCTCGGAGGCATCAGTTCGCCTCCCGTGCGGCGGACCGTGCCACCGGACGACGGGTGGATCGGGGAGCGGCCTTCGTACGCGCGCGTGACCTCCTGGCACAGGGGCGGGCCGTCCGTGACCTCACGGCAGAGGGGCGGGCCGCCCGTGACCTCCCGGCAGAGGGGCGGGCCGCCCGTCCGGCGTACCCGCCTCCCTCCTGGGCCGGGTGACTCAGCCGTGCCAGGAGCGCCACAGGGCCGCGTAGGCGCCGTCCGCGGTGACCAGCTCGTCGTGGCTGCCCAGCTCGGTGATGCGGCCGTTCTCCACGACCGCGATCACATCCGCGTCGTGCGCCGTGTGCAGCCGGTGGGCGATGGCGACCACCGTACGGCCGTCCAGCACCCGGGCCAGGGAACGCTCCAGGTGCCGGGCCGCCCGCGGGTCGAGCAGCGACGTCGCCTCGTCCAGCACCAGCGTGTGCGGGTCCGCCAGGACCAGCCGGGCCAGGGCGATCTGCTGCGCCTGCGCCGGGGTCAGCGAGAGCCGGCCCGAGCCGACCTCGGTGTCCAGACCGTCGTCCAGCGCCCGGGACCAGCCGTCCGCGTCGACCGCCGCGAGCGACGCCCACAGCTGCGCGTCGTCCGCGTCCGTACGGGCGAGCAGGAGGTTGTCCCGGAGCGAGCCCACGAACACGTGGTGCTCCTGGTTGACCAGGGCCACATGACCGCGCACCCGTTCGGCCGTCATCCGGGACAGCTCCGCCCCGCCGAGCGTGACCTCGCCGCTGCGGGGCGCGTAGATCCCGGCCAGCAGCCGGCCCAGCGTGGACTTGCCCGCCCCGGACGGTCCGACCAGCGCGAGCCGCGTACCGGGGGCGACGTCGAGCGACACCTCGTGCAGGACGTCCACGCCCGCGCGGTAGCCGAAGCGCACCTCGTCGGCACGCACCTCCCGGCCGTCGGGGCCGACCCGGTCGTCACCGGCGTCCGGCTCGATCTCCCGTACGCCGACGAGCCGGGCCAGCGAGACCTGGGCGACCTGCAGCTCGTCGTACCAGCGCAGGATGAGGCCGATCGGGTCCACCATCATCTGCGCCAGCAGCGCCCCCGTCGTCAGCTGTCCGACGGTGAGCCAGCCCTCGATCACGAACCAGCCGCCCAGCAGCAGCACCGCGCCCAGGATCGTGACGTACGTGGCGTTGATGACGGGGAAGAGCACCGAGCGAAGGAAGAGCGTGTACCGCTCCCACGCGGTCCACTCCCGGACGCGCCGGTCCGACTGCGCGACCCGGCGGGCCCCCAGCCGGTGGGACTCCACGGTCCGCCCCGCGTCCACCGTCTCGGCCAGCACGGCGGCGACCGCCGCGTACCCGGCCGCCTCCGAGCGGTACGCCGACGGCGCACGCCGGAAGTACCAGCGGCAGCCGACGAGCAGCACCGGCAGCGCGACCAGCACCGCGAGGGCCAGCGGCGGGGCGGTGACGGTGAGCGCGCCGACCAGCAGCCCCACCCACACCACGCCGATCGCCAGCTGCGGCACGGCCTCCCGCATCGCGTTGGCCAGCCGGTCGATGTCCGTCGTGATCCTGGACAGCAGATCACCGGTGCCGGCCCGCTCCAGGACACCGGGCGGCAGCCCGACCGACCGTACGAGGAAGTCCTCGCGCAGATCGGCGAGCATCTCCTCACCGAGCATCGCCCCGCGCAGCCGCATCGTCCGCGTGAACACGGTCTGGACGACCAGCGCCAGGGCGAACACCGCGGCGGTGCGCTCCAGATGGAGGTCGGTGACCCCGTTCGAGAGGTCCTCGACGAGCCCGCCGAGCAGGTAGGGGCCGGTGATCGACGCGATCACCGCGACCGCGTTGGCCCCGATCAGCAGGGCGAACGGCCTGCGGTGACGCCGCAGCAGAGAACGTACATACGTCCGTACGGTCGTCGGCGTACCGACCGGCAGAGTCGTCGCCGACGTCGGTGCGGCCGGGTCGTACTCCGGTGGTGCCAGGCCGATCATGCTCTCTCCTCGATTTCCTCGACCGCACGGGCCGGCAGCAGGCCGTCGATCGCGGTGATCCCGTCCTTCGCCCCGCCCTCGTCCTCGGTCTCACGGGTGACGACCGCCCGGTAGCGCGGTTCGTCCCGCAGCAGTTCCCGGTGGGTGCCCGCCGCCACGACCGTGTCCCCGTCCAGGAGCACGACGCGGTCGGCGAGGTCCAGCAGCAGCGGGGACGACGAGAACGCCACCGTCGTACGGCCCTCGCGCAGCCGCTTCACACCGGCCGCGACACGGGCCTCCGTGTGCGAGTCCACGGCCGATGTCGGCTCGTCCAGCACCAGCGCCTCCGGGTCGGTGACCAGGGACCGCGCCAGCGCCAGCCGCTGCCGCTGGCCACCGGAGAGAGAACGGCCGCGCTCGGTGATCCGGGTGTTCATGGGATCGCCGTCCGCGTCGACCGACGCCTGCGTCAGCGCGTCCAGCACATCGGCGCACTGCGCGGCCGCCAGGGCGTCATCGGCGGCCACCGCACCCGACGAGGGCACGTCCAGCAGCTCGCGGAGTGTCCCCGAGAGCAGCACCGGGTCCTTGTCCTGCACGAGCACGGCGGTCCGGGCCGAGCCGAGCGGCAGCTCGTCCAGCGCCACACCGCCGAGCAGCACCGAGGGGACAGGACCGGAGGCGTCCTCGTCCGGCTCGGCGTGGCCGCCGAGCCGGTCCGCGAGCCGGCCCGCCGCGTCGGGGTCACCGCAGACCACGGCGGTGAACAGCCCCCGGGGAGCGAGCAGTCCGGTCATCGGGTCGTACAGGTCACCCTCCGGGACCTGGGCCTCCAGCGTGGACGCCTGATCGCTGCGCTTCAGCGACAGCACCCGGACGGCGCGCTGCGCGGACGGCCGGGAGAAGGAGTACGCCATGGCGATCTCCTCGAAGTGCCGCAGCGGGAAGAGCATCAGCGTCGCCGCGCTGTAGACCGTGACGAGCTGACCGACCTCGATCCGGCCGTCCTGGACCAGCGTGGCCCCGTACCAGACGAGTGCGATCAGCAGCACGCCCGGCAGGAGCACCTGGATCGCCGAGATGAGGGCCCACATCCGCGCGCTGCGCACGGCGGCCTTGCGGACCTCCTGGGAGGCGCGGCGGTAGCGGCCGAGGAAGAGTTCCTCGCCGCCGATCCCGCGCAGCACCCGCAGACCCGCCACCGTGTCCGAGGCCAGCTCGGTGGCGTGCCCCGCCTTCTCGCGCTGGATGTCGGCCCGCCGGGTGGCCCGGGGGAGGAGCGGCAGGACCGCGAGGGCGAGGGCGGGCACGGCGACCGCGACCAGCACACCCAGGGAGGGCAGGTAGAGGACGAGGCCGACGCAGATCAGGACGAGGGCGAGTGCGGCGGCCGCGAAACGCGACAGCGCCTCCACGAACCAGCCGATCTTCTCGACGTCGCCGGTGGAGACGGCGACGACCTCGCCCGCCGCGACCCGCCGCGTCAGCGCCGACCCCAACTCGGCGGTCTTACGGGCCAGCAGCTGCTGCACCCGGGCCGCGGCGGTGATCCAGTTGGTGACCGCCGTCCGGTGGAGCATGGTGTCGCCCACCGCGATGAGAACGCCCAGCGCGACGATGAGCACCCCGGCGAACGCGAGGTCGCCGCCTGAGCGTTCGACGACGGCCTGCACCGCGAGACCCACGCCGAGCGGGAGCCCGGCGATCGCGCACTGGTGCATCAGCCCCCAGGAGAGGGACTTGAGCTGGCCGGTGAGCTGACCCAGGCCCAGCCAGAGGAGGAAATGTGGGCCCGACCTGACATCGGGGTCGCCGGGATCCGTGTACGGAAGATCGCGAATCTGCATGACGTCCCAAGGATCGGAAGGAGCGGAGATCCGCAGGGATCTCGTGGAACAGGAGGGAGCAAACCGTGCAAGGTTCGCTTCCCGCCCCTCTCCGAGGCAAGCGATTTAATCGGCGCGACGGCCGGTTCCGGCCGAGGGTCCGCAGGTGGTGCGCCGCCGGGTCCGCTCCGGGTCCGTTTCGGGTCCGTTCTGGTTCTCTTCCGGTTTCCTTCCGGGGGACGGGCCCCGCCGCCGAGGAGGCGGCGGGGCGTCGGACGGGTCTACTCCGCGGGCTCGGGGGAGTCCACGCCGGAGCGGGCCTTCTTCCACTCACCCCGGGTGAAGTCGGGGATCGGCTGCGGTGCGCCCTTGGCCTTGATGGAGAGATGGCTCAGCGGGACGGGCGCGGTCCAGGTGGCGGCGTCGTACACGTCGAAGTCGGGGGCGAGCCCGAGACGCATGCACTGCATCAGCCGGAAGACCAGCATGTAGTCCATGCCCCCGTGGCCGCCGGGCGGATCGGCGTACTTCTTCCACAGCCAGTGGTCCCACTCGGCGTACGCCCCGAAGTCCGCCCACTCGTCGTTCGAGTGGTCCGGTTCGAGGTAGATCCGCTCGGGGTAGTCCTCGAAGACCCCCTTCGTACCGCCGAGGCTGTTGATCCGTGAGTAGGGGTGCGGCGTCGACACGTCGTGCTCCAGGCGGATCACACGGCCCTTGGCGGTCTGGACGAGACTGATCGTCCGGTCGCTCTCGATGTACGTCTCCTTCCAGCTCGGGTCACCGGCCGGCATGTGCTCCTTGCGGTACGCGGCGAGACCGAGCGAGGGGGAGCCGACACTCGTGATGCTGACCGCGCGGTCGCCGCGGTTGACGTCCATGTAGTTGGCGACCGGGCCGAAGCCGTGGTTGGGGTACAGATCCCCGCGCAGCCGGGTGTGCCACAGCCGTCGCCAGGGCCCCTCGTAGTAGTCCGGGTCGAACATCAGGCCGCGCAGGTCGTGGTTGTAGGCGCCCGCACCGTGCAGCAGGTCGCCGAAGAGACCCGCGTGCGCCATCCGCAGGACCCGCATCTCGTTACGGCCGTAACAGCAGTTCTCCAGCTGCATGCAGTGGCGCCGGGTCCGCTCGGAGAGGTCCACCAGCTCCCAGAGCTGGTCCAGCCGCAGGGCGATCGGACACTCGACCCCGACGTGTTTGCCGTGGAGCATGGCCGTCTTCGCCATCTCGAAGTGGAAGTCCCACGGGGTCGCCACATAGACGAAGTCGATGTCTCCGCGTGCGCAGAGATTTTCGTAGTCGTCCTCCCCCTTCGTGTAGACAGCGGGCGCCGGCTGGCCCGCTGCCGTCACCTTCGCGGCGGCCCGCTCGGCCTTGTCCTTCACCGGGTCGCAGACGGCGACGACCCGCACCCCGTCGACGGCGAGGAAGAGGTCGATCATGCTGCCGCCGCGGTTGCCCAGGCCCACGATGCCCACGCGTACGGTCGAACGCCGGTCGAAGCGGACTCCGGCCATGGTGGCGCCCTTGCGCGCCGGTACGGCCTGTGGGTCGGCGGCCGCGGTGTGTTCAGCGGCCGACGCCGAACCCGCACCGAGCGTTCCGAGCCCGAGTCCGGCACTCGCGGCTCCCACCGCGCCGGCTGTGGTGCGAAGAACGGAACGACGGCTCAGCGAGCCGTCGTCCGTGGTCTGCGGGTCCTGCCCCTGGGGGTTCTGGTCCTGTGGTGCGTCGTCATTCATCGGGCCTCCAGAGAGGGGAATTTGACGGTGCGCGTACCGATCCGGGGCCCGTGTGGACAGGGCGGGTTCCCGAACCTCGGTTAGGACCTTGGACGGTGGGGCTGTTCTGACGCAAGGGACGCGATTGGACTCCTGTGTTTAAACCATGGACTTCCATGAGCTTCCCGGGCTTCCCCTGGGCTTCCGGCACTTGCGGGCCGTCGGCGACAACGGCTCCCATGACACGGCTGCACGCCCGCACGGCCGTGTGCGGTCACACGGCCGTGCGGGCACGCCAGGACGGCGGGGCAGGGAAAGTGTGGGAAGGCCGGGCCGGGCCCCGTGTCAGAGCACCGGGCGGGTGGCCCACTCCAGCTCGATCAGCGCCGAGCGGTAGCGGTGGCCGGTCGCCCGGTCCATCCCGATCTCGCACGTACGGTTGGCCGACAGATAGGCGTCGTACGGACGGGTGTTGACCTCCGCCGCCTCCTTGGCGGTCGCCGAATCGGTGAGTTCCTTGTGGAGCAGCCCGCGGTCGCCCGCGAACCCGCAGCAGCCCGCGTCGTCCGGCACGACGACCTCCTCCGCGCAGGACTCGGCCAGCGTGCGCAGCTGCGCCACATCGCCCAGATGCTCCATCGAGCAGGTGGGGTGCAGCACCGCGGAACCCGTCCTGCGGAACACGGTCAGCGAGGGCAGCAGCTCGTCGGCCGCCCAGACGAGCGAGTCCACGATGGTCAACTCCCGGTGCAGCGCCCGGTTGTCCTCGGTGAGGTACGGGACCACCTCGTGCGCCAGGCCCAGCGTGCACGACGACGCGTCGACGACCAGTGGGAGCGCGCCGCCCGCCGTCCAGCCCCAGGCCGCCTCCACGACACGGTTCGCCATGACCGCGTTGGCGGTGTCGTACCCCTTGGAGTGCCAGATCGTCGCGCAGCAGGTCCCGGCGACGTCCTCGGGGATCCAGACGGGCTTGCCCGCCCGCGCCGACAGGGAGACGACGGAGTCGGCGAGCGGCAGCGCCCCCTCGTCCTCCGGGCTGGCGAAGATGCGGTTCACACAGGCCGGGTAGTAGACGGCGCTCGCCCCCGCCCGGGAGGTGGGCGGCAGCCTGCGGGGTGCGCCGCCGGGGATCTCGGGCAGCCACTCCGGCAGCAGATCCGGACGTACGGCCTTGCGGGCGAGCCGGGTCACGGCCTCCAGCACCCGGTCCCCGGCATGGCGGGTGACGGCGTCGGCCAGGCTCAGGGCGACCCGCGCCGAAGCCTCCACGACCTTGAAGTGCTGTGCGGTCAGCGCCGCGACGCGCTCCTCGCGGGGGGAGTGCCGGTGATGGCGGAAGTCCTTCATCATCGCCCCGGTGTCGATGCCGACCGGACACGCGAGCTTGCACGTGGAGTCGCCCGCGCAGGTGTCCACGGCGTCGTAACCGTAGGCGTCGAGCAGCCCGGACTCCACCGGGGACCCGCTCGGCTGGCGCATCATCTCCCGGCGCAGCACGATCCTCTGACGCGGCGTCGTGGTGAGGTCCTCGCTGGGGCAGGTCGGCTCGCAGAACCCGCACTCGATGCACGGGTCCGCGACCGGCTCGACCTTGGGGATGGTCTTGAGTCCGCGCAGATGGGCCTTCGGGTCCCGGTCGAGGACGATCCGGGGGGCCAGGACCCCGTCAGGGTCGATGGCCTGCTTCGTACGCCACATGAGCTCCGTCGCGGTGGTGCCCCATTCCCGCTCCAGGAAGGGCGCGATGTTACGGCCGGTGGCGTGCTCCGCCTTCAGTGAACCGTCGAAGCGGTCGACGACGAGCGTGCAGAACGCGTCCATGAACGCGGCGTACCGCTCGACGTCGGCCAGTTTCGCGGCGTCGAACGCGAGCAGGAAGTGCAGATTCCCGTGTGCCGCGTGCCCCGCGACGGCGGCGTCGAAACCGTGGGCGGCCTGGAGCGTGAGCAGCGCCTCGCAGGCCTCGGAGAGCCGGGACGGCGGTACGGCGAAGTCCTCGGTGATCAGCGTCGTGCCCGAGGGGCGGGAGCCGCCGACCGCGGTCACGAACGCCTTGCGCGCCTTCCAGTACCCCGAGACGGTGGCGGCGTCCCGGGTGAACGCGTTGGTGACGGAGACGGCCGGGGTCACCAGATCGAGGTCCGCGACGACCGTGGCGGCCGTCCGCTCGAAGGCGGCGAGGGCGCTCTCGTCCGGGGCACGGAACTCCACCAGGAGCGCCGTCGTCCCCTGCGGCAGCCCCGCCCAGTCGGACGGGACGCCCTCGACGCGCACCGAGGCGCGCAGGGTGTTGCCGTCCATGAGCTCCACCGCGATCGCACCCGCCTCGTTGAACCCGGGCACCGCCGCCGCTGCCGCCGTGAGGGAGGGGAAGAACAGCAGCGCGGAGGAGATGTGGCGGTCCAGCGGCAGGGTGTCGAAGACGACCTCGGAGATGAACCCGAACGTGCCCTCCGAGCCGACCATCAGGCCCCGCAGGATCTCCACGGGCGTCGAACCGTCGAGGAACGCGTCCAGGCGGTAGCCGTTGGTGTTCTTGATCTCGTACTTCGCGCGGATCCGGGTGGTGAGCCGCTCGTCGGCCTCGATCTCCGCCTTGAGAGCCAGCAACTCGTCACAGAGACGCGGCTCCGCGTGACGCAGCAGCTCGTCGGCGTCGTCCTCGGCCGTGTCGACCACCGTGCCGCTCGGCAGGACGAAGGTCAGCGAGGAGACCGTACGGTACGAGTTCCTGGTGGTGCCCGCGGTCATCCCCGAGGCGTTGTTGGCCACGACCCCGCCGACGGTGCAGGCGATGGCGCTGGCGGGGTCGGGGCCGAGGATCCGGCCGTGCCGGGCGAGCGTGGCATTGGCCCGCATGACGGTGGTCCCGGGCCGGATCCGGGCGCAGGCCCCGCCGTCCAGAACCTCGATGCCCGTCCAGTGGCGTCGTACGTCGACGAGGATGTCCTCGCCCTGCGCCTGGCCGTTGAGACTGGTGCCGGCGGCGCGGAAGACGACCCCGCGGCCGTTGCCGTGCGCGTACGAGAGGATCGCCGAGATGTCGTCCAGGTCCTCGGGGACCAGCACGACCTGGGGAAGGAAGCGGTAGGGGCTGGCATCGGAGGCGTACCGCACCAGATCGGAGACCTTCCACAGCACCTTCTCCGGACCGAGCAGAGCGGTCAGACCCGCCCGCAGCTCCGCCGGAGTCCCAGACGCCTTCCAGCCGGGCACCCGATCGGGCGACGGCGCGCGTCCCGCACGAGGACGCAGGGCTTCCGGCTTCGGCTCCAGCAGCGGCATGTCAGGGTCCCCTCGACGGCGCGGTGCGGTGGCCGCACCGCGTGCCTCAGCAGCGGCGGCGCTCCGGCATCCCGTCGACCAGAGCGGTGAGCAGCCCGCCGAGCACCTCACGCTGCTCGGCGGTCAATGGAGCCAGGATCTCCTCCGCGGCGGCCTTGCGCGCGTCGCGCATCGAACGGAGCACGGCCCGGCCCTCCTCGGTGATCTCGATGCGGATCACCCGGCGGTTGGCCGGATCCGGGGCGCGCCGCACCCGGCCGCTCGCCTCCAGGCCGTCGACCAGGGTGGTCACGGCGCGGGGGACGACGTCCAGGCGCTCGGCGAGATCGGCCATCCGGGGCGGGCCGTCGTAGTGCGCGGTCGTGCGCAGCAGGCGGAACTGGGCCGGCGTGATGCCTATCGGCTCCAGCTGACGGCTCTGGATGCGCTGGAGACGGCGGGTGAGCCGCAGCAGCTGCTCGGCCAGCATGCCGTCGGAGTCGGGGGAGTCCATGAGGGAACAATATCAGGACCTCGTTCATTGTGAATAGAGGTAACAATGAGCTAAGCTCCCGAAGTCAAGCTCTCGAAGTCCGTCTTCCTCCCGGGCCTCCGCGCCGGCCGCCGGACGCACGAGCCCCGCCCGCCGCACGCTCTCGAAGGAGCCCATGAAACCCGACGAACCCACCTGGACACCTCCCACCGGGGAGGCGGGCCAGCCGCCCGCCGAGCTGCGCCGCATCTTCCGGCTCTTCCGGCCCTACCGGGGCCGGCTCACCGTGGTCGGACTGCTGGTCGGCGCCTCCTCGCTGGTGTCGGTCGCCTCCCCGTTCCTGCTCCGCGAGATCCTGGACACCGCGATCCCGCAGGGGCGCACGGGGCTGCTCACCCTCCTCGCGCTCGGCATGATCCTCACCGCCGTGATGAACAGCGTCTTCGGTGTCCTGCAGACCCTGATCTCCACGACGGTGGGCCAGCGCGTCATGCACGACCTGCGCACCGCCGTCTACACCCAGCTGCAGCGGATGCCCCTCGCCTTCTTCACGCGCACCCGCACGGGCGAGGTCCAGTCCCGCATCGCCAACGACATCGGCGGGATGCAGGCGACGGTCACCTCCACCGCGACCTCCCTCGTCTCCAACCTCACCGCCGTCATCGCCACCGTGGTCGCCATGCTCGCGCTGGACTGGCGGCTGACCGTCGTCTCGCTGCTCCTGCTGCCCGTCTTCGTCTGGATCAGCCGCCGCGTCGGCCGGGAGCGCAAGCGGATCACCACCCAGCGCCAGAAGCAGATGGCCGCGATGGCGGCCACGGTCACCGAGTCGCTGTCCGTCAGCGGCATCCTGCTCGGCCGGACCATGGGCCGCTCGGACTCCCTCACCCAGGCCTTCTCCGAGGAGTCGGAGCGCCTGGTCGACCTCGAAGTGCGCTCCAGCATGGCCGGACGCTGGAGGATGTCGACCATCGGCATCGTGATGGCCGCCATGCCCGCGGTCATCTACTGGGCGGCCGGCCTCACGCTCCAGTCGGGCGTCACGGCCGTCTCCATCGGCACCCTGGTCGCCTTCGTCTCGCTCCAGCAGGGCCTGTTCCGGCCCGCGGTCAGCCTGCTCTCCACCGGTGTGCAGATGCAGACGTCCCTCGCCCTGTTCGCGCGCATCTTCGAGTACCTCGACCTCGAGGTGGACATCACCGAGCCCGCGAAGCCCGTCCGGCTGGAGAAGATCCGCGGCGAGATCGCCTTCGAGGACGTCACCTTCAGCTACGACGAGAAGGGCGGCCCCACGCTGAGCGGCATCGACGTGACCGTGCCCGCCGGGAACAGCCTGGCCGTCGTCGGCCCCACCGGCTCGGGCAAGTCCACGCTCAGCTACCTCGTGCCACGGCTGTACGACGTCACGGGCGGACGGGTCACGCTCGACGGCGTCGACGTACGCGACCTGGACTTCGACACCCTCGCGCGGGCCGTCGGCGTGGTCTCCCAGGAGACGTACCTCTTCCATGCCTCGGTCGCCGAGAACCTCCGCTTCGCCAAACCGGACGCCACCGACGAGCAGATCGAGAGCGCGGCCCGCACCGCGCAGATCCACGACCACATCGCCGGGCTGCCCGACGGCTACGACACCCTGGTCGGCGAACGCGGGTACCGCTTCTCGGGCGGCGAGAAGCAACGGCTGGCGATCGCCCGCACGATCCTCCGGGACCCGCCCGTACTGATCCTCGACGAGGCGACCAGCGCCCTCGACACCCGTACGGAACACGCCGTGCAGCAGGCCATCGACGCGCTGTCGAAGGGCCGCACCACGCTCACCATCGCCCACCGGCTCTCCACCGTCCGGGACGCGGACCAGATCGTCGTGCTGGACGAAGGCCGGGTGGCCGAGCGCGGCACGCACGAGGAACTGCTCGCGCAGGACGGACGCTATGCCGCCCTGATCCGCCGCGACAGCCGTCCGGCCCCCGCGCCCGTCTGATGCGCCGGAGCCGGAGGAGTGGGCGGACACACGGCAGCGCCGCCGCTCCCGTGGGACGGGAAGCGGCGGCGCCGTTGTGCAGAGACGGTCAGACGAGCCAACCCACGAAGTGGACGATGCCGGCAAGCAGGTTGGTCAGGAAGTTCATCTGGTAGTTCTCCTTGTGCGTGGTGCTTCTCTGGGACATGCGCAGTTGCGGTCTGCAGCCCGGTGTGTGCGCTCAGTAATCATCAGTCGCGGTGCGGTGGTTGAGCAACAAATCCCGGAACGACCACGCGTTCGAGCGAACATCCGCTCCCGTGTTCGTGTGTTCTCGTGCCACCCGCGGTCGCTGACGCCCGGTCAGGCCGGCACCCTCTCCAGCAGCCGGCTGACCGAACGGACGGCCGCCCGGCCGGCCCGGTTGGCCCCGACCGTGCTGGCGGACGGCCCGTAACCGACGAGGTGGACCCGCGGGTCCCGCACCGCCTGAGTGTTCTCGACGCGGATGCCACCGCCCGGCTCCCGGAGTTTCAGGGGCGCCAGGTGATCCACGGCGGCGCGGAATCCGGTCGCCCAGAGGATGACGTCGGCTTCCACGGTGCGGCCGTCGGCCCAGGCCACCCCGTCCGGCGTGATCCGCTCGAACATCGGGAGCCGGTCGAGGACACCCTGCTCGCGCGCGCGACGGACGGCGTCGTTGAGCGGCAGCCCGGTCACGCTCACCACGCTCTGCGGCGGGAGCCCGAGGCGTACACGCTCCTTCACCATGGCCACCGCGGCCCGCCCCTCCTCCTCACCGAACGGCCCCTCCCGGAACACCGGGGGCCGCCGCGTCACCCAGTACGTCTCCGCCGCGACCTCGGCGATCTCCATCAGATGCTGGGTACCCGACGCGCCCCCGCCGACCACGACCACCCGCAGCCCGGCGAACTCCGCGGGCCCGGGATAGCCCGCGGTGTGCAACTGCCGCCCCCGGAAGGTCTCCTGACCCGGGTAACGCGGCCAGAACGGCCGGTCCCAGGTGCCGGTGGCATTGATCAGCGCACGCGTGGCGTACGTACCCTCCGAGCTCTCGACGAGCAGCCGGCCACCCTCACCCTCACGCACGGCGGCCACGTCGACCGGCCGGTGCACCCGCAGACCGAAGCGCCGCTCGTACGCGTCGAAGTACGCGCCGATCACCTCGGAGGAGGGACGGCTGCCGTCCGCGCCCGTCAGCTCCATCCCGGGCAACGCGTGCATGCCGTGCACCTTGCCGTACGTGAGCGAGGACCACCGGAACTGCCAGGCGCCACCGGGCCCGGGTGCGTGGTCCAGCACGACGAAGTCCCGGTCGGGCTCGAGACCGGTGCGCGCCAGGTGATAGGCGGCGGACAGCCCCGCCTGCCCCGCGCCGATGACGACGACGGCCGGCTCACTCGTTCCGAAGTTGTTCACGCTTCTACCAACCCGGGGCGCGCCCGGGATCTTCCCGGCGGGCACGGCCCGCCCCGGCAGCGAGAGAATGGAGCCATGTCCGACACCTTTGCCACGTACGTGCTGAGCCTCACCACGGGACGGACCGAGACGGTCCTGGACCTGACGGAGGAGTGCACGCAGTTCCTCGACCGCACCGCTCACGGGCGGGACGGCCTGCTCAACGTCTTCGTCCCGCACGCCACCGCCGGGATCGCGATCCTGGAGACCGGAGCCGGCAGGACGACGACCTCCTCACGACCCTGCAGACGCTGCTCCCCGCCGACGACCGCTGGCGCCACCGCCACGGCAGCCCGGGCCACGGCCGCGACCACGTACTGCCGGCGCTGGTACCGCCGCACGCGACGCTGCCGGTGGTCGGGGGGAGGCTGGAGCTGGGGACGTGGCAGTCGGTGTGCCTGGTGGATACAAACACGAGCAACACCAACCGCAGCGTCCGTCTGAGCTTCCTCGGCCAGTGAGCTGCTCTGTTGTGACTGTAGAGGGATCCTCCGGCCGTACCAACTGGGTAGCCCCAGTGGGCGCCAGGCGAGCGTGTCACATCTGATAGCAGATTCTTTGTCTGCCGGTGGTACACGACTCGCGTGGTTACTGACCAGCGGCAACGGTCGTGATTCGACCGCACTGCAGGCGGCTGGGCCGAGTATGGCCCGGATCTTGGGCAGAGGACAGTGGATCCCTGGCCGACAGCCCGTGACGGTGGCGAGCCTGCACACAAGGGAGGGGAGGGCCGACAGGTCTCCGCAAAGGAGACCTCGGTCCAAAGGGTTACGAGAGAGGAAGTCGTCAGGGCTTGGACCGCGGAGCGGGCAACCCACCGACTGATCGCTGCGTCCTGAGCGTGACGTTCCCTCATCTTGGCCATCTGTCGGACCAGGCGGACCTCGGAAGCGGGGCGCACGCCTGCTGCGGCAGGTGGTCATCCACCCCGGTGCGCGGGTTCCGAACCATCGCCTTGAGCCTCCACCGCTTCCCGCACTCGCTGGTCCTCGCGCAGGGAGCCGACATCGCGCTCCAAGGGGGTGCGGCTCACGGCTGTCGCAAGGTTTTCCAAGGCGTGTTTCTGCCGGTCTGCCTCGCTCCGTAGAGCTGGGCTCCGGACACCGGCTCTTTCCCGTGTCTGGAGGGCCTTCTCCACGCGTGCCCAGTTCGGGTGCCTGTGCTCGCGCATAGCGGCTGCCGCCTGCTCCGTGTCCGATTCCAGGGCTTCGGCCAACTCCTCCACCTCGGAGCGGAAGGGTTGTCGTCGTGCGGGACGCGGCTCTCCATAAGCGTTGCTGCTCTGTCGAAACCTTTGAGCGCCTCCTGAACGTCCTTCGCCTCTTGCGCAGTCAGGCCCCTGGGGCGAGCCGGTTCCTGTTGTGCCCGGTCGTAAGCCTCCTGCCAGGCTGCGCGGGCTCTTCTGCTCGCGAGTTGGGCGCTGCGCATGTCGGCACGGCGTTCCGCGGTCGGTTCGGCGAAGTGGCGGAGCACTGCCGCCGCGTGGCAGCCGTTGGCCGCAAGCCAGGCCGCCAGCCGCTCCCGTAGCCGGGGCGTCTCCCACGCGGGAAAGACCGCGTAGGCCAGCATGGGCGACATGGGGAACTCCCGGCAGCAGATTCCGGGCCGTGTCCACCACGGTCAGCGCTTTCGGGACGTGCAAGGGCGCGAAGTCTGCCACCTGGGTCAAGCGGGCACGGACAGCGTCGATCAGCAGAGTGTGGCTGCGCAGCTCCGGTCCCCCGTGGACGATACGGTGTGCCGCAGCTGCAGGAGGCGGTCCTTCCTCCAGCAGCTGCCGCAGCGCTTGGCTTTCCCCCCTCTGCCTGGCGGGGACACACTGTGGTGTTCGTTGAGGACGTGACCACCGTCGCCGAAGATCGTCAGACGCAGGCTCGATGACCCCGCGTCAGCCACCAGTACCGGCCCGGTTCGTGTACGCACACTCCGATCCTCTCCCTCGTTCCGCGAGGAGGTCGGCCGACCGCGACCGCTGCTTCGTCGCGGGACTGAGGCGTCCGGATGACTGGAGGACACTCAACGGGTTCGAATCGTAGGGGCGCTCCGTCCCGGGGCAGCCCTCCAGGATGTGAACGACGGCGTCGCCCCCTTCGCAGAGGCGTTCTGGCATGTCGCCGCCACACGAGTAGGCATCCTGATGGAATTCTCGGCTCGGGCAACAGGCAGCCCGCCATCGATCCAGCGGTTCGACCGCCGCTGACAGGGGAATGGTTTCCGATCGGCACCCTCACGAAGCTGCGCACCGGTACGCTCACGCAGAACCGGCCCACCGGTTTGCCTCCGACAGGGTCAGGCATGCGCCGGTCGCACGGGCCTCGCAGCCCCGGAAACCAGCCCCGTACGGCTCGATGACCCACACATCGGCAGCCTGACGGAGGATGCTCGACTCATCTGATGCGTTGCGGGACGCCCCTTAGATCCTGCCAAGGTCAGAAGCCCCGGAAGACACCGTTGTCGGCGGCGTTCTCGAAGTCCTCCCAATCCATGTTGGCGAGGGAGATATTGTTCTCGACCGACCACAGTTCTGTGGCGAAGACTCGGAGTTGGCCGTGCTCCTGCCTGGCCTCACTCTCCTCACATTCGTCGTTCTCGTCGAAGAGCAGGAGGGCCAGCAGCGGCATCTCCGGCGCCGTGAGGGCGGTCTTATCGGCCACAATGAACAGATCGGTGTCCACCTCGCGTGCGGCCGAGAGGATCTGCTCGGTCGTCAGGTCGCGATAGGCGAGATCATCCACTGGGTGGACGTTCGCGAGGAAGCCGTCCTGGTTCGGTGTCATGACGGTCGTGAGCAGAACTTGCCAAGCGGTCGGGTCGGAGAAGTCGGTGCGGATCAGCAGGGTCTCGTCCGTGTCCGGCAGGCTCTTCACGAGTCCTCCCTGTGCGGGTGGGTTCGGGGTGGCGGCGGGCTCGGCCACCGCCTCGCCGTCGCGCCAGACGACGGTGCCGTCGGCACGGCACAGGACCACTCCGCCCTCCTCGACACGCAGTTCGTCGGCCGGTCCGCCCAGCGGTGGGCGTTCGTCGCCGAGAACGCGCAGCATGCCGTCCTCGTCGAGTCGCAGTCCGGGCTCGGCCGCTTCGCCGAGGTGCACGTACCAGAGCCAGGACTGGTCGGCCCCGAACAGAACGAGGCGGCGTTCGTCCCAGTGTCCGAGCACGGTGCTTCCGTCGGGGGAGGTGAGGGAGTGCCGTCCGAGCGTCTGTCCTCGGCGCAGCACGGCACCCCGCGGGGCGTCGGCCGTGGGGCCGTGGCATGCCGTGTGTGGGCCTGTTGACCACACCGACCGGCCGTCCACGTCACGCAGTTCGGCACGGCCGTCATCACCGACCACGAGCCGGCGGGCCCCCGAACCGGACGGGCCGGAACTCCACACCGGGACACCATGGGTGTTGCGGACCGAGAGGACACCGTCCTCGGAGAGCTCGGCCCATCCTCCGTCCACCCACCCAGTGCCGGTCGACCACACGGCACGGCGCTCGGTGTGGCAGTACAGAGTCAGATCGCCGTAGCCCTGGTGAGCCAGTGTGTGCGTACCGGCGGGAGACGTCAGGGACTGGTTGCGCAAGCGCCCTCCCACCTCCAACGCGGGCCCACCGTACGCGTAGGGCTCTCCCGGGGGGACCGGTCCATGCGGGCGTTGGGTGCCTTCGTGCCACAGGACGGTCCCGGAGGAGTCGACCAGGCACAGCATCAAGCTTTTGGATGTGGAACCACCCGCCAGGTGCCGGCGCCAGGTGAGCACGGTGTCTTCCTGTTCGAACCAGTCGACCAGTGGACGGGTCAGCGCGTAGCTCATACCCCCGCCCTTCCCGTACTCGCAGACCCGCAGCCATCCGTCCTGCTCGCGGGCCACTGTCCGCCGCGTCTTGCCCTCCCTGACCAGATACGCATCCCGGGTGATGGCAGCCGCGGGCGCCGCTTCTCCGAGCGGCACAGGGTGGGTGAGTCCGGTGCGTATGTTGCCCAGGCGGACGTGTGTGCGGTCCAGGAGTTCCAGCTCTCCGGCATCCGTGAGGATGAGGTACTGCGCCCCGGGCGCGGCGAAACCGGAGCGCCAGACCGTGTCGTCGTTCTCCCCGCCCTCGACGACGACCTCGTACCCGTGTCCGAGAAACAGCTGTCCAGCTGCGCCCGCACGCCAGACGACCTGACCGCGGTCGGTGTCCGTGACCACGGCGACACCCTCCGAGTCGCACCGCAGCGCGAACCTCTCCGAGGGGGACGTCAGCTGGACATCGGGGTAAAGACGTTCGAACATGGGCAGTTCACGCACAGGAACCCTCTTCTCCTACCGGGCGACGCCAGCTCGTGGGGGCGTCGGTGAAGCGGATTCTGCCGGACGCTACCGACAACGGGCCTACGTGGCCCGTCGGCTCCCGCCCCGACACCCCTGCCGCACAGCCGGCAGTCTGGCGCCAGGCCTGCCTTGCCGCCGAGCCGGCCGAGACGCCGCAAGCGGAGGTGGAGCCGACGCTGGCTCGAGACGAGTGAGCGGACAAGCCGCTCCGATCCTCTCGCACTCTGGTCCACAACGGATCCTGGCCCCTTGCGCGCGGCCGCTCAGAGACATGGGACAGGTCTTAGACCAGCCTCTCCTCCATGCGAAACCTGCCGACGACCGAACCGTGGGGGCGTGACCAGATAACGTGGCGGTTGTCCTGACGGAGGTTGGTGGACACGAACGTCGACAACCGGGACCGGCAGGTGCGGCTGAGCTTTCTCAGCTGGTCCGTTGCTCAGGTCACTCGGACATGGACTCCGGTGGGATGCCGCCACGCTGAACTGCTCCCTGAGCCGCTCATCCGCCGAGTCCCGCGCCTCCTGAGGCGAACTCCGCCGGCGATGTCGGCCTCCGTGTGTGGGGCGCGCCCCGCGCCTTCGGCATCGTGCAGTGCTCCCGGGGTGGCCTCGGCCTGGACGCGTACGGCGTGACGATGCCGGCCTCTCACTCTGTTCGCGGGGAGTTCCACCAGCGCCTCTGCGTTCCGGCGGGGCTCAACAGGCTCTGGTTCGCGCCGGTGCACACGGAGCCGTATGTGTGCGTACACGCGCCGCCCGGAGAACTCCGTACGCCCTACCGGTGCGCGCGGGCAGTGGAAAGGATGAGCACACCGCACACGGACCAGGTGATCCGCGGTTCCCCGTCCTCCGGCCGGGCGGACTCGCGGCGGAAGGAGCTCACGGTGTTGCTTCTCATCTCCCCGGACGGCATCGAGGAAGCGCTCGCTTGCGCGAAAGCGGCGGAGCACCTCGACATCGTCGACGTCAAGAAGCCCGATGAGGGCTCTCTCGGCGCCAACTTCCCCTGGGTCATCCGGGAGATCCGCGACGCGGTACCGGCGGACAAACCGGTGTCCGCCACCGTGGGCGACGTGCCGTACAAGCCTGGCACCGTGGCGCAGGCCGCGCTCGGTGCAGCCGTCTCCGGCGCCACGTACATCAAGGTGGGCCTGTACGGATGTACGACTCCTGAGCAGGGCGTCGAGGTCATGCGGGCGGTCGTCCGGGCGGTGAAGGACCACCGCCCGGACGCGCTGGTCGTCGCCTCGGGCTACGCCGACGCCCATCGCGTCGGCTGCGTGAATCCGCTCGCCCTGCCCGACATCGCAGCCCGCGCCGGTGCCGACGCGGCCATGCTGGACACCGCGATCAAGGACGGGACGCGGTTGTTCGACCACGTTCCGCCGGACGTCTGCGCCGAGTTCGTCCGCCGCGCCCACGCGTCCGGCCTGCTCGCCGCCCTCGCGGGCAGCGTCAAGCAGGCCGATCTCGGTCCGCTGACCCGTATCGGCACGGACATCGTGGGCGTGCGGGGAGCGGTCTGCTCGGGTGGTGATCGCAATGCCGGAAGGATCCAGCCACACCTGGTCGCCGCCTTCCGGGCGGAGATGGACCGGCAGGCCCGGGAGCACGCCGCCGACGTCCCGGCCCTGAACTGACCACCGGGATGCCGACACCGGAAGCCGGCCGCGCACCCGGACACCGCGTCCCAGGCCTCCCCGTCATCGACCCGGCCTCTGGGGAGACCTTCGACGAAACCCCTGACCAGCAGCCGCACGAACTGGACGACGCGATCGACCGGGCCCGGCGCGCCTGGATCGGGTGGCGCGCCGACCCGGCCGCTCGCACCATCCGGCTGAACGCCGCCGCCGATGCCGTGGATGCTGCCGGAGACGACCTCGCGCCGCTGCTCACCCGGGAACAGGGCAAGCCTCTGGCCGAGTCGTACGCCGAGGTCGCCCGTACGGCGGCCCGGCTCCGGTACTTCGCCGCTCTGACTCCCCGCGCCCGCCCGATCGACGACGGCCGACCCGTACACAGCGAGATCCGCTGGCGCTCTCTCGGCCCCGTTGCCGCGATCGTGCCGTGGAACTTCCCTCTCCAGCTCGCGTCGGCGAAGTTCGCGCCCGCACTGGCCGCCGGCAACACCGTGGTCCTCAAACCGTCCCCGTACACCCCCCTCGCCACCCGACTGCTCGGTGCCGTCCTCGCCACAGCCCTGCCTGAAGATGTCCTGACCGTCGTCACCGGCCGGGAACCCCTCGGTGCCCACCTCGCCGCCCACCCGGGTATCCGCCACGTCACCTTCACCGGCTCGGTGCCGACCGGGCAGGCCGTCGCCGCAGCTGCGGCGGCCTCACTCGCCCGTGTCACCCTGGAACTGGGCGGCAACGACGCGGCCGTCCTACTGGACGACGTCGACGTGGACCGGGTCGCGGACCGGCTGTTCTGGGCCGCCTTCCGCAACTGCGGGCAGGTCTGCATGGCGGTCAAACGCGTCTACGCACCGGCACGGCTCCACGCCGAGGTCGTCGAGGCCCTCGCACACCGCGCGAAGACCGTCGTCGTCGGATCCGGCCTGGACCCGGAGACCCTGCTCGGGCCGGTCAACAACGCCCCTCAGCTGGCTCGTGTCGAGCGGCTCACGCAACGGGCCCTGGCGGTCGGCGCCCGGGCGGCGGCCGGTGGTCACCGGCTTGACGGACCGGGCTACTTCTTCGCTCCCACGATCCTCACGGACGTCCCTCCCGACGACCCGGTGGTGACCAAGGAACAGTTCGGGCCAGTACTGCCGGTGCTGCCGTACCGAGACCTCGACGAAGCCGTCGAAGCAGCCAACGACACCGGCTTCGGGCTGGGCGGTTCGGTGTGGGGCACCGACCTCGACCGGGCGGCGGCGACAGCCGAGCGGCTCGAATGCGGCACGGCCTGGATCAACCACCACGCCGAACTCTCCCTTGCTCAGCCCTTCGCAGGCGTCAAAGACAGCGGGGTCGGTGTCGCGGGCGGGCCGTGGGGCCTCTACGGCAACCTCAGTCCGTTCGTCGTGCACCGGCCGAGGGAGGGAGGGCGATGAAGTTCCGCGCAGCCGTGCTGCGCTCCCACGAGACCCCGTTCGCGGTCGAGGAGATCGTCCTGAGTACCGGCCCGGCCGCCGGTGAGATCCTCGTCGAGATCGCGGGATGCGGAATGTGCCGGACGGATCTCGCGGTCCGGCACTCAGCCGGCCGCACCCCGCTGCCGGCGGTCCTCGGCCACGAGGGGAGCGGAGTCGTGGTGGCGTCCGGCGATGGTCCGGACAGCACGATCGGCCTCGGTGACCACGTCGTGCTGAGCTTCGATTCCTGCGGAGACTGCCGGAACTGCCGCAGTGCTGCCCCCGCCTACTGCGACTCCTTCGCCTCACTCAACCTCTTCGGGGGACGCGAGGAGGACGCGTCACGGCTCACCGACGCCGTCGGGGGAGCGCTGGCGCCCCGGTGGTTCGGCCAGTCCTCCTTCGCCGAATACGCCCTCGTCCCGGCGCGCAACGCCGTCAGGGTCGACGCCGCCCTGCCGCTCGAACTGCTCGGTCCACTCGGCTGCGGCACCCTCACCGGGGCCGGAGCCGTGCTGAACACCTTCCGTGCCGGCCCCGGTGACACCCTCGTCGTGCTCGGCGCGGGAGCGGTGGGCCTGGCCGCAGTCATGGCGGCCACCGCCGGCGGCGTACGGACCGTGGCCGTCGACCGGCATCCGGAGCGCCTGGACCTGGCCGAACGGTTCGGCGCGGTCCCGCTGCCCGCAGCGACGGCCGGACTGGCCGAGCGCATCCGTCGGTACACCGACGGCGGCGCGCAGTACGCCCTGGACACCACGGCCTCCGCCCCGCTGATCAACGACGCGCTCCGCGCGCTGCGCCCCACCGGCACCCTCGGTCTCGTGGCACGCCTCCACACCGCACTGCAGCTCGAACCGGGCACGCTCGACGGGGGCCGCAGCATCCGGCACATCTGCGAGGGGGACGCCGTACCCGAACTGCTGATACCCCGGCTGATCGGTCTGTGGCAGGCCGGCCGCTTCCCCTTCGATCAACTGATCCGCACCTATCCCTTGGCCGACATCAACGAGGCCGAACGCGACTGTGACGCCGGACGCGTGATCAAGCCCGTCCTGCTGCCGGAAAGAAGAGACCGATGAGTGAAACCTCTACCACCGGAGACCCTCACCCTCCCACCAGCGCCCCTTCCGTGTTCTTCACCCCCACCGAAGGGGACACGGCCACCACGGCGACGCGGAGAACCGGTGCGGAAGGCGTGGACGCAGGTGTGGGACTCACAGCCCTCCTGGTCGCCGCCGCACGGGCGATCGAGACCCACCGCCACGACAGCCTCGCCCGGGACGTCTACGCGGAGCACTTCGTTCGTGCGGCCCCCGCCTGCGCGGACTGGCCGGTGAGCATCCAAGAGGTCCCGGAAGGGGACGACAACCCGTTGTGGGGGAGATTCGCCCGCTACTTCGGTCTGCGGACCGGAGTCCTCGACGACTTCCTCCACCGGTCGGTCGGTAAGGGCGTTCGCCAATTGGTCCTGCTGGGGGCGGGATTGGACACCCGTGCTTTCCGGCTGGACCTGCCGTCCGACTGCGTCGTCTTCGAGATCGACAGGGAGGGCGTGCTGGCCTTCAAGGAACAGGTGCTCACGGATCTGTCGGCCGCCCCGAAGGCGAAGCGGATCCCGGTACCGGTCGACCTGCGCGACGACTGGGTCACCGCCCTGACCTCTGTCGGCTTCGACCCGGCCGCTCCAAGCGTCTGGCTGGCCGAAGGACTGCTCTTCTACCTACCGGGCCCCGCCGAGACGTACCTCATCGACACGGTGGACCGGCTCACCACCGGGGGCAGCGCCCTGGCCTTCGAGGCCAAGCTGGAGGAGGACCTGCTCGCGTACCGCGACAGCCGGATCTACACGGCGACGCGAGAGCAGATCGGCATCGATCTGCTCGACCTCTTCGACAGGGGACCGCGCCCGGACTCCGCGGGTGACCTGGCGGCCAAGGGCTGGTCCACCTCGGTGCACACGCCCTTCGACTTCACCCGTCAGAGGGGACGTGGTCCCCTCCCCGAGCCGAACGACGCGCTGGAGGGGAACCGGTGGGTCTTCGCGTACAAGACCCGGTCCTGACGTCCGCTCACGAAGGCGTCCGCACGGGCCCGGCACCGCCTTGACCGCGCGGAGCCGACGGCCGCGCGCGTGGGGGTGGTCCGGGGCCCGGCCCGTGGCGTCCCGGGACGGCCCGCGCCGCCACGGAACGCTCATGTCCGGGCGTGTCAGACGGCCCGGACAGCCACCAGTTGGTCAGCCGGGATTCCACCCATGTCCGGCGCGTAGTAGTCCTCGATGCCCCTGGCCCACGTGGTAACGGTGATGCGGTCCTCGACGTCCGGGCCGAAGGCGTCGAAAAGCGCATGGATGTTCGCCTCCGCGAAGCCGATCGCTCTCATCAGCGATACGAAGAGCGGGCGCTCGATCAGGCCGTCGCCGTCGGGATCGCCGAGTGCGGAGAGCGCCTCGGCGAACTCGGTGATCGTGGGACCGAAGCGCTCCGGGTCGAGCACGAACGGGCGGAACTCGTCGACGGAGATCACACCATCGCCGTTGGCATCCAGCTCCGTGGCCAGGGTGGTCCAGTAGCGGCGGAACGCGGCCCGGATGGCCTCCCTGGCGCCGTCGTCCGACGCGACCGCCACCTCCAGAACACGTCCCGTCATGAGGTCGAAGTCCTCGGAGTCGAGGACTCCGTTGCCGTTGGCGTCGAAGAGGGAGAAGACCAACTCGGCCCTCTCGGTGGCCTCGGTTCGCATGTCCATCACTTCTCTCCTACGGTCCTTCGTTCCCGGACTCGGCTCGATGAGTGCTCCCATGAAACCGCCTAGGGGGAGAAACGTGACGGTCAGGAGACCTCCGCTACCAGAAGGAGTGAGTGCGTCGACAAACAGTTCGTACGGTTGGCAGGGCGCCAATGGAGGCGGGCTGGTCGACGACGACAGGACGGTGCCGTGCTTGGCGGTGAGCTTGTCGAGGACGGCCCGCATCTTGGGCTCGCTGTTCGGCAGCCACCTGTCGAAGACCCGCTTGCCGGCCGGGATGACGGCGGTTCCGTGGTGCTCGCCCTTGCCGACGTCCAGGCCGAGGAAGGCGTCCACGTCGCCGGTGTCGATCATGCTGATCCCTTACGAGGTCGCGCTGTCCCGGTCCCGTTGGCGTGGCACCAGTCGCCCGCATTCACGTTACAAAGAGCCTCCCAGCACGCTGGTGGTCCTGCCTCTGTCAGCGGTCTACCGATGCCTCCCGCCCGGTGCCCCCCGGATCATGCGAACTACAGGGGGAACATTCACGCCGGACCGGAGGCCGGGAGCCCCGTTGCGGGGGCACCATGAAGGTAACGGGGGGCGAGCAAAGGCCGGCTAGTCGGCGTCGCGCCGCCGGCGTGCGCGCTCGAACTCAGCGGCGTCCGCTATCCAGGAGCCGTGCTGGTCGAGTGCCGCGCAGCCGCCGCGGACGAAGGCGCTCACCAGGGTCCGGTACCCGCCGATCCCGTCGACCAGGCTGTATTCCACCCGGTACTCCGGATCCGCCCCGCCCTCACCCTCCCGCACCGTCGTGATCCGGGCGAGGGAATCCGCGTAGAAGTGGAGCTGGATCCCTTCGCCCATCTTCTCGTCCTCGATGGTGAACACTTCGTTGTCCCCGGCAGAGCGGTCCTCGACGAACTCCCAGAACACCGCAGTGGCAGTCCGGGGACCGTCAGCGCGCCACTCCTTCTCGACGCCCTTGTCGTCGGTGAACGACAGGGCCGTCTTCCTCGCGCCCTCGCCAAAGGTGCCGTCAGGCTCCTCGTCATCCTCCATGGGCGCGCTCCTGGAGCGGTCCGCGGCCTCCGAGCACATCAGGAAGCTCACCGTACGCACCGCGTCATCGACGAGCCCGGGGTGTGCACGGCGCACGGCCGCGTCGACCGTCGTAGCCATCCGCTCCCAGTCGCGCTTGTCGGTGGCGCGCTTTCCCCGTCGCGGATCGCGGCAGATCCGCATCCCGGCGCATGCCTGCTCCGCGGTGGCGATCACCCGCATGACCTCCGTCAGCAGCGCGGGGTCGACAGCGTCGGGCATCCGCCTCGGAACCGTCGCGCCGTGCACGTACTGGCCCGTGTACCTCAGAAGCGCCGCGTCGAGTGGGCCCAGCACTGTTCCGCGCTCGGCGCGACGACGGTTCGCGTCGTACTCCTGAGCTCGTTTCCTGTTGGAGGTCTCCGTCGCCGCGCGCATCGCCGCGCAGACCTGACCGCGCTCGAGCAGATCGATGTCAGCCCCATGAGCGATGAGCTGACCCCTGTCCCACCGGATGTGTCGGAAGAACGCGTCGACGTCCGCAGGCGCGGAGAGGAGGATCGGGTCCAGGAGCGCGACGGCAGCGTCCTCGTCGAGCCGGTCCCGGGTTCCGGCGGCATCGCACAGCGGAATGACCGCACTCCACAGCAGCAGGTGTCTGGCCAGGTCCTCCCGGATCACCGCGAGATGGGCTTCTCCGATCGGGAACGTGAACGTGCGCGGGGCGTGGTTGGCGTCGGCCCCGGCACCGAGCATCAGCTTCAGCTCACCGTCCTCGCGGATCACGTTCGGGATCCAGCCGCTCGCGCGCGTGAAAACGATGTCTCTCATGGCCTCAGTCTTCCCCATCGGGCGGGGCGAGCGAGCCCGGCCCGCACCGATCTGACCGGCCGCCCCCGTGCGTGCCTCACAGTGCCCGGCGTGTGCTGGGCGCTGCCGGTGCCGTCGTGCGTTTTGATCTGTGGGGGAGTGGGTGGGCCGCCCCGTCGGCGCGTGGCCGGGCGACAGTTCGTCGAGGGAGTGCTCGGAATGGCTGAGGCGGAGTCAGGCGCCACCCACTGGCTGTTCGGTGATCAGCTCGGTCCTCATTTCGTCGATCCGGCGCGGGGTGGTCCGAGCCGGGACACCCCGCTGCTGATGATCGAGGCCCGCAGCGTCTTCCGGCGACGGCGGTTCCATCGTGCGAAGGCCCACCTGGTTCTGTCCGCGATGCGGCACCGGGCCGCCGAGCTCGGTGACCGCGTGCGGTACGTCAAGGCGGACACCTACCGTCAGGGCCTGCGCGAGGCAGTGGGGGACGGCCCGGTGACCGTGCACCATCCCACCTCCCACGCCGCCCACGCCTTCGTACGGTCGCTGCCCTCCGTCACCGTCCTGCCGGCGCGCGGCTTTCTCGTGACGCACGACGAGTTCAGGGGCTGGGCGGACGGCCACGGCGAGAAGCACCTCCGCCAGGAGGACTTCTACCGATGGGTCCGTACGACGCACGACCTGCTGATGGAGGGCGACCGCCCCGTCGGCGGCCGGTGGAACCTGGACCACGACAACCGGCAGCCACCACCGCGCGGCGCCACCGGCCTGGGCGTTCCGGCGGCCTACCGTCCCCGGGAGAGCGACATCGACGCCGAGGTGCGGGCCGACCTCGACCGCTGGTCGCGTGACGGGGACGCCGAGTTCGTGGGTGAGGACGCGCCGCGCGGGTTCCCCGCCACGCGCAGGGAGGCGCTGGCCGCGCTCCGCCGTTTCGTGGAGCACCGGCTCGCCACGTTCGGCGCGTACGAGGACGCGGTTCTCGCGGGGGACGCGACGATGAGCCACAGCCTGCTCTCCTCGTCGCTCAACCTCGGCCTGCTGGACCCGGCGGAATGCGTCGAACGGGCGGAGGCGCAGTGGCGGTCCGGTGAGGTGCCGCTCAACAGCGCCGAGGGATTCGTGCGACAGATCGCCGGATGGCGCGAGTTCGTCTGGCACGTCTACTGGTACTTCGGTGCGCGATACCGGGCGAGCAACACCCTGGGCCACCACGAGCCGCTGCCCGGCTGGTTCACGGAACTGTCCCCGGACGGCACGGAGGCGAACTGCCTCGCCCACGTCCTGGAGCAGGTCAGGACGACCGGCTGGACCCACCACATTCCACGCCTGATGATTCTGGGCAGCCTCGCCCTGCAACGCGGATGGGATCCCGGGGCCGTCACCGACTGGTTCCACCGCAGCTTCGTCGACGGCTACGACTGGGTCATGGTCCCGAACGTGGTGGGCATGTCGCAGTACGCGGACGGGGGCCGGATGACCACCAAGCCCTACACGTCCGGAGGCGCGTACATCGACCGCATGAGCGACTTCTGCGGCTCCTGCCGTTACAAGCCGTCCGTACGGGTCGGCGAGGACGCCTGCCCCTTCACCGCCGGATACTGGAATCTCCTGCACCGCCACCGCGACCGGTTCGAACACAACGCGCGGATGACCCAGGCGGTGCGGGGGCTGGACCGGCTCCGCGATCTCGACGCGCTGCTGGAGCAGGAGCGCGGCCGTCGTGACTGAGGGTCCCTTCGGCAGTACGCACACGGGGAGAGGAGAGGAACGTGGTCCAGCCGTCGCCGGGAGCCGCCTCGGGAGAGCCTGAGCAGCAGGCGCTCTTCGGGTGGTCGGACATCGCAGCGACGCCGGACGCGCAGCCGGCCTTCCGGGACAGCCCGGAAGCCCGCCGCATGCTCGACGTGAGGGAGGTCTACGCCGAGCCGGCCGCGCTCGACTCCCCACGCGGCCGACAGATCATGGCCCGGCTGCCGGGAGCGCGCGTGACCGAGGTCGCGAGCCACTGGGGCATCCCCTCCCTCCACGGCAACGACGGCAACACCGCCCGCTGGGTCCGGATCAAGACCGGGACGCTCGTCCTCGGGGTGAAGCACACACTCCGCACACGCCCCAACGGCAGGTCGGCCGACTGGATCGCTCCCGGCCCCTCCAACGGGTGCGCGATGGCCTGCGCCTACTGCTACGTCCCCCGTCGCAAGGGCTACGCCAACCCCATCACGCTGTTCACCAACATCGAGGCGATCGTGGCCCACGTCCGCCGCCACGTACGGGCCCAGGGCCCCAAGACCGAGCCCAACCAGTGTGATCCCCAGGCGTGGGTCTACGACATCGGCGAGAACGGTGACTGCTCGGTCGATGCCCTGGTCTGCGACAACACGGCGGACCTCGTCGCCGCCTTCCGAGGCATGCCGACGGCGAAGGCCTCCTTCGCGACCAAGTTCGTCAACCCCGACCTGCTCGCACTCGACCCCCAGGGGCGCACCCGGGTGCGCTTCTCCCTCATGCCCGCCGACGACGCCCGGCTGCTGGACATCCGGACCAGCCCGATCGACGGCAGGATCGCCGCGGCCGCCGACTTCCTCGACGCCGGTTACGAGGTCCACTTCAATCTCTCGCCCGTCATCCTGCGCCCGGGGTGGCAGCGGGACTGGGCCGACCTGCTCGCCCACCTCGAAGACGTCCTGCCCACCCGTGTGAAGCAGCAGGCCGCGGCCGAGATCATCATGCTGACCCACAACCGGTCGCTCCACGAGGTCAACCTGGGCTGGCACCCACGCGCCGAGGAAGTGCTGTGGCAGCCGGCCGCCCAGGAGACCAAGCGCTCGCAGAACGGAGCCCTCAACGTCCGCTACTCCCGGGACATCAAACGGCAGTCACTGGAGCACCTCCGGCAACTGATCGTCACGCACGCACCATGGCTGCGCGTCCGGTACGCCTTCTGAGTACGGGCTGACTACGGGACCCGCGCACCGTCCTCCAGCTGAGACCCCCACGCGGCGCCCGGCTCACCGACTCGTCAACCGGCTGCCTACCGGCCCCAGTCGAGGCGGAGCACGGCCAGGTCGTCGGAGTGGCGTCCGGCGTTCAGCTCGTTGGTCTCCTGGATGAGGAGGTCGACGTGGCGGGCCGGGTCCGCCGGCGGCAGGTTCTCGATCAGCGTGAGCAGTCCTTCCACGCCGAGCCGTTCGCTCGATGCCCCGTTGTGCCCTTCGGTGAGGCCGTCGGTGTAGAGGGTGAGCGCTCCGGCGGCCGGGAGCGGGATGACGGTGGAGGGCCAGCTGCGCAGTTCGGGGACGATGCCGAGTGCGATGCCGTGCGCGGCGGTCAGTTCCCGGGTGCCCTCCGCGGTGGTGAGGAGGGGCTCGTGGTGGCCGGCGAGGTGGAGGGTGGCGGTAGCGGCGTCCTGGTCGATGGTGAGGAGGGTGCAGGTGGCGAACAGGTGGTGGCTGCCGCGTTCGGCGATCAGGATGCGTTCCATCAGGTGCAGCAGGTCCTCGCCGCGGTGTCCGCCGAGTACGAGCGAGCGCCACGCGATGCGCAGGCAGACACCGAGGGCGGCCGCGTCGGGGCCGTGTCCGCTGACATCGCCGACGACGGCGTGCAGGAGCCCGTCGTCCCCCTCCACGACGTCGAGGAAGTCCCCGCCGAGGAGGGCCATCGCGGCCCCCGGCAGATAGCGGGAGGTCACTTTCACCGTGGAGGTGTCGAGCATCGGCTGGGGCAGCAGGCCCCGCTCCAGACGGGCGTTCTCCTCGGCCCGCATCTGGGCGACCTGGGCCAGGGCGCTCGCGCGCTCGGTCCGGCTGCGGTAGACGGCGTAGCGCACCGTGCGGTGCAGCAGGTCCGCTTCGACCTTGCCCTTGACCAGGTAGTCCTGTGCTCCCGCGGCCATGGCGTCCGTGCCCGCCTGCGCTTCGGACAGCCCGGTCAGGACGATGACCGCGGTGTTCGGGGCCAGGATCCGGACCGCGGCGACCGCTTCTATGCCCGACACGTCGGGCAGGTGCAGGTCGAGGAGGATGCAGTCGATCGGGGTGAGCGTCAGTTCGGCGCGGGCCTCGGCCAGCGTGGTCCTGGTGGTCAGTTCGAACCGTAGCCCGGTGTCGTGCAGGAGCTCCTCGACGAGCAGGGCGTCGCCCTCGTCGTCCTCGATCAGCAGGATGCGGTACGTCGGCTCGTCGGACGCCGCCTCCACGGCGTCCGGCATGGCGGTGGTCATCTCATCCGCTCCGCTCCGCGCCGGAGCGGCTGGCCTCCGGCAGGGTGGAAGGACCCGGATTCTCCGGCGGTTCCGGCGCCAGCGTGAAGGTGATGCGCGTGCCTTCCTGGTACGCCGTGTCGACGGAGATCGTGCCGCCGTGGAACTCCACGACCTTCTTGCACATCGCGAGGCCGATGCCGCTGCCGGAGTAGACGTCCTTTGTGTGCAGGCGCTGGAAGATCACGAAGACCTTGTCGGCGTATTCCGGTGCGATGCCGATGCCGTTGTCGGTGACGGTGAACCGCCACAGGTCGTCCTCACGGGCCGCCGTGACATGGATCTTCGGTGTCTCGTCCGGCCGACGGAACTTGACCGCGTTGCCGATCAGGTTCTGCCAGAGCATGCCCATCTGGGTGGGGTCCGCGACCAGCGTCGGCAGAGGGTCGTGGGTGATCGTCGCGTCGGTTTCCTCGATGGCGACACTCAGCCCGGACAGGGTCCGCTCCAGCACCTTGTCCAGGTCGATGCTCTGGTGTGTGTGGTTCACCCGTCCGACCCGCGAGAACTCGAGCAGGTCGTTGATGAGGGTCTGCATGCGGTTCGCCCCGTCGACCGCGAAGTCGATGTACTGATCGGCCCGGTCGTCGAGCTGTCCTCCGTAGCGCCGCTGAAGGAGCTGGGTGAAGCTGGAGACCTTGCGCAGCGGCTCCTGGAGGTCATGGGAGGCCACGTACGCGAACTGCTCCAGCTCGGCGTTCGAGCGCTGAAGGTTCGCGGCCTGCGCGTCGAGCCGCTGACGTGACTCCTCGCTGAAGGCCAGCTCCCGCACCAGGCGGCGGCGCATGAAGTCGATCTCGCTGCTCAGACGTCTCAGGTCGGCGGGCCCGGTCGGGGCGATGGGGTGGTCGAAGTCACCGCCGGCGATGATCCGGGCGTCCGTGCCGAGCTGTTCCAGCGGCCGGTTGATGCCGCGGCGCAGTCCTTCGAAGACGAAGGCCGTCAGGACGACCATCAGGGCGGCGATGGCGCTGAAGACCCCGTTACGCAAGGCCATCGTGGCCTTGAGGTCGCCCTTCACCCGGACGACCTCCGAGCGCAGCCGTTCCTGCTGGCGGCTCACGGCCGCGCGTACCTCGTCGAAGGTCTGCTTGCCCTCCGCCGCCCGTTGGGTGGCCAGCGGGGAGGGTGAGCCGCCGGGTGCCGCGGTGATCGGCCGTGCGATCCTCTCCTGCCACGTGGCCGTGGCGTCCTGCACGGCTTCGAGGTCGTCGAGGCCGGCCGGGTCGTCGCGGAGCAGCCCGGAGAGCTCCGTGACGACGGCTTTCTGCTTGGCGAGGCCGTCCTCGTACGGAGTGATGAACTCCCGTGAGCCGGTCAGTCCGTAGCCACGGATGCCCGTCTCCTGGTTGAGCAGAGCCGATTCCAGGCGGATCGCCTGTGCCAGCGCCGGGGACCGCACGTCCACGAGATCGCTGCTGATCGACGCGCTCCGTGCCAGCACCCATGCCCCGGTCGTCCCGAGGAGGGCCAGCACCGCCAGGGAGACGGCCGCACCCACGCGAAGCCACCGCCGGGTCGTCCACGTGGAGAACCACCGCGTACGCGGTGGTTTCGTATTCCCGGTCATTCGGTGGACTCCTCGCTGCGGCAGCCGCCCGGAGGAGCGGCCAGCACACTCTAATGGGTGACAACGATTGTTGTCACAGAGAGCTTCGAGGCCCTAGAGTGCCGGACATGCCAGGCAAGAACTTCGAACTGCGGACCACGCCGGATGAGACGGCCCTCATCGCGGACGCAGAGGTCGACAGTCTTGCGCAGCGCCTCGCTCGCCGTTTGTCGGAAACCTCACGGCGTCCGGCGCCGGACGACCCGGCGCCGGCTCTGGCTCTGCTACATGTGCTGGAAAACCTTCAGCAGGCGGCTGAGCGGCTCCAGCGGGAAGCAGCCGTGGCTGCCGCCCGCGCGGGTGCCGGCTACCCCCAGCTCGGTGCCGCCTGCGGTATGAGCCGGCAAGGCGCACGCCGCCGCTGGCCGGGCCTCTTCCAGCACTCCGACGAGAAACCCACGGAGCATCCGATGATGAGCACCACCCCCTCCCGCGCGTTCGACGTTCTGCTCGTCGAGGACGACATCGCCGACGCCATGCTCATCGAGGAAGCCCTCGCCGAGCGCGGAGCCCGCAATCTGGTCCAGGTCACCGACGGTGTCGCCGCCTTGGAGCACCTGCGCGCCCCGGGCAACTCGCGGCCCGACCTGATCGTCCTCGACCTGAACATGCCGAGGATGAACGGCCGTGAGCTGCTGAAGGTCCTGAAGAACGACGAGGACCTGCACACCATCCCGGTGGTGGTCCTCACCACGTCCACCGCCCCGGACGACGTGACCGGCGCGTACAGCAGTCACGCCAACGCCTATGTGACCAAGCCGGTCAACCTGCAGGAATTCGAGCAGGCCGTCCAGAGCATCGACGCCTTCTACCTCGACACCGCGACCCGGCCCCGCCCCTGAAACCACGGTCGGGGAGAACGGTGGACCGCTGCTCCGACGGGTACGTCGGTGCGGGTCATGATCTGCCCGCGAAGTAGCCGGTGGCGGCAACCGCCAGCAGCAGGTAGCCGCCGGGGAAGACGATGTTGTGGAAGACGCGCGCGCGGACGTGGGCCATGACGGCGCCGGCGAAGAACGCGGTCAAGCCGATTCCTGCCGCCAGGCCCAGCCCGTGCGCGCCGAGAAGTCCCATGACAAGCCCGGCGGCGCCCGCCAGTTTGAGGGTCGCCAGGTACGGCAGCGCAGCCGGCGGGAGTCCGACCTCTGCCGAGTTCTCCCGTACGAACGGTGCTCGCATGTAGTCCGCGATCGCCACGAACGTGTTCGCGAGGACGCATCCGACCGTGGCGATGACGAGTACGGAGCTCATGAGTCGTACGCCCTCACGTCGCTGAGCGGCCGGGGTGGCACCGCGGGGGCCGCCTCCCTCACCTTCGCGCGTGGCGGCCCGGCCTCGGCAGCCGGTTCGCCGGCGGTGCGGAGCCGCACCATCTGTAGGGTCATGACGTCGTCATCTCCTCGGGACGTGAACAGGAATGGGTTGCACCGACCGTCCTGACGTCAGCCGGCCCGGAAAGGTGACACCCATGCCGATCACGCTCGAGGACTTCGAGGCCGTGCGACCGCATCTGCTGTCGGTCGCCCACCGCATGCTCGGCTCCACTCATGACGCCCAGGACGCTGTCCAGACGGCCTGGTTGCGGGCCGGGGCCGCCCGGCCGTCGCCGCCGATCGAGAGCCCGTCCGCCTGGCTCACGACCGTCACCGCCAGGGTCTGCCTGGACGAGCTGCGTGCCCGGCGCCGTCGCAACGAGGCGCCGCTGCTCGCGCACGCCGTCCCGGCCGCGGGACTGGCCGCGGACGAAGCGGTCCTTCGCGCGGAGGACGTCTCCCGGGCGCTCATGGTCCTGATGCAGCAGCTGACCCCGCCTCAACGGGTCGCCTACGTCCTGCACGACCTGTTCTCCGTGCCGTTCGACCGGATCGCACATGTGCTGGGCGGGACGGTGCCCAGCGCCAAGAAGCACGCCAGCAGGGCTCGACAGCGCCTCGACGGGCCCCAGGACGCCTCGCTCCAGGCCGGCCGGCCGGACCAGCAGGTCGCCGAGGCCTTCATGGCGGCGGCCCGGACGGGGGACACCCGCAGGATGCTGCAGCTGCTCGCGCCGGACTGTGTCCGCGACGCCGAGGCAGCGCTCCTGCCTCCCGGAGCCCGCACGACCGTCGTCGGAGCCCTCGACATCGCCACCGAAACCGCTCACCACCGTGACCGCATCCAGGCGGCTTGCAGGATCGTCGTCAACGGAGAACCGATGTACCTCATCGCCCCGGGAGGACATCCCCTCGCCACGATCGGGATCAGCACCGCCGACGGGAAGGTCACGAAGATCCTGCTCCGATCGGCCCGAGCCGACGACCACTTCGCCCGCACCGCGCCATCGCCCGCACCGGCATACCGGCGCCGGGACCCGTGACGGCGCAAGGACACCGTGCCGGCAACCCGCCCCCGACCGCCCCGGGCAGAATGAGGACCATGAAGTACGTCGTACGCCGGATCAGGGCGGAGGAGTGGCGCGAGCTGCGTGCCGTACGCCTGGAGTCCCTGCTGGACTCGCCCGGTGCCTTCGGTGTACGTCACGCCGATGCCGTCGCGCTCCCGGACCGCGCATGGCGGGAGCAGGCGGAGAGGGCCGCAGCCGCGGCTGACGACGGGCTGTTCGTGGCCGTCGACGAGACCGGCTCCTGGGCCGGCACCGCCGGAGCCGCACCCCTGGCGGACATCCCCGACACCGCACACGTGTACGCCGTCTACGTCGCCCCGGCGCACCGCGGTCCGGACGGTCCGGCGCGGGCGCTGATGGAGGCGGCGGTCGACTTCGCGCGCGAGCACATCGACCGCGCCCGGCTCACGCTGGGGGTGCGCGAGGACAATCACCGCGCCCTGGCGTTCTACCGGCGCATCGGGTTCCACGACCTGGGGACGGTGGTTCCCTACCCGCTGGACCCCAGCAAGTTCCTGCGCATCCTGGGCTGCCCCGATTTCCGCGCCGCAGGGGCAGCCCCGCCGGGCGGCCCGTAGGCCGCAGGGCCCGGCACCGCGCCTCGCGGTGCCGGGCCCTGCGGCCGTGCGGAGCTGCCCTGGGGGCTCTCAGCTCTGTGCGGTGTCGTCGCCCGTCTGCCCGGTGCCGTCAGCCGGTCCCAGGCCCGCCTTCTCGCGCATCTTGCGTACCAGCTCCGCCTTCTTGTCGGCCGCACCCTGGCGGTCGAGGTTGCGATGCGGACCGTTGTTCTGCCGTTCGGTGCGGGACAACCTCTTGCGCTTGCCGCCGCCCATGCCCACGGGGTTGTTGATGTTCTTGCTCACGGTCACGGGTTCTCCCGGTAATGAGGTGAATGATCGACGGATTCGTCGGTGGGGGACGGGTTCCTGCTGACATCGAAGGGCGTACGCAGGAGCCCGTCACGCTCTCACTCGTAGATCGACGTCCGGAAGAACATGGCAAAGACGTTACCCGGTTCCGCCGGCCCCGCGCACCAGCCGATCGGCCGGGCTTTCGGTGTGGCTGGCCGGTGCGGTGCGGTGCGGTGCGCGGGCGATGGCTTCCGGCGGGCCGGCCCGGTTCCGGGTCAGCTGAGCCGGGTGGTGACGTACGCCTCGATCGCGTCCCGCTGGTACGCGGCCAGACCGGGCGCGATCGCCTCGTACGCCGCCCGCCACGCCTCGTTGTCCACGCAGGAGCGTCCGAGGGCGCGGTACTCCTCCGCGGACACGGGGCGCAGCTCGGTCAAGGCCCTGTACTGGGTGTCGATCCGGTCCTGCACGGGCTCGGCGTCAGCCGGGCGTCCGTCGGCCATCAGGTCGGCCAGCAGGATCATCTGCTTCGTGCGCTCGCGCTGCCCGGCCTCGATGTCCTGCGGGGTCATCACCGCGACCCTTCGTGACACCTCCTCGGCGTGCTCGGGGAAGTCACGCAGGCTCTCCTGGTACCGGGAGGGCTGGACGCCCTCGAACAGGTTCTCCGGTCGGTTGACTGCGGTCATGGGTGTGCCGTCCTTCCTGGACTGCTCCAGTTCGGCGATCGTGCGGGAGACGGTGGCGGCCAGGGCTTCGAGCCGGTCACGCTCGGCGAGCAGTCTGCGACGGTGTCCGCGCAGGGCGACCACCGCGTCGATCTCCTCAGCCATGATCCGGCCGATCTCGGGAAGCCCTACGCCGAGTGCCCGCAGTACGAGGATCTGCTGCAGCCGCAGCAATTGGTGCTCCTCGTAGTAGCGGTGGCCGTTGGGCCCGATTCCGGCCGGTGGCAGCAGGCCGATCTCGTCGTAGTGCCGCAGGGTCCGGGCGGTCACGCCCGACATGCGTGCGACCTCCGCAATCGGCCAGCTCATCGCCGTCTCCCTCACGATCACGTCACGGGGCCGGTCTTTCCGGCCCTGTCAAGGACGGTAGAAGCTGCCGCAGCGACAACTGCAAGCCCAGCCGTTCAGGCTTTCCAGCCTTTCCTGTCAACGAGCCCGGTCGCTCTTCGGCCCGGTCCCTTCGGGTCCGGCCGGCGTTCCCTCCGGGGTGAACGAGTGGCGGAAGGTGAAGGCGCGCGGCGTGGGGCCGTGGTCGTGGAGGTGTTCCAGCCTGGAGACCCCGTCCTGCCAGGTGGGTGTCTCGCCGTCGGAGACCCACCAGAACACGTAATTCGGGTGCGCGGGCCTCTCGAACCAGTCGTAACGCCTGTTGAGCGCCGTCCGGTGCAGGCCGGTGTAGACGGCGTCGACAGCGGGGCGCAGGCCGGTCCAGAGCGAGAGGGTGGTGGCCAGGGCGGTGGTGTCCGCCGTACGGCCCTTGTCGTACCAGGCCGGTACGGCGAACTCTCCCCATGCACCCCAGTCCGCACCGAAGAGCATGCCCGGGACACCGTCCAGCGCTTCAGCGCGAGCGAGGTACCCGGGGCGCCGGTCGATCTCCCGGTAGACGGCCTCACCGATGTCGTAGAACTCGCGCGTGAGCGGTGCGGGATCGGCGAGAGGCGACTTCAGGACGCCGAATGTGTACAGAGCAAGCTGGGGCATGCATCTCTCCCTGGTGGGGGGCTGGTAGGCCCCGGTCCGGTGGCTCACGCATGGGGGCGAAGATGCGTGGGGCGTGACCGGCCCGTCCCTGGCGGGTGGACCGGCCCGAAGGAACTCCCGTGCGGGCGTGGGGAATTGCCGAGGACCAGGTGAACGTAGCTTCCTTCGCGGGCCTTGTCGAAGTTGCGTTTTCGCCGGCCGAGTGGCCTCCCGAGCTGGTCGTCGCGGGCCCCGTGCATGCCGCCGCGGCCGGATGGATGCGTGGACGAGCCATCTATGTCATCATGCGAAGACATCGCTCGATGACACAGCTCGGCGACAGGAGATCCGCCTCGTGCACCCGATAGGCCCTTCCGTCCCCTCCCCCTGGCGACAGCGGGCCCTCGTCCCGGTGCTGGTCTCCCTCTGCATGCTCGTCGCCGTCATCAGCAGCCTCGGGGCTCCGCTGATCCCGACGATCGCCGCCGTGGATCATGTGTCGGTGTCCGATGCGCAGTGGTCGCTCACCGTCACGATGCTGGTCGGGGCCGTCGCGACCCCGACGATGGGACGCCTGGGCGACGGCCCCCACCGCAAGAAGGTGATCCTGACGGGTCTCGGCGTGGTGATGGCCGGGAGCCTGATGGCCGCCCTTCCGCTGGGGTTCGCCTGCCTCATCGTGGGGCGGGCGATGCAGGGCGTGGGGATGGGCCTGGTGCCGCTGGCGATCGCCACCGCGCGCGACTCCGTACCCCCGCAGCGGGCCAGGGCGGCGCTGTCGACGCTGTCGCTGACCACGGCGGCCGGCGTCGGCGTCGGCTACCCGCTCACCGGCCTGCTCGCCGAGACCCTCGGGATGTACGCGGGGTTCTGGTTCGCCGTGGTCGCCACCGCTCTGGCCTTCGCCGCCGCGGCGCTCGTACTGCCGAGGACTCCGCCGCGCCCGGCGCACCCCATGGACGTACCGGGGGCGCTGCTCCTGGCCTTCGGCATGGGAGGGCTTCTGTTCGCCCTCACCCAGGGCGAGAGCTGGGGCTGGGGATCGCCCCGGCTGCTGGTCCTCGGCGCAGTCTCCGTGCTGGTGCTGCTCGGCTGGGTGCTGCACGGGCTGCGTACCGCCCACCCGCTGGTGGATCTGCGGCTGATCCGGGACCGTACGGTCTTCGCCGCGCACCTGACCACGATGATGGGCGGCGTCGGCATGTACTTGCTGATCTCGCTCGTGACCCGGTACGTGCAGACGCCGCCCGGTGCCGGGTACGGACTGGGGGCCTCCGTGGTGGTCACCGGGCTGATCCTGGTGCCGTTCTCGGTGGGCAGTCTGGCGGCCGGCCGTGTGGTGCGGATCCTGGTCCGGACCCAGCCGCCCGTGCGACTGCTGCCGGTCAGCTGTCTGCTGTCGCTCGCGGCTCTGCTGACCTTCGTGTTCGCCCACGGCCGGCTGTGGGAGATCTTCGTGACGATGGCCCTGGCCGGGCTGGGTGTCGGCATGAACTTCGCGGTCACGCCGGGACTCGTCGTCGCGAGCGTCCCCGCGCACGAGACGGGCAGCGCGATGAGTTTCAATCAGGTCGTGAAATACATCGGATACTCGGCCGGAAGCGCCCTGAGCGCCATGATCCTCCAGGCCGCGACCTCCTCCGGACAGGAGATTCCCCCCGGGAGCGGGTACCGGACGGCCGGGCTGACGGGCTGTGCGGTCTGGGCCGCCACGGCACTGGTGGGCTACGTACTGATCCGCACGGGCATGCGTGGCGGCTCCCTGCGGATGCCGGACACACGCCCCGCGACGGCCGGCGCGGGCGCGGACAGCGAGGGTCTCGTTCCCGGCGCAGGGGCACAGCGGTGACCGGCGAGGCTCCCGGGCGCCGGCGTGATGCGGCGCGCAGTCGTGAGCTCCTGCTGACAGCGGCGAGCGAACTGTTCGGGGAGCGGGGCTTCGACCGCACCACCATCCGGGACATCGGCCGGCGGGCCGGCGTGGATCCGACGCTGATCGCCCGCTACTTCGGCAGCAAGACCCTGCTCTACGTCGCCGCGCTCCAGGCGGAGGCGGGCGACGTGGCCTTTGCCGACCTGTACGAGGACGAGCGGCTGCGCGAGGTCTTCGACCGGGCCGACCGGCGCGGTCCCGTCCCGCTGCTCCAGGTCGCGGTTCAGCCCCTGAGCGAACCTGCGGCGCAGGAGGCCGCACGGGCGGCACTGCACACGCGTCTGGTCGAGCCGCTCCGGAGGCGCTTCGTCCGTGAGGGGGCGGACCGGCCGGGGTTGCGCGCCGAGCTGGTGGCGGCCGCGATGGCCGGGGTCCTGCTGGGGCGGCACTCCGGCGCCTTCGACGAGCTGGCCGATGCCGATCCGGGCGACCTGATCGAGGTGCTCCGGGGCACCCTCCTGAGCGAGGACTAGACACGCCGACGGCTGCGGTGGACGTGTCGGGCGTCGAGCGGGGCAGGCTGCGCAGGTACGGCGACCGGTGGGGTCGTGGCAGCGCCTACGGCTCCGACCCACGTGCGCCGTCGGCCGCGGAAGCCACCGGCTGAGCCTGAGCGATCAGGAGCGCGACATCGTCGTGGTCGCCCGGGTGCCGCAACGTGTCCAGGAGGTGCCGGCAGGTCGCTTCGAGGGGCCGGCGTGGTTCGTCGAGTGCCCGGAGCAGGGCGCCCAGCCGCTCGTCGATGGGCTGGTCACGTGTCTCGACGAGGCCGTCGGTGTAGAGGAGGAGCCGGTCACCGGGCATCAGGTCGAAGGCGGTGGTGTCGAACCGGACCCCGCCCACGCCGAGGGGCGCCCCGGCCTGGAGGTCCAGGAGTTCGGGGCTCCGGCCCGGGCGCGCCAGGACCGGTGGCAGGTGCCCGGCGTTGGCGACACGGCAGCGGTGCCGGTGCGGGTCGTAGACGGCGTACAGACAGGTGGCGATGGACTGCCCGAGTCCGGAGGTGAGGTTGTCGAGGTGGCGGAGCACCTCCGCGGGCTCCAGGTCGAGGTCGGCGTAGGCGCGGGTGGCTGTCAGCAGGCGCCCCATCGTCGCCGCGGCGCCGATCCCGTTGCCCATCACGTCGCCGACCACCAGGGCGGAGGTGTCGCCGGACAGGGGGATGACGTCGTACCAGTCCCCGCCGATCTCGCTCGACGCCTGCGCCGGCTGATACAGCGAGGCGACCTCCAGACCGGTGAGGCGGGGAGCATGGGTGGGGAGCACGCTGCGCTGGAGGCTCTCGGCGGAGTCGCGCACGCTCTGGAACCAGCGGGCGTTGTCGATGGCGACGGCGGCCCGGGCCGCGAGTTCCCTGACCAGCAGAAGATCGTCCTCGTCGAAGGGGGCCTGGTTACGGGCCCGGATCAGGTCGAACGCACCGAGGACCTGGTCGCGGGCGATCAGCGGCACGGCGAGATAGGAGTGGACGCCCGCCCGGGCCAACGCGGCGGCGGCGTCCTTGTCACGTGCGATGTGCAGCAGGTCCTCGGGACCGGTGTGGGGTACGAGGACGGGCCGGGCCGTGTGCACACACCGGGTGACCAGCCGGTCCGGGCCGTACGCGGCGACGCTTCCGACCTCGTCCGCGGCGCCGGTGGCCTCGTTGGGATAGGCGGCGGCGACCGCGAGCGCGCGGAACAGCTCGGGTCCGTCGTGTCGCTCGTCGGTCCGGCGGCAGGCCAGGACGCTGTCGAGGACGTCGACGGCCACGACGTCCGCCAGTTCCGGTACGGCGATCTGTGCCAGTTCCCGGGCGGTGCGCTCCACCTCCAGCGTGGTCCCTATGCGCGCGGAGGCATCGGCGATCAGTGCCAGCCGGTGCCGGGCCCGGTCCGCCTCCGCTGCCGCCCGGTGGCGCTCGGTGACGTCGACGACCGAGTTCGCCACTCCGACCACCCGCCCGCCGGGCCCGTGGAGCCGGTAGTACGACACCGACCAGGCATGGTCGTTGTCGGGGTCCGCGGGGGTGCGGCCGACAAGGTACTGGTCGATCACAGGCGTACCGCTGGCCAGGACCTCCCGCATCACTTCCTCGACGGAGCCGACCGCGGGCGAGTCATGGATGTCGTGGGGGCGCCGTCCGAGATGGTCGGCGGCCGGGATCCCGTTGATGCGTTCCAGCGCCGGATTCACCAGGAGATAGCGGAGGTCGGTGTCCAGCAGGGCGATGCCGACGGGTGCCTGGGACACCAGCTGCTCCGACAGCGCCAGCTTGTTCTCCACCTGTTCCAGCACGCGCTGTTCGGCGGCGATGCCCAGGGCGTACACATCACCCAGGTCGTCCTGCAGCCGCACGTTGCGGAACTCCACGAGCCGGGTGCTGCCGTCCTTCCGCCGGACGGGAAACGCACCGGCCCAGCTCTCCCCTGATCTCATGACCTCGGCGAACAGCCGCGTCGCGAGGTCACGGTCCTCCTCGCGCAGCAGGAGCCGGGCGGCGTGACGGCCCAGCGCTTCCTCGGAGGAGTAGCCGAAGACATCACTGGCCTGCGGGCTCCAGAACACGATCCGCCCGGAGTCGTCCAGCACGATGGCCGACACACCCAGCAGATCGAGCAGCCCTCCTGCCGAAGACGACCAGGCCTCGGGGAGCCCGGGCACCGGTCCCCGGCCCTCGGCGGATGCGCGGCTGCTCATTGCTCCGGGCCCCTTCCTGCGGTGACCCCTGATGGTCCGCGTCGGCGGCTCACCCCTCCATGGTGCTCTCGGCACCGCTCCGGCACGAACGGGGCCCCGCGGTACTTGTTGACTCCATTCCCACCTCCACGGTCGTGCCGCCCAGGAAGGCCAGCGTGACCGGTCCGTCACCGGCCGCACGCACGGAGACCGCGTGGCGCAGTGCCTCCGGATGCACCGTGTCACGGGACAGCGCGACGAGGGACACCAGAACGCTCTGGCCGCCCGGATGACCCTCCAGCCGCAGGCCGGGTGCCCGACTGCGGTCCGTACGCGTTGGACTCCACGTCCCGGGCCACCTGCGCCGTCGAGCCGTCCCAGCCGTGGAGCGCGACCATCGCGCTGCTCAGCCCACCGGCCGTACGTGCCATTGCCCAGCCGGGCCCGACGTCGCGTCCGGGCGCAGTGTGTGGGCCACCGCGTGCCCGCCCTCGTGCACCGTCGCCCCCGGGGGCGCGTCGATCCGGTGGACCCGGGTCTCTTACGGGCCGTGGAGCACGCTCGTCCCGCAAGCCGCGGCCCGCGGGATCGACGACCACCTGGCACTGCTCGCTTCGGACGGCGTTACACGACGGGCCTGATGCTCCAGAAGGCCGCACACGACATCGACGTACTGCACCGGCTGGCGGGAGGCTACGCGCGCGACGTCCGGGCGCTGGGCGACCTGATGGTCTACGGGGACAACCCGCACCGGCGCGCGCCGGGGGTGCCCAAGGCCGACGACTGGTACACCAAGGACGGCCACTGGCCTCCGCACACCCCGCGCGCGCTGAACCCCGTCATCGACGTCGAGGACGTCTCGCTGCTCAACATGCGCCTCGACAACGGCGTCCTCGCCTCGTACCAGCAATGCCACTTCACCCCCGACTACTGGCGCAACTACACGGCGGGGATACGGGCCACGTCCTCCCTGCGCACAGGGGGCACCCCGGAGCGCGTACCCGTCCTCGCCCCGGAACTGGTCGCGTACTTCGAGCGGGGCCAGTCCCGGGGGTGATCCACCACCTCGCGGGGGCCGGCCCCCGGCCCCCGTAAGGACCTGCACAAGGAGTACGCAACCTCACCGCGCCCCCGCGCGGAAATCCTGTCGACGCCCGCCCCGCTCCTCCCGGACCATGTGCCGCATGAGACAGGAAGAGATCTGGGACGCAGGTGTTGCCGGCGGCTACGACACACCCGGCACCGGCATGTTCGCTCGTGATGTCCTCGGGCCGACCGTGGACACTCTCGCTGAACTCGCCGACGGCGGAGGAGCGTTGGAGTTCGCCATCGGCACGGGCCGGGTGGCCGTCCCGCTCGCGGAGAAGGGCGTCGCGGTCACCGGCATCGAGCTGAGCCGGCCCATGGTCGACCGGTTGCGCACCAAGGCCGACGAGGAGGCGGTCCCCGTCGTCCTGGGCGACATGGCCACCGCGACGGCTCCCGGCGCGGGCCGCTTCCGGCTCGTCTACCTGGTCTTCAACGCGATCTCGCTGCTGCAGACCCAGTCCGAGCAGGTCGAGTGCTTTCGCAACGCGGCCCGCCATCTCGCACCCGGCGGCCGGTTCGTGATCGAACTATGGGTGCCCGAGGTACACAAGCTGCCGCCGGACAAGAAGGCCGTGGTCTGCCGGTCCGAGCCCGGCCGCATCAGCCTGGACACCTACGACGTGCTCAACCAGCATGTCGTCTCGCACCATTTCGACTTCTTGGAGGGCCAACGGACGGCGGGTCTGTTCCAGAGCCCGCACCGCTACATCTGGCCCTCGGAGCTCGACCTCATGGCTCAGCTCGCCGGGTTCGCACTCGAATCCAGGCACGCGGACTGGCAGGGCGGCCGGTTCACCGCCGACTCGGGGTCCCATGTCTCGGTCTACCGACTCCCGCGCGGTGAGGATCGCGCTCCGGCCGCCGGGGCGGCGGACTGAGCCCGCCCCCTCCGGCAGGCGCGTTCCCGCAGCCGTGGCGGCATCCCGTAGGGACCGGTGCGCCGCCACGATGCAGGGGAACCCGGGCTGCCGCCCGATGGATCAGCCGCAGTTCGTCGCGTACCGGATCACGTACTGCTCGGGCGCGGGGCCGATCGCCCCGGACCAGTCGATGCAGGACCCCTTGCCGCTGATGTACACGGGGCCCGCGTAGCTGGTGTACGTCCCGTGGTCGTCCACGGCGGTGTTTCCCTGGTTGGCGAGCTGGAATCCGGCGTAGATGTAGACGCCCGTACCCGGCGTGTTGCGAATGGTGACGATGCAGTTCTTCCCCGTGGCCGCGCTGTACGTCAGATACGTCATTCCCCGGGTGCCGACCGCACCCGAATTGACGACGGAGTATCCGGCCCCGCAGGCGCCGTTGTACGCCGCGGCCGCGGAGGCCGAGGGCGCGGCGACGAGCCCGGCTCCCAGGAACGTCATCGAGAGAGCGCCACCGGTGACCGTACGCTGCAGGGAGGGACGCATGAATACTCCTTCAGGAACGACCGCGAGAGCCGTAGGCCATTATCAAGATCATCAGAGCACCGGTAGTGAGTTCACGTCAACACCCCTGAGCCTTCAACTCTCCTTCACGGTAGTGGAGTTAACTGGCGGCAGAGGAGCGGTAGATCGTAGCTTTCCGTAGCTGTTCGTCCACGACGGCGTTCGTCGCTCAGCCACTGGTTGTCCCGTCGGTCCGTTCCCGCAGGAAGTCGGCGTGGCCATGTGGCGGGCGTACTCCTGGATCATCACCACGTATACCCAGCGCAGGCTGAGGGGGACTCCTCGGGAGGACATGAAAGAGACGGCTCAAGCAGTGAAGGGGAAGGTGTGCAGGTCGTCCGCCGAAGGCTTCTGAGGGCAGGGCGGTGCTGACTCCTTGAGAGCCTCGGGGGCTACAGGTGCTCGTCGTCCAACTCTCTTACGATCGCATCGGCTTCCTCCGCGCGGCCGAGGATTCGCAGCACGTCGGCCTGAGCGGTGAGCACGATGCGCAGGTCCGTCGCGTAGGTGTCCGGCTCCGCCGCGACCAGGCGGCGGCAGAGTCGTACCGCCTGCTCCGCGGCCTCCAGTGCGGCGTGCGGACGCTGGTTCTTGTGTTCATCCGCGATGGTCCACCAGGTGCGCAGCAGTTCGGGTTCGTGGAGGGCGGGGTTCCCGGCCGCGAGCCGGCGCAGGATCGCCACCGACTCCCCGGATGCCTCGGCTGCTTCCTCGGGACGACCGGCGCGTATCAGGTACACACCGAGATTGCCGAGCCCGCTCGCCAAGTCCTGTTCGTGAGCCGCCGGGTTGACCCCGACCAGGCGCCGCAGGACCTCCACTGCCTCCCGGCCCGCTGTCAGCGCGTCCGGCAGCCGCTGGACCTCGTACAGATGCGCGCCCAGATTGCTGAGTGTCCAGGCGAGATCCGGTTCGTACGCAGCCGGGTTGGCCCGCGCGAGCCGGCGCTGGATCGCCACCGCTTCCGCAGTCGGCGGCACGGCATCCTCCAGGAACCCGGCTCCCGCCAGATGGGCGCCCAGATTGGCCAGGGCGTCCGCCAGATGGGATTCGTACGCCGCCGGGTTGACGGCGGCCAGCCGGCGCCGGATGGCCACGGCTTCCCGGGTCGGGACGTGTGCTTCGTCCATCCGGTGGGCCTCCCACAGGTGAATCCCCAGGTTGCTCAGGGCCGTGGCGAGCTGAGGTTCGTGCGCCGCACGGTCCTCGGCGGTCAACCGCCGCTGGATGGCAAGGACTTCCTGCCCGATCTCCAGCGTCTCGCTCCTGTGCCCGGCCCGTGAAAGGAAGCTGCCGAGGTTGTTCAGGGCGGCGGCCAGACCCTCCTCGTACACCGCAGGGTTCGTCGAGGCCAGCCGCCGGCGGAGGGCCACGGCCTCCGCCGCCGCGGTGACCGCCTCCTCGCGCCGGCCGACTTCGGACAGCCGGATCCCGAGTTCGTTGAGGGCCGTGGCGAGGCCGTCATCGGCGTCGGTGCGCGCGCCGGGGGTGGCCGCTTCCGCGGCGCCGCGGCAGATGCCCACCGCTTCCTGGGCCGGGGCCACTGCCTCTTCGCGCCTGCCCACCCGTGCCAGGCGGATCCCCAGATCGGTCAGCGCCCCGGCCAGCCCGGTCTCATGGGTTTGCGGGTCTGCTGCGACGAGTGACCGCCATGTCTCCAGCGCTTCCTGGGTACGTTCGAGGCCCTCCGCGTGCCGGCCTGCGAACCCCAGACGTCCCCCGAGCCGGTCGAGTTCCCGGGCACGGGTCAGTGGGTCCCGGGTCCGGGGCAGCCGGCGGACGGCCAGCCCGTGGACGAGCGCGGCGATCCCGGTGTCCAGGTCCGTGTGGCTGCCCGGCGGGAGCCGCTCTTCGATGGCCTCCAGGACTTCGGTGTCGAGTTCGGCTGCGGCGAGAGCCGTCAGGGCGGCGCCGCCCGCGTCGAGCGCCAGCAGGGGATCTGTGCGCAGGATCTCCTCGACGTACCCTGTGAGATGGGGCCAGCGGTCGGGCATGGCGGCGGAAGCCAGGAACGTGAGCGCACGGGCGAGATGTGCCGGTGCCGAGCCCTCCTCATCGCGTACGGTCAGCAGTCGGCTGGTGGGCCCCGCCCAGGCCTGGGCGGGATAGTCCGTGACGGAGTGGCCGGGCAGGGTGAGGGCGAGGAAGTCCTCGGCCAGTCGGTCGGGATACAGCGGTTCCAGGACGGTGCGGTCACCGGGCTGTGCGGCGGGATAGCAGAGCGCGTGGTCGGCAAGGATCTGGTCCGGGCGGTGCGAGGCGCCGTGGATGCCGGCATCCCGCAGTGCGGTCCGCCCCCGGTCGTGCGTCTGCGGCCCGGTGAGTGAGGCGACGAAGACGGTGTGGTTCATCACCTCCGGCGTCGTACGGAGAGCTCCGCGAGTGGCGCCGACGTGGTGCGTTCCGTCGTCGGCCATCCGTGACCAGTGCGCATGCTCACGGTCGAGCAGGTACACCGTCAGCCCGGCCATGTCGGCGGGCGCCCGCCGGCCCGAGACGTGGGCGTCCACGGCGACCAGCGCCGTGACATGCAGCGCCAGGGTGAGTCCCATCCCGGCGGATTCCAGCGGCACGGCCGGCACGACGGTGGGTGATTCGGCAAATCCGTAGTGCTGAGCGAATCCGTCCCGCGCCGCGCTGAACATCTCCGTCCGGGCCGTTACCGTGGCCGGCAGCGCGTCGAGGCGCTGCTGAGAGGTCGCGGCTCCCTGCTCCGCCGCCGCCTCGGAGACCGGGAGCCAGGCGTCATCGGTGCGGGCGAGCAGCAGCACGCGGATGGGCAGGCCCGGTTGCCGCAGGAGCGAGTTGCTGAACAGCCAGTTCAGGTGGGACAGCGGCCAGCGATCCGCGTAGTCGACGATGATCAGCAGACCGGCGTGGTTGTCCGAGCGCAGGTCGTGCGAGGCTGAACGCACCACCGCCCCCGGGCCATGCGTCGCCACGACGGTCTTCCATCCCCTCGCACCGGCTTCCAGGGCCAGCTGATCCGCCAGCCGGGTCTTGCCCTGTCCCCCGACACCGTGCAGCCACCTCATCGACAGCCGCGCGTCCTCGGCCAGCCACGCGTGCAACGACCGACGCTCGTCATGCCGCCCGTGGAACCCGACCACGGCGTTCCGTGCGTTGAGCATGCGGCTGGGCAGCTCCCGCAGCCACGGCGTCGGCGCAGGTGCGGCAGGGCTCCAGTTCCCGAGGAGGTAGAGCGGCATACCGTTGCCGAGAATGTGCAGATCCGCGCCGATCACTCCGTACGCGAAACCGCTCTCCGCGCGGACACTCTGGTGGGTCGGTGGAACCGTGCTGTCCGGTGCGGCTGACATCGACGGCGCTCCTGGGGGTCGACGGACGGTCGGACGAACGTACAGCCCGGCCACCGCGGCCACGCAGGAATGCGCAAAGTCAGGTACGGGCGGGCATGACCGCACATAATCGGACTTGATGCCGATCACTTCAGGCCCGGATCCGGGCGGCGGACCGTGCCCCGCCGGCGAACAGCGCATCGTCGCGGCGGACGGATTCGCCTACGGCGCGATGCACGCGGACATTCACGTGTTCGGCGACGGTGCTCCGGCGTACCGGCTGGACACCTGGCCGTCCGGTCGGGCGCCCCTTCCTCGTACCGACGTCCCCGCTGCGGCACTGGAGCGCCTGCGCGAGTGGCGCGACAGCGGGCCGGCCCTCTCCGGGCGCTGGCTGCACGGACCTGATGACGGCCGCAGGGGCGAGCTTGCCGCCCGGTTCGCAGCGGAGTCGGCGGGGGCCGGATGGGAGGTGCTCACCGCGTCACTCGGCTCCGGTCCTTCCCCCGTAGCAGCGGTGGCCCCTGAGATACGCGCTGGCGGGCCCGTGGGGGTTCTGCTGATCGTGGACCACATCGACCGATGGCCCCACAGCCATGTGACGTGGCTCTTCAGTAACGCTCTGCTGGAGCGTGCGGACGCCCCGGTGAGGATGCTGCTCCTGTCGTCCCGTCTCGATGCCTGGCCCGCGATACGCGCGTCCCTCGCCGGCCGTCGAGCGGCGCACTCGGCTCAAGCTCTTCCCCGGCGCGATGACGACAGCGGGCGATGAAGGCTCGGCCGGACGGGCTCCCCGCCGGGCCTTGCCATGCCTTTCCGGACGCGCGGCAGGCCCGTGTCAGCCGATCTGTTCGGCCAAGGCGACGATGATGCCCGCTGGGCCGCGGAGGTTGCAGAGCCGGAAGACGTTCTCGTACTGCGCTACCTCGCCCAGGAGTTCGGCACCGTGGGCGCGCAGACGGGCGATGGTGTCGTCGATGTCGTCGACGGCGAACATGACGCGATGCAGGCCAAGCGTGTTGGGCGGAGGGTTCCGCGGCTCGGCTTCGGAAGGCGCGGGGGCGTGGAACTTGGTCAGCTCCAGCTTGCTGTGACCGTCCGGGGTCCGCATCATCGCGATGCTGCTCCGGACACCGTCGAGTCCGACGGTGCGGTCCGCGTAGAGGCCTTCGATCTGTGCCCTGCCTTCCAGCTCCATGCCCAGCTCGGTGAAGAAGGCGACGGCCGCGTCCAGGTCGTCGACGACGATGGCGACGTTGTCCATCCGCTGAAGAGTCATGGCGCTGAGAATAACGACTCGATACGCGCGGGCGTGGGGTCAGCAGAGGCATGTCGACGGCCTCGCGGACTCGGGCGCCCTCCCCGGCCGTCCCGACGAATCCGCGGAACCGGGGCGCGGCGCGGCGCGGACTCAGTCCCGTACCACTTCGTGAGCCGGGGAGTCGGCAGCTCCGCGCACCTCCGTGAGCGCAGCCAGAAACTCCGCCAGTCTCGCCTCGTGGGCCTGTGGCGTGGTGTCCGCGAGCCGGCGTTGCACGGCGACGGCATCGCTGAGGGAGTCGACCGCGTCCATGTGCCGGCTGAGGCGCGCCAAGTTCACTCCGCGGAGATACAAGGCCTGGGCGAAGGCCGGCTCGTACACCCGGGGGTGCCCGGCGGTGAGCCGCCGGTAGATGTCCACCGTCTGTTCCGCCGCCGCCAGAGCGGCCTGTGGGCCCTTCTCGCGCGCGTAGGTCTCCGTGAGGTGGACCAGCACGCGTGCGAGGTCGGCCTCGTGGAGCACCGGGTTGGTTCGCGCCAGGCGCACGAAGCGGGTGAGGGCCAGTTCCAGGGTTTCCAGGGCCTCTTCGTGACGGCCCGTCATGGAGCACACGACGCCCAGGCTCGACAGGTCGTCCAGCAGACGCGGCTCGTAGGCCTGGGGATTGACCTCGACGAGACGTTCGGCCATGGCCACGGCCTGACGGAATGCCGCACGCGCCTGCTGAGTTCGGCCGGACGCCAGAAGGGCGGTGCCGAGTGCGGAGACCGCTTGCTGGTACGGCGGCAGGAGGTAGGGGACGGTGCCGTCTTCCGGCAGAGGATCGGGTAAGAGCTGCTCGAAGAGTGTCACCCCTTCTTCGGCCGTGGCCAGGGCTGGTTCGTGGCGGCCGAGATGGAGCTGTGTGCCGCTGAGATGTGCAAGGCTCTGCGCGAGACCGGCCTGCATGGCCTCCAGGTGTTCGGTCTCGCCGGCACGGGAGTGCTTCCGGACCTGGCGGCGCCAGACGTCTCGCGCCTTGATCCTCACCTTCAGTGCTTCCGTATGGCTTGCGACCTGGCTCAGCAGAGTGCCCTGGTTGTCGAGTGCGTGGGCGAGGTCGTGCGCCGAGCGTGGGCTGCCGTCGTCCGCCAGCTGCCGACGTAACCTGACGGCCTCGTCGGCCTGCTCCAGGGCCTCCGGGTACCGGCCCAGCGCCCAGAGTGCGGTGCCGAGGGCGTGGAGCGCATGGGCGTACCGGCGACGGTCACGGTCGGCGAGTGGCCGGCGGAGGGCCACGGATGCCTGTGCTGATTCCAGCGCTTCCTCATGCCTGCCGGCGGCGCTCAGCCGGACGCACAACTCTTCATGGAAGTCGGCCCGCGTCGCATCCTCTTCCGTGTGGGCGAGCACGTGGTCGCCGAGCCGCCGCATGACATCAGCGATCCCCGGCGCGAGATCGGGGGCCGGGTAAGGGAAGAACGGGTGCATGGCCATGAACAGCGAGACGTCGATACCGGGAACGCTCGCGAGAGAGGTCAGCGCCGCGTTGCCCCCCGCTGTCGCGAGCGCAGGGTCCCTGAGCAGGATCTCGTTCAGATACGCCGCGAGATGGGGCCAGCGGGCCGCCGCGTCAGCGAGGAACGTGAGACCGCGGGGTGTCCAGGCCGGTGGCTCGGCGCCCTCGCCGGTACGGGCCATCAGCGTCGACACCGTTCCGGGAGCCCACGCCTGGTGCGGGTGGTCCGCCTGGTGGCCGGGCAGGGTCAGGGCGAGGAAGTCCTCCGTGAGCCGGTCCGGGTAAAGCGGCTCCAACGCCAGGGCCGCGTCCGACGGCGGATAGCAGAACGCGTGGTCCTCCATGGCCTGCGCGGCTGCGGGCGTCTCCAGGCGCCCCAGGACCGCCAGGCCCCCCGCGCGCGGGAGGGCCCCGGTCAGCCCGGCGATGAAGACGAGGCGGTTCATCGCATCGGGTGGGGTTCGGAAGGGGCGAAGGGCGGGGGAGTCCGGAGCCCCGTCGCCGTACAGACGTGCCCAGTGGAGCTGTTCACGGTTGAGGAGGTACGCCGTCAGGCGGCCCATGTCGTCGGGCGGTCGCCCGCCCCGGCCATGACAGTCGACGGCGACGAGCGCGGCCATGTGTACGGCCAGGGTCAGCCCGAAGTCCGCACCGGAGAGGCTGTCGGGCGGAGGGACTAGGCGAGCCGAGGGACGTCCGTAGATCCGCGCGAAACTGTCCCGGGCGGCCTCGAACATTTCGGTTCGCTCGTCCGGGGTCGCGGGCCTGGCGTCCCCGGCTTCGCCGTCGAGCGGTGCGAGGACGTGCCCTGAGGTCCCGGCCTGGTACGTATCCAGGATGCCGCGGATCGCGGGCCAGGCGTTGGCCGTGCGCGCCACCATGAGGACCCGGGTGGTCACCCCGGTCCTGTGCAGCAAGTTGTTCTTCAGCAACCAGGTCAGGGCTGCCAGCTGCCACCGGTCCGCGTAGTCGACGACGACCAGCAGCCCCGTGTGCCCCGTCAGGCTCAGGTCCTGGGTACTCTCCCTGATCCAGTCCGCATCGGGCCCGTGGAAGGCGGCCACGACCTTCCAGCCCGCCGCAGCGGACCGTGCGGCGAACTCGGTCGCCAGGCGGGTCTTGCCCTGGCCGCCCGGCCCGTGGAGCCAGCGCACGGCGAGGCGCGGGCCCGTATCACGCCATTCGCCGAGGCGGATCAGATCGCCTTCCCGCCCCACGAACGGCACGACGAGCCGACGAGCGTTGAGCATGCGGCTCGGCAGCTCGCGGAGCCAGTCCGGGTCTGCCGGCTCCTCGGAACGCCAGTTCGCCAGCAGGTAGAGGGGCTGTCCGCTGCCGAACACGTGGATGTCCGCACCGACGACACCGAAGGCGAAGCCGTTGACGGCAGTGACCTGTTGGAGGTGCCGGCCCTCTTCCGGAGCTCCGGTCCCGGTCACCGTGCGCCGTCCTCGCCCTCGGCGGCGCCTGTGCCGGTGTCCGTCGCGGGCAGGGGGGCTTGGTGGAAGTGGACGTTGCCGTTCAGCGCGCCGACGGCAATCCCGCCGTACGACGTGATGGATTGCTGCGCAGGCGCGGCCGCCCCCTGCGGCTTCGGAGTGGCGGTTGCTGCTTCCGGCGCCGGGCCGGGGGAGGGGTGCTCGGAAGCGCTGCGGGCAGGGAGATGGGGCCGAGGTCCCAGAGGGGGCACCGTCTCGAACGGTTGCTGGAGGAGGTAGCGCAGAAGCCCCTCGATTCCAGGCCGGTCGAGGGAGGGAACCTCGTAGACAGTGACGGCCCCTCCGGTCATGAATGAAGGAAGGTCGTCACTGCTCTGGCCGGGCAGGACCACTCCCAGGATGCGCATGTGCCAGTCGCTGGGGTTCCGGTGCACGATCGCGCGCAGTTGGCGGGCCTCCCAGGCCACTCCTCTGCCGATCCCGGCTTCCTCCTCGCCCTCTGCGCGACGACGGTAGGCGGGTGACGCGATGACAAGGATGTGGTCCGCCTCGCGGATCTGGCCCGTCATCCACATCGGCCAGTCCTGGGGCTGTTCCGCCGCCGGTCCGTCGATCTGCGCGTCCACATGGTTGCCGCGGAGAAGGGCCCACAGGCACCGGACCCGTTCCTTGTGGGCGTCGTCGTCCTGGGCGTACGAGATGAAGACGCGAGGGGCGGACGGGGAATTCTCTGCCGTCGGCACATCAGGTTCGGTCACCGTTCCACGGTACCGAGCACCGGGCCCCGGGCGCCCTGTCCTCGGTGCGGCCCGGCGGCTTCGTGGTGGTGGGCGAATCTGCCTGCGGCTCATGGCGCATGCGTACCCGCGTCGGTACGATCGGTGCCGCGCGTGAACCGAGGGGGAGTGCCATGACAGCACTGAGTGACGGGCCGGAGACACCTGTGGTCCGTGCGCCCCTCGACGCGGATCGGATCAAGCATCTCGAGTTCATCCAGGCTGTCATCACCCGTATGGGCACCAACTCGTTCCTGGTCAAGGGATGGGCGCTTACTCTCGCTGCCGCCTTCCTCGCCCTGTCCGCCGGCCGACTGAGCTGGCCGCTCGCCCTCGCCGGAGCTGTGCCACTGATCTGTTTCTGGTCACTGGACGGCTGCTTCCTCCGCCAGGAGCGGTTGTTCCGGCATCTGTACGAGGACGCCCGCCGCCCGGCGAGCACGGTCGAGGTCCTGTCGATGAACATCGGGCCTTACATGGAACGGGTTTTGTGGAAACACGTAGCCTTTTCCAGCACACTGCTGTTGTTCTACGGCGCTCTGCTCGTGGCGGACCTCGCGGTCGTCGCTATCGCCGTGTAGCAACTGCGACCCCAGCGGTTCTCGAATTCAAGGTGACATTCTCCGGCATTCCGAGGAGATCTGGGCGGCCAGGGCGTCCAGCTCCGCATCGTCCTCGAACGCGTCGCCCTTCGGCGGCCAGATGCGGCCCATCGCATCCCCGGTCCACCGGGGTACGAGGTGTGTGTGGCAGTGGAAGACGCTCTGCGAGGCAGCGGTCCCGGCGGAGTTGATGACGTTCATCCCCTCCGGCTCCAGCGCCGCACGCAGCGCTCTGCCGACCGCCAGGGTGGTCCGCGTCAGGTGCTGGACGGAAAGGTCGTCCATCGTCCACAGATCCGCGAAGTGCGTGCGGGGAACGACCAGGGTGTGCCCCCGGGTCGCGGGCGCCAGGGGAAGAAAGGCCACTGTGTACGGGTCCGAGAACACCGTGCGCGCCTTGCTCGGGTTGTCGATGATGTCGCAGAAGACGCAACTGTCCATCTGGCTCTCGTCCGTTCGGATCGGAAAATCAGGGAAAGCGTGAAAGTGCGGTAATGCTGCCCTGCCTGCGCAATTCCGGCATTCAGGGTAGCGGCAGGGCCCAGAACGGACAGCGGGTACTCCGACGAACCGGACGGTCGCCACCACCGCCGTGGGATCAGGCGCCCCGCGCACATCCGTCGACGCCGCAGTGCGGTGCCGCTCAGGCCTCGCCGCGTGCGGTCGCGAGCCGCTCCGGGGGCCCGGTACGTCACCCGCTTCGTTCGGCCGTACCTCCCTGCGGCTAGTTTGTGTGCAGGACAGAAAAGCAGGCCCGTGATGGCAGAAGCGCACGGGGGACGGGAGGGCGGGAAGAGTGTCGCTGCGCGGAGGTGATCCAGCCGAGATCGGCGGCTATCCGCTCGAGGCGCGGCTCGGCTCGGGTGGCATGGGCACGGTCTTCCTGGCCCGTACGAGCTCGGGGCGGCCTGTCGCGATCAAACTCATCCACCAGCAGTTCGCGGGGGACGAGGAGTTCCGCATCCGTTTCCGGCAGGAGGTGGCGGCCGCGAGACGGGTGAGCGGCGCGTTCACCGCGGCCGTGGTCGACGCGGCGCCCGAGGCCGAGCAGCCGTGGATGGCGACGACCTATATCGAGGGGCACACGCTCGCCCAGCACATCGCCGCGAACGGTCCGCTCGACGGAGTGGAGCTGCGGAGGCTCGCCATCGGGCTGGCCGAGGCGCTGCGCGACATCCACCGGGTCGGCGTCGTCCACCGCGACCTGAAGCCCTCGAACGTCGTGCTCTCGCCCGAAGGCCCCCGCGTCATCGACTTCGGCATCTCGCGCGCCGTGGACCAGCAGACGCTGACGATGACGGGGCGGGTCATCGGTACGCCGCCCTTCATGTCGCCCGAGCAGTTGCAGGCGCCGCGTGGCGTGGGGCCGCGCTCCGACGTGTTCTCGCTCGGGACGCTGCTGGTGTACTCCGCGACGGGCCACGGGCCCTTCGACGCGGACAGCCCGTACATGACGGCGTACCAAGTGGTGCACGAGGAGCCGTCACTGGGTGCCGTGCCGACGGCTCTGCGCGCGGTCGTCGAGTCGTGCCTGGACAAGGAGCCGGAGGGACGCCCCTCCGCGGACGAGCTCCTCGTGCTGCTCCGGGACCTGCCCGCCGACCTCGGTGGCACCGAGGCGACCGGGGCCGGCGCGGGCCGTACCCGCGACATGATCACCCAGCACGACGCCGCGGCACGGGCCACCCCGGCGCCGTCCGCCCCCGCCACCGGCCCGCCCGGTTCCGGCACGGAAGGCACGGGCGCGGAAAGCTCCGGTACGCAGGACACCGGCACAGCCCTCCGCCGCCGGCTGCGCAGCCGCTGGCGCCCCGTGCTCGCCGCCGCGGTCGCGGTGGCGGCGATCGGCGGCGGAGCCACCGTGCTGAAGGCGGGCGGCTCCGGTGGAGACAGCGGCGGTGACAAGGGCGGCGACGTCGCGGCGGCGGGTGCCGCGCTTCCGGCCGGCTTCAAGCCGTGGCGCACGACGGTGCAGGGCGGAGACGAGGGCATCCCCGACGAGCTGCGCTGCGTCTCGCGCGACGACGCGCTGTTCTGCGGGGGCGGGGGAGTGGTCGCGACCCGTATCAGCCTCCTGGACGGCTCGCAGGCGTGGACGGCGAAGAGCCCCGGCGTTCCCGTCCAGGGCATGCACCTGGTGGGCGCCACCGACGACACCGTGCTCGGATACCGCTTCGCCGCCCAGGACGACCCCCAGGGCCCCCTCAGCGAGGTGGTGGCCCTCGACGCCGGCACGGGGCGGAAGCTGTGGTCCGTCCCGTCCGGCGCCCAGTCGACGGCTGTCACGGGCCGGTCCCAGGACGCCCTGCTGGTCGGTTCGGCCGTCGTGACGGTCGACGCCTCCAACTCCAGCCTGGAGGCCCGGGACGCACACAGCGGCGACGTCACCTGGACGGCGTCGTTCCCCGCCGGCACGCGGTGTGCTCCCGTCCTGGCGGGCCCGCAGCTCATGGCGATGTGTGCCACGGACGCGGAGCTGGATGCCTCCGAGGTCGGCAACCCCACCCTGTACACGGTGGACCGGTCCTCGGGGGCGCTGGGCAGGCCCATCGCGGTCGACGGTCCGGCCGTGCCGACGGGTGTCGCCGACGGCAGTCTCGTACTCCTCAAGGAGCACAGGGACGGACCGGCGACGACCGGCTACGACGGGGTGGCGCGGGTCGACCCGGCCTCGCGGAAGGTCACGTACTCCCGGCTGGCGACGACCTACGAAGGGACGCCCGGCATGGCGGGCGGCACCGTCTACGTGAGCGGGCAGACCGGTCGCGTCACGGCGCTCGACCCCGCCACCGGCCGGAAGAAGTGGTCGCGGCAGACAGCCGTGGAGGGCGCGTCCGGACCCGTGGCGGGAGCCGACGCGCTGTACTTCAGCTCGTCCACCGGCCGGGTGGTCGCGCTGTCGCCGGACGACGGCACGCTCCTGTGGACGACGGACCCGCAGGCCGACGGCCTGACGGGCGAGCAGGGCGCGAGCCCGCGCGTGACCGTCGCGGGGCGTGCGGTGGTCGTGGCCGCGGCCGAGAACACCCTCTTCGCCTTCGACACGCGGAAGCCGCCGAAGTCGGGCTGACCGGGGCGGCCCGGCGTGCACGTGTCACGCCGGTCGTCCCCGTTCCGTACGCCGGGAAGGGCCGCCGGCACCACGCCCACACGTCACGCCGCTTCCGGTGCGCCGCCCGTCGCCGCCTCGTGCGCCGCGCGGCGGCGGTTGGCGTCCTCGTCGGTCCGTGCGTCGTACGTCAGGAGCTTCGGCAGCGCAGCGGCGAGAAGGCCCACCGAGGCCAGGCAGGCGATGCCCCCGGTCCAGATCGCGGGGCGGGCCCCCGTCCAGCCGGCCATCGCGCCCGCGCGCACCTGGCCGAGCTGGGGGCCGACGCTGTAGGAGAGCACCTCGATGCCGGCCAGCCGGCCGCGCAGTTCGTCGGGGATGGTCTGGTTCCAGATGGTCGAACGGCCCAGCCCGCTCAGCATGTCCCCCGCACCGGCCAGCCCCAGGCACACCAGCACCAGCCAGACGTTGGACAGCCGGCCCGCGGCCGCGATGGCCAGACCCCACCCGGCCGCGCCGAACACGACCAGGAGCCCGTGCCGCTGGATGCGGGACACCCAGCCGCTGGTCAGGCTCACCAGTACCGAACCGACCGATCCGGCCGTGTACATCAGCCCCAGGGACCAGTCGGCGTCGAGCGCGTCGGCGAGGAAGGGGAAGATCGTGTTCGGGAAGGCGAAGAACATCGCCGCCAGGTCCACCGCGTACGTCCCCAGCAGGACCGGGCGCGACCAGGCGTAGCGAGCGCCCTGGGCGATGCCGCGCAGTGACGGCTTCTCGGCGTTCTCGGCGGGTGGCACGGGGGTGAGCCGCAGACACATGGCGACCGACACGGCGAAGCAGGTGACCGTGGTGGCGTAGGCCGGAACATTGCCCGCGTACGCCACGACCAGGCCCGCCAGCGCGGGACCGGCGATCGCACCGGCCTGCCAGCGGAACGCGTTGAGCGCGGCCGCCGCCGCGAGCTGGTCGTGCGGCACGATCCGGGCCAGCAGCGAGTCCAGCGCGGGCCGTTGGAGACCGGCCAGCGCCGCCACCCCGGCCGCCACCACGTAGAGCGGCCACAGCATCGGCTCCGGCAGCATCGCGTTCACCAGCAGGACGGCCGCCAGCAGCCCCAGTCCGGCCTCGGTGAGCAGGATGACCTTGCGCCGGTCGACCGCGTCGGCGAGCGCCCCGCCGTACAGACCGAAGACGATCAGCGGCACGAGCTCGACGGCGCCCATCGCGCCCACCGCGAGCGGGGACCCGGTCAGCTCCTTGATCTGGAGCGGCAGCGCGACCAGGGCCATGAAGCTGCCGAAATTGGTGATCAGCCCTTGTACCCAGAGGAGCCGGAAGTCGCGTGAGGAATGCCAGGGGGAGAGGTCGGGCAGCACCGCGGACAGTTTTGACGTCATGGCCGGACGCCCGCTGTCGGCGCGCATGATCGAGGCATTGCGGAACTCCACGTGCTCGGACGCCTGAGGTGCCCTGCTCCCGGTGCTCGTCGACCCACCCGGCACCGGAACAGCCCCGTGACGTGGTCGCACGCGTGAAGTCGGCGCACGCCTCTGGCGAGATATTAGGTAAGGCTTGCCTTTTTCTTTGGCAGTTTATGGGCGTGGGTGCCGTGTCGCAATCAAGGTAATGGGACAGCTGATATAGCGATCAGGACACCGTGCGACGGTGTGGTCGCCCCCTCGTCCCGTCCGGTCGGGCTCCAGTAGGGTCCCGGTCATGACCGAGGAGTACGCCGACGAGTGGGCCGCCCAGGCGCTCCGGCGGGTACGGGCGGGCGGCGCGGATGTGACACCCACGCCTCTGCGGCCGCTCCCGCTCCCCGCGATCCGGGGTATCGACATCTACCTCAAGGACGAGTCCGCGCACCCGACGGGCAGCATCAAGTACCGCCTGGTGCGTGCCCTGTTCCGCGAGGCGATCGCCAACGGCACTCTCACGGCCGGTACGCCGGTGATCGCGGCCACGAGCGGGGCGGTCGCCGTCGCCGGAGCCCACTTCGCGCGCCTGCTGGATCTCGCCTTCACCGCCGTCGTGCCGGCCGGGACCCCTGCGGGCGTCCTGGCCAGGATCGGGGCGGAGGGCGGGCGTTGGCAGGTGGGTGAGCAGCCGCCGGCCGCGGTGCAGCAGGAGGCGAGGGCGCTGGCCGAGCGGCTCGGCGGCCACTTCCTGGACCATTTCGCCGACGCGGGACGGGCGATGGCCGTGTGCGGTGAGCCGACCGCCGCCGACGAGATCTTCGCCCAGCTGGCCGGGGAGCGGCACCCTGTTCCGGAGTGGATCGTCACCGGTGCCGGAACGGGGGCGACCTCCGCGTCGGTCGGACGCCATCTGCGAGACCACGGCCGTAAGACGCGCCTGGCCGTGGTGGATCCGGAGAACTCCGCCTACTTCCCTGCCTGGGCGAGCGGGTGCGCCGACTACACCACCGGGATGCCTTCGCGGATCCCGGGGATCGGCCGCCCACGGACCGAGCCCGGTTTCCTCCCGGAGGTGATCGACCTCATGATTCCGGTGCCGGACGCGGCGTCCGTCGCGGCCCTGCGGTGGCTCCGCACCGCTGCCGGGATCGATGCCGGTCCGTCGACCGGAACCCACTTCTGGGGAACGTGCCACCTGGTGGCACGGATGCGCGAAGCAGGCGTACGGGGCAGCGTCGTCACCCTCATCGGCGACACCGCCGAGCCGTACCTGACAACTCACCTCGACCCCTCATGGGTCCGTGCGCGGGGGCTCGACCCCGCACCGTACGAGGCCGCCGTCGAGCGTTTCGCCCGCACCGGGGAATGGCAGGCCGGGCCCTGGCACGCTCGGTGAATCGCCGCCGTCCTCGCCGCTGACGGTGTGGGAGGTGACGGACGGCTTCGCCGGGTGCTGCCGGTCCCGTGGCCCTCGGTCATGAAGACCGCCCGCCTGGCTGCCAGTTGTGTACCTCGATGTCGGCGTACCGGTCCGGGGTCAGCAGGGCGCGCGCCGTGCCCGGATCGGGCGCGCGGACCAGCGCGGCCGTGCCCACCCAGGTGGCGCCGTCGTCGGCCAGCAGCGGCCCGTAGGCGATCAGGTCGTCCCGGCCGGGCGGCACCGCGAGGTCGGCGGCCTGCCCCGAGCCGAGGCCGATCACCAGGTACCGGCTGCTCTCGGTGGTGATGGCGGGGGAGTCCCACATGGTGCGCCCCAGCAGGTTGCGCCACCGTCGCAGTAGCACGTCGCGGTAGACGCCCGCCTGGTAGTTGGGCTCGTCGAAGGCGAACGCGCGGGCGGCCGCGGGATCGGGCAGGTCGACGATGTGGATGCTTCCGGTGGGTGTGTCGCCGTCGTCCGCGAGGGTCGGACCGCGGGCGATCATCTCCTTCGCGTACCCGTCCATGTAGGACCAGTGTGCTTCCAGCAGTTCGTCGCGCAGCGGGAGGGAGTCGGACCGGTCGCGGTGGTAGCAGAGGTACTCCATGCCCGAAGCATGTCCCGGGGGAGGTGATCGGGTCGAGTGGGTTTCACCGCCGGCTCCGGTCCCGGCGGTGACCCGTGTTCCGCATGCCCGAGCGGAACACGGGTCACCCCCCTGGGGCACCGGACCTTACTGCTGGGCGGCCGCCGCGGCCTTGTCCAGGAAGGTGTCGAGCACACCGTCACCGACCTTGGGCTGGACCTTGCCCCAGGAGTTGCGCGGCGGGTCGACGCGCAGGGCGCGGGCCTGATCCTGCAGTTCGGCCGACTCGGCGAGCAGCCGTTCCGCTGCCGCCGCGTCCCCGTCGGCGTGTGCAGAGAGCGCGTCGACGGTCTTCACCATCGCGCCGCCCCACAGCTCGGTGGCGTCCAGCCACGGCGCCGCGTCCACGGTGAAGCCCTTCTCCACGTCGCCGCCGCGGATGGTGGCCGGGGCCTTCCGCACGGCCACCGCGTAGGCACGCAGCGACTTCAGTGCCTTCGTACGGTCGCCGCCGTCCTCCCAGGCGGTCCAGAACTCCGCGACGCGGCGCCCTAGTTCGGGAGCCTGGGGCTGCCACGGCTCCGCGCCGAAGGTCGGCGCCATGTGCTCCAGGTCGCCGAGAACCAGCAGTGCGTCGGTCGCCGCGCGGTCCCCGCCGGCGAGGTAGGACATGACCCGCGGCCAGCTCTTCGCCGCGTCGTACCCCCGGTCGTTCCAGGCGAAGTCGGCGGCGCCGAAGACGGCGACCTTGCTGGCGTACGGCTGGTTCATGGGGTTGGCGACGATGCCCGAGAGATGCTCCGAGAGGCCGGCCTCACGCTTGTCGTACGGTGCGAGCAGCAGACGGCCGCTGGTGTTGCCGAAGTCGTTGACCGGATAGTTGTCCCAGACGAAGACCCGGCGGCCGAAGAGCTCCGAGATCCGGTCGGCCTCGTCGTTGGTGATCCGCGGGGGCACGACGTCGGTACCGGTCCACATCACCACGACCTCCGGGTCCAGGGTGTCCCGGACGGTCTTCTTGTACGGGCTGTCCCGCAGGTCGCCGTACTCCGTGGGCACCATCTGCAGCGGCTTCGCGCCGTCGTGGCCGGCGATGAAGTCGCGCTGCAGGTCGTTCAGCAGGTCGACCTGGGCCTTGGCGGCCGACTCCTGGCCGGGTTCGCCGTACGCCGCGCGGTCCGCCTCGCAGTTCCAGCTCGTGTAGTTGATGTCGTCGAGCGGGATGGAGAAGGCGCGGGTGCCCAGGTCGTACAGCGCCTGGAGCTTGGCCTTGAGCGTCGCGCGGTCCCCGGCGTCGGAGTAGCAGATCGACTCGCCGGGGGACACGGCGAAGGTGAAGCGCACATGGTTCGCGGTGGCCCGGCCGACCAGCTCGCCGAGCTCGGTGAGCTTGTCCTCCGGGTAGGGCTCGCGCCACTTGCCGCGGTGGTACGGGTCGTCCTTGGGGGCGTAGATGTACGTGTTGGCCTTGACGTCCCCGTAGAAGTCCATCTGGTCCAGGCGTTCCTGGTGTGTCCAGGGCTGGCCGTAGAAGCCCTCGATGGTGCCGCGCAGCGGCATCGACGGGTGGTCGCCGACCTGGACACCGGAGATCTTCCAACGCCCGCCGGCGCGGAGGAAGAGCTGGCGCAGGGTCTGCACGGCGTAGTACTGGCCGTCGGCGTCCCGGCCGCCGAGTGCGACGGTCCCGGCGTTACGGGTCCGGTCGACCCGCAGGGCGTAACCCTCGGCCTGACCGGGTACCTCGGCGTCCCCGAGCGCCCGGGCGATGTCGTCGCGGTCCGCCGCGCCGAGCCGCACGGTGAGGTGCCGCGCGGCGTCCCCGGGAACGTTTCCGGGGGCGACGACCTTGACCTGGCGGGCGCCGTGGTTCTTGAGCTCCCGCACCAGCCGGTCCCTGGCGGCTGCGTCCGTCGCGTCGTCGGCGACGACATAGACCTTGCCGGTCACCCGGACGTCGTCACCTGTGCGGCTGATGCTCTGCGGGGTCGGGGAGACCGGCGGTGTCGTGGCGACCGCGCTGCGGGGTGCGTCGGGGGCGGCGGTGGCCGGCAGGGTCTGGAGCAGCAGACCGCTTGCGAGTGCGAAGCACGTGCAGACAGCAAGCGTGGTGTTTCTGCGACTTCCCACGTCATCTCCTCAAATGGTCCAGTCCAACAACTTGCCTGGTTTCCAACGATGCTGGACCAGGAAGCCGGAAGGCATAAGACGTATGGGGTCTAGACCTCTTGGTGGTGAGCCTTTACTCTGGCCAACATTCCCGACCGGGGTCTATGTTTGGCATGCTCCGGCCATTCTGCCCACCTGGGCCGTTGCCCGGCCCTGCGCGCCGCATGACCCTGTCCCAGAGGAAGCATGGAAGGTGATCATGAGATCCGGAAGACGCCGCAGTACCGTCGCAGCGCTCGGCGTGGTGGCGGCCGTCGCGGCCGCCCTGCTCCCGACAGCCCCCGCCGGAGCGCGGGAGGGCGGTGCCGCGGCGCCCCAGGTGCTGCCCGCGCTGCGGGAATGGCAGGCCGGATCAGGCGAGTTCCGCTTCGGCGCGGGCAGCCGGATCGTGCTCGACGACGCCGATGCGCGGACCACCGCCGACGCACGCCGCCTCGCGGGCGAGCTGCATGAGGTGACCGGGCGCACCCCTCAGGTGGTCACCGACCGGCCGTCCCGCCCCGGTGACATCCTGCTGAGCCAGGACGCCGGCCGGAAGGCGGACCTGAAGGACGAGGGGTACCGCCTGGAGTCCGGCGCCCGGCTGACCGTCACCGGCGCCACCTCCACCGGCGTCTACCACGGCACCCGCACCGTGCTCCAGCTGCTGCGCGCGGACGGCACGGTCCCGGGCGGCTCGGCCACCGACGTGCCGGAGTACCGGGAGCGCGGCGTGGGTGTCTGCGCCTGCTACATCCACATCTCCCTGGACTGGTTCGAGCGGCTGATGCGTGACATGGCGTCGCAGAAGCTGAACCAGCTGTGGATCGAGGCCAAGGTCAGGAGCGACGTCGACCCCGAGTCCGCGTTCTGGGGCTACTACACCAAGGACGAGGTGCGGCAGCTCGTCAGGACGGCCGAGCGCTACCACATCGAGCTGGTCCCGGAGATCAACTCGCCCGGCCACATGGACACCTACCTGGAGGGCCACCCCGAGCTCCAGCTCAAGGACAAGGACGGCACGCCCTCCCCGCCGCGCCTGGACATCACCCGGCCCGAGGCGTTCGCGTACTACACCTCGCTGGTGGACGAGGCGCTCGACGTGTGGGACACCCGCTCCTGGCACATGGGCGCGGACGAGTACATGATCGGCACCGCCTATCCGGACTTCCCGCAGATCCAGGCGTACGCCACCGAGAAGTTCGGCGCCGGAGCCACACCCGACGACGCCTTCGTCGACTTCGTCAACCAGGTCGACGACCACGTACGCGCGGACGGTCGCACCCTGCGGGTCTGGAACGACGGACTGCTCGGCCGCAACCACCTGGTCGCCCTGGACCAGGACATCGCCGTGGAGCACTGGCTCGGCGGCGGTGGCGTGCAGAAGCCGTCCTCGCTGATCGCCGAGGGCCGCGAGGTGATGAACTCCTCGTACTCGCTCTACCTGGTGCGCGGCGGCTACACCATGCAGACCGCGAAGCTGTACGACTCCGGCTGGAGCCCGCTGAGCTTCGAGGACGAGACCCTCGCGACCAGGCCCGCGCACCTCACCGGCGCGAAGATCACCATGTGGCCGGACAGTGCCGCCGCGGAGACGGAGAACGAGGTCGAGGCGAAGGCGTTCATGCCCCTGCGGTTCATCGCCCAGGCCGCCTGGGGAGGCCCCCGGCCGGCACCCACGTACGAGGAGTTCGAGAAGCTGGCCCGGAGCATCGGGCACGCGCCGGGATGGGTGAACACCGACCGTGCGCCGCTCGGATCAGGCACGTACCAGCTGGTCGGGGCCGGCCGGGGCGGGAAGACGCTCGCTCCGGCGGGGCGGGCCGCCGGTGACACCGTGGGCTTCGCCGCCGGCCGTCGGGCGGCCTGGGAGGCCGCGGTCACGGCGGACGGCTACTACACGCTCCGGTCGGCGGAGACGGGCCTGTGTCTGGACGTCGAGCGGGGCAAGCGTTACCTGGGTGCCCCCATCGAGGTGGGGGCGGAGCTCACCCAGGAGGCATGCGCGGCGGACGAGCGCACCCAGCGCTGGCAGTTGTCGGCGGACGGGGGAGCCCTGACGGTGGTGAACGCCATCTCCCAACTGCAGGTGACGGCACGGGCCGAGGACGGCGTCGCGGTGCAGACCGCACCCGACGGGGCGAGGCCGACCCGCGTACGGGCCGTCCCCGCCCAGCTCAGGAACTCCGCTCAACTCGAGAACCCCGCGAAGCTCAGGAACCCCGCGGACTCAAGCACTCCGCGCACCTGACGACCTCCGGGAACCGCCGGCCCTGACCGCCCCGGCGGAGACGGCGTCGGCAACGCGGCGGCCGGGGCGGGCGATCCCTGCCCCGGCCGGCCTCCGCCCGTCGTTCAGGCCCGGCGCAGCGCGGAGAGGCCCGCGAAGCGTGCCGAGTCGCCCAGCTCCTCCTCGATCCGGATCAGCTGGTTGTACTTCGCCGTACGGTCGGAGCGGGAGAGCGAGCCCGTCTTGATCTGGCCGCAGCCGGTCGCCACCGCCAGGTCGGCGATGGTGGTGTCCTCCGTCTCGCCCGAGCGGTGCGACATCACAGCCGTCCAGCCCGCCCGGTGGGCCGTGTCCACCGCGGCCAGCGCCTCCGTCAGGGTCCCGATCTGATTGACCTTGACCAGGACCGAGTTGCCCACGCCGGTACGGATGCCCTCGCGCAGCAGCGTCTCGTCGGTGCAGAACACGTCGTCGCCGACGAGCTGGCAGCGGTCGCCGACGCGGGCCGTCAGCTCCCGCCAGCCCTCCAGGTCGTTCTCCGCCATCGGGTCCTCGACGGAGAGGACCGGGTAGGCGTCGATCAGCCGGACCAGGTGGTCGACGTGCTCGGAGGGGGTACGCCGCACGCCCTCGCCCGCGTAGTCGTACACCCCGTCGCGGAAGAACTCCGAGGAGGCCGGGTCCATGAGCAGGGCGATGTCCGTACCGGGGCGGTAGCCGGTGCGCTCGATGGCGGCCATCACGAAGTCGAGCGCCTCCTCGGCCGTACGCAGGGACGGCGCGAAGCCGCCCTCGTCGCCGACGCCGGTGGAGTGTCCTGCCGCCAGCAGATCGCGGCGCAGGGTGTGGAAGACCTCGCTGCCCATGCGGACGGCCTCGGCGAGACTGTCCGCGCCCACGGGCGCGATCATGAACTCCTGGAAGTCCAGCGGATTGTCGGCGTGGGCGCCGCCGTTGACGATGTTCATCATCGGCAGCGGCAGGAGGCGCGCGTCGGCGCCCCCGAGGTAGCGGTACAGGGGCAGACGGTGGGCCGCCGCGGCGGCCTTGGCGGCGGCGAGCGAGACGCCGAGGATCGCGTTGGCGCCGAGCCTGGACTTCGTGGCGGTGCCGTCGAGGGCGATCAGCGCGGCGTCGAGCCCCGCCTGGTCGGCCGCGTCCCGGCCGCGCACGGCCGCAGCGATCTCCCCGTTGACATGGGCCACCGCGCGGTCGACGCCCTTGCCGTGCCAGCGCGTGGAATCCCCGTCACGCAGCTCCACGGCCTCCCGGGTGCCGGTGGAGGCACCGGAGGGGACGGCCGCGCGCCCCAGGGACCCGTCCGTCAGGACGATGTCGACCTCGACCGTGGGGTTGCCCCGGCTGTCGATGATCCGGCGGGCGGTGACGGTCTCGATGGCGGCGCCGGGTCCTGCTGTCCGTGCGGACATGGGAGGTCCTTCCCGTTGTCGTGTGCCGTGGCTCCGGCTGCGACAACGCTGGCGCTGAGCCCGACAAGCGAAACCATACAGCAATGCTGCTCAGTTTTGCTGTACAGCATTGCTGTGCAGATCAGCTGTGAAGCCAGACTGACCAGCGGGGTAAAGTGCCCTATGCCCACCTCGGAAGCCGCTGCCATCGCCGCCGAACTGCGCACCGCGATGGGCAAGCTCACCCGGCGCGTCAAACACGAGGACCGCATCCCCCTGGGCCAGGTCGCCGTGCTCGGGGTGCTCGACCGGGACGGCGCCATGACCACCAGCGACCTCGCCGCCGATCAGCGCGTACGCCCCCAGTCGATGGCCCGCGCCGTAGGACTGCTGATGGAGCAGAACCTGATCACGCGCCGGGCGCACCCCACGGACGGCCGCAAGTCCCTGGTCGAGCTGTCGGACGCGGGCCGGGCCGCCCTGGAAGCGGAGCGCGGCCGCAGGGCCGGCTGGCTCGCGCAGGCCATCGAGGCCGAACTCACCGACGAGGAGCGGACGGTGCTGGCGCGGAGCGCCGCCCTGCTGGAGCGGCTGGCCACGCGGTAGCGCGCCCCGTGGGTGCGGGCGCGCGTGAAGGTGCGCCCCCGGCTTCCCCCGTACGGCTCCGGGAGCCCCGGCCGTACCGCTTGATCGTCCCCGGGCGGGGTAGCGAACTGGCATGGCCACTGACAACACATCCACTGATCCGAGCGGTTACGTGCAGCCCGAGGTCGACGTCCGCGCGCTCACCCAGGTGCTCGACGGCGACTACGCCGAGATCCGCGACCTCGTCCGGACCAACCTGGTGACGTACGCCTCCGTGCTGGAGGAGGCCGAGGAGCTCGGCGTCGACGCGTTCCGCGAACGGGTGCGTGAGCTCGTGGTCGAGATGGCGGCGACGGGCCAGACCGGCATGGGCTTCCCGGCCGCATACGGCGGGGGCGGTGACGTCGGAGCCTCGATCGCCGCGTTCGAGACGCTCGCCTTCGGTGATCTGTCGGTGCTGGTGAAGGTCGGCGTGCAGTTCGGGCTCTTCGGCGGCGCGATCCTGCACCTGGGCACCGAACGCCACCACGACGCCTATCTGCCGGACCTGATCACCGGGAAGCTGATGGGATGCTTCGCGATGACCGAGACCGGGCACGGCTCCAACGTCCAGGCGCTCGGCACCCACGCGAGGTACGACGCCGCGGCCCAGGAGTTCGTCATCACCACCGACGGCGACCGGGCGCGCAAGGACTACATCGGCAACGCCGCCCGCCACGCGGAGCTGGCCGTCGTCTTCGCCCAGCTGGAGGTGGGCGGGAAGTCCGAGGGCGTGCACGCGTTCGTCGTGCCCGTCCGGACCGGCGGTGAGGTGGCGCCCGGCGTCCGCATCGAGGACGACGGCCGCAAGATGGGCCTCAACGGGGTCGACAACGGCCGTATCTGGTTCGACGGCGTGCGGGTGCCGCGCGAGGCCCTGCTCAACCGCTTCGCGGACGTCACCGCCGACGGTGTCTACGAGAGCCCGATCGACAACCCCGACCGGCGCTTCTTCACCATGCTCGGCACCCTGGTACAGGGCCGGGTCAGCGTCGGCGGGGCAGGGGTGAACGCCGCCAAGGTCGCCCTCACGATCGCCACGAAGTACGCCGTGCGGCGCCGGCAGTTCGAGGCGGCCTCGGACACCGAGGAGCAGCTGCTCCTCGACTACGGACTGCATCAGCGCCGTCTGCTGCCGCTCGTCGCGCGCACGTACGCACTGCACTTCGCGCAGGACGTGGTGCGCACGCAGCTGCACGAGGTCTTCTCCGGCCTCACGGACGACGAGCAGGCACGGCGCCGGCTGGAGTCACGGGCCGCCGGGACCAAGGCACTCGGGACCTGGCACGCGACCCGGGTCGTCCAGGAGTGCCGCGAGGCGTGCGGCGGCGCCGGGTACCTCGCCGTCAACCGGTTCGCCGCCCTCAAGGCCGACAGCGACATCTTCACCACCTTCGAGGGCGACAACCACGTGCTGCTCCAGCTCGTGGCCAAGGGCCTGCTCACCCATCACGCGAGCGAGTTCGAGGACCTGGACCAGCTCGGCATGGTCCGCTACGTCACCGGCCTCGCGGTCGAGACGGTCATCGAGAAGACCTCGGCCCACAAGCTGCTCGAACGGGTACGTGACCTGCTGCCCGGCGGCGACGAGTGGGACCAGGAAGCGGGCCTGCTCGACTCGGAGTACCAGCTCGCCATGCTCCGCTACCGCGAGGAGCACATGCTCGCGGGCGTTGCCCGCCGGCTCAAGCGCGGGATCGACCAGAAGCGCAATCCCGGGGTCGTCTTCTCGCAGGTGCAGGACCATGTCATCGCGGTCGCCCACGCGCACGTCGAGCGGCTGGTGCTGGAGGCGTTCGTCGACCAGGTGCGCGAACTGCCCGAAGGCGGCAACAAGGTTGCGCTGGGCCTGCTGTGCGACCTGTTCGCCCTGTCGACGATCGAGGCGGACCGGGCGTGGTTCATGGAGCACGGCCGGCTGACCGTCCAGCGTTCCAAGGCGATCAGCCGTGAGGTGAACGACCTCTGCCGCAAGGTCCGGCCTCTCGCCGTCGACCTCGTCGACGCCTGGGGCGTCCCGGCCGAGATGCTGCGCGCGCCGGATCTGGTGGGCTGAGTCCGGCCCTACGGCCGTACGGGGATCCGTGCCCGCGCACGGGCGAGCAGACCGGCCGCATCCGGTTTCGCCTGGAGGGACTTGAGCGTCAGCAGCCACCACTGGTCGAACTGCTCCCCCCAGCCCCGCCCGCCCGGCAGGTCGTCGGTCAGGGTGCAGAGCCCGAAGAACGCGCACACGAGCGGCACGGCCGCGGCCGACGGCTTCACGTCGGCCGCGAGCTCGCCCTGCGCGCGGGCTTGGGCGAGCAGCCGGGTGACGGCCAGTGCCCACCCGTCGAACGGAGTGGGCACGGCCGCCTCGATGCCCCGGCGCTCCGCCCACAGCCGGGCGCCCGCCCGCGCCACGACGTCCTCGCTGAGGGAACGCGCGACGCCGAAGCTGAGGACGACCAGCTTCTCCAGCGGCGGGATTCCGGGCGCGGCATAAGGGGCGGCGAGCTGCGGCCAGGTGGCGAACTGTTCCCTGGCGACCGCCAGGGCCAGCTTCTCCTTGCTCGAGTAATGGAAATAGATCGCGCCGCTGGTCTTTCCCGAGTGATCGCTTATGTCATTGACACTCGTTCCCGCATATCCCCGTTCGACAAATAGATGTGCTGCTGATTCCAGCAATACTTTGCGGGTTGCCCGGGCTCTGTCCTGCACGTACGTTCCACCTTCGCTCGCATGTTCTGTCGCTACGGCGAGAGAATGCGGACCCTCCCGTGGAGGGCGCAGTCGCATCGCGCGAAGATCTTATTATTCGTCAGCCACGCCCGTGTGGACGCGTGTTCACACAATCTCCCGCCCGACCGGGAAGAAACGTTTCGCGTGAGCGTCATGACAACGCCTCTCCCGGCATTGCGGGCGACCCGGGAGCGCCGCTCACCAGGCCCGTTGACCGTGTCCCGGGCGCCCCGGCCTCTTTCCCCGGCCCGTCCGTGCGCCCCGGCCGTCGGCGGCCGTGCCAATTCCATGCACTCGAATTGGTGATTGCGGAAATCGGAGAGACCGAAATAACGTAACGGCTACGATGTTTTCGGCTCGGGCCGAAAGCGACGATCCACGTCCGCCACGACGCGCTCAGCAACGTGCACGCGGTCGCAGCAGCCGTGCCCCCGCGCGCGGTTCTCTCATTCTGCTGCGCATTCGTCACCGCATCCCGGCACCTCTCTGCACCCGTGCACCGAAACGGTCGGCGCAGTCTCCGAGAACGGCAGTCATATGACAGTTCGTAACATCCTCGCCTGGTCCCCGTCAGCCATCGTCTTCGACTGCGACGGGACCCTGATGGACACGGAACGACACTGGCAGGAGGCCCGGAACGCCACCTTCCGGGTGTTCGGCCTCAAGCCCCCGGCCGGGTTCGCCGACCGGGCCAAGGGCGTGCACTACACCGAGTGCGGCGCGCTCATGGCGGAGGAGACCGGGAAGCCGGATCTCGCGGACGACCTGGCGGCCACCCTCCTCACCACCTTCACCGCGCTGGTCGACGAGGACCCCGTCACCATGCCGGGCGCCGCCGCGCTGGTCCGGCTGGCCGCCCGGCACCTGCCCCTCGCGGTGGCGAGCAACTGCCCCCGGGAGACGGTGGAATCGTGCCTCGACCGGGCCGGGCTCCTCGGCTCCTTCAGCCATGTCGTGGTCGCAGGCGAGGACGTACGGCCGAAGCCGGAGCCCGATGTGTACAGCGTGGCCGTCCGTCTCTGCGGCGTCCCGGCCGAGAACGCTCTGGCCGTGGAGGACTCGCTCACGGGCATGGAGTCCGCCCGCCGGGCGGGCCTCCGCGTCATCGGCCTCGGGGCCCGCCCGCCGGGCCCCGAGGCGGAGCAGGCCGACCTGTGGGTCGACAGCCTCGCCGACCCGGAGCTGGTGGACTGGGCCCGCAGCCGGATCGGGGAGTAGTGCACCCCGATGCCCGGCGGTCCGGGAGCGGGCGTGGTCAGCCGGTGGGGCGCAGATGCGGCCCCAGCGCGGGCACCGTGCCGGCCGCGGAGGCGAAGAACAGGGCGATCCCCACCGCCCCGGGATCGGGGATGCCGGTCGCACGCTCACCGAGATAGCTGGCCCGGCCCATGCGCGCGGAGAGGGACGCGGTGTCCCGTACACCCCGCCAGGCGCCGTCCGCCGCCGTGGCCAGGGCGGTCGCGGGCGGTGCGGTCCCCGCAGCCCGCAGGGCCGCGGCGGCCGGATCCAGCGCGTCGACCAGTGTCTTGTCGCCGGGCGACGCATCACCCACACGGCGGATGGCGGCGAGGCCCTGGGCCGTGCCGTCGGCGAGCGCGGCCGTCGTCAGACCCGGACCGGAGTCCGCGGCGGCCCTGCTCAGCGCCTGGAACAGCAGACCGAACAGGGGGCCGCTGGTCCCGCCGATCTCGTCGAGGAAGGCGGTGGCCATGGTGCCCAGGGTCTCCGCGGGTCCGGCCGACTCGTCCGTACGGTCGAGCAGCAGTCCCGCGGCCCGGACCCCCGTCGCGAGATTGGTCCCGAAGTCGCCGTCCCCCGCCCGCTGGTCGAGTGCGGTCAGCTCGGCCTCGGTCGCGTACACCGAGTCGGCGAAGCGGCGTATCCACTCACGGGTCCGGGTCCCGTCGAAAGCGGCAGTCGTCATGGGGCCGTCCTCCTGCTCCTGTCACGGGCCGCCGGGGCGCAGGCCCGCGGGCCGCTCACCATCGCAACGCCGGGGTGCGGACCGGCGCATCGTAGAAGCCCAGCGTGTCGTGGTCGGCGACCATCAGGGTCAGGGAGAAGCCCCGCATGTCGAGTGCGGTCACGTAGTCGCCGACGAGATGCCGGGCGAGCCGCACACGCCGGGCGTCGAGGACCCGGGCCAGCTCACCGAAGATGCCGTACAGCTCCAGCGAGGTGACCGACCCCAGACCGTTGACCAGGGCCACGACCGGGTCGTCGGGGCCGGGGCGCAGCGCGTCCAGCAGGGCGCCGGTCATGTCGTCCACCAGCGCGTCCACACTGCCCTGGCTCCTGGTGCGGTCGGCGCGCTCGCCGTGGATCCCGACGCCGTACTCCAGCTCCCCGGGCAGCAGTCCGAACGCCGGTTCACCGGTGGCCGGTGCGTTGTGGGCGGCCGAGGCGGCGGCGAGTGTCCGGGACCGGCCGGCCAGGGAGGTGCCGAGATCCACCAGCGCGCCGAGTCCCATCCCGGTGTCCGCGGCGCCGCCCAGGACCTTCTCGATCAGCATCGTGGCACCCGTGCCGCGGCGCCCCGAGGCGATCTCCTCGGAGTCGGAGGCCAGGTCGTCGTCGATGAGGACCCGCGCGCAGGTGATGCCCGCGTCGGCGAGCCGTTCGGCCGCGATGCCGAAGTTGATCCGGTCGCCGGTGTAGTTCTTGACGATGTGCAGCACGCCCTCCGGCCCCGCCACCGCGCGGGACGCCCGGTAGATCTGCCGGTTGTGCGGAGAGGCGAAGACCCTCCCGGGGCAGGCGGCGTCGAGCATGCCCGCGCCGACGTATCCGGCGTGCAGGGGTTCGTGCCCCGAGCCGCCGCCCGACAGGAGCCCCACCCGACGGGCCGGTGAGGCCTGCCGGGCGGTGAAGAACCCGTCGGCGGGGTCGTACGCCACGAGGTCCGCGTGCGCGCGGGCGAAGCCGGACAGCGCGTCGGGGACGAGTTCGCCGGCGTCGTTCTCGAAGTACCTGGCCATACGCCGAACCCCTTCCGTCCACGGCTGCGGGACCGGGCTGGCCGGCCTCCGGACGAGACCTCCATGGTGGGGGTGACCGAGTGCATGCGGCAACTCGCGGAACGTATCGAATGCTGTCGCGGTGACCGCGGGACCGCCGGCCGGGCACCGCCCGCATCGGAAATCCGATTCCTCGGATCGGATTCTCTATTGGTCCTCCCACGGCGTGCGGGCCTAACGTCATGAGGTCGCCGGGGCGCCGCCACGGGCGGCGGTGCGGGCCGGAACCATTCGAGGAGAGACATGTCGAAGATCGTTTTCGTGATGACCGGCGCCGATGAGTGGACGCTGGCCGACGGCACCAGGCGCCCCACCGGTTTCTGGGCCGACGAGGCGGTCATCCCCTACGAGGCGTTCAAGGCCGCGGGCCACGAGATCACCGTGGCCACCCCGGGCGGAGTGGTCCCGCCCGCGGATCCGACCAGTCTCAGCGCCGGGGCCAACGGCGGGGAGGCCGGCGCCGCCGCGGTCCGGGCGGTCCTGGACTCCGCGGAGTTCCGTCACCCCTCGGTCCTCGCCGACGTGCGGGTGGAGGACTTCGACGCGGTGTACGTCCCCGGCGGCCGGGGACCGATGGAGGATCTGGCGGTCGACGCGGACTGCGGCCGTGTCCTCACCGAGGCCGTGGAGTCCGGTCTGCCGGTGGGTGTGGTGTGTCACGGCCCCGCCGCGCTGCTCGCCGCCGTCAAGGAGGACGGGACCAACGCCTACTCCGGCTACCGGATCACCACCTTCAGCAACGCCGAGGAGCAGCTGACCGGCTGCGCCGAGATCTCGAAGTGGCTGCTGGAGGACCGGCTCACCGCGGCCGGTCTGAAGATCGAGGTGGGGGAGCCGTGGGCGCCGTTCGTCAGGGTCGACCGCAACGTCGTGACCGGCCAGAACCCCGCTTCCTCCGGTCTGCTCGCCACCGAACTCCTCAAGAAGCTCGCCTGACCCCGTAGGCGAACCCTGGGCCAGGGGGGGCAGTGCTGAGACCGCCGTCTCAGCATGTGGCGCAAAAGTTTGACATTAGATGTGCTTATGGTCAATAAAGGTGATGCTTTGGCCACTTATTCACGCCCCGTCACCCGGGGTCGTGAGGGCTGCCCGCCTAACGAATGAGTACCGCCGTGTCCCACTCCGCCCCCGAGCGCGCATCATCCGTCGATCCAGCGGAGGAGTGGGACGCCTGGCGTGCCGAGCGCCACCGCGCGCTCACCTCGCCCACCGGCAACCTCGCCCTGGTCGAGACCCGCTGGGCCCCCGCCGGTGAGGTCCCCGACGCGGCGGGGGCCCGCGAGGGACAGCCGGACCCGGTGACCGTGACCACGCTCCGGCGCACCGACCTGGTCACCGGCGAGGACGAGCACGGCCTGCGCTTCTGGGACGCGGACGCCCCCGCCGTCCGCCACTTCGACCGGGTCGACACCTTCCCCTACGACCCGGCCTGGGTCCTGGAGGCGTCGTACACGCCCGTCCCCGGCGCCCGGCGCCTCGCCTTCGAGCACATCCGGGACAACGGCGGCAGCCGCGACCTGGTCGTCCCCGGCGACATCACGCTCACCGTCGACGGCCGCGCGTACACGCTGAGCGCGTTCGACGACGACGGGACCCTGCTGCTCGTCTTCGGCGACCCGACCAACGGTGACAGCACCTACGGGGCGGGCCGCTTCCTCTTCGTCCGGCGTACGGAGCACGAGAGCCGGGTCGTCCTCGACTTCAACCGGGCCTTCGTGCCGCCCTGCGGATTCTCCGATCAGTACAACTGTCCGATGCCGCCGCGGCAGAACCGCTTCCACCTGCCCGTCGAGGCCGGCGAGAAGCTCCCCCTCTTCCGCGACGGCTTCGACGCCCAGCACTGATCGTCCCCGCAGCTCCCCGCACCGAAAGAGCCCTCACCCATGAGCACCAAGAAGAACATCTCGTACGCCGTCGCCTCCGCCGCCGCTCTCGCCGTGACCCTCACCGCCTGCGGGGGATCCGGCGGGTCAAGCGCCTCGGGCGGCACCTGGGACAAGGACGCGGTCGTCAACATCGGCTCCCTCTACGAGCCGCAGAACCTCGACAACACCGCGGGCGGCGGCCAGGGCGTCACCGAGGCGCTCAACGGCAACGTCTACGAGGGCCTGTTCAGACTCACGGACGACGGCAAGGTCGACAAGCTCCTCGCCCAGGACTACGAGACCAGCGCCGACGGCCTCACGTACACCTTCACCCTGCGCGACGGCGTGAAGTTCCACAGCGGCAAGGAACTCACCAGCCAGGACGTGAAGTACAGCCTGGAGAAGGTCACCGCCGACGATTCCCAGTCGGCCCGCAAGAGCAACCTCGACGTCGTCAAGGACATCGCCACCCCCGACGCGCGGACCGTGAAGGTCACGCTGTCCAAGAAGTCGATCTCCTTCGTCTACAACCTCTCCTACGTCTGGATCATCAACTCCCAGGCGAAGAACCTGAAGACCACCGAGGACGGCACCGGCCCGTACACCCTGAACAAGTGGAGCCGCGGTTCCGCGCTGTCCCTCAACCGGTTCGCCGGCTACTGGGGTGACGCCGCGGCCAACAAGCAGGTCGTCTTCCACTACTACAAGGACGCCACGGCGCTGAACAACGCGCTGCTGACCAACGCCGTCGACGTCGTCACCAGCGAGCAGTCGCCCGACGCCCTGGAGCAGTTCAAGAGCAACGGCTCCTACAAGGTGAACGACGGCGACTCCACCACCAAGCTGCTGCTGGCGTTCAACGACAAGGCCAAGCCCTTCACCGACGTCAAGGTGCGCCGGGCGGTCTCCGCCGCCATCGACGACAAGAAGCTCCTGGAGTCCGTCTGGGGCGGATACGGCAAGGAGATCGGGTCGATGGTCCCGCCCACCGACCCCTGGTACGAGGACCTCACCGACGTCAACGCCCACGACGTGGCGAAGGCGAAGAAGCTGCTCGCCGAGGCCGGCTACGCCAAGGGCTTCAGCTTCACCCTCGACACCCCCAACTACGACCCGCACCCGACCGCCGCGACCTTCATCAAGTCCCAGCTCGCCAAGGTCGGCATCACCGTCAAGATCAACACGATCACGCCGGACGAGTGGTACACGAAGGTCTACAAGAACCACGACTTCACGGCCACGCTCCAGGAGCACGTCAACGACCGCGACCTCGTCTGGTACGGCAACCCCGACTTCTACTGGGGCTACGACAACCCGCAGGTCACCAAGTGGGTCGAGGAGGCGGAAGCGGCGTCCAGCACCGCCGCCCAGACCGAGCTCCTGAAGAAGGTCAACCGGCAGACCGCCGAGGACGCCGCCAGCGACTGGCTGTACCTCTACCCGCAGATCGTCGTCGCGAGCGACAAGCTGTCCGGCTACCCGCTCAACGGCCTGAACTCGCAGTTCTTCGCCTACGACATCAAGAAGACGGGCTGATGGCGCGCTATCTGCTGCGCCGGCTCGCCTTCCTCGGCGTATCGCTGGCCCTGGCGAGCGTGGTGCTCTTCGTGCTGCTGCGCATGCTGCCCGGCGACCCCGCCAACGCGCTCACCGCGGTCGGCGCGAGCCCCGAGCAGATAGCCGCCGCCCGCCACTCCATCGGCTCCGACCGGCCGCTGCCCGAACAGTTCACCCACTGGCTCGGGCAGCTGGCGAGCGGCGACCTCGGCACGTCGTTCGTCAGCTCGCTGCCCGTGGGACCCGAGGTCGTCGCCCGGCTGGACGTCACCGTGCCGCTCACCCTGGCCGCGTTCGTCCTCGCCGTCCTGGTCGCCGTCCCCGCCGGGTTCACCGCCGCGTACAGACGGCACACCTGGTACGGGGCGCTGCTCAGCGGGGTGTCCCAACTGGGCATCGCGATCCCCGTGTTCTGGCTCGGCATGATCCTCATCGCGGTGTTCGCACTGAACGCGGGCTGGCTGCCCTCCGGCGGCTTCCCGCAGGACGGCTGGGGCGACCCCGCCGAGGCGTTCCGCGCCCTGGTCCTCCCGGTCGTGACCATCGCCCTGGTGATGAGCGCGTCCCTGATCCGCTACGTCCGCTCCGCCACCCTCGACGTGCTCGGCAGCGACTACCTGCGCACCGCGCGCGCCCACGGCTCGTCCTTCGGCAGCGCCATGTGGCGCCACGGACTGCGCAACGCCTCCGTACCGGTGATCTCCGTCCTCGGCATCGAACTCGCCTCGACGCTGCTCGGCGCCGTCGTCGTGGAGTCGGTGTACGCGCTGCCCGGCCTCGGCTCCCTGCTCGCCACCGGCATCGCCCAGCACGACTACCCGGTCATCCAGGGTGTGCTGTTCGTCTCCACCCTCGCGGTCCTGGTCATCGGCTTCCTCGCCGACCTGGTCCAGCGGTTCATCGACCCGCGGCTGCGCGGCCGGCTCTCGGGAGGCGCCCGATGACCGGGACGGACCTGCTCACCCCCGCACAGCTTCCCCCGAAGCGCCGCTCCCGGCGCTCGGCCACCCTGGCCGTCGGCTGCGTGCTCGCCGGTCTGATCGCCCTGCTCGCCCTCGTGTCCGTCCTCTGGCTGCCGTACGACGCCGAGGACACCTCCGGCGGACGGCTCGACGGTCCCGGCGGCGGCCATCTCCTCGGCACCGACAAGCTCGGGCGCGACCTGCTCACCCAGGTGATGACCGGCTCCCGCATCGCCGTCGAGGCGGGGCTCGGGTCGGTGACCATCGCCGCCGCCATCGGGATCACGCTCGGTGTGCTCGCGGCGTTCGCCCAGGGCTGGCTCGACGACACGCTCTCCGCGTTCCTCGACATCCTCATCGCCTTCCCGACGCTGCTGCTGGCGATGCTCATCGTCGCCGCCCGGTCGGCGACGCTCGGCTCGGCGGTCCTCGCGATCGGCCTGGCGCAGAGCGCCGTCGTGGCACGGCTGGTGCGCATCCTGGTCAAACGGGTCCTCGCCCAGGACTACATCACCGCCGCCCGCACCTCGGGCACCTCCTGGCCGCGTACCGTCCTCTCGCACGTCCTGCCCAACATCTGGCCCACGCTGGTGGTCAACCTCGCCCTGCAGTTCGGCCTCGCCGTACTCGCCGAGGCCGGGCTGTCCTACCTGGGCCTCGGAGCGCCGCCGCCCAACGCCTCCTGGGGCCGCATGCTCCAGGAGGCCCAGGCCACCTTCACCACGGCGCCCGCCGGTGCGCTCGCCCCCGGCATCCTCCTCGTCCTGCTCGTCATCGGTGTGAACCTCGTCGCCGACGGCCTGCGCGACACCCTCGACCCGGCCACCCGGCGGAGGCGCTCATGACGCTCCTCGACGTACGCGGACTCACCGTCCGCGCCTCCGACGGACGGACCCTGGTCGACGACCTGTCCTTCACCGTGGCCGGCGGTGAACGGCTCGGCCTCATCGGCGAATCGGGGTCGGGCAAGTCCCTGACGACGCTCGCGGTGCTCGGACTGCTGCCCGACGGCATGACCTCGGCCGGCAGCGTCGAACTGGCCGGGACGCAGACGGTGGGCGCCCCCGAGAAGCGGCTCACCGCCGTACGCGGACGGGATGCGGCCGTCGTCTTCCAGGAGCCCCTGACCGCACTGGACCCGCTGATGCGGCTGGGCCGCCAGATCGCGGAGCCGCTCGCCCGCCGTACCGGCCTCAAGGGGAAGCAGCTGCGCGAGGCCGTGCACCGGGCGCTCGAACAGGTACGGCTGCCCGAACCCGGCCGTATCGCCCGCGCCTTCGCACACGAGATCTCCGGCGGCCAGCGCCAGCGCGTCGCCCTCGCGATGGCACTGGCCTGCGAACCGAAGCTGCTCATCGCCGACGAGCCCACCACCGCCCTGGACGTGTCCGTGCAGGCCGAGATGCTGGAGCTCATCGACACCCTGGTACGGGAACGGGAGATGGCCGTGCTGTTCGTCAGCCACGACCTCGCGGTCGTGTCCCGGGTCACCGACCGGGTGCTGGTCATGAAGGACGGCCGGGCCGTCGAGCAGGGAGCGGTCCACGACATCGTGCGCGCGCCCCGCGAGGAGTACACCAGGACGCTGGTCGCCAGCGCCCGGAAGCTGGAGTCCGCCCTGGACCTGAGGAGCCCGCGATGACACCCGTGCTGGAGCTGAAGGACGCGGCCGTGCGCTACCGGGGGACCGCCGCCGACGTGGTGCGGGACGTGTCCCTCGCCGTCGAGGCCGGTGAGAGCCTCGCCCTGGTCGGCGAGTCGGGCGCGGGCAAGACGACGCTGCTGCGCCTGCTGCTCGGCCTGGCCCGCCCCACGGCCGGCACGGTCCGCTTCGACGGCGCGGACCTGAACACGCGCGACCGCGAGCAGATGCGCCGGTTCCGGCGCGGCGTCCAGTGCGTCTTCCAGGACCCGTACTCCTCGCTCGACCCCAGCCGGCGGGTCGGCGCGATCGTCGCGGAACCGCTGCGCTCCCTCGGCCTCGGCACCCGCGCCACCGCGGCGCCCAAGGTGGCCGCGGCACTGGAGCGCGTCGGCCTCGCGGCGGACGCCGTCGACCGCTATCCGCACGAGTTCTCCGGCGGCCAGCGCCAGCG
>NZ_JAERUC010000171.1 GCF_016745505.1 Streptomyces silvae | reverse complement strand
CCGTACGAGGACGGCCCCGAGGAGCCTCCGTACGAGGACGAGATGCCGCCGTACGACGAGGCGGACGCCCCCTTCGACGACCCGTTCCCGGACGGCGGGCCCGTCGTGCCCGCCGGCGGCGCCCCGTCCGCGCCCGCGGCCGTCCTCCCGGAGGGCGCCACGCCCCACGTACCCGCCGCCCGCGCCGCGGCGGACGCGGACCTCACCCCGGAGGAGTCCCGCACCCTCGCCTCCTGGGACCGCGACCTCGACGCCCTCGCCGGTGAGCTGCGCCGTGCCCGCGCGGCCGTGCGCGACGTCGTCGTACCCGCCACGCTCTCCGCGACCCAGCTCCTGCACCTCGCCGACGACCCCGAGGGCTTCGCCCGTGAGCTCGCCCGCCCCATGCCGCGCCCCCCGCAGCCCGCCGCGCGCCGGGGGACCCGCTTCCACGCCTGGGTGGAGTCCCGCTTCGAGGAGCTCCCCCTGCCCATGCTGGGCCCCGACGAGCTTCCCGGGGGCGACGGGAGCGACGCGGAGATCGCCGACGAGCAGGACCTCGCCGAGCTCAAGGAAGCCTTCGAGCGCACGGCATACGCCCGGCGCACGCCGTACCGCGTCGAGACACCGTTCCAGATCACGCTCGGAGGGCGGGTGATCCGCGGCCGGATCGACGCGGTCTACCGCACGGGAGAGACGTACGAGATCGTCGACTGGAAGACCAGCAGGAACCGCACGGCCGACCCGCTCCAGCTCGCCGTCTACCGCCTGGCCTGGGCCGAACTGCACGGTCTGCCGCTGGAAGCGGTCACGGCGACCTTCCTGTACGTACGTACGGGGGAGACGTCCCGTCCCGCCGCGCTGCCGGGCAGGGAGGAGCTGGAGCGGCTCCTGCTGGACGAGCCACCTCCCGAGGGCCGATAGGCTCATAAGCATGAGCGACACCCCGGACAGCGCCGTCCGTACGTACACCGAACAGCACCGCGCAGCCTTCCTCGACGACCTCGCCGCGTGGCTGCGCATCCCGTCCGTATCGGCGCAGCCGGAGCACGTCGGGGACGTACGGCGCAGTGCCGAGTGGCTGTCCGCCAAGCTCGCGGAGACCGGGTTCCCGGTCACCGAGATCTGGGAGACGCCCGGGGCCCCGGCGGTCTTCGCCGAGTGGCCCTCCGAGGACCCGGGCGCGCCGGTCGTCCTGGTCTACGGCCACCACGACGTGCAGCCCGCGGCCCGCGAGGACGGCTGGAGCACCGACCCGTTCGAGCCGGTGATCCGCGACGGCAGGATGTACGGACGCGGCGCCGCCGACGACAAGGGCCAGGTGTTCTTCCACACACTCGGCGTCCGCGCCCACCTCGCCGCGACCGGCCGCACGACGCCCGCGGTGCACCTCAAGCTCCTCATCGAGGGCGAGGAGGAGTCGGGCTCGCCCCACTTCCGCGCGCTGGCCGAGGAGCGGGCCGCCCGCCTCGCCGCCGACGTCGTGATCGTCTCCGACACCGGCATGTGGGACGAGAACACCCCCACCGTCTGCACCGGTATGCGCGGTCTCGCGGAGTGCGAGATCGAGCTGAACGGCCCCGACCAGGACATCCACTCGGGCTCCTTCGGAGGCGCGGTGCCCAACCCCGCGACCGTCCTCGCCCGCCTCGTCGCCGCCCTCCACGACACGGAGGGCAGGGTCGCGGTCCCCGGCTTCTACGACGGCGTCACCGAACTCACCGAGGCCGAGCGGGCCCTCTTCGCCGAGCTGCCCTTCGACGAGGACACCTGGCTGCGGACCGCCGGCTCGTACGCCACCGCGGGCGAGGCCGGCTACTCCACCCTGGAGCGCGTCTGGGCCCGCCCCACCGCCGAGGTCAACGGCATCGGCGGCGGCTACCAGGGGGCGGGCAGCAAGACCGTCATCCCCTCGTCGGCGCTGGTGAAGCTGAGCTTCCGGCTGGTCGCGGGCCAGGACCCGGAGCGGATCCAGGAAGCGGTCCGCAGCTGGGCCGAGGACCGGATCCCGGCCGGCATCCGGCACCGGATCACGTTCAGTCCCGCCACCCGCCCCTGTCTGACGCCCCTGGACCACCCCGCCCTCCAGGCGGTGGCCCGCGCCATGGGACGGGCCTTCGGGACGAAGATCCTCTTCACCCGCGAAGGAGGCTCGGGACCCGCCGCCGACCTGCAGGACGTGCTCGGCGCACCCGTCCTCTTCCTGGGCATCTCCGTACCGTCCGACGGCTGGCACGGCCCCGACGAGAAGGTCGAGCTCGGCCTCCTCCTCAAGGGCGTCGAGACCACCGCCCATCTGTGGGGCGAGCTGGCCGACGCACTCCGCTGAATCTCTGAACGCCCGATCCACCCCCGGGGGAGTAGGAAGCACCTGTGAGCACCTTCGACAACGCCACCGCCCATCCGATCGGTTTCACCGCGCCCAGCGGCATCGACCGCGCCGCCCACCACCGGCTCGACGAGGCCTGGCTCGCCGCGGCCTGGAGCCACCCGACGACCAGGGTCTTCGTCGTATCCGGGGGCCAGGCGCTCGTCGACGACACCCCCGACGGCGGCACCGAACTCGTCATGACGCCCGCCTTCGAGGCGCCCGTCACCGAGACCCACCGCTACTTCCTGGGCACCGACGAGGACGGCGTACGTTACTTCGCCCTCCAGAAGGACTCCCTCCCGGGCCGCATGGACCAGTCCGCGCGCCCCGCCGGTCTGCGCGAGGCCGGAATGCTCCTCGGTCCGCGCGACGCCGGGCTGATGGTGCACGCGGTGGCTCTGGAGAACTGGCAGCGGCTGCACCGCTTCTGCTCACGCTGCGGCGAGCGCACCGTCATCGCGGCGGCCGGGCACATCCGCCGCTGCCAGGCCTGCGGCGCGGAGCACTACCCGCGCACCGACCCCGCGGTGATCATGCTGGTCACGGACGACCAGGACCGCGCCCTGCTGGGGCGCCAGGTCCACTGGCCCGAGGGCCGCTTCTCCACCCTCGCCGGATTCGTCGAGCCGGGGGAGTCGATCGAGCAGTCCGTGGCCCGCGAGGTGTTCGAGGAGGCGGGAGTCGTCGTCGGCGAGGTCGAGTACATCGCCAGCCAGCCCTGGCCGTTCCCCTCCAGCCTGATGCTCGGCTTCATGGCACGCGCCACGTCCTCCGAGATCAACGTCGACGGCGAGGAGATCGAGGAGGCCCGCTGGTTCTCCCGCGAGGAGCTGACGGCCGCCTTCGACTCGGGAGAGGTCCTGCCCCCGTTCGGCGTCTCCATCGCGGCGCGTCTCATCGAGCTCTGGTACGGCAAGCCGCTCCCGAGGCCGGGCAGCGTCGGCTGAGGGTACGGGCCCGGCGGTACGGGCGCCCTGGTGCGCCCGTGCACGGGAGGGGTCGGTAGAGTCCGCGCCCATGCCCGAACCGAGCGTCCGTCACGACGCGATCATCGACGCCATCATGGCCAACGCCGGCCGTTCGACCCTGCCCTTCCAACAGGCGCACGCCGACCGGTGGCACGGGACGGCGTTCTGGTTCAACGACCTGCTCGACTCCGCGCCCGGCTCCGAGGTCATCAGCCAGTACCTCGTGACGGCGGCCGGGACGACGCGCTACGACCTGGGCGAGCTGACGCTGCGCCCTGAGCTGTGCGAGCCGGGGATGAGCGCCGAGAAGCTCCTCATGACGGACTTCGCCGAGGGGTGGACCGTCCTCGGTGACCTGGGCGTCGCCGTGATGCCCACGGCCGGCCTGCACGCTCATGGCAGGCGCAAGGGCTGGAGCTGGGCGACCGACGAGATCACCGACGGACTGGCCGCGCGCCACGAGGACATCGCCGGGATCGGCTCCGAGCCCCGGCCCGCCTACCTCCTGGGCCACGACGTGGGCGAGCAGGACGGGGCGAGGCTGCAGGCCGTCGTCGTGGGCCGGGTGGCACGCGACGCCGACGGCTATGTCCACTGGGACTCCACCGTGCCCGAGGGGTGCGCCGGTGCTCCGGTCTTCGTGGGGGAGGAGCTCGGGGACGACCGGTTCCGGCTGGTCTGCGTCGGACTCGTCCTGCCCGGCGCCCAGCGGAACCGGATCGCGACCTTCGACCGCATCAGGACCGCGATACGGGAATCGGGGGCGGGGCGGGGGACGGAACCGGTGACGTCACTGCTGGCGGAGCCGGAGCCGGAGCCGGAAGCGGGAAAGCGTCCGGGCCGGTGGTGGCGCAGGAAGCCTCGCGCGCACTGATACGGAGCGGCCGCCCGGGGAACGCGCGAAGGCCCCGGGCAGCTGCCCGGGGCCTTCGCGTCGCACGTGAATCAGGCGCCGATCTTCTGCTTGACCTGGGCCAGCGAGGGGTTGGTCAGCGTGGAACCGTCGGGGAACAGCACCGTCGGGACCGTCTGGTTTCCGCCGTTCGCCTTCTCGACGAAGGCCGCGGAGTCCGGGTCGTGCTCGATGTTGACCTCGGTGTACGCGATGCCTTCGCGGTCCATCTGCCCCTTGAGCCGGCGGCAGTAGCCGCACCACGTGGTGCTGTACATCGTCACAGTGCCCGGCATGTCGTCGGCGCTCCTTCGTTTGTCCGTCTCGCTGAATGAGGAGCCGCACGCATGCGCACGGTCCCGCATGGAGGGAACGTACGGAACCTGACGGCCATTCCCCACGGTCTCCCGCCGGTATGACGAACGGCACCCCCTGTGGACAACCGCCGCTGCGGCCCCTCGCGACCTGGCAGCATGGCAGGGTGACAGCAGCAACGCATTCCACCCTCTTCCCCCAGGTCCCCGACACTGCGGACGCCGTGCTCGACGGGCTCGACCCGGAGCAGCGCGAGGTCGCGCTGGCCCTCGGCGGACCCGTGTGCGTGCTGGCCGGAGCGGGGACGGGCAAGACGCGGGCGATCACGCACCGCATCGCCTACGGGGTGCGTGCCGGGATCCTCCAGCCGACGACCGTGCTCGCCGTCACCTTCACCAACCGGGCCGCCGGGGAGATGCGGGGCCGGCTCCGTCAGCTCGGCGCGACCGGCGTCCAGGCCCGGACGTTCCACTCCGCCGCCCTGCGCCAGCTCCAGTACTTCTGGCCGAAAGCAGTCGGTGGCGAGCTCCCGCGTCTGGTGGAGCGCAAGGTCCAGCTGGTCGCCGAGGCCGCCGCCCGCTGCGGGGTCCGGCTCGACCGCAACGAGCTGCGGGACGCCACCAGCGAGATCGAGTGGGCCAAGGTCACCCAGACCGTCCCCGCCGACTACCCGGCCGCCGTCGCCAAGACCCAGCGTGACGTCCCGCGCGACCCGGCCGAGCTCTCCCAGATCTACGCGATGTACGAGCAGCTGAAGCGCGACCGCTCGGTGATCGACTTCGAGGACGTGCTGCTGCTCACCGTCGGCATCCTCCAGGACCGCCATGACATCGCCGAGCACGTGCGCCGTCAGTACCAGCACTTCGTCGTCGACGAGTACCAGGACGTCAGCCCGCTCCAGCAGCGGCTCCTCGACCTGTGGCTCGGTGACCGGGACGACCTCTGTGTCGTCGGCGACGCCGGTCAGACGATCTACTCCTTCACCGGGGCCACCCCCGACCACCTGCTGAACTTCCGCACCCGCCACCCGGACGCGACCGTGGTCAAGCTGGTCCGTGACTACCGCTCCACACCCCAGGTCGTCCACCTGGCCAACGGCCTGCTGAGCCAGGCCCGGGGCAGGGCGGCCGAACACCGGCTGGAGCTGGTCTCGCAGCGCGACAAGGGACCCGAGCCCGTCTACACGGAGTACACGGACGAGCCGGCGGAGGCCGAGGGCACCGCACGCCGGATCCGCGACCTGATCGCCGCAGGCGTCCCTGCCGGTGAGATCGCCGTGCTCTATCGCGTCAACTCCCAGTCCGAGGTCTACGAGCAGGCCCTGGCGGACGCGGGCGTGCCCTACCAGCTCCGCGGCGCCGAGCGCTTCTTCGACCGGCCCGAGGTGCGGGAGGCGGGCGTCGCCCTGCGCGGCGCCGCCCGGGCGGGGGGCAACGACTCGCTGCTCGACGGCGCCGACGACCTCCCTTCCGAGGTGCGGGCCGTGCTCTCCACCAAGGGGTGGACCTCGAAGCCGCCCGCCGGATCGGGAGCGGTACGGGACCGCTGGGAGTCCCTCGCCGCCCTGGTGCGGCTGGCCGAGGACTTCGAGCAGGCCAAGCCGGGCGCGACGCTCTCCGATCTGGTGGCCGAGCTCGACGAGCGCGCCGCGGCCCAGCACGCGCCCACGGTCCAGGGCGTCACCCTGGCGTCGCTGCACTCGGCGAAGGGCCTGGAATGGGACGCCGCGTTCCTGGTCGGGCTGACCGAGGGCATGATGCCGATCGCCTACGCCAAGACGGACGAACAGGTCGAGGAGGAGCGCCGGCTGCTCTACGTCGGTGTCACCCGGGCCCGCTTCCACCTCTCGTTGTCCTGGGCGCTGTCCCGGTCGCCGGGCGGCCGGGGGAACCGCCGGGCGACCCGCTTCCTCAACGGGCTGCGGCCCGGCTCGGCAGCGCTCGGCACGCGGGGCGGCGCCGGAGGAGGCGGCGGCATCGACCGGGGCTCCCGTACGGGCACGGGCGGCGCCGGGGCGGAGAGGCCGGCTCGGGCCGCCCGGCGGGGCCCGGTGCGGTGCAGGGTGTGCGGCAAGACGCTGACCGAGGCCGGCGAGATGAAACTGATGCGCTGCGAGGACTGCCCCTCGGACATGGACGAGGGGCTGTACGAGCGGCTGCGCGAGTGGCGCGCGGACCGGGCGAAGGAGATCAGCCAGCCCGCGTACTGCGTCTTCACCGACAAGACCCTGATGGCGATCGCCGAGGCGGCGCCCGACAGCGAGGGCGAGCTCGTCGTCATCGCCGGTGTCGGCAACCGGAAGCTGACCAGGTTCGGGGCGGACGTACTGGCCATCTGCGCAGGCCGGACGGTGGGTCAGGAGCCTGGAGGGGGCGAGGACGGCGTGTGAGAAAAACTCGTCGAAAAAATAGTTTGCGCCCGCAGCAGCAATCACCATAGGTTCTTAACCACGGGAACAGCGACTTCTCTGACGCCCTGACTCCGTGCTGTACTTATCCGAATACCGCAGGATCGGCCCCGGCCGGTCCCTTGAGACGCCGAGAGGAGGCGATTGTCGTGATCAGCATCATCAACACCATCAAAATGACCGATCCGTCGGTCGTCTCCACCTGCTCGCTCGGCCTCACCCGCTCCTCCGCGCTCTCTCTTCGTGGCACCGGTGTGTCCGGCGTCTCCCTGGTCAGCCCGCTGTCCCTGGCGAGCCTGCCCGTGCGAGAGCGCAATGAGCGACCGACCGGGGCACCGGCAGCAGCAGTAGCGAAGGGACAGGCCTCGGCCTATGCCTTTGCGGCAGCCGCAGCCGGTGCCGGAGCCAAGAAGCAGACGCAGCACCACACGATGTGGGCCTTCCGTGGGCCTGAACCCTGGAGTGATCCAGCCTGATCCGATCAGGCCGGCGCCTTCAGGGCCGCGGAACCCCACTCGGGATCCGCGGCCCTTTTGTTTTGTCCGAACGGATGAGACGAGACGAAGGAGCCTCGGGACAGCAGGACCTGGTACCAGCCGCCAACCGGCCAACAGGCCGGCACGACCAGACGAGGACAACGCCACCGTGCAACTCGAGACGCACGCCCCGTCCGTACCGCCTTCCGACACGATCTCCCCGCCCGGCCTCACGGAGGACTCCACCTTGATCCCCCTCACCGCGCTCACCGCGCTCGACGACGCCATCGAGAACCTCGGCGTACCCGTCCCCTGCCGTTCCTACGACCCGGAGGTCTTCTTCGCCGAGTCCCCGGCCGACGTCGAGTACGCCAAGTCCCTCTGCCGTACCTGTCCGCTGGTCGAGGCCTGTCTCGCCGGAGCCAAGGAGCGGCGCGAGCCGTGGGGCGTCTGGGGTGGCGAGCTCTTCGTCCAGGGCGTCGTCGTGGCCCGCAAGCGGCCCCGTGGCCGTCCGCGTAAGAACCCGGTCGCGGCGTGACCGCCGGCCTGGGGGTCATGGCCCCCACACGAACGAAGCGCATCGGCACCATCGACCGTCCCCAGACTCATGACCCCCGGAATCAGGCACCAATGACCGTCACCACGAGCACCACGAAGGAGCCCGTCGGCTCCGCGACCCCGGACGTCACCATCATCGGCGCGAACGACTCGCGCCAGAACAGGACCCGCGAGATGCAACTCATCCCAGAAGCCCTGGCCCGTGCGCATATGCACGACCGCCTGAGGGAGGCCGAGGAGGGACGTCAGGCAGTGCGCCTGATGGCCGCCCGGCGGATGCAGCGCCGTGCGGAGCGTGCCTCGATGCGCGCCCGCCGCGCGCTGGCCATGGCCGTCATGCACTGACAGCTCACCAGCAGTACGCCGCACCACGGCTGCCGGGCCACCGCTCGGCCTCCGGGCAGCCACCCTCCCCATCAGCGGGGCCGGTCCGAACGGGCCGGCCCCGCAGTGCGTCGCGGCGCGCGCCGCCCGGCCCGCGGCGTTATCGTCGCGAGGTGGACGAGGAGACCCATCACCCTGCGGAACCGGGCGCCGGCCGGTTGGTGTGCGCCCGCTGCGGCGCCGCAGCGGAGTCGGACCCGCCACCTCTGACGTGGCTCTGCACCGTGGAGAACGGTGAGCGCCGGTACGTCTGCGAGCACTGCGCCCGCACCCACCTCCGGGCGATCGAGAGCAGACTCGACTCCGCCTGGTGGTGAACCGGGGCAGGAGGAAGAGACCTCATCGGGGAGGAGAAGGGACGGCCGGGGAGGAGAGAGGCCGGACCGGTCCCCTACACCTCGACCGCCGCACCTTCCTCGGCGCTGTTCTCGGCGCTGTCCTCGTCGGGCTCGTACTCCGGGAGGAACCCCGGCAGCCAGGACTCCAGTTCGTCGCGCAGCCGGACCGTCGCGCCCAGCTGGCACAGCACCCCGATCGTGCTCAGCGTCACGCGGTGTATCAGCAGGTACGCCGGCGGCAGATTCAGCTGCTTCCCCAACTGATGGGCCGGTGAGCGCGGATCGGCGATACGGGCGGCCTGGCTCCGCAGCCAGGAGCGGGTGAAGGTGAACTCGTCCGCCTGGGCCGGCTCGATGATGGGCAGCAGATAGCCGAGCACCGCGTCCGGTTCGAGATCGATGGACTCCTTGACGAAGCCGTCCTCGCGCAGCATGGCGTAGACGGCGTCGGCGTCCCCGTCCAGCGTCATCCGCAGGGCGTCGCCGATCGTCCGCGGCAGACCACCCGGAAGCCGGTCCACCGTGCCGAAGTCGAGCACCCCGAGGCGCCACGGCTTCCCGTCCGCCTCCTCACCCGCGTCCGCACCCTCGTGCTCACCCTCGGCGGAGCCGTCTCCGTCGAGCTCCTGCGCATCCCCGGTGGCCTCATCCGCCGGGGGCAGCAGCCGGAAGTTGCCCGGGTGGGGGTCGGCGTGCAGCAGGCCGGTGCGCGCCGGCCCCGAGAACAGGAAGCGTGCCAGCAACTGGCCCGCCCGATCCCGCTGTTCCGGTGTGCCGTCGGCGATCACCTCCGACAGCGGGATCCCGTCGATCCACTCCGTGACCAGCACCTGCTCGGACTGGTGGACCACGGCCGGGATCACCACGTCCGGGTCCGCCTCGAACTCGGCGGCGTGCTCCTGCTGGGCACGGGCCTCCAGCTCGTAGTCCAGCTCCTCGGACACCCGGTCGCGCATCTCCGCGATGAGCGGCTTGATGTCCATCCCGGGGACCAGGGGACCCAGCAGCCGTGCGAAGCGGCTGAGTTGGGTGAGGTCCGACAGCAACGCCTCACCCGCGCCCGGGTACTGCACCTTCACCGCGACATCGCGCCCGTCGTGCCACACGGCCCGGTGGACCTGCCCGATCGAGGCCGCGGCGGAGGGCCGGTCCTCGAACTCGGTGAACAGCTCCCGCCAGTCCTCGCCGAGCCGCTCCGCCAGCACCCCGTGGACCGTGTGGGTCGGCATGGGAGGCGCCGCCTCCTGGAGCTTGGTCAGCGCCGCCCGGTAGGGGCCCGCCACATCCTCGGGGAGCGCGGACTCGAAGACGGACAGCGCCTGTCCGAGCTTCATCGCACCGCCCTTCAGCTCGCCGAGGACCTTGAACAGCTGGTCCGCCGTGCGCTGCTGGACCTCCCGGGCGACGATCTCGGCGGACTTCCCGCCGATCCGCTTGCCCAGCCCCCACGTGGCACGGCCGGCGAAGCCGAGCGGCAGCGCTGCCAGCTTCGCGGTACGGGTGACCGCCTTCCGGGGAAGATCAGACATGTGCCCCTCCAGTTCCCAGACTGCCGTGCGGCGTGGACATCCGGCTCCGCTCCGTCGGCGGCGGTCACCCGGCCATTGTGTCCTGCGTGGCCCCGGCCGCGGGGGTGAGCTCCACCTCAGTGTGCCCGGCGGCTCCACAGGTGCAGTCGCGGTGGGGTCCCAGCCGCTCCGACCGCCAGTCCAGCATCGGCATGGCGGCCTCCCAGCGGGCCCCCGTACTCGCGGGCAGCTCCCCGTCGAGAAAGGACAGCGCATGGGCCGCCGCGAGACCCGCCACCGCGGTCGCCAGACCCAGATCGCAGGCCTGCACACAGGTGCGCCGCCCGGACCGCCACTGCGCGAGCATCCGCGGCCACTGGGGATCCCTGTCGGTGCGGTGCAACGCCAGACAGCCGGCGCAGCCCGTGCCCCCGGGCAGCACCAACGGCCCCACCACTCCGGTGGCTTCGATCACTCCGGCGTAGAGATGGGGCGTACCCGAAGCGATCCAGGGCGCGGCGATGTCCGGATCGGGGACGTACACGGAGAGCCCGTCCCTGGGGGCCACGACGATCAGGGACAGGGCGGGTTCACCACGGGGAGGAGCATCGGCCGTCCCGCCGGGCCGGGGAGGCCCGCCGACCGCCGACCTGCGCACCAGCTGCCGGGCCGCCGTGTCCCGGCGCTCCCCGACCGAGGAGGCCGGGAGCCCGCCCGGCGCGACGTCCCAGGGCTCCGTGCGGCCCCCGTCGAGCACCTCGACATGGCCCACGCCCGACCCGGACAGCACCGCCGCGACCGCTGCGCCGACCCGGCCCGCTCCGCGCACCTGGACCCGCATCGCGCGTCGGGCGGCAAGCCTCCGCAGCCCGCCGCCCGGCGTCGGATGGACGACCGAGAGCGCCGCCGCGTCGGGACGCTGCCGTTCGAGGGTCTCGGCCCGCCGGCGTAAGGCGTCGGCCTCGGGACCGCCCGCATCCGGATCGTCCAGCAGACCGGCCTCCGTGAGACGCGATACGAGAATGTCCACGTGACGGTCCGACAGATCCAGAGCTCTCGCCTCTTCACGGAGGAGGGGGAGTCCGCGTGTTCCGTCGAGCAGTTCCAGAAAGCTGCCGGTGGCGATATCCATCGGCCCCAGCGTTACCGCGTGTGCGGGCGTCACTCCGAATTGCACGGTGTTCTGTCCGCGCCATGCCCGGCGGAGTGCGGGCTTCAGCATCGGGTGCATGACTTCTCCCAGGTCGGTGTCGGATCTGTTGCGCCGTTCCGTTGCCAGAATGCAACGTGGCGGCGAAACGGGCCGAAAGTTATCCACAGGCTGGGGCATTAGTCGTTCAAATGGTGCAAGCCGAGAAGTGGATCAACACGGGACCGCCGAGGGGGCGGGACTTCCCGCACCGCCAGCGGGTAACGTCGTGGCGTGCCCGCCGACCCCTCTCCCGGTCTCGCCGGGGAGACCCCTGCGCGCAGCGCCGTACGCAAGCAGCGCAGCCCAGCCGCTCAGCAGCCCCGCGCATCGGTGACGAGCGCCGTCGAGGTCCGCAGGAGCACCCGGCGCAGCAGAACGGTCTCCGCGTACCGGGAGGGCGATCGCACCATCGTGCTCATCCCGGCCCGGATGTCGGAGGCCGAGGAGCAGCGCTGGGTCGGCGTGATGCTGGACAAGCTCGCCGCGCAGGAGAGCAGACGCGTCATCGGTGACAGCGAGCTCGCCGACCGGGCGGAGCGGCTCTCCGGCCAGTACCTCGAAGGCCGGGCGCGGCCCGCCTCCGTGCGATGGGTGACCAATCAGAACACCCGCTGGGGCTCCTGCACCCCGGCCGAGGGCAGCATCCGTCTCTCGCACCGTCTGCAGGGGATGCCGGAGTACGTCGTCGACTACGTCCTCCTCCACGAGCTGGCCCATCTGCTGGTCCCGGGCCACGGGCCGCGCTTCTGGCGGCTCCTGGAGTCGTACCCGCGTACCGAGCGTGCGCGGGGCTACCTCGAAGGGGTCGTGGCGGCCGACCGGCTTCCGCATCTGCCCGCCGCCCGCGAAGAGTGACATCGCCGATTCTGTACCGGGTCTGTACCGGCTTGGCTCGATGTCGTGGTTTGCGGTTAGCCTGACGCGACGCATTCACCTTCGGGATGGGGGACGGTCGTTACGCATGGCCAGGGAATTTCAGCGAGGCCACAAGGCCAAGATCAGTGATCTCACGTCAGGGACGGATCTGTACGTAGGTGTGCAGATCGCGGGCCCCGGCCTGACGTTCGACATCAGCTGCTTCGGTCTCGACGCCAACGAGCAGCTCTCCGACGACCGGTATTTCATCTTCTTCAACCAGCCGAAATCGCCGGAGGAGTCCATTCAGCTTCTCGGCGCCCAGGCCGGTGACACCGAATCGTTCCGCGTCACCCTCGATCGCATTCCGGCGAACATCCACAAGCTGTCCTTCACCGCGACGCTCGACGGTGCCGGGCAGATGTCGCAGGTCGGCCCCGGATACATCCGGATCGTGGCGGGCGGCGAGGAAGTGGTGAAGTACGCCTTCACCGGTTCGGAGTTCACCACCGAGCGCGCGGTCATGCTCGGCGACTTCTATCTCAAGGACGTCTGGCGGTTCGCCGCCGTCGGCCAGGGCTTCGACGGCGGACTCGAAGCACTGCTCAAGAACTTCGGCGGGGAGGTCGCCGAGGAGGAGGCCCCCGCCGCGCCCCCGCAGGGCGCCGCCCCCTCGTTCGCGCCGCCCGCCCAGGCGGCGGCGCCTCCGGCCTTCGGTGCTCCGGCCGCCCCCCAGGCGCCGCAGCCCGCACCGGCGTTCGGCGCTCCGCCGGCACCCGCTCCCGTGCCGCAGCAGCCGATCCACGCCGCGCCGACCATCGCGGCACCGATGGCACCGGCTCCGGCGCCGCACGCGCCGGCACCCGCGCCCGCCCCGTACGGACAGCCGCCGCAGCAGCCGCAGTTCGGCCAGGTCCCCGGCCAGAGCGCCCCGCCCGCCGCTCCGCCCTACGGCCAGCAGGCCCCGCCCTTCGCCCAGCAGCCCCCGGGCGCTCCGCCGTTCGGCCAGCAGCCTCCCGGCGCACCGCCCTTCGGGCAGCAGCCCCCGGGCCAGTTCGGTCAGCAGCCCCCGGGCATGCCGCAGGGCGTGCCCCAGGGCGTCCCCGCGGGCGGCGCAGGCCTGCAGGCCGCCCTGTCGCCGTACAAGGAGACGGCCACCGGGCAGCGCTGGACCTCGCAGAACCAGCAGCTCATGCGCGTCGACCTCACGATGGGCGGCACTCCGGTGCTGGCCCGCCAGGGCAGCATGGTGATGTACCAGGGCAAGGTCGACTTCGGCTACAAGGGCGCCGGCTTCGCGGGCCGCGTGGTCGGCAACGCGACGGGCCAGGAGATGCAGCTGATGCGCTGTACCGGCCGTGGCCAGGTCTTCCTCGCCGAGGAGGGATCGCATCTGCATCCCATCGAACTGCAGGGTGACGGCATCTGCGTCTCCGCGGAGAGCGTCCTCGCGTTCGACGAGTCCCTGCAGTACGAGGTCCGCAGGATCGAAGGGCACGGGATCCCCGGCGGCGCCCTGTTCACCATGCAGTTCCAGGGCACCGGCACCGTCGTCATCAAGACCCACGGTGTGCCGGTCGTCCTGCCGGTCACACCGACCACCTTCGCCGACTGCAACGCGGTGGTGGCCTGGTCGTCCGCGTCCCAGGTGATCATCTCCAGCCAGGTCCGGCTGCGCCGCAACGCGTACCCGGGGCACAGCGGGGAGACCGTGAACCTCCAGTTCCGGGGAGCCCCCGGGAACTTCATCGTCGTCCAGCCCTACGAGGTCTGAGGGAGCCCGTCATGAACCAGCAGCTCGCGGGCTTCGCCCCGACCCCCGTCACGGCCCGCATGGAGAACCACGGCCACACGATGCTCAAGGTCGCCATGGCCACCGGCCAGGACCTCTACGCACGTACCGGCTCGATGGTGGCCTACGAGGGCTTCATCCAGTACGAACCCAACCCGCCCGCCGTCCGCCAGATCGCGTCCCAGTGGATCACCGGTGAGGGCGCACCCCTGATGAAGTGCGCCGGCGACGGACTGCTCTACCTCGCCGACTACGGCGCCGACGTCGTCGTCATCAATCTCAACAACGACGCGCTCTCGGTCAACGGGACCAACCTCCTGGCGTTCGACGCACACCTCACCTGGGGTGTGGAGCGGGTCAAGGGACTGGCGAAGTTCGCCGGCCAGGGCCTGTGGAACGTCGCGGTCCAGGGCACCGGGTGGGTCGCCATCACCTCGCGCGGCACACCGATCGTCGTCGACTGCGGCCGGGGAGAGGACGAGACCTACGTCGACCCCGACGCCCTCGTCGCGTGGTCCCCGAACCTCAAGGTGAAGGGCAAGCGCAGCTTCAAGGCGGGCTCGCTCATCGGGCGGGGCAGCGGAGAGGCCTACCAGATGGCCTTCTCGGGCCAGGGGATCGTCGTCGTGCAGCCGAGCGAGGACAGTACCGACCGCCTGCGGATCCGGAACTGAGCGGGGGAACCACACATCATGCAGAGTCCGCTTTTCAGCCACACCGAACAGCAGTCGCAGGACCGCTACACCGTGCAGAACCCGCAGCTCCTGCGGGTCTCGCTGACCGGCCACGACGACGTCCTCGCCCGTAAGGGCGCCATGGTCGCCTACCAGGGGCTCATGGAGTTCGACGGGGAGTACCAGTCGCAGGGCCAGCGCCGCGCCCGGAGGAACACGGGGGAGGGCCTCGACCTCATGCGCTGCTCCGGTCAGGGCACGGTCTACCTGGCCAACCTCGCCCAGTACATCCACGTGGTGGACATCGACCACGAGGGCATGACGGTCGACAGCGCGTACGTCCTGGCGCTGGACTCCTCGCTGCACACCGAGGTCATCGCGGTGGACAGCCAGTACGGGATCTCCGGCACCGGCAAGTACCAGCTCAACATCACCGGGAACGGCAAGGTCGCGCTGATGACCTCGGGCCAGCCGCTGATGATGCAGGTCACCCCCGAGAAGTACGTCAACGCCGACGCCGACGCGATCGTCGCCTGGTCGAGCGGGCTGAGGGTGCAGATGCAGGCCCAGACCCACTCCTCGGGCGTCTTCCGGCGCCGCGGCAACACGGGGGAGGGCTGGGAGCTGAGCTTCCTCGGCCAGGGCTTCGCCCTCGTCCAGCCGAGCGAGGTCCTGCCGCCGCAGAACGCGCAGATCGGGCAGGGGGCCGCGGCGCAGTTCGGTATGGGACAGCACGGCGCGCACGGCCAGAACCAGAACAACTCCTGGAACTGAGCCGTACGGCCCGGCCGGGTGCCGGCTGACCGGTGCCTGCCACCGGCGCCGGAGATGAGGGGCGGTCCCCGTGGGGGCCGCCCCTCAGTCGGTCACAGTGTGGCGTGCTCCAGCCGTGCGCGGGTGCTCTCCAGCAGCCGTACGACCGAGGTGTCCGCCACGCCCGCCACCTCGTCGTAGGGGAACCAGCGCAGATCGAGGGACTCGCCGCTGATCCGCTCCACCGCCCCGGGTGACGCCGTCGCCGCGTACTGCACGTCGAGGTGCCAGTGGCAGGGCGCCGGGATGGGGTGCCGGTCCAGCCGCACTGGGCCGCCGGGCAGCAGGGTGAGCCCCGGGATCCCCGACTCCTCCGTGGCCTCGCGCAGGGCGGCCGCCGCCAGGGTGGTGTCCTCGGGCTCGCAGTGCCCGCCCATCTGCAGCCACATCCGCAGCTTTCTGTGCAGGGTCAGCAGGACCCTGCCGCGCTCCGGGTCGATCACCAGGGCGCTGGCCGTCAGATGACCGGCCCCGCACGCCTTCCACATGCCGTCGGGATGCCCGGCCAGGTGGTCCAGGTACGCCAGGCGCAGCTCGGCCTGGCCGGCGTCGCCCCCGTCGTAGCCGTCGAGCACCGCGACGGCGTCGTCATGCAGGCTCACGCGCCGGAGCCGTCCTTGCCGTCGCTCTTCGGGTCGTCGTCGCCGGACTCGTCCTGCCCCGGCTCCTGACCCGCTTCCTTGTCCGGTTCCCCGGCGGCGGGCTTCTGCGGGCCCTTCGCCGCCTCGCCGAGCATCTTGTCCAGCTCGGAGAAGTCCAGCTGCTCGTGGTGGACGAAGCCGTCCGGGTCGTCCAGGTCCTGGGCGGTCGGCAGCATGTCCGGGTGCTCCCACAGACCGTCGCGGCCGTCGACGCCCCGGGCGTCCGTGAGCGAGGCCCACAGCCGGGAGGCGTCCCGCAGCCGGCGCGGCCGCAGCTGGAGCCCGATGAGGGTGGCGAAGGTCTGCTCGGCCGGACCGCCGGACGCACGGCGCCTGCGCATCGTCTCGCGCAGCGCGTCCGCCGAGGTCAGCCGGGACTTCGCGGCCTCGTGCACCACCGCGTCCACCCAGCCCTCGACGAGAGCGAGAGCGGTCTCCAGACGGGCCAGCGACGCCTTCTGCTCCGGGGTGTCCTCCGGCTGGAACATGCCCTGCTGAAGCGCGTCCTGCAGCTGCTCGGGCTGCGACGGGTCGAACTGCCCGACGACGTCCTCGAGCTTGCTGGTGTCGACCTTGATGCCGCGCGCGTACGCCTCGACCGCGCCGAACAGATGCGAGCGCAGCCACGGGACGTGGGCGAAGAGCCGCTGGTGGGCCGCCTCGCGCAGCGCCAGGTACAGCCGGACCTCGTCCTGCGGAACGCTCAGGTCCTTGCCGAAGCGCTCGACGTTCAGCGGGAGCAGCGCGGCCTTGCCGGCCGGTGCCAGCGGGAGGCCGATGTCGGTCGAGCCGACGACCTCACCGGCGAGCGTGCCCACGGCCTGGCCGATCTGCTGGCCGAACATGGCACCGCCCATGGACCGCATCATGCCGATCAGCGGGCCGGCCATGGCCTGCATCTCCTCCGGCAGGACATCGCCCATGGCCAGGCCGACACGCTCGGCCACCGGGTCCACCAGCTGCTGCCAGGCGGGCAGGGACGCCTCGACCCACTCGGCGCGGCTCCACGCCACAGTCGACACGGAACCCGAGGGCAGTGACGTCACGCCGTCCAGCCACAGGTCGGCGAGACGCAGCGCCTCGTCGACGGAGGACCGCTCGGCGGGTCCGACGCTGGCGTCCTTGCTGCCGTCCGTCGTGCCCTGCGACACGGTCTGGCGGGCGATCTGCTTGGCCATGTCCCAGTTGACCGGGCCGCCCTCGTAGCTCAGCATCTGGCCGAGCTGCTGGAAGGCCGCACCCAGGTCGTTCGGGTTCATGGAGCCGAACATCGCCGCGAACGGGTTGTCCCCGCCCGCGCCTGGCCCGAAGCCGAACGGGTTCGCCGGCCCGCCCGAGCCCTGCCCACCACCGGTGGGGTCCTTCTTCTTGCCTTCGTCGCCGTCTTCCGGCTCCTCCGGCGGAAGGCCGAATCCGAATGGGGTGTCACTCACGGGTTTCCTCGGCTCGTAGGGCCGCCGGCTCGAACCGACGGCGACTGCCCGACATCACCATCCAGCGTAGACACCGAAGACCGCTTGGGCCCTCGGTGCTCCGCCGGCTCCCGGCCTGCGGCAGGATGGACGCCACCTGGTACGTACGCGTCATTCGGGTACGTACTGAAGACAACCGCTGGAGACGCCCGGTGAGTTCCCCAGATCCGCAGGTTCGCGCAGCGCGAAACCTGGCCGACCCCTCGCCCGAAAGCATGCCCACGAAAAATTCTTCCCGCAGCCGGAACAAGGGCCCCGTCGTCGCGGTCACCGGCGCCGCGACCGGCGTCGGTGAGCTGCTCACCGCCCATCTCGCCGCATCCGACGAGATCAAGCAGGTCATCGCCATCGACGAGCGCCGGGGGGACGTCTCCGGGGCGACCTGGCACATCCTGGACGTACGGGATCCCGCCATCGCCGAGAAGCTGCGCGGCGCGGACGTCGTCGTCCACATGGCGCTCGACCTCGACCTGGAGACCGACCCCGCCGCCCGTACCGCGTACAACGTGCGCGGTACGCAGACCGTGCTGACCGCGGCGGCGGCCGTCGGCGTCCACCGGGTGGTGCTGTGCACCTCGGCGATGGTCTACGGCGCCCTGCCCGACAACGACATCCCCCTCTCCGAGGACGCGGAACTGCGCGCCACGGCGGAGGCCACCGGCGTGGGCGACCTGCTGGAGATCGAACGGCTCGGCCGCCGCGCCCCCCGCGCCCACCCCGGCCTCAACGTCACGGTCGTGCGCCCCACGGTGCTGGTCGGCGGTACGGACACGGCGCTCACCCGGTACTTCGAGTCGCCCAGGCTCCTGGTCGTCGCCGGCTCCCGCCCGGCCTGGCAGTTCTGCCACGTCGACGACCTGGTCAGCGCCCTGGAGTACGCGGCGCTCGAAAAGATCGAGGGCGAGTTCGCGGTGGGCTGCGACGGCTGGCTCGAACAGGAGGAGGTGGAGGAGCTCTCCGGGGTACGCCGCATGGAGCTGCCGTCCGCCGTCGCCCTCGGCGCCGCGGCCCGGCTGCACCGCATCGGCCTCACCCCCTCGCCGGCGGGCGACCTCGCCTACACGATGCACCCCTGGGTGGTCAGTGTGAGCAGGCTCCACGACGTGGGATGGCGCCCGCGGTGGACCAACGAGGAGGTCCTGGCGGCGCTCCTCGAAGAGGTGGAGGGACGCCACACCGTCGCGGGCCGGCGGCTCGGCCGCAAGGACGCCACCGCAGCGGGAGCCGCGGGGGCGACCGTCGCCCTGCTCGGCACGGCGGCACTGGTCCGGCGGGCCCGCAAGGCGCGCCGGCGCTTCTAGGCGCACGACGGGCGGCCGTCCCGCCCGGCAGAGGCCCCGGCGCCCGTCTGGTAGGAGGCTCCAAGCCGGCCGGCACGCCACCGGTCGAAACCGCTATTCCGGGATGCGCGTCCCGTGCGGCACGATGGCCCCATGGCACGCACCCACAACCACCCCGGCGAACAGGCCTCCCAGGACCCGATCCGGCTCCTGGACATCCGTGACACACCGCTGTCCGTCGACGAGGTCTTCCGCGCGGTCGGGGACGACGCCGCGGGAGGCATGGCGCTCTTCGTCGGCACGGTGCGCAACCACGACGACGGGCAGGACGTCGGCTCCCTCGGGTACTCCTGCCATCCGACGGCCGTCGACGAGCTCCGCAGGGTGGCCGAGAAGGTGGTCGCGGAGTTCCCGGTGCGGGCGCTGGCCGCCGTCCACCGGGTGGGTGAACTGGATGTGGGCGATCTGGCGGTGGTCGTCGGCGTCTCCTGCGCCCATCGGGGTGAGGCCTTCGAGGCCTGCCGCAAGCTGATCGACGACCTCAAGCACGAGGTCCCGATCTGGAAGCACCAGCGTTTCTCCGACGGCACGGAGGAGTGGGTCGGCGCCTGCTGAACGCAAACCGCCCCAGGGGGCATCAGCCCCGATTTGCGTAACCCCACCCCTGCCGTGAGCGTTGGTCCTGCAGGTCGTTAATCTTCTGATCGTCAGTTGCGGTCGCTCATGGGGTAGGGAGGTCGTGATGGCAGCACTCGCCTGGCTGTTGATTCCGCTTATAGCTGCTCTTGGCGCAGCGATATGGGGAGGGTGGGCAGCCCGCAATCGAACGACCGGCGATGTCACCGAACTCGCCGGCTACGCCAGGTTCCGTGAAGCGATGGAGAAATCGCACTCCGGTTCCGAGGCCGTCTGAGACTCCGCAGCTGTACGCAGTTGCCAATTCCGCACCGCACCCGCTCCCCGTAGGCGCACTCCGCGCAGCGAGCGAACCAGTGGTGCCCCTCGGTCCTCCGGGATCCGTTTCCCACTCCGCCGTCCGCCCGTACGGACCGGCCCCGACGGTGCACTGACAGGCCGTTCCCGTACTGTCGTTCCATGCCACGCCGCACCGCGACGATGCTCGCCTCCACCCTCATCCTCATCGCGCTGCTCTGCGCAGGCGTGCTGATCCGCGTGCCGTATGCGGAGATGTCCCCGGGCCCGACGGTGAACACGCTCGGCGACGCCCGTGGTGAGCCCGTCCTGCACATCAGCGGGCACAAGACGTATCCGACGTCCGGGAACCTCAACATGACGACGGTGCGCGTCACCGGTGCGGACTACGACATGAACATCGTCGAGGCCGTCTACGGATGGCTGGCCCACGACAGCGTGGTCGTGCCCCACGACACCCTCTACCCGGACGGCAAGACCGAGGAGGAGTCGACGCAGGAGAACGCCGAGGAGTTCAGCCAGTCCCAGGAGAGCGCGAAGGTCGCCGCCCTGGAGGAGCTGAAGATCCCCGTCACCTCCCGCGTGGTGGTCTCCACGGTCGTCAAGGACAGCGCCGCCGAGGGCGTGCTGCACGCGGGCGACGTGATCGAGGCGGTCGACGGCACGGCGGTCGAGCAGCCGGAGGACGTCGCGAAGCTCGTCACGAAGCACAAGCCCGGCGAGGACGTCGTCTTCACGGTCATCCCGGCGAAGACCGCGGCAGCGGCGGAGAAGGCGGGCAAGGAGCCCAAGGGCTCCCGGGACATCACGCTCACCACCCGCAAGGGGCCCCCGGACCCCGCGAAGCCCTCCGAGGACCGGGCGATCGTGGGCATCCAGGCGGGGACGGACCACACGTTCCCGTTCGAGATCGACATCAAGCTGGCCGACGTCGGCGGCCCGAGTGCGGGGCTGATGTTCTCGCTCGGCATCATCGACAAGCTGACGCCCGACAAGCTGACGGGCGGCAAGTTCATCGCCGGCACCGGCACCATCGACGACCACGGCAAGGTCGGCCCCATCGGCGGGATCAACATGAAGCTGGTCGGCGCGCGCGACGCGGGCGCCCAGTACTTCCTGACGCCGGACGACAACTGCTCCGCCGCGGCGTCCGACACCCCGAGCGGCCTCACCCTGGTGCGGGTGAAGACCCTCGACGACGCCAAGAAGTCCCTGGAGAAGATCCGGGCGGGGGACACGGCCGGCCTGCCGAGCTGCTCGAAGGGCTGAGGCCGGCCCCCGCCGGAGGCGTCAGGACTCGAAGGTGGCCGCGAGGGCCTCGGCGAGCCCCGGCACGAGCCCCGCACCGGTCAGGACCTCGGTGGGGGAGTCCTTCTCCCGCAGGCGCACGGCGGAGTCCCGCGCCCCGTCCCGCAGCACCGCCACGGTCATCCGGACCTCCTGCCGGTCGGGGTGCTCGGCGACCCACTTGGTCAGCTGGGCGTCGGACAGGCCTTCCGGTACGGACGCCTCCGCCGAAGGCGGCAGCATCAGCCGCTCGACGGTCATGGCGCAGCCGACCACGGCGTCGGGCCAGGCGATCGTGGCGAGGAATTCGTCCAGCGCGGTGCCGGCGGGGAGCTCCTCCTGCTCCACAGGGGTGAGGGTGGCGGTCGTGGAAGCGGTGTCGTCGAGGCCGAGCTGGGCGGCGAGGCCCGGCTCGTGGGCGCGCAGCCGGGCGGTGTCGACGAGGGCGAACAGCCTGGCCGGCTGGTCCCAGCCGAGACCTGCGGCGTAGGCGTCGATCTCGAGGACGGCGACGGTGAGTGGGCTCGCGGCCATCGGGGGGCCTGAGGGGGAAACGTTGGGCATGCTCAACATCCTGCCTCCTTCTGCCCCGGGAACGGGAACTAGGTAAAGCCTCAGTAAGTTGCATAGGTGGGCTCTACGATCGCTGGGCCCGCTCCACACGACCGCGAACTTCGAGGTGCGCACGTTGGCTTTCCAGATGCCGGACCGCGGCGGAGGCCCGACCGGGCCACGGATCAGAGTCGGCCGCCCGTCCCGGCGCGTCCGTACCCTGCTCATGACATTGGGTGTCCTGGCGGTCCTCGCCATGGCCTTCGTCATGTTCGCCGGGTTCTGGACGGACTGGCTCTGGTACAGGTCGGTCGCGTATTCGTCCGTCTTCACCACCACCCTGTGGACCAAGATCGGACTGTTCCTCGTCTTCGGACTGCTGATGGCCCTCGCCATCGGCCTGAACATCTGGCTCGCGCACCGGCTCCGGCCGCCGCTGAGCGCGATGTCGCTGGAGCAGCAGAGCCTTGACCGCTACCGGATGAGCGTCGCCCCGTACAAGAAGTGGGTGCTGCTCGCGGTCACCGCGCTGGTGGGGCTCATCGCCGGAGCCTCCGCGTCGGGCCAGTGGCGTACGTGGCTGATGTACGTCAACGGCGTGTCGTTCGGGCAGAAGGACCCCCAGTTCAAGCTGGACGTCTCCTTCTACGCGTTCGACCTGCCGTGGTACCGCTTCCTGCTCGGCTTCGGCTTCGCCGCTGTGGTGCTGTCGCTGATCGCGGCGGCGGTGACCCACTACCTCTACGGCGGACTGCGGATCACGAGCCCCGGCGCTCGCGCCACGGGCGCGGCCACCGGCCATCTCTCCGTGCTGCTCGGCGTCTTCGTCACGCTGAAGGCCGTGGCGTACTGGCTCGACCGGTACGGCCTGGCCGTGAAGTCCAGCGACTTCAAGGCCACGGACAACTGGACCGGCCTGCGGTACGTCGACGCCAACGCCTATCTCCCGGCGAAGACGATCCTCTTCTGCATCGCCGTCATCTGCGCCGTGCTGTTCTTCGCGACGCTCTGGCGCCGCACCTGGCAGCTCCCGGTGATCGGCTTCGGCCTGATGGTGCTCTCGGCGATCCTGATCGGCGGGCTCTACCCGGCGATCGTGCAGAAGTTCCAGGTCCAGCCGAACGAGCAGGCCAAGGAAGCGCCGTTCATCCAGAAGAACATCGATGCGACGCGCGACGCCTACGACATCGACGACGCGAAGGTCGACGACTACGCGGGCACCAGCACGACCGATGACAGCGCCAAGCTGAGGGCGAGCGCCGACTCCGCCGCCAGCTACCGCGTGATGGACCCGAACGTCGTCTCGCCGGCGTTCCAGCAGCTCCAGCAGAAGAGGAACTACTACCAGTTCCCCAAGACGCTGGACGTCGACCGCTACAAGGGCGAGGACGGCAAGGAGCAGGACACCGTCATCGGCCTGCGCGAGCTGAACCTCCAGGGCCTCCCCAAGAGGAACTGGATCAACGACCACTTCACGTACACCCACGGCTACGGCGTCATCGCGGCCCGGGGCACCACGACGGGCACCAACCCGACGGGATCCCCGGACTTCACGGAGTCGGGCCTGCCCACCACGGGCGAGCTGGGCAAGTACGAGCAGCGGATCTACTACGGCGAGAAGACCGAGCAGTACTCCATCGTCGGCGGGCCCCAGAAGGAGCTCGACTACGAGGAGGACGGCGAGAAGACCACCAGTTACAAGGGCGACAGCGGGGTCAGCCTCGGCAACGCCTTCAACCGGGCTGCCTACGCGGTCTCCTTCAGCGAGCCGCAGATCCTGTACTCGGGAGCCATCGGCGACGGCTCGCGGATCCTCTACAACCGCACGCCCAAGGAGCGCGTCGAGGCGGTCGCACCCTGGCTGACCATCGACGGCGACGCCTACCCGGCGGTCGTCGACGGCCGCATCCAGTGGATCGTCGACGCGTACACCACGACCAACGGTTATCCGTACGCCTCGCGTACGACGCTCGGTGACACCACGGCCGACTCGCTGACCACCAACCAGCGCGCGGTCGTCGCCCAGCAGAACCAGGTCAACTACATCCGGAACTCCGTGAAGGCCACCGTCGACGCGTACGACGGCAAGGTCAAGCTCTACGAGTGGGACACCGAGGACCCGGTGCTCAAGACGTGGCGCAAGGCGTTCCCGGGGACGGTGGAGCCGCGGGCGGACATCCCCAAGGAGCTCATGGACCACCTGCGTTACCCGCAGGACCTGTTCAAGGTCCAGCGTGAGCTGCTGACGCGGTACCACGTGGAGAACCCCGCGCAGTTCTACAGCGGCAGTGACGCCTGGCAGGTGCCGGACGACCCCACCAACAAGGAACCGGGGTCCGTTCCGCCGTACTACCTGAGCATGAAGATGCCGGACCAGGACACCCAGAAGTTCTCCCTGACCACGACGTTCACCCCGAAGGGGCGCCCCAACCTGGGGGCGTTCATGGCGGTGGACGCGGACGCGGCCAGCAAGGACTACGGCACGATCAGACTCCTGAGAGTCACCAGTACGGTCAAGGGCCCGGGCCAGGTGCAGAGTGAGCTCAACGGCAACGACGACGTCGCCGAGTTCGTGAGAAACCTGAAGGGCACCGACTCGGACATCGAGTACGGGAACCTCCTGACGGTGCCGCTCGACGGAGGCTTCCTCTACATCGAACCGGTGTACACGCGCGGTGGCACGCAGAACTATCCGCTGCTGCGCAAGGTCGCCGCCTCGTACGGGTCGAAGATCGTCTTCGAGAACAGTCTCGGCGAGGCACTGAACGCGGTCTTCGGGGTCGAGGGCGATACCACGACACCGCCCACCGAACCCGACGAGCCACCGGGTGACACCACGGAGCCGCCGGCCACCGGTGACGCGGCGCTGAAGAAGGCCATCGCGGACGCCCAGAAGGCGTACACGGCGGGAGAGACGGCCCTCAAGGAGCAGGACTGGGAGGCCTACGGCAAGGCCCAGAAGGACCTGCAGGCGGCCCTGGAGCGGGCGGCGGCGGCTCAGCCCAAGGCAGGCGGCTCCTCCGACTCCTCGGGTTCCTCGGGCGCGTCGGACTCCTCGGGAACTGAGGGCGCGACGAAGCCGGAAGGCGACGACCAGGGCAGTTGAGAAAAGGTCCACCCCGCGTCGTGGTACGGTTTGAACACAACGACGCGGGGTGGAGCAGCTCGGTAGCTCGCTGGG
>NZ_JAERUC010000016.1 GCF_016745505.1 Streptomyces silvae | reverse complement strand
GTTCTTCGGGTCGAGCGGGTTGGCCTCGTGGTTCGGGAAGGTGCCGTCGAGCTCGAAATACATGGGTACGAGATCGAGGGGCAGGCCCGCGAAGACGGTGGGGACGGTGTGGCCGCCCATGCCGTTGCCGGCGTCCACGACGACCTTGAGCGGCCGGATCGCCGTGAGGTCGACGAGGCCCAGGAGGTGCGCGGCGTAGTCGGTGAGGGTGTCGCGCTCGGTGACCGTGCCCGGCGTGGTGGCGTCCCCGGCGGGGAGGCCCTGCTCCGACCACTGCTCGACCAGCGTGCGGATCTCGGTCAGGCCGGTGTCCTGGCCCACGGGCGCGGCCCCGGCGCGGCACAGCTTGATGCCGTTGTACCGCGCCGGGTTGTGCGAGGCCGTGAACATCGCCCCGGGCAGGTCCAGCGCCCCGGAGGCGTAGTACAGCTGGTCCGTCGAGCAGAGCCCGATGAGGGTCACGTCGGCGCCGCGTGCCGTCGCTCCGCGGGCGAAGGCGGCGGCCAGGCCGGGCGAGGACGGCCGCATGTCGTGGCCGATGACGATCGCGTCCGCGTCGGTGACCTGGACGAAGGCGGCGCCGAACAGTTCGGCGAGCGGCTCGTCCCACTGGTCGGGCACGACTCCGCGCACGTCGTACGCCTTCACGAGCTGCGACAGGTCAGCAACCACGGCCGGTCCTCCTGGGATCTTTACGGACCGCCCAAACTACCCGCCGCCCCCGGGCCGCCCGTCAGGGGAGCATCCAGCCCAGCACCACCGTGCTCTGCGCCATCACGATCAGGCACATCACCAGCAGCAGGCCGAGGCTCCACGGCAGGACCTTGCGCAGCAGATCGCCCTCGCGTCCGGCGAGCCCGACGGCCGCGCAGGCGATCGTCAGGTTCTGCGGAGAGATCATCTTGCCCAGCACTCCCCCGGAGCTGTTGGCGGCGGCCAGGAGCACGGGCGAGAGGCCGGACTCCCGTGCGGCGGACACCTGGAGCGCGCCGAAGAGGGCGTTGGCCGAGGTGTCGGACCCGGAGACGGCGACGCCGAACCAGCCGAGCACCGGCGAGAGGAAGGCGAGTCCGGCACCCGCCGCGGCGACGGACTGGCCGATGGTGGCGGCCTGTCCGGAGAGGTTCATGACGTAGGCGAGGGCGAGCACGGACGTCACGGTGAGGATCGCGTACCGCAGTTCGTGCACGGTGGCCGCCCACTCCCGCGCCGCGGCCCCCGCCCGTACGCCGATGACGAACGCCGTGATGAGGCCCGCGAACAGGACGAGCGTGCCGCCGGTGCCGAGGAGCGGGAGGGAGAACACGTTGGCGCCCACCGGCTCGCCGTCGGGCCCCGCGACGTCGAGGAACGGCCAGTCGAAGACGCGCGTCGCCTCGGCCAGCAGCCGCTTGACGGGCGGGATCTGGGCGAGGGAGAACACCGCGACGATCAGGGCGTACGGGGCGTAGGCGCGCAGCACCTCGCGGCGCGGGTCCTCCACGTCGAGGTCCTCGCTGCGCACGCCCGTCAGCACGGCCGCGCGTACGGGCTCGTCGGCGGGCCTGCGGGCGCCGGGCAGGGCGATCAGCGCGCCCGCGCCCACCAGCGCCGCCGCGATGTCGGCGAGCTGCGCGGAGACGAAGTTGGACGCGGCGAACTGCGCGACGGCGAAGGCCACTCCGCAGACGAGTGCGGGCATCCAGGTCTCCCGCAGCCCCCGCCTGCCGTCGACCAGGAAGACCAGGATCAGCGGGACGACGAGCGCGAGCAGCGGGGTCTGGCGGCCGACGACGGTGGCGACGTCGTCCAGCGGGAGGCCGGTGACCTGGGCGAGCGTCACCACGGGTGTGCCCATGGCGCCGAAGGCGACCGGCGCGGTGTTGGCCACCAGGGAGACGACGGCGGCCTTCACGGGGTCGAAGCCGAGCGCGACGAGCATGACGGAGCAGATCGCGACGGGGGCGCCGAAGCCGGCGAGCGCCTCCAGGAGCGCGCCGAAGCAGAAGGCGATGACCAGCGCCTGGATGCGGGGGTCGTCGGAGACACGGCCGAAGGAGCGCCGCAGGATGTCGAAGTGTTGGGTGCGCACCGTCATCCGGTACACCCAGAGGGCGTTGACGACGATCCACATGATGGGGAAGAGCCCGAAGAGGACGCCCTGCGCCCCCGCGGACAGGGTCTGGCCGACGGGCATGCCGAAGGCCAGCCAGCCGACGAGCACGGCGACGGCGAGCCCGATGAGTCCGGCGAGGTGGGCCTTCATACGGACGGCGCCGAGCAGCACCAGCACGGTCACCAGCGGCAGGGATGCGACAAGAGCGGACAGACCGAGCGAATCGGCTACAGGTTCGAGTTGCTGGACAAACACACAGGCCTCCCCGGATTCCGTGATGCGGAAGCGATCTCTCACGGGTGGGGGAATGGTCGTGTCCGCGACAAGCCAGCGTCAATGCTCCGTACCGGAAAAGTTCTTGGGAGCGCGGACCGGTGAAAGGCCCGGGGAGGACAGGAGGAGGCCCGGGGAGGACAAGGGGAGGACCGGGGCGGAACCGACGAAGCGTCAGGAGTCCGGGGAGCGCAGCACCCGGAGATGACCGCGACGCGCGACCTCCACCGGGTCCGCCGCCCGGGGGCCCCGGCCGCCCTGCTGCCGGTCCTGGGGCCTGGCCGCCTCGCGCACGGCGTTGGCGAGCGCTTCGAGATCGTCACCGCTGGGGCGGGTGGGGGCCGAGGGGTCGGAGAGCCGGACGACTTCCCAGCCGCGCGGCGCGGTGAGCCGCTCGCCGTGCTCGGCGCAGAGGTCGTAGCAGTGGGGCTCGGCATAGGTGGCGAGCGGGCCGAGGACCGCGGTCGAGTCGGCATAGACGTACGTCAGTGTCGCGACGGCGGGACGGCCGCACGCGGTTCGCGAACAGCGACGTACAGGGCTCACGATGTTGGACGGTACCGCACTCTTGAGCGGGCTGCGACGACTCTCCCTCAGCTCACCCCGTCGTGTCGCCCCGCGAACCGGGCCCGCAGCGGGTCCGGCACAGCCGTTCCGACCTGCGCGGCAGCCCCTCCAGGGCCGGTGCGCGCGGGGCGGGCCGGGGTCCCAGGGCGGACACGATCGGCCGTTCGACCGAACGTCCGTGATCGGATCGAGGACCGGAATCGCACGCGATCCTGGCCGGAATGTTCATCTTGGGACACATGACGGACCGGTGGAGAAGCCGTGATCGCCCCGGCCCGAGGAGAGTTACGCTGCGTCGGTGATGGACAGTCCCGTACCGCCCCTCCCGTCCGAGCCCCGGCCCCGTCGCCGCGACCGCCATGGCCGCGGCATGCGCGGGCCGGTCGCCCCGCCGCAGGTGCCGCTGTCCCTCAGCAGGGCCGAGAGCTTCCGGGATCTCGTCCAGGACTCGGTGGAGCGGCTGGAGCGGCGCTGGCCGCAGCTGGCGGACGTCGATTTCACGGTCCTCGACGTGCCGGGCTCGCTGGAGGAGACCGTGCCGCTGGGGCGCGCGCTCTCCGCCGCGAAGGGGCGGCCCGCCCAGATCGTGGTCTACCGCCGCCCCGTCGAGATCCGCACCAAGAGCCGCGACGAGCGCGCCCTGCTGGTGCACGAGGTCGTCGTGGAGCAGGTCGCGGAGCTGCTCGGCCTCGCGCCCGAGTCGGTCGACCCGCGCTACGGGCAGGACTGAGCGGCCCGCGCCCTCAGTCGTCCAGGACCGACAGGTCCTGCTCCGCCTCGGGAACCTCGACCGTGCCCCCGTCGTCCTGCAGCGTCTGCACGGTGAACATGCCGATGCCGCCCTCGGGGATCGTGAGCGTACGGGCGGCGTGCACCGGGCCGCCCGACTCGGTCTCCACCGTCAGGGCGTAGCCGCCCTTGAGGCCGGCCGGGGCCTCGGGGGTGACCTCCAGCGTCGTGCCGCCCTTGACCGTGTACGTCTTCACGGCCGCCTCACCGCCCTCGCTGCCCGCCGACGCCGTGACCTTGACCTTGGCCGTCTTCCCCGGGGCGGTCAGGGAGAGCACCGCCCCCTTGGCACGGTTGTCGGCGACGGTCGCCCGTTCGCCCACGGGCCCGGTCGCCGGGATGAACGCGACCTCCTGCTTGGCCCCGGTGCCGCGCACCACACGCAGCGCGGCGACCACCGGGGTGCTGCTGCCGTCGGTGGGGGTCAGCCGGAGCGAGCCGGGCTCCCCGCGGGTGACGTTCTTGAGGTCGACGCTCGCGGTCATCTGCGACTTGATGTGCAGGGTGTCGTTCCCGGCCGGCGAGAACGTCCCGTTCTTGCCGAGCAGCTGCACCTTCACATCGGCGTCGTCCTCCCCGGGCGCGAACGCCACCAGCCGTACGGAGGTGGCGTCGGCCGGGATCCCGGGCAGGATCTGGGTGCCCGCCGGGTCCGCGGACGCGGCCAGCCAGTCGCTGCCCACCTCGTCCTCGGCGGCGCTCACGACCGCGCCGACGCGCCCCGACCGGGTGGTGACGTGGACGGTGACGTTCTCGGCGGCCTCGCCGGTCAGGGTCGAGATCAGCAGCGGGACGCTCGACCTCGCCGGGACGGTGATGCCCTCCCCGACGTCGGACTTGAGGGGGCCCTCGGCGCCGTACAGCTCGATGTCGGCGACGGCGGCGGTGTCGTCGGGGTTGGTGAGGTGGACGTAGTCCTGGCGGGAGGCCCCGGTGCTCGCGCCCGGGAACCAGAAGTCCGTGTCCGGGGCGGTGCAGCTGACGCCGAGCAGTCCCCGGGCCCCGCCCGCGGCGGCCGTGGTGGTCTGCTGGGTGGTCCAGCCGGGGGCGAACCTGTCGGTGGCGGTGCCGACGAGCGCGGGGGCTCCGGACTTGGAGGTCTCGGCGGTGACCGGCTTGCCGAGGTCCTTGAGGGAGACGACGGGCTTGGAGTCCGCCGCCTTCTCCTTGTCGTCGGCGTCGGTCTTCTTCTTGTCGTCGGCGTCGGCCTTGTCGTCGGCGTCGGCCTTGTCGTCGGCGTCGCCGGTCTTGCCGTCGGCCGGCTCGTCCTCGTCCGCGGGCAGGGCCTCGGCCGCCTTGAGCTCGGCGGTGCCGTCCTTCGGCCCGTCCTTCGCCGCCGGGGTGAAGGACGTGTACGTCGTCTCCGCCAGATCGGAGGTGCTCGGCGCCGGGCAGAGCAGGCTGGAACGCTCGACGGGCAGCCGGGCGGCGGCCTTCGCCTCCGTCGCACCGTCGTCGCCGGGCACGGTGAGCGCGGCGAATCCGGTGACGGCGGCGAGGGCGACGACGCCCGCGATGAGGGACAGGGGGGTGGACTTCACTCGGACTCGCCTCGCGATGCGTTGCCGTTGCCGTTGCCGTGCGGCCACGGGTCCTGGCCCGGGGTCGCGTTCTCGTCGTGCCCGTCGTGCCCGTCGTACGGGGCGGCTTCGCCGGTCCCGGTGGCGTAGGGCTGCTGCTGGGCGTAGCCGTACGGGTCGTAGGCGCCCTGCTGCTGGTACGGGTCCTGCTGCTGGTAGGGATCGGCCTGGTAGTACTGGCCGGCGTCCTGCCCGCCCTGGTACTGCTGCGCGTCCTGCCCGCCCTGGTAATGGCCGTAGTCGGCGCCCTGGTACTGCTGCGCGTCCCACTCCCCGTACTGCTGCTGCGGAACGGCCGCGTAGGTGCCGGTGCCGTCCTGCGCGTCCGGGACAGCGGCGTACGTACCCGTGCCGTCCTGGTCCGACGGGATCACCCCGTACGTGCCTGTGCCGTCCTGATCGCCCTGGACCACCCCGTACGTGCCCGTGCCGTCCTGGTCGCCCTGGACCGCGTACGGGTCGGCGTTCTGCTGTGCCGGGATGTACTCCCCCGGCGCCTGCTCCGGAACGCCCTGGGCCGCCTCGGCGTACCCGTTCGCGGCGTCCGTGCCGTCCCCGGCGTAAGCCCCCGCGTCGTCGCCCGACGCGGCCGCCTCCGCCTGGGCCGCGGCGCGCAGCCTGCGGGCCCTGCGGCCCTCCCCGGCGACCGGCTCGGCCGCGACGGCCTCGGTCTCCTCGGGCAGGTCGTCGTCGATCTCCCGGCGGCGGCCCGGCAGGGCCATCACCACCAGGACGACGCCGAGCGCCACCTGCGTCCAGACCCAGGCGGTGTGGGTGACGGGTGCGTCGTACGTGAGGTCGAGCGTGCCGCCCTCGGTGGGCAGCTCGAAGCCCTGCGCCCAGCCGTCCAGGGTCTTCGGCGTCAGCGCCCGGCCGTTCAGCGTGGCCTGCCAGCCCGGGTCGGCCGTGTCGGCGATCCGCAGAACCCGGCCGGAGTCGCCCTCGGGGATCTTGCTGTGCGCCTCGACGGCCGACGACCCGACGGGCACGGGCAGGGCGCCCGCTCCGGCGGGGATGATCGCGACCCGGGAGACCTGCCGGTCGACCCGCCACAGGGCGCTGCCGTCCAGCTGGCTGAGCCGGCTCAGGCCCGGGGTCGAGTCCAGCACCCGGCTCATCTCGCGGGGCGCCCCGTCCCGTACGAGGACGTAACGGATCGCGAAGCCGCTGAGCTGACTGCCCTGGTCGGCGCCGGAGCCCGCGACCAGGTTGGCGACGACCTTGTCGAGCTGGGCGTTGCTGCCCCCGGCCTCGGTGAGCTCGGCATCGCCCAGACGGGCGCCCGAACCGCGCACCAGGCTGTACGAGACGGCGGCGGGGGACGTGCCCCCGAGCACCAGCGTGCGCGCCTGGTCGCGGGTGCTGCTCTCCTCCGCGACGAAGGCGGGCACCTGCACGGGGTCGCGGCGCTCCACCGGACCGGCCGCGCCGCCGATCATCCAGCCCGCCGCGGCCAGCACCGGGGCGAGCCCGGCAGCCAGGGCGATCAGCGCGGCGACCGGCTGACGCCAGCCGAAGCTCAGCGCGGCGACCCGGACCCGGGCACCGTCCGCGCCGAGCAGCGCGGCGGCGAGCAGCGCGATGCCGTAGACCAGGGTGGCCGGTCCCGCCCAGGTGGAGCCGTTGGAGAGCGCGGCGAAGACCAGCGAGACCAGCGCGACGGCCCAGGCGGTGCGGATCGCGAACTGCCGCTCCCCGCGCAGCAGCGCCGCCAGCGCGGCCAGCACGATGCCCAGCAGCAGGACACCGCCCGCCGCCTTGGGGCCACCGGGGCTGATGCCGAGCAGGTCGAGGGCGGACGCCGTGCCCGCGCCGATGTCGAGCCCGGCCTCCTTCAGGAAGTCCGACGGACTGGTCAGCAGGGACAGCGACCAGGGGGCGAGGACCAGGATCGGCGTTCCGGCCGTGGCCAGGAAGCGCAGTCCGTACGCGGCGATGTCGCCCCGCCGCAGCACGAGCACCCCGATGCCGAGGACCACCGCGAGCGGCCAGACGATCGGCGTGAAGGCCATCGTGAAGGTGAGCAGCAGGGTGTACGCCCAGGTGGCGCGCCAGCTGCCGCGTGCGGTGGAGCCGTCCCCCCGCAGCCCGTGCGCGGCGACGGCCGCGCGGGCGATCAGCGGGAGCAGGACGGCCAGGACGGCCGTGCCGAGCCGCCCGGTGGCCAGTGCCCCGGTCGCGGCGGGCAGGAAGGCGTACGCGACGCTCGCCCAGGCCCGCAGGAGCCGGGACTCGATCAGCGGCCGGGAGGCGAAGTACGCGGTGAGCCCGGCCAGCGGGACCGAGCAGACGAGCAGGAGGGTCAGCGCGAAGCCCGTGGAGCCGAGGAACAGCGCCGACAGGGCGGCGATCACGCCGAGGTAGGGGGGCGCCGACTGCGTCCCGCCGGTGCCGACGGGGTGCCAGCCGTCCGCGTAACGCCCCCAGAGGTCGGAGACGTCGGCCGGGGCGGGCAGCAGGGCGCCGCCCGCGAGGGCACCGCTGCCGAGCAGACCACGGCAGGCGACCAGCGAGACGAGGAGCAGGAGCGCGAAGAGCACGGGGCCGGGCTTGCGGCCGACCTTCTTGAGCCGTGCGAACTGCTCGATCTCCAGGAAGTCCGCGTCGTCACCGCCGGGGCCCGACTCGACCGCTCCGTGCCGTGAACCGCCGGAGTCGGAGTCGGTGCGGCTGCCGAAGTTGCCCGCGACCTGTTCGACGGTGGCCCGGACCGTGGCACCGGGCGGCGGGAAGAGCGACCGCAGCTCGGCCGCGTCCACCGCCCCTCCCTTGCGCGCGCGGCGCGCGGCGAGGATCCGCCCGGGGCGCAGCAGGGTGCCGAAGAGCCCGGCGACCTCGTCGAGCGCCTGCCCGGGCACCTTGCCGACGAGATAGGCGAGGGTGCGCAGCAGGGTGCCGACGACGAGGCGGAGCAGGGCCCACGGCAGCTGTTTGCCGCGGGCGTTGACGAGCATCGTGTAGACGGCGCCGGCCTTGTCGACGCGGTGCGGGCTGGCGACGGAGCGTCCGGCGCAGTCGATCGGCCGGCGTTCCCTGGCCGAGGCCTCCGCGTGCCGCAGGACGGCGTCGGGGGCGATGAGCACCCGGTGTCCTGCCATGTGGGCGCGCCAGCAGAGGTCGACGTCGTCACGCATCAGCGGGAGCCTGCGGTCGAAGCCGCCGAGCTCCTCCCAGACGTCACGGCGCACCAGCATCCCGGCGGAGGAGACGGAGAGCACCGTACGGACCTGGTCGTGCTGGCCCTGGTCCTGCTCGCGGCGGTCGAGGCCGGTCCAGCGGCGCCCGCTGTTGGCGATGGAGACGCCGACCTCGAGGAGCTGCTTGCGGTCGTACCAGCCGCGCAGCTTGGGTCCGACGATCGCGGCGTGCCTGTCGTTGTCGACGACGCGGAGCATCTCGGCGAGCGCGTCCGGCTCGGGTGCGCTGTCGTCGTGCAGCAGCCAGAGCCACTGGACGGGTTCGCCGTGCGGGAGCTCCGGCAGGTCGTACGCGTCGTCGCGCCAGCTGCGGGTGACGGGGTCCCAGCCGCTGGGGCGCTTCAGGTACGGCAGGTCGTCCGGGGTGAGGACGCCGGCCGTGCGGGTCGCCTCCTCGACGGCGGTGCCGAAGCTCGTACGCCGCGCCAGGTGGAGGACGCGCTCGCCGCCGAGCGCCTCGGTGACCAGGCGGGCGGAGTCGTCGGCGCTGCCGGTGTCGGCGGCGACGACGTTCTGTACGGGGCGCTCCTGCCCCAGCAGTCCGGCGAGCACGTGGGGCAGCCAGCGTGCCCCGTCGTGCGAGACGAGCACGGCGGTGACGACGTGCCGGGGGAACTCAGGGGCGGCGGCGGCCGCGTTCGGCGCCGCCGAGTGGCTGTGCACGGACATCGGGGTACGGGCCCTCCGGCCGGGTCCGGAGGGGATCCCCCCCGGGGGCTGCATCGGTGTACACGCGCGCCCCGGCGGGGCGTTGGCGCGTCTCTCGGACGGGGCCCCACACTAACGGTACGGATGTCCGCCCCGCGCCGAGCGGTTGACCGGCGGGAACCCGAGGCGGCCCGGCATGCCGATGGCCTGGGGGCCGCGCCCTGCGTCACAGGGTGCGGCCCCCAGGCCATCGCCGTCCCGGCGTCCGGGTGCGCGGCGTCAGATGGCCGCCTTCTTCAGACGGCGCCGCTCGCGCTCGGAGAGACCGCCCCAGATCCCGAATCGTTCGTCGTTGTTGAGGGCGTACTCGAGGCACTCGGAGCGGACTTCGCAGGCGAGACAGACCTTCTTGGCCTCGCGGGTGGAGCCGCCCTTCTCGGGAAAGAAGGACTCGGGGTCGGTCTGGGCGCACAGCGCGCGCTCCTGCCAGCCGAGCTCCTCGTCCGCGTCCTCGACCAGCAGTTGCTGGAACAGCTCGGTCATGTGCGCCCCTCGTCTGTCTCTTGCGTCCCCGTGATGCGGCCGTTATCGATGCGGCCGAACGACACGAGTGAAATTACAAGTGTGTAGCTTCGGGCCAGTCAAGCGAAGATCTGCTATTGGCCTTGGTATTCACTCTGCGGAACCAAGCGTATGCGCTAAGTGTCCAAATCACCAAAAACCTGACATATGCCACCGTCGTCATCCAGCCGCGTTTCTCACCGTGTGAGACGAGCGAGGCGGCACCGATGTTTCGATTTGATCACCGAAGCGACCAAGATCACAGTAGGGTCACGGACTTTCAACCGCGTTTACGGACGCGGTTGATGCGCCACCTTGCCCCTGTTGTGGGTGCCAAAACCTTTCTCCATCCGGCGCAACCGGATGGGGTGAAACATTGCCGCCAAATCGGTCATTGAGTTGACAGGGGACGGACCCACCCGGTCTCCTTGACACCATGCATGCGACCGCAGTGACGTACACGACCCACACTCGTGGGTTCCGTACGGCTGTCCAGGCTCGCTGTTGCTGTTCCAGCTGTCACAGCTGTTGAGCCCTAGCGCTCCAGCTCTGATCCAGCTCTTCGTTTCATCGCATTCCGGTCTCCGCGACCCCCCGCACGCGCACCCACATGCCGAGGAACCACCGCACCCATGAACAGCGACAGCGACCTTTCGATCGCCGGCGACATCCTCGAGGTCCAGCACCTCCTCCAGCCGGCCAGCCCCCACCCCTCCACCGTGGCCGGATTCGCCGGACTCGCCCGCTCCATCGCCGCCGACCGCGACCGGTGGGCGCCGCTCGTCAGGTACGACACCACGACCCGCTGGTACCACCGGCTCCAGACGGGGCCGGGCTACGAGGTATGGCTGCTGAGCTGGGTCCCCGGCCAGGGCAGCGGCCGCCACGACCACGGCCTGTCCTCCGGCGTACTCACGGTCCTGGACGGCGAGTTGACCGAGCACACCGAGCGCGGGCCGCAGGCCCTGGACGCGGGTGCGCAGCGCGTCTTCGCCCCGGGGTACGTCCACGAGGTCGTCAACGACTCCCTGGAGCCGGCCGTCAGCCTGCACATCTACTTCCCCGGCCTGACCGACATGCCGATGCACGCCACACAGTGCGCCGCAGCCGCCGAGGACGCCGTCCCGGCCTGACCACCCCCACAATGATCAGGCTTCGCCTGACAGCCCCACCCGTCGCCCGCCACCACCCCCACATCGATCAGGCTTCGCCTGACAGTCCCACCCGTCGCCCGCCACCACCCCCACAATGATCAGGCTTCGCCTGACAGACTGTTGGGCATGCGCATTGTGGTTCTGGCCGGCGGTATCGGTGGTGCTCGTTTCCTGCGTGGCCTCAAACAGGCCGCGCCCGACGCGGACATCACGGTGATCGGCAACACCGGCGACGACATCCATCTGTTCGGACTGAAGGTCTGCCCCGACCTCGACACCGTGATGTACACCCTCGGCGGTGGCATCAACGAGGAGCAGGGCTGGGGGCGTACCGACGAGAGCTTCCGGGTCAAGGACGAGCTCGCGGCGTACGGGGTGGGGCCCGAGTGGTTCGGTCTCGGCGACCGTGACTTCGCGACCCACATCGTCCGTACGCAGATGCTCGCGGCGGGCTACCCGCTGAGCGCGGTCACCGAGGCCCTCTGCGCCCGGTGGAAGCCGGGGGTCCGGCTGATCCCGATGTCCGACGACCGTGTCGAGACGCATGTCGCGGTGGACGTCGACGGCGAGAGCAAGGCCGTCCACTTCCAGGAGTACTGGGTGAAGCTGCGCGCCTCCGTACCCGCGCAGGCCGTCGTGCCGGTGGGCGCGGAGCAGGCCAAGCCGGCACCGGGCGTGCTGGAGGCCATCGCCGAGTCCGACGTCATCGTCTTCCCGCCGTCGAACCCCGTGGTGTCCGTGGGCACCATCCTTGCCGTGCCCGGCATCCGGGAGGCGATCGCCGAGGCCGGGGTCCCGGTCGTCGGGCTCTCCCCCATCGTCGGTGACGCGCCCGTGCGCGGCATGGCCGACAAGGTGCTGGCCGCCGTGGGCGTCGAGTCCACCGCCGCGGCCGTCGCCCAGCACTACGGTTCGGGTCTGCTCGACGGCTGGCTCGTCGACAGCGTGGACGAGGGAGCGGTCGGCGAGATCGAGGCGGCGGGCATCCGCTGCCGCGCCGTCCCGCTGATGATGACGGACGTGGACGCCACCGCCGAGATGGCCCGGCAGGCCCTGGCGCTGGCCGAGGAGGTACGGGCATGAGCGGCGGGCCGGCCGGGGCCGCGCCCTCCTACCGGGTGTGGGCGCTGCCCGGGATGCCCGAGGTGCGGGAGGGCGACGACCTCGCGAAGCTGATCGCCGCCACCGAGCCGGGCCTGGTGGACGGCGACGTCCTGCTGGTCACCTCGAAGATCGTCTCCAAGGCCGAGGGCCGGATCGTCGAGGCCACCGACCGGGAGGCGGCGATCGACGCCGAGACGGTCCGCGTGGTCGCCCGGCGCGGGACGCTCAGGATCGTGGAGAACCGGCAGGGGCTCGTCATGGCCGCCGCCGGGGTCGACGCCTCGAACACCCCGGCCGGGACGGTGCTCCTGCTGCCCGAGGAACCGGACGCGTCGGCCCGGCTGATCCGGGACGGCCTGCGGGACGCGCTCGGGGTCGAGGTCGGGGTCGTCGTCACCGACACCTTCGGCCGCCCTTGGCGCAACGGCCTCACCGACGTGGCGATCGGCGCGGCCGGGGTCAGGGTCCTGGACGATCTGCGGGGCGGCACCGACGGGTACGGCAATCCGCTGAGCGCCACCGTCGTGGCCACCGCCGACGAACTGGCCTCGGCCGGTGACCTGGTGAAGGGCAAGGCGTCCGGGCTGCCGGTCGCGGTGGTGCGCGGACTCCCCCATGTGGTGGCGGACGCGTCCGGGGACGAGGGCGCCCGCGCGATGGTGCGGGTCGCGGCCGACGACATGTTCCGGCTGGGTACGTCCGAGGCGGTGCGGGAAGCGCTGAACCTCCGGCGCACGGTGCGGGAGTTCACCGACGAACCGGTCGACCCCGGCGCCGTACGACGGGCGGTGGCGGCGGCCGTGACGGCTCCGGCTCCCCACCACACCACCCCGTGGAGGTTCGTCCTGCTGGAGTCGGAGGAGTCGCGACACCGGCTGCTGGACGCCATGCGGGACGCGTGGATCGCCGATCTGCGGCGCGACGGCCGCAGCGAGGAGTCGGTCGCCAAGCGGGTCCGGCGGGGCGACGTCCTGCGCAACGCGCCGTATCTGGCGGTGCCGTGCCTCGTGATGGACGGCTCGCACCACTACGGGGACGAGCGCCGGGACACCGCGGAGCGCGAGATGTTCGTGGTCGCGGCCGGTGCGGGCGTGCAGAACTTCCTGGTGGCGCTCGCGGGTGAGCGGCTCGGTTCGGCGTGGGTGTCCTCGACGATGTTCTGCCGGTCCGTGGTCCGTGAGGTGCTGGACCTGCCGGAGTCCTGGGACCCGCTGGGCGCGGTGGCCGTGGGACACCCGAAGGGGACTCCTCCGCCGCGGCCCGCCCGGGACGCGGGCGCCTTCATCGCGGTGCGCTGAGGCGGGCCCCGCGGCCGCCGGTCACAGCCGGGCGATGTTCCGGGGCGTCATCCGGGGGGCCCGGCGGGCCGGGGTGCGGCCCGAGAGCATGATCAGGCGGGTCGCTCGGTGGCGCTGGCCCTCGTACGGGGCGAGGAGCGCGAGCATCTCCTCGTCGTCGGCGTTCCTGTTGTCCGCCAGGGCGTGGCCGACGATGCCCGGCAGGTGGAGGTCGCCGACCGTCACCGCGTCCGCCGCGCCGTTCGAGCGCTGGAGGGTCTCCGCCGCCGTCCAGGGGCCGATGCCCGGGATCAGCTGGAGCCGGGCCGTCGCCTCGGGGAGCTCCATGGCCGCCGCCTCCTCCATGCGCCGGGCCACCCGGACCGCGCGCAGGATCGTGGCGGAGCGTTTCGCGTCCACGCCCGCCCGGTGCCACTCCCAGGACGGGATCAGCGACCAGGTCCTGGCGTCGGGCATGACGTACAGGCCGTACGTGCCGAACGTCACGTCGGCGGGGCCGGGCGCGGGGGTGCCGTAGGTGCGGAGCAGCAGCCGCCAGGCGCGGTAGGCCTCGTCGGTCGTGACCTTCTGTTCCAGGATCGACGGGATCAGGGACTCCATGACCAGCCCGGTGCGCAGCAGCCGCAGCCCGGGCCGGCTGCGCTGGGTCAGGGCGAGCAGCCGGTGGCGCGGGCGGAAGTCCTCAGGGGTGTCGCCCGCGCCGAGCAGCGCCGGGAGCCCGTCCAGGAGCCACTGCGCGCCCGGCCCCCAGGCCGCCGCCGAGACGCTGCCGCCGGAGGACGCCGAGACGCGCAGGGTGCCGGGGCCCGCCGGGGTGCGGGTCGCCCGCCAGAAGGATCCGTCGGGCAGCGCACGGTAGGCCGGGTCCGCGGGGCCGCGCCGCAGCGGGCTCAGGACCAGCCGGAGGTCGAGCGGGCCCGGCGGGGTCCAGGTCCGGGTCCGGGGCGGGCCATCCGTCGGACCGGTACCGGCACCGGTCCCCGGATCCTGCCGGGGCACAGCGGTGGTGCGGGGTACGAAGCGTCCTGCCACGGGTGAGGTCCTCGGTCGTCGGGGTGCCTAACGAGGGTAAGGCCGACAGGGACCTTTCCGGCGCCGCAGGTGCACCGGGTCACCGGTCGCGGGTCACCGGTCGCGGGTCACTGGTCGGAGGAGAAGCGGACCGAGGCGTCCGGCAGGACCGCGCCGCACCAGACGCGGATCCCGTCCCGCAGTTCGTTGTCGGCGCCCACTCGGGCCCCGTCGCCGATGACCGCGCCCGTGAGCACGGACCGGGCCCCGATCCTGGCACCGGCTCCGACCAGCGAGTCGGTGATCACCGCGCCCGGCTCCACGACGGCGCCGTCCAGCACGGTGGAGCCGGAGATCCTGGCGCCCTCGCCGATCAGCGCGCCCTCGCCGATGACCGTGCCGCCGGTGAGCTTGGCGTCGGCGGCCACCGAGGCGGTGGGCAGGACGAGCCGGTCGCCGCAGCGGCCGGGGACCGCGGGCGACGGGGCGCGGCCGAGGACCAGGTCGGCGGAGCCGCGGACGAACGCCTGCGGGGTGCCGAGGTCCAGCCAGTACGTGGAGTCCACCATGCCCTGGAGATGCGCGCCGTCGGCCAGCAGCCCGGGGAAGGTCTCGCGCTCCACGGAGACCGGCCGGCCGGCCGGGATCGTGTCGATGACCGACCGGCGGAAGATGTACGCCCCCGCGTTGATCTGGTCGGTGACTATCTCCTCGGGGGTCTGCGGCTTCTCCAGGAAGGCCGTCACCCTGCCGGTGGCGTCCGTCGGCACGAGACCGAAGGCGCGCGGGTCCTCCACCCTGGTGAGGTGCAGCGAGACGTCCGCTCCCGAGGTGGCGTGCGCCCCGACCAGGGCCCGGATGTCGAGGCCGGTGAGGATGTCCCCGTTGAACACGATGACGGGTTCGTCCGGGCCCGAGGCCAGGCGGGACGCCACGTTCCGGATGGCTCCGCCGGTACCGAGGGGTTCGTCCTCGGTGACGTACTCGATGGAGAGGCCGAGCGACGAACCGTCACCGAAATACGGTTCGAACACCTCCGCGAGGTAGGACGTCGCGAGCACGATGTGCTCCACCCCGGCCGCCCTGGCACGCGCCAGCTGGTGCGTGAGGAAGGGCACCCCCGCCGCCGGGACCATCGGCTTCGGGGTGTGCACCGTGAGCGGGCGCAGCCGGGTGCCCTTGCCACCGACCAGGAGGATCGCTTCTTTTGCCTCTGTCACAGCACCGTCTCTGCTTCCTGCTGGGGCCGGGCCTCGTTTCGGCTGGCCAGTGTATGCAGACCGTTCGGAGCCTCCCGGTCAGCGGCCCTGCAGCTTCGCCGAACTGGTCCGGGCCGTGCCGAGCTTGTTGTAAAGACGGATTCCGGGGCATTCGGTTGCGAACCCGTCGCGGTGCCCGGAGATGACGTTGAGTTTGGCCTTCGCACCCTTCTTGTACTTCCCGCTGCCGCCGGAGACGAGCGTGACCTTGCCCTTGGGGTTGCGGCCGAACAGGCCGAGCTTCCAGGCGGTGAGCTTGGCGATGGCGGTGACCGCCGCCGCGGGCGGGTTCTTCGAGCTGTACGTCCCGAGTACCGCGATGCCCATGCTGTTCGTGTTGAAACCGAGGGTGTGGGCGCCGAGGACCGCCTTCGTCACGCCTCCGGCGCGCCCCTCGTAGATGTTCCCGCACTTGTCGACGGCGAAGTTGTAGCCGAAGTCGCGCCAGCCGCTGCTCTTGACGTGGTAGCGGTAGATACTGCGCAGGACGGAGGGCGCCTGGGCGCAGGTGTAGTTGTTGCCGGTGGCGCTGTGGTGGATGAACGCGGCCTTGACCGTCGAGGTGTACGCGAAGGCGCGCTCACGCAGGCTCTCGTCGGCGCCCCAGCCCTTGCGGGTGACGATACGCGGGCGCGGCCCCACGAACGGCTTGGCGCCCGCCGCGACGACCGCCTGCTCCTCCGACTCGGCCTTGCTCAGGGCGGGGATCTCGGCGGCACCGAGCGGTGCCAGGTCGGCGTTGACCGCAGAGCTCTCGGCGGCGGCCGTGCTGAGGGCCGGGGCCTCCGGGAGCGCGCCGGGCTGGGCGGCCGAGGCGGGCGTCGCCGTCGCGGGGGTCGCGGTGCCCGCCGAGGGAGTGACGGCGGACGGGGCGCCGGTGGCCGGGGTGGCCCCGGCGGTTTCCGGCTCCGGGTCGTCGCCCGGGTCGACCAGCTCCACCTGGAGGCCCTTGGGGAGGGGCGCGGTGTCGGGGGCGCCGCTCCGCGGTCCCGCGGTCTCGGACCGTACGCGCACCTCGACGCCGTCCGAGTCGCCGACCCAGAGGGGGGCGGTGGAGCCGCGCACGGTGCCCGACTCGCGTTCGGGGCTGCCCGCGTCGGCGGCGTGGTCGGTGTTGTGGGTCTCCAGGGACTGCCAGCCCGACCACTTGGTGGTGCCGGTGGCCCGGGTGCGGACCTGGACGGTGCCGTGCAGTTCGGTGTCGGCGTCGTCCCAGACCACGCCGACGAGCGAGAAGCGGTGCGAGTCACGCCGCAGCAGCCCTTGTGCGGCCGAGGGATTCAGGGATTCGGTGGGTTTGCCGGTGGACCGCGGGACCGCGTCGGTGAGCGGCCGCAGGGGCAGTGACTGGGTCGAGCCCGCGGGTTCGGCGGGAGCGGCCGCGGGCGCCTGCGCGACCGGGGCCTGGGCGGGGGCGGCGGGAGCGGGCGCGGCGAGCGGGAGGGTGAGTGCCGTCGCGCAGGTGACGCCGATCGAGGTTGCAAGAAGTGCACGCATACAGGAAATCCTTGACAGAGTCCGGCATTCCCGGCTACTGGAGTAAAGCCGCCAGCAGTTGACGCACCGTCTGCCGAACCGGTGTACGGGCCACTCGTCGCACCCGCCCGGGCCCGCGCGCGCCGCGTACCCTTGCGCGGATGAACGCCAGTGATCGCACCCCCGCCGACCTGCTGCGATCCGCGCTCGCCGCGGACCCCGCCCGTCCCCTCGTCACCTTCTACGACGACGCAACCGGAGAGCGCGTCGAACTGTCGGTGGCCACCTTCGCCAATTGGGTGGCCAAGACCGCCAATCTGCTCCAGGGCGACCTGGCCGCCGAGCCCGGCGACCGGCTCGTGCTGCTGCTCCCCGCGCACTGGCAGTCGGCCGTCTGGCTGCTCGCCTGCTCGTCGGTGGGGGTCGTCGCCGAGGTGCAGGGCGACCCGGCCTCGGCCGATCTGGTCGTCAGCGGGCCGGACACGCTCGACCGGGCGCGCGCGTGCCGTGGTGAGCGGGTCGCGCTGGCCCTGCGTCCGCTGGGCGGCCGGTTCCCGCAGGCTCCCGAAGGGTTCGCGGACTACGCGGTCGAGGTGCCCGGCCAGGGCGACCGCTTCGCCCCGTACGCCCCGGTGGACCCGGCGGCCCCCGCGCTGTCGGTGGGCGGCGCCGTCCTGACGGGGGACCAGCTCGTCGCCCGCGCCCGCGAGGACGCGGTGGAGCGGGGACTCGGCCCGGGATCCAGGCTCCTGACGGGCCGTACGTACGACACCTGGGAGGGGCTGTCCGCCGGACTCCTCGCGCCGCTGGCCGCCGGGGGCTCCGTGGTCCTCTGCCGCCACCTGGACCGGCTGGACGCGAACGGGCTGGCCAAGCGCGTCGAAAGCGAGCGGATCACCGCCACCGCGGTATGACAAGCGCTCCGAGCGCCACCCGTCCGGCCCACGGCGGGCCGAGCCCCCGGGACTGTGCACCGGCGGCGGTACATGATCGGGCGGTACGAAGCACCGCCGAGAACGCCGCCTGAATGCACAACCAAGCGTGAGGTTCAGCCGTCTACTTCTGCGACCGGCGGCCCATCGCGCCGCCGAACGTGAAGGATGGACGCAGACGTGAGCGACAGCCCCGGCACCCCGGCCGACCCGGACCGCCCGGACCACTCGGCCGGGGGCGGACCTGCGGACGAGCCGCAGGACGCGTCCGGGGCGGCCCCGCGGGACGACGCCGCCGGGACCCCGAAGGACGAAGGCGACGGACCGGAGGCGGACGGCGACGGCGGGCGGGCGGACGGCACCTGGAGCGCGCGCCCCGCGCGCGGCCCCCGGGGCCGCGGACGCCCCTGGCTCCGCTGGACCGCCCTCGCCGCCTCCCTGGTCGTGCTGGCCGCCGCCGGTGTCGGCTGGTGGCTGTACAGGAAGCTCGACGGCAACATCACGACGGACACGAGCGCCGCCGCCGAACTCAGGGCGTACGAGAAGGAGCGCCCCCGGCCGATCGCGCGGGACGCGCAGAACATCCTGCTGATCGGCTCCGACACCCGCTCCGGCGAGAACAGCGCGTACGGGCGGGACGACGGCGGCAGCCAGCGCTCGGACACCACGATCCTGCTGCACCTCGCGGCCGATCGCGGGAGCGCGACCGCGGTGTCCATCCCGCGCGACCTGATGGCCGAGATCCCCAGCTGCCACACGGACGACGGCAAGGCCACGACGAAGCGGTTCGGCCAGTTCAACTCGGCCTTCGAGCTCGGCGGCACGGCCTGCACGATCCGTACGGTCGAGAAGATGACGGGCATCCGCATCGACCACCACATGGTCATCGACTTCAACGGCTTCAAGGACATGGTCGACGCCGTGGACGGCGTGGAGGTCTGCCTCAAGGAGCCGGTCGACGACGCCGACGCCCACCTCAAGCTCCCCGCCGGCCGCCAGAAGCTCGACGGCGAGGAGGCCCTGGGATACGTGCGGGCCCGTAAGTCGATCGGGAACGGCAGCGACACCGAGCGCATGGACCGTCAGCAGAAGTTCCTGGGGGCCCTCGTCAACAAGATGCAGAGCAACGGCGTGCTGCTGAACCCGACGCGGCTCTACCCGGTGCTGGACGCGGCGACGAAGTCGCTCACCACGGACCCCGGCCTCGACTCCCTGCGGGACCTGTACGACCTGGTGCGCGGGATGCGGAACGTACCCACGGAGAAGGTGCAGTTCCTGACCGTGCCCCGCCGGTCCTACCCGTCCGACCCGAACCGCGACGAGCTCGTACAGCCCGCCGCGGGCCAGCTGTTCACGCAGCTGCGCAAGGACGAACCCGTCACCGTGGTCCCCCCGGAGGAAATCAAATCCGGGGATGCACAGGCAGACCACAGCTCCGGGAACGAGACATCGGGCGATACGACCGCGAGCCCGACGCCCGCGCCCACCTATTCGGGGTCGAATGCCGCGGATGACCTGTGCGGCTCGTAAAGCAATTCCCAAGAGATGGACGGCAATCGGAGCGGAATAGGCAGAATGCCCGGTTGTAAAGAGCGTGGAATGTGTCACGCGCGCCCCCTGTGGCCGATTCCGCCGGATAGTGTGACGCGATCCGGTGCTCGCGGCGCTCAGACCGCGCACGGCCGGACCGGACAACCGAGCGCCCTGCCGGGGGAGGCGCCTCGCGTGGCACCGACGGAGGATTCAGGAAACCGTGGACGCGCATAGCCGTGGGCGGGCGGACGAAATCGATCCCGCCGACCAGTGGGTGCTCAACCCGCGGACCGGTAATTACGAATTGCGACTGAACCACTCCGGAACAGAGTCGTCCAGCCCTTCCGGCCCCCCGAATCCCGTCGCCGGCCGGGGCGAATCCCGCGTCGCGGTACCCGCTCAGCGAAGCCGCCGCACGACCGGGGGCGGCAGGGACGGCGGTGACCGGACGCCGCCGGCCGCCCGCCGGGGAGGCAAGCCGCGGAAGTCACGGCGGAAGAAGGCCCTGCTGTGGACCGGCGGGGTCATGGCCTTCGTGGTCGTCGCCGGATCGGCGGGGGCCTACGCGCTCTACCAGAAGTTCAACGGGAACCTCGCCACCGTGGACGTCGGTGACGCCGGCAGCAAGAGCGTCGCCGCCGACGGCCCGCTCAACATCCTGATCATCGGCACCGACAAGCGGACCGGCGAGGGCAACGAGGGGTACGGCGACAAGGGCAGCACGGGCCACGCCGACACCAACATCCTCTTCCACGTCTCCGCCGACCGCACCAACGCGACGGCGATGAGCATCCCCCGGGACCTGATCACCGACGTCCCCGACTGCACCACGAAGCAGGCGGACGGTTCGGAGACGTCCATACCCGGGTCGCAGAACGTGCGCTTCAACGTCAGCCTCGGCCAGGAGGGCCGCGACCCCGGGTGCACGATGCGCACGGTCAAGGAGATCACCGGCCTGTCGGTCGACCACTTCATGATGGTCGACTTCAACGCGGTCAAGACGCTCTCCACGGCCGTCGGCGGCGTCACGGTCTGCCTGGACAAGGCGGTCAAGGACCCGGACTCGCACCTCGACCTGCCGGCCGGCGAGTCCACGATCCAGGGCGAGGACGCACTGGCCTTCGTCCGCACCCGGCACAGCTTCGGGAACCAGAGCGACCTGGACCGGATCAAGGTCCAGCAGCAGTTCATCGGCTCGATGATCCGCCGGATGAAGTCCGACGACACGCTGACCGACCCGGCCAAGCTCTTCAAGCTCGCCGACGCGGCGACCAAGGCGCTCACCGTCGACTCCGGCATCGGGTCGATCAAGAAGCTGACCTCGCTCGCCAAGGAGCTCGGCAGGATCGACACCAAGAACATCACCTTCGTCACGATGCCGGTGAAGGACAACCCGGCCGAGCCGACGCCGGTCACCGTGGTCGTGGACCCGCAGAAGTCGCAGCAGCTGTTCTCGATGATGCGCTCCGACACCTCCCTCACCGAGGTGAAGAAGAAGGAGCAGGCGGCCAAGGACAAGCAGGAAGCGGTCCTCCGGGGCAGCAGGGCCGAGGCCGCCGACATCCGTGTCGACGTCCTCAACGGCGGCGGCATCACCGGCGCGGCGGCGGAGACCGTCACCTGGCTCCAGGGCGAACAGGGCGTCACGGGTGCCACGAACAAGGCGAACGCCCCGGCGAAGATCGACCGTACGACGCTGGCCTACGCGCCGGAGCAGGCCGACCAGGCCCGCGCGCTCGCGGACATCATGGGCCTGCCCGCCACCGCGCTCAAGCAGGGAACGGCCAGCAGCGAAGGGCTCCAGCCGATGGTGCTGACCCTGGGGGCGGACTTCGAGGGCGCGGGGGTACCCGTCACCGGTCCGGCGAAGGCGCCGGAAGACATTCAGAGAGCAAGCGCCGACAAGGCGGAATGCGCGAAGTGACGACGGGTCCTCGCGCCACAGCGGAATTCATAGGAGCAGGGGGGTCCTGGTGGGACGGAGCAGTACGCGCGGGGAGGGGACACGGTCACGTGGCCGGCACGACGGGCCGCCGGGCCGCAGCGGTGGTGAGGCGTCCGACGGCACCAGGCCGAAAAGCCACGGCCGACGGGAGCGCTCCACCCCCGCGGGGAGCGGCCGGGGACCGGCACGTGCCGACCGGCGGCGCGCCGCCGGCAAAGGCAAAGGCGGCAAACGGCGTGTCCTGCGCTGGGTGGCGTCCGTACTCGCCCTGCTGATACTCGGCACCGGCGGCGCCGGTTATCTGTACTACAAGCACCTCAACGGCAACATCAGGAAAGAGGACCTGACGCTCGGCGACAAGGCGATGGCCGACCACAAGGCCAACGCCGCCGGTCAGACACCTCTGAACATCCTGCTCATCGGCTCCGACGCCCGGGACTCCAAGGCCAACCAGGAGCTGGGCGGAGCGAAGGAGACCTTCGGCGGCACGCCGCTCGCCGATGTGCAGATGCTGCTCCACCTCTCCGCGGACCGCAGCAACATCTCGGTCCTCAGCATGCCGCGCGACACCATGCTGAAGATGCCCAAGTGCACCGACCCCAAGTCCGACAAGGTGTATCCGGCCAGCACGGTCGACGTCCAGACCAACGAGAGCCTGGGCCGCGGCGGCCCCGGATGCACGGTGGCCACCTGGTACGAGCTCACCGGCATCACGATCGACCACTTCATGATGATCGACTTCGAGGGCGTCGTCTCCATGGCCGACGCGGTCGGCGGTGTCCCCGTCTGTGTCGACGCCAACGTCTACTCGCACACCAGCACCGGCAAGGGATCCGGGCTGAAGCTGAAGGAGGGCACCACCTCCGTCCAGGGCAAGCAGGCCCTCCAGTGGCTGCGCACCCGGTACGGCTTCGAGGACAACACCGACCTCGGCCGGACCAAGGCCCAGCACCAGTACCTGAACTCGATGGTCCGCGAGCTGCGCAAGGGCACCAAGCTCACCGACCCCGGAAAGCTGATGGACCTCGCCGAGGCGGCCACCGGCGCGCTGACCGTCGACAAGGGCCTCGACACGGTCAAGAAGCTGTACGACCTGGCCGAGGAGCTCAAGAAGGCGCCGACCGACCGCATCACCATGACGACCATGCCGAACGTCTACGGCACGGGGCAGTTCAGCGGCCGGGTGTACCCGAAGGCCGAGGAGGCCGAGCAGGTCTTCCGGATGATCCGTGAGGACATCCCGCTCGACGGCAAGGCGTCCAAGCGCAAGACGCCCGTCGTCAAGGACCAGGCCGCACCCACCGCCGAGATCGCGGTCAGTGTGCGCAACGCGACCTCCACGGACACCCTCGGTCCCGCCCAGGGCCGTGCGACCACGGTCAAGGACCTGCTCACGGACGCGGGCTTCGCCAAGGCGACCATCGACTCGCAGAACGTCGAGGCGGAGGCCAGGACCGGCGTCCTGTACCCCAGCGCGGACCTGGAGGGCGACGCGCAGGCCGTCGCCAAGGCGCTCGGGATCCCCGTGTCGCAGGTGAAGAAGTCGACCGACGTCTCGGGCATCGTGCTGTCCGTGGGCGCCGACTGGCGCAAGGACGAGGCGTACCCCGCCAAGGCCGCCGAGGAGAAGACACCGGAGTCGGCGAACCCGCTCAACGGCGCTGAGAAGGCGTGCATGCACGTCAACCCGGACTTCACCTGGTGACGTCGTACGTACGGGAAGGGCCCCGCCGTCACCGGCGGGGCCCTTCCTCGCTTCCTGCGGGTACGGCGGTCAGACCGTCTGCTCCCGCACGGCCGGGCGGCGGCTGGCGATGACCCGCTTCGCCAGCGAGCGGGGGCTGGTCAGGAAGCCGTACCCCCAGGACATGTGCATGGTGGCCAGCGCCACCGGGATCTGCGCCCGGGCCTTGAGCGGCAGGCCCTTGCCCGCGGGCAGCGACCCGGCCACGATGGCCGCGACGTACCCGGCGGGCACGACGAACGCCCACGGGGTGACGGCGGCGCCCACGACGATGCCGGCGGCTATGGCGCAGACCGCGGTGGGCGGGGCCAGGTAGCGCAGGTTGATCGAGCCCGAGTGGTAGCGGGCGACGACGTGGCGCCAGCGGCCGTACTCCTTGTACTGCTTGGCGAGCGCGCGGATGCTGGGCCGCGGGCGGTACTGCACCTTCAGCTCCGGCGAGAACCAGATCAGGCCGCCGGACTCGCGGATGCGGAAGTTCAGCTCCCAGTCCTGGGCGCGGATGAACTCCACGTTGTAACCGTCGGCGCGCTCCAGCGCCTCGCGGCGGAAGACCCCCAGATACACGGTCTCGGCCGGGCCCGCCTTCCCCCCGGTGTGGAAGGCCGCGTTGCCGACGCCGATCTTCGACGTCATCGCCGCGGCGACGGCGTCCTCCCAGGCGTTCTCACCCTCGGCGTGCATGATGCCGCCGACGTTCTGCGCGCCGGTCTCCTCCAGGAGGCGGACGGCGGTCGCGATGTAGTTCGGCGAGAGCATGCCGTGGCCGTCCACGCGTACCACGATCGGGTGATGTGACGCCTTGATCGCGGCGTTGAGCGCGGCGGGGGTCCGGCCGGTCGGGTTGGGCACGGTGTGGACCCGGGAATCCTCCCGGACCAGCTCGGCGGCGATCTCGTCCGTACGGTCGTTCGAGGGGCCGAGGGCGATCACCACCTCCATCTCACCGGCGTACTCCTGCTCCAGGATGTGCCGGACCGAGTTCCTGAGATGGCGTTCCTCGTTGAGCACCGGCATGATCACGGAGACGGCGGGGTACTGCGCGGCAGACATGTGGTCCTCGGGGGGTCCTCGGGGGTGCCAGGGTTCCGGGGGTTTTCGCACCCCAGGAGGCGGCGTGATTCGGCCGCCACGTTACCGCGAACGGGGGACAGGGGCGCGCGCCGCCGGGTCTCCTCCCGGTCTGCAGATCGTATGGGCCTACCGTGCGAAAGTCCCACTCGCACCGCGGAGGTGTCCCTCGTGCCCACGCCGCACCGATCGCCCCGTCCACCGCACCCCCGCACAGCTGCCCCGCAGCGCAGGCCCGCACGGCAGACCGGAGCCGGTGGCCGCGCCACGCGGCGGAACCGGACCGGGGGACGGAAGCCGCCACCCCGGTGGGGCATGCGGATCGCCACCGGGCTGTCCGTGCTGGTGCTCGGCGCCAGTGGCATCGGACATGCCGTCGTGAGCGGTCTGGAGACGGGGATCGACCGGGTCGACCCGTTCAAGGACATGAAGAACCGCCCCCAGGGCGGCCACGGCATGAACTTCCTGCTCGTCGGCACCGACGGCCGCGACAAGATCACCGCGGCCGAGAAGAAGAAGTACAGGCTGGGCGGCGCCCCCTGCCACTGCACGGACACCCTCATGCTCGTCCATCTCTCGGCGGACAAGCAGCGGGCCAGCGTCGTCAGCCTGCCGCGCGACAGCTACGCCGAGCTCCCGGCCCACACCGACGCCACCACGGGCAAGGAGCACTCCCCCCACCCGGTGAAGCTGAACGCCGCCTACGCCGAGGGCGGCCCGCATCTCACGGTGCGCACCGTCGAGCAGATGACGGGCGTCAAGATCGACCACTATCTGGAGGTCGACTTCACCAGCTTCATGAAGACGGTCGACACCCTGGGCGGGGTGGAGATCTGCACCGCCAAGCCGCTCAAGGACGCGTACACCGGTCTGGATCTGACCGCCGGCACCCACAAGCTGGACGGCGGCCAGGCTCTTCAGTACGTACGCTCCCGGCACCTGGACGGGGCGGCCGACCTGAGCCGGATGCAGCGCCAGCAGAAGTTCATGGCGGCGCTGATCAAGCAGACGACCAGCAGCGGTGTGCTGATGAACCCGATGAAGTTCCAGCAGGTCGCGTCGTCGATGCTCGAATCGGTACGCGCCGACAAGGGCTTCGGCACCGACGAGATGCTGGAGCTCGGCAAGGCCATGCGGGGCTTCACCCCGGCCTCGTCGGAATTCGCCTCGGTGCCCCTGGAGGAGAAGGGCTTCCCGGTCAAGGGGATCGGCTCCACCGTGAAGTGGGACGCCGAGAAGTCGAAGCAGATGTTCCAGGCGCTGCGCGAGGACCGGCCGCTCGCCCCGCACCTGCCGAAGCAGCCCAAGGCGACGCTCGTCGACGTGGCCCCGGAGCAGATCCGGGTGCAGGTCTACAACGGGACGCCGAAGGACGGGCTCGGCCAGGACGTCGACGAGGCGCTGCGCGCCACCGGGTTCAACACCACCCGCGCCCCGCTCAACGGCGGACCGCACGATCTGCGGCGGACGCTGGTCACCTACGACCCGCGCTGGGACCGGTCGGCCAAGTCCCTGGCCACCGCGCTGCCCGGCTGCGAGCTCAGGGCGGTGCAGGGACAGGGCGGGACCATGAAGGTCACGGCGGGGTCGGACTTCACCAAGGTGCAGCGGGTGAAGGCCGAGAACCCGCAGACCGGCGAATTCGGCACGGTGACGGGCGACCAGGTGGTCTGCCCCTGACCTGGACCCGGCGCCGCGGGGCGAGGTCACCCCTCGCGGCGCCGTGAGAACGCCGTCGCCACGAGGGCGAGGACCGCTGCGGCGGAGGCGGCCAGCCAGAGCGCCGTGTAGCCGCCCTCCCCCGGTTCGCCGGTGGCCGGCGACAGGAACGCGCCGAGCAGGGTGGCGAAGACACCGCCCGCCACGGCTCCGCCCAGCGTCTTCACGTTGTTGTAGAGCGCGGCGGCGATGCCCGTCCTGGTCGGGTCGGACGCCTCGACGATCACCGTCGGCATGGCGCCGAGCGCCAGCCCGATCCCCAGGCCGGTGAAGGCGGACCCGGCCGCCATCTGCCAGATCTCCTCGTGCAGGAACGCGAACTGCAGGAAGGTCACGGCGACCAGCCCGAACGCCGTCATCAGCGTGGGCCGGTAGCCGATCCGCCGGGCGACGGCGGCCGTGCCCAGCGAACCGACGACGCTGCCGACGGCCCCCGGCAGCAGGACCAGGGAGATGGACAGCGCGCTCAGCCCGAACCCGTAGCCGGTGGCCTCCGGATCCGCCGCGTAGAAGGTGGAGTTGGGGGCCTGGCTCCCGAAGTAGAAGACGCCGAAGAGGAACGCCGCGCAGTAGAACGGGGCCGTGGTCCGCGCCGCCAGCGCCCGTACGTCGACAAGGGGCTCGGCACTGCGCAGCTCCACCCGCACCCACACCGCCAGCAGCACCAGCCCGAGCACCACGGGCCCCAGGACCCGCACGGAACCCCAGGAGCCGCTCTCCGCCCCGGAGACCCCGCCGAGCAGGGCGACCATGGCGCCGCCGAGCAGCACCACCCCGGCCTTGTCCACCCGGCCGCCGGCCCTGTTCCGCGACTCCGGCACCGCGACGAAGGAGACGGGCACACAGATCACGGCGAGCGCGGCGGGCACCAGCAGGGTCAGCCGCAGATCGCCGAACGCGGAGTCGACGAGCCCCATCACCACCCCGCCGGCCATCGCGCCGAGCGTCAGGGCGCCCACCAGACGGGCGATGGCCCGCCGTGCGTCGGCGACCGGGAGCCGGTCCCGTACGAGGGCGATCTCCAGGGGCAGCAGGGCGGCGACCGGTCCCTGGAGCACCCGGCCGGCGAGGAGCGTGCCGTAGTCCGGGGCGAGCGCGACCACGAGGGTGCCCGCCGCGATCAGCGCCAGGGCGATGCGGAGCATCCGCCGGTGGCCGTGGAGGTCACCGAGGCGGCCGAACAGCGGGACGCAGACGGCGGCGGCCAGCAGCTGTACGGAGACGACCCAGTTCAGGGCGGCCGAGCCGATGCCCAGGTGATCGGCGAGGTCGGGCAGCAGCGGGGCCAGCCCGACCTGGAGGAAGCCGCTGGTCACCTCGAAGAGGACGAGGAGGCCGACGACGGCGGTGACGGAGGCGGGTAGGGGTTCCTGGCCTGCGGGGGCGTCCGGCGGCGGGGTGGCGGTGGCGGTCATGGGGGCTACTCCTGCGGGGAGGGGACGGGCATGGCCACGGCGGAGGCACCGGGCTCCGGCCGGGTGAGCGGGGTGCCGAGACGGCGCAGGGCCAGTCCGGCGAGGAGGGCGGCGGCGTACGGCAGGGCGTCGTCGTCGTAGACCGCCTGCGCGGAGTGGTTCATCGGGGCGGTGGCCGGGTCGGTGCCGGGCGGGCAGGCGCCCAGGCCGACGAAGGCACCCGGCACCTTCCGGAGCACGAAGGAGAAGTCCTCGGCCCCCGCCATCGGCTTGGGCGCCTCGAAGACGCGCCCCTCGCCCAGGACCTGCCGCGCGGTCTCCAGTGCGAACGCCGCCTGATCCGCGTCGTTGACGGTCGGCGGGTACTGCTCGACGTAGTCGACCTCGGCGCTCACCCCGTGGGCCGCGGCCACCCCGTGCACGGTCCGCTCGAAGGCCGCGCGCACCCGGGCCCGGGAGGCGTCGGAGAAGGTCCGTACGGTGGCGGCGAACCGGGCGGTCTCCGGGATCACGTTGGCCGCCGTGCCCGCCTCGATCCTGCCGACCGTGACGACGGCCGGGTCGAAGACGTCGATCTCCCGGGTGACGGCGGTCTGGAGTGCCGTGACCATGGCGCACATTGCGGGCACCGGATCGGCGGCCGAGTGCGGCGAGGAGCCGTGCCCGCCCCGCCCGCGCACCGTGACCTCCACGGCGTCCGAGGCGGCGAGCATGGGCCCCGGCCGGGTCGCGGCGAACCCGGTGGGCGCGCCGGTGGAGATCACATGCAGGGCGTACGCGGCGACGACCCGTTCCCCGGCGGCGTCGAGCACCCCCTCGTCGATCATGATCCGCGCGCCGCCCTGGCCCTCCTCGCCGGGCTGGAACATGAGGACGACGTCCCCGGCCAGCTCCTCCCGCCGGGCGGCCAGCAGCCGCGCGGCGCCGACGAGGCCGGTGACGTGCAGGTCGTGGCCGCACGCGTGCATCCGGCCGTCGACGACGGAGGCGTACGGGAGCCCGGTGTCCTCCTGGACCGGCAGCGCGTCCATGTCGCCGCGCAGGAGAACGGCGGGGCCGGGGCGGCCGCCGCGCAGCACGGCGGTCACGGAGCTCAGCGCCGTACCGGTGCGGATCTCGAGACCCAGGCCGTCCAGCGCGGCGAGGATCTTGGCCTGGGTCAGCGGGAGGTCGAGACCGAGCTCGGGTTCACGGTGCAGGGCGTGGCGCAGTTCGGTCAGGGCGGGGGCGAGGTCACGGGCCTCGTGGAGCAAGGACATGGGCGTATCGTGCGGAGCGAAACACCTCAACCATGATCGTCCGCAGGAAAGCGCTCCTCATGAGCCGATCGACGCATGAATCCACCGGGCTCCCCGAACGCCTGCTGAGCACCGGGCAGCCCGAGCCCCTGGACGAGCTGGACTATCTCCTCATCACCGCGCTCCAGACCTCGCCCCGGGCGGAGTGGGCGCAGATCGGGAAGGTCCTCGGGGTGGACGCCTCGACGGCTGCGCGCCGCTGGAACCGGCTCACGGAGGCGGGCCACGCCTGGCTCAGCTGCTACACGGTGGCGGTCGGGCCCGCGGTGCCGATCATCGCGTTCATCGAGGTGGACTGCGCGGCCGGCGCCCTGCACGAGGTGGCGGCCGAGATCGCGGACGACCCGCATCTGATCACCATCGAGCACGTCACCGGCGCCAGGGACCTGGTCCTCACCGCCGCCTTCCCCGATCTGGCGATGCTGGCCCGCTACGTCGGCTTCCGTCTCGGCCGGCTGCCCGGGGTCTCGGCCACCCGGTCCCAGACGGCGACCGCCGTCCACACCGAGGGCAGCCGCTGGCGGCTGGACCGGCTGGACCCCGACAGCCAGGACCTCCTGGCGAGGGACCGGGCGCCGGCCATGCCACGGCGTGGGCTGCCCGCCCCGGACGCACTGGACACCCGGCTCTACCTGCTGCTGAGCGAGGACTTCCGCCAGCCCGCCGCCCGGCTCGCCGAACGCCTCGGGGTCAGCCCCAACACCGTGCGCCGCAGGCTCGACCGTATGCACCGGCAGGACGCGCTGATCTACCGCTGCGAGGTGGCCCGCCATCTCTCCGGCTGGCCGATCTCGGTCACGCTCTGGGGCATCGCCCCGGCCGGTGAGGCCGCCCGCATCGCCTCGCAGCTGATCCGCATGCGCGAGACCCGGCTCTGCGCGTCGCTGACCGGGCCGCACAATCTGATGCTCACGGTGTGGCTGCGCTCCGCCGAGGACATCGGCGCCTTCGAGGCCAGGCTGGCGGACCGCTTCCCCGAGCTGACCGTCGCGGACCGGGCGGTGGCCCTCTGGCAGCTGAAGATCGCCGGCCATGTGCTGGACCCCCTGGGCCGCCACATCAGAGGGGTTCCCGTGACGTTCTGGGAGGAGCCCGGCGCCGAGCAGGCCGAGGACGCGCTGCTGCGACGGCTGCGCGTCCCGCGCTGACCCCGTACCGGCCGGCAGGCCCGCGCGACCGGGACTCGGCTCGCGTGCCCGGCCCGTGGCGGGGGCCGCGGGCCCGTACGGCCGGGGTCAGTCGTCGATGCCCTCGGCGGCCCGCTGCTCCCGCAGCTCCTTGATCGCGCGGCGGCGGGCGAGGCGGTGCGTACGCCGGATCTGGGCCTCCTGGTAGCGGCGCTTGTCGCGCTCGGTCTCCGGGGCCACCTGCGGTACGCGGCGCGGCTTGCCCTCCTCGTCGACCGCCGCGAACACCAGATAGGCGCTGCCGACCTGCTGGGCCGGGGTCGACTCGTTCCACCGCTCGGCCATGACGCGGACGCCGACCTCCATCGAGGAACGGCCGGTCCAGTTCACCTGGGCGCGGACGTGAACAAGGTCACCCACGCGGACGGGCTCCAGGAAGACCATCTCGTCCATCGAGGCCGTCACGGCCGGTCCGCCGGAGTGCCGGCCGGCGACCGCCCCCGCCGCGTCGTCGACCAGCTTCATGATCACCCCGCCGTGCACCGTACCCAGGAGGTTGGTGTCGTTGCCGGTCATGATGTGGCTGAGGGTGGTCCGGGAGGCCGAGGTCGGCTTGACCGGAATATCGGCCTCCGGCGGCTGGGACTGATCTGTCATGCCGTCCACCTTATGCGGGGGCTTGCACCCGGTTGCATTGCATCAGCTTCGCAACAGCCGTGCCCCGATCCCCGCTACACCCTGTAAGAGCCACAGGCCGAGACGGCACACTGGTCCGCATGAGCGATTGGCCCGAAGGACGGAACGGCGGACCCGGCGAACGCTACGGGCGGGGCAGCGCGAGCCCCCGGCCGGAGAGCGCCCGCGCCATGCCGCACGTCCGGCGGCGCCCCGCGCCGCCGCAGTCCCCGCCCCACATCCCCCCGCAGCAGGGACCGGGCTACGAGGACGGCCCCGGTTACGACAGCGGCTACAACACGGGCCAGGTCTACGGCGGCGGCGGTCAGCGCGGCGGCGGCCACGGTGGCGGCCGCGGCGGTGACAGCGGATACGTCCAGCCCCGCCCGGCGCCGAACTGGGGCCGGCGCCTCAAGGTCGGCGTGCTCTCCCTGGTCGTCGTGGTGCTCGCCGTCTCGGTCGGCACGTACTTCTGGGCCGACGGCAAGCTCAAGCGCGAGGTCGACCTCTCCAAGGTCATCGACCGCCCCTCCGAGGGCGACGGCACGAACTACCTGGTCGTCGGCTCCGACAGCCGCGAGGGCATGACGGCCGAGGACAAGAAGAAGCTGCACACCGGCTCCGCCGAGGGCAAGCGGACCGACTCGATGATGATCCTGCACGACGGCTCCAACGGCCCGACGCTGATCTCGCTGCCCCGCGACTCGAACGTCGAGATCCCCTCGTTCGTCGGCTCCGAGTCCGGCAAGAAGTTCGCGGGGACCGGCCGCCAGGTGAAGCTGAACGCGGCGTACGCCGAGGACGGCCCCGAGCTGCTGGTCCGCACGGTCGAGTTCAACACCGGGCTGCGCATCGACCACTACGTCGAGATCGGCTTCGGCGGCTTCGCCAAGATCGTGGACGCCATCGGCGGTGTCGAGATGGACATCCCGAAGGCCTTCAAGGACAAGAACTCCGGCGCCGACTTCCAGGCCGGCAAGCAGACCCTGAACGGCGAGCAGTCCCTCGCCTTCGTCCGCACCCGGTACGCCTTCGCGGGCAGCGACCTGGACCGCACGAAGAACCAGCAGAAGTTCCTCGCGGCCCTGGCCTCCCAGACGGCGACCCCGTCGACGATCCTCAACCCGTTCAAGCTCTACCCGACGATGGGCGCGGGTCTGGACACCCTGATCGTGGACAAGGACATGTCGCTCTGGTCACTCGGCAACATGTTCTTCGCGATGAAGGGCGTCACGGGCGGCGAGGGTACGTCGATGAACATCCCGCTCACGGGCCAGAGCGTGAACGGCAACCTCGTCTGGGACAAGGCCAAGGTCAAGCAGCTCGTCGAGCAGCTGAAGAACGACGAGAAGGTCACGGTCAAGGGCAACTGACCGCCGCCGCCCGAGGCCTTCGGAGGCCCCTCACCCGCAGCCGGGTGAGGGGCCTCCCGCCGTTCCGGCCGGCGCCGCCGTCACGCGCCCCCGGCCCCCGCGGGCTGGTAGAGGTCGTTCAGCTCGTCGGCGTGGTCCTCCTCCTCCTTGAGGATGTCCTCGATGAGCCGCCGCGTCGTGGGGTCGCTCTCGCCGATCCAGCGCACGATCTCGGTGTACGTCTCGATGACGATCCGCTCGGCGACGAAGTTCTCCCGGATCATCTCCTGGAGGTCGGTCTCCGCGGGCGTCTCGTACTCGGTGTGCGAGCGGGCCACCAGGGTGCCCGGGTCCATGTCGGGGCTGCCGCCCAGCTGGTTGATCCGGTCCGAGACACGCTGGAAGTGGTCGAGCTCCTCGCCGGCGTGCTCGCGGAACAGGTCGGCGACCTGCTGCCGGTTGATGCCCTGGGCGACGATCGCGTTCTGCGTGTAGCGCAGGTAGCAGACCATCTCGGTGGCGACCACCTGGTTGAGCACGTCGATGAGACGCTCCAGGTCGGCGGTGTTCGCGGGGGTGACCGGGCCCTTGGTGATGTCCCTGCGGGCCTCTTCGCGGATCTTGGTGACATCGAGGGCGAACTGGTTCGGCACGGGATTCCCATCTGTCCGGTTTCGAGCCCTTATCGGCAGGCATCGGAATCGTAAGGGGAGGAGCCCGCCGGGACCCGCCTCCGACTCGCTCGCTCTCCGCACCCCGGGGAAACCGCCCCGGACGCACGTGTGGCCCCCGGCACCGGGGTGCCGGGGGCCACACGGAGGAGCGCCGTTACGGCAGGTTGCGGGCCATGACGATCCGCTGGACCTGGTTGGTGCCCTCGTAGATCTGCGTGATCTTGGCGTCGCGCATCATGCGCTCGACCGGGTAGTCACGGGTGTAGCCGTAGCCGCCGAGCAGCTGGACGGCGTCCGTGGTGACCTCCATCGCGACGTCGGAGGCGAAGCACTTGGCCGCCGCTCCGAAGAAGGTGAGGTCGCCGTCGAGGCGCTCGGACTTGGCGGCGGCCGAGTAGGTGAGCTGGCGGGCCGCCTCCAGCTTCATCGCCATGTCGGCGAGCATGAACTGGATGCCCTGGAAGTCACCGATCGGCTTGCCGAACTGCTTGCGCTCCTGGACGTAGCCCTTGGCGTAGTCGAGGGCGCCCTGGGCGATGCCGAGGGCCTGGGCCGCGATGGTGATGCGGGTGTGGTCCAGGGTCTTCATCGCCGTGGCGAAGCCGGTGCCCTCCTCGCCGATCATGCGGTCCGCGGGGATACGGACGTTGTCGAGGTAGACCTCGCGCGTCGGGGAGCCCTTGATGCCGAGCTTCTTCTCCGGGGCACCGAAGGAGACACCCTCGTCGGACTTCTCGACGACGAACGCCGAGATGCCCTTGGAGCGCTTCGTCGGGTCGGTGACGGCCATCACCGTGTAGTACTCGGACTCGCCCGCGTTGGTGATCCAGCGCTTCACACCGTTGAGGACCCAGAAGTCCCCGTCACGCACGGCCTTGGTCTTCATGCCGGCCGCGTCGGAACCGGCGTCCGGCTCGGACAGGGCGTACGAGAACATCGCGTCGCCCTTGGCGAGCGGGCCCAGGTACTTCTTCTTCAGGTCCTCGGAACCGGAGAGGATCACCGGCAGCGAGCCCAGCTTGTTCACGGCCGGGATGAGGGAGGAGGAGGCGCAGACACGGGCCACCTCCTCGATCACGATGACCGTGGCGAGCGCGTCGGCGCCCGCGCCGCCGTACTCCTCCGGGACGTGCACCGCGTGCAGGTCCGAGGCGACCAGGGCGTCCAGCGCCTCCCTCGGGAAGCGCGCCTCCTCGTCGACCGCGGCGGCGTGCGGGGCGATCTTCGCCTCGGCGAGCGAACGGATCGTCTCGCGGAGCATCTCGTGCTCCTCGGCCGGACGGTACAGGTCGAAATCGGTCGAACCCGCCAAGACGTTCACTCCCCAAGGATGCTAACTACCGTTAAGTAACCCAATTTTAGTGGCCCTGCCGAGCGCGGGCATACGGGCGGGGCACGTGAGCTTGCCGACACGGCGGGGGCGGCCCTCGTGCGCAGTGGCGCGGCAGCCCCGGAGGGCGCCGGAAAACAGCGTTCCGCACGCACGGTTATGCTCGGCTCCGCACGTCTGTCCGCATCGTTCAGGAGCACCCATGGCCCTCAGGATCACCGTGATCGGCACCGGCTACCTCGGCGCCACCCATGCCGCGGCCATGGCGGAGCTCGGCTTCGAAGTCCTCGGGCTCGACGTCGTGCCCGAGAAGATCGAGATGCTCTCGGCGGGCAGGGTCCCGATGTACGAGCCGGGGCTGGAGGAGATCCTCCAGAAGCACGTGGCGGGCATCGAGGGCTCGACCGGGCGGCTGCGGTTCACCACCTCCTGGGAGGAGGTCGGCGCGTTCGGCGACGTCCACTTCGTCTGCGTGAACACGCCCCAGAAGCACGGCGAGTACGCCTGCGACATGAGCTACGTGGACAGTGCCTTCGAGTCGCTGGCCCCGCAGCTGACCCGGCCCGCCCTGGTCGTGGGCAAGTCCACCGTCCCGGTGGGCTCCGCCGCACGGCTCTCCGCGCGGCTGGCCGAGCTGGCCCCGGTGGGTACGGACGCGGAGCTGGCCTGGAACCCGGAGTTCCTGCGCGAGGGCTTCGCCGTGAAGGACACCCTGCACCCGGACCGGATCGTCGTCGGTGTGGAGAGCGAGCGGGCCGAGAAGCTGCTGCGCGAGGTGTACGCGGGCCCCGTCGCCGAGGGCTCGCCCTTCGTGGTCACGGACTTCCCGACCGCCGAGCTGGTGAAGACCTCCGCCAACTCCTTCCTCGCGACCAAGATCTCCTTCATCAACGCGATGGCCGAGGTCTGCGAGGCCGCCGACGGCGACGTGGTGAAGCTCGCCGAGGCGATCGGCCACGACGAGCGCATCGGCAAGAAGTTCCTGCGGGCCGGGATCGGCTTCGGCGGGGGCTGTCTGCCCAAGGACATCCGGGCCTTCATGGCGCGCGCCGGCGAGCTCGGCGCCGACCAGGCCCTGACCTTCCTGCGGGAGGTCGACTCCATCAACATGCGCCGGCGCGGCCACATGGTCGAGCTGGCCCGCGAGGCCGTGGGCGGGGGCTCGTTCCTGGGCACGCGCGTCGCGGTGCTGGGCGCCACCTTCAAGCCGGACTCGGACGACGTACGCGACTCCCCGGCCCTGAACGTCGCCGGGCAGATCCATCTCCAGGGCGGCCAGGTCACGGTCTTCGACCCCAAGGGCATGGACAACGCCCGCCGCCTCTTCCCGACCCTCGGCTACGCGGACACCGCGCTGGACGCGGTGCGCGGGGCGGACGTCGTGCTGCACCTGACGGAGTGGCGCGAGTTCCGGGAGCTGGACGTGGCGGCGCTGGGCGAGGTCGCGGGGCGCCGGATCATCCTGGACGGCCGCAACGCGCTGGACCCGGCGGTGTGGCGCGAGGCCGGCTGGACGTACCGGGCGATGGGCCGCCCGAAGGCCTGACGCGAGAAGGCGGCGGCCCCGGGGCCGCCGCCTTCCTGCCATGCCGTACGGAGATCAGCCCTCCGGACCGTCCAGCTCGTCGATCGTGGCGTGGGACGGGCCGACGCGGGTGCTCAGCTCGCGGGACACCGCCTCCGCGTCACGCAGGACCCGTACGGCGTTCTGCCAGGTCAGCTTGGCCACATCGGCGTCCGACCAGCCGCGCGTGAGCAGCTCCGCGATCAGGTACGGGTAGCCGGACACGTCCTCCAGCTCCAGCGGGAGGAACGCCGTGCCGTCGTAGTCGCCGCCGACGCCGATGTGGTCGATCCCGGCGATCTCGCGCATGTGGTCGAGATGGTCGGCGATCGTGCCCACGGTGGCCATCGGGCGCGGGTTGAGCGCCTCGAAGTCCGCGTGGATCCGCATGGCGGCCGGGGTCGTGTCCAGGTGGTGCAGGCCGTGTTCCCGCATGTTGCGGTCGGCGGCGAGCGTCCACTCCACGGCCGCCGGCAGGACGAACTTCGGCACGAAGGTCGCCATGGCCACACCGCCGTTGGCGGCGAGCATCCGCAGCACGTCGTCGGGGATGTTGCGCGGGTGGTCGCAGACCGCCCGGGCCGAGGAGTGCGAGAAGATCACCGGCGCGACGGACGTGGCGAGCGCGTCCCGCATGGTGGTGGCCGCCACATGGGAGAGGTCGACCAGCATCCCGACGCGGTTCATCTCGCGTACGACCTCACGGCCGAACTCCGACAGGCCGCCGACCCGCGGGGAGTCGGTCGCCGAGTCCGCCCAGTCGGTGTTGTCGTTGTGCGTGAGCGTCATGTAGCGGACGCCGAGGGTGTGCAGCGCGCGCAGGGTGGCCAGCGAGTTGTTGATGGAGTGGCCGCCCTCGGCCCCCATCAGGGAGGCGATACGGCCCTCGGCGCGGGCCTTCTCCATGTCGTCCGCGGTCAGGGCGCGCCGCAGGTCCTGCGGGTAGCGGGCGAGCATCTCGCCCACCACGTCGATCTGCTCCAGCGTGGCGCTGACCGCGTCGTCGCCCGCCAGGCGGGGTGCGACGTAGACGGACCAGAACTGCGCGCCGACACCGCCGGCCCGCAGCCGCGGGATGTCGGTGTGCAGGGTGCCGGTCTGGTCCTGGGAGATGTCACGGGCGTCAAGGTCGTAGCCGACCTGTTCGCGCAGGGCCCAGGGGAGGTCGTTGTGGCCGTCGACGACGGGGTGGTCGGCGAGGAGCAGCCGGGCGCGGTCCAGGTTGTCCATCGTGACCGCCTACTTCCCGAAGCCGAAGGAGTCCGCGCCCTGGGTCTTGGCGCGCAGCCGCTTGCCCTTCTCCGTCGCCTGTTCCTTGAGCTCCTGCTGGAAGTCCTTCATCCGCTCCAGCAGCGCGCTGTCGTGGGCCGCGAGGATCCGGGCCGCGAGCAGACCGGCGTTACGGGCGCCGCCGACGGAGACCGTGGCGACGGGGACCCCGGCCGGCATCTGGACGATGGAGAGCAGGCTGTCCATGCCGTCGAGGTACTTCAGCGGGACCGGGACGCCGATCACGGGCAGCGGCGTGACGGAGGCGAGCATCCCCGGCAGGTGGGCGGCCCCGCCCGCTCCCGCGATGATCGCCTTGAGACCGCGGTCCGCGGCCCTCTCGCCGTACGCGATCATCTCGTGCGGCATGCGGTGGGCGGAGACGACGTCGACCTCGTAGGGGATCTCGAACTCGCCGAGGGCCTTGGCGGCCGCTTCCATCACGGGCCAGTCGGAGTCGGAGCCCATGACGATGCCGACGACGGGGGCGGAGCCTGGTGCGGTCATTCGGTGATCGTTCCTCGCAGGTAGTCGGCCGCGTGCCGGGCGCGCTCCCGCACGTCCGCCAGATCGTCGCCGTAGGTGTTGACATGGCCCACCTTGCGGCCGGGCTTCACGTCCTTGCCGTACATGTGGATCTTGAGCTGCGGGTCGCGGGCCATGCAGTGCAGGTAGGCCTGGTACATGTCCGGGTAGTCGCCGCCGAGGACGTTGCACATGACCGTCCAGGTGGCGCGCGGGCGCGGGTCGCCGAGCGGGAGGTCGAGGACCGCCCGTACGTGGTTGGCGAACTGCGAGGTGACCGCGCCGTCCTGGGTCCAGTGCCCGGAGTTGTGCGGGCGCATGGCCAGTTCGTTCACGAGGATGCGGCCGTCGCGGGTCTCGAAGAGCTCGACCGCGAGGTGGCCGACCACGCCCAGCTCGGCGGCGATCCGCAGGGCGAGCTGCTGGGCCTCGCCGGCCAGGCGCTCGTCCAGGCCGGGTGCCGGGGCGATGACGGTGTCGCAGACCCCGTCGACCTGGACGGACTCCACGACCGGGTAGGCGACGGCCTGGCCGTGCGGGGAGCGGACGATGTTCGCCGCCAGCTCCCGCACGAAGTCGACCTTCTCCTCGGCGAGCACCGGGACACCGGCCCGGAAGGGCTCGGCGGCGTCCGCCTCGGAGCGGACCACCCAGACTCCCTTGCCGTCGTAGCCCCCGCGGACCGTCTTGAGGATGACCGGGAAGCCCCCCACCTCCTCGGCGAAGGCAGCGGCGTCCGCCGGGTCCGCGACGATGCGGTGGCGGGGGCAGGGCGCGCCGATCTCCGTGAGCTTGGCGCGCATCACCCCCTTGTCCTGGGCGTGCACGAGGGCGTCGGGGCCGGGGCGTACGGGGATGCCGTCCGCCTCCAGGGCCCGCAGGTGCTCGGTGGGCACGTGCTCGTGGTCGAAGGTGATCACGTCACAGCCGCGTGCGAAGGCGCGCAGCGTCTCCAGGTCGCGGTAGTCGCCGACGACGACGTCGCCCACCACTTGGGCGGCCGAGTCCTGGGGCGTGTCACTGAGGAGCTTGAATTTGAGGCCGAGGGGGATGCCCGCCTCGTGGGTCATCCGGGCGAGCTGGCCGCCGCCGACCATGCCGACTACAGGGAACGTCACGCCTCCAGGGTATCGGGCCGTACGAGGGGCTCCCCCACCCTCTCCGGGGCGGGCCCCGGAGCCTCCGGGAAGCACGCCTCGTCACGCGGGCGGGAGCCGGCTCACGGGCATCACACGGGAGGGCTGGTTAGCATGGCCGGGTTGACGAAACCGACCGGACGGGGCTGAGCGATCACCATGAGCGAACGGGGCGCACTGCGGGCCCGGCTTGATCTGCTGGCCCGGGAGGTCGCCAAGTTCGGCGCGGTCGGCGCGCTCGGGCTGGTCGTGAACATCGTCGTCTCCAACCTGATCTGGCGCACCACGGACATTCCGGTGGTGCGGGCCGGGCTGATGGGGACGGTCGTCGCCATCCTCTTCAACTACGTCGGCTTCCGTTACTGGACCTACCGGGACCGCGACAAGACCGGCCGGACCCGCGAGCTGATGCTGTTCCTGCTGTTCAGCGCCGTCGGCGCGGTGATCGAGACGGGCGTGCTCTACGTGGCGACGTACGGCTTCGGGTGGAACAGCCCGGTCCAGAGCAACGTCTTCAAGATCCTCGGCATCGGGATCGCCACGCTGTTCCGCTTCTGGTCCTACCGCACCTGGGTGTTCCGGGCGCTGCCGGCCAAGGAGGCCGTGCTCGACGCGGAACGATTTCTGGAGCAGCGACGACCCTCCGCCGACGAGGTGACCCCCGGCCCCGTGCCCCGCTGACGCGGGCGCGGGCGGTACGGGGCGTTCAGCGCACCGGGCGTACGGATTCCTTGCGGCTCGGCGCGACCCGGCTCAGGAAGAGGGCGAAGACCGGGGGCTGCTGCTGGAGCAGCTCCAGCCGGCCGCCGTCGGCCTCGGCGAGGTCCCGGGCCACGGCGAGGCCGATCCCGGTGGAGTTACGGCCGCTGATGGTGCGCTCGAAGATCCGCGCGCCGAGGTCGGGCGGGACGCCGGGGCCCTCGTCCGTGACCTCGACGACGACCTGGTTGCCGGTGACGCGCGTGCGCAGCGCGACCGTGCCTCCCCCGTGCATCAGCGAGTTCTCGATCAGGGCGGCGAGCACCTGGGCGACGGCGCCCGGGGTGCCGACGGCCTCCAGGCCCTGCTTGCCCGAGCAGACGACGGCCCGGCCGGCGCTGCGGTAGGCCGGGCGCCACTCCTCGATCTGCTGCTTGACGACCTCGTCGAGGTCGAAGACGACGGCGGAGCCGGTCCGCGGGTCGCGGGCGTTGGTCAGCAGCCGCTGCACCACGTCCGTGAGCCGCTCGACCTGGGTGAGCGCGATGTTCGCCTCCTCCTTCACCGTGTCCGGGTCGTCGGTGACGGAGATCTCCTCGATCCGCATGGAGAGGGCGGTCAGCGGCGTACGGAGCTGGTGCGAGGCGTCCGCGGCCAGGCGCCGCTCCGCGGTCAGCATCCGGGCGATGCGCTCGGCGGAGGAGTCCAGGACGTCGGCGACCCGGTCCAGCTCCGTCACCCCGTACCGCTTGTGCCGGGGGCGCGGGTCGCCCGAGCCGAGGCGCTCGGCGGTCTCGGCGAGGTCGGTGAGCGGGGAGGTGAGCCGGTTGGCCTGGCGTACGGCGAGGAGGACGGCGGAGATGATGGCGAGCAGCGCCACCGCTCCGATGATCAGCAGGGTCCGTCCGACCTCACGGGTCACGGCCGAGCGGTCCTCCTCGACGGTGACCTTCTCGCCCTGCTCCCCCGTCTCCGTGCTGCGGATGGCGTCGCCGTCCGCGGGGCGCTCGCCGACCTCGATGGGGGCGCGCCCGGGGATCTCGACCCGGGCGTAGCGGCTGGGGTCCACCTGCTCGGAGAGCACCTGCGGGGTGATCCGCTCCTCGCCCAGCAGCCGGCTCTCGACGACGCTGATCAGCCGGAAGGCCTCGGAGTCCACGCTCTCCTGGGCGCTGTTGCTGATGGTGCGGGTCTCGACGATGACGAGGGAGACGCCGAAGACGGCGATCACCACGAGCACCACGGCGAGCGTGGAGTTGATCAGTCGGCGGCGCATGACTGTTCTGTACGTCAGCTCTTCTCGAACCGGAAGCCGACGCCCCGGACGGTGGCGATGTAGCGCGGATTGGCCGCGTCGTCGCCGAGCTTCTTGCGGAGCCAGGAGATGTGCATGTCGAGGGTCTTGGTGGAGGACCACCAGGTGGTGTCCCAGACCTCGCGCATCAGCTGGTCGCGGGTGACGACCCGGCCGGCGTCCCGCACGAGGACCCGCAGCAGGTCGAACTCCTTGGCGGTGAGCTGGAGTTCCTCGTCGCCCATCCAGGCCCGGTGGGACTCGACGTCGATCCTGACGCCGTGCGTGGCGGGCTGCGGGGCGGGCTCGGTGGCGCCGCGGCGCAGCAGGGCGCGGACCCGGGCGAGGAGCTCGGCGAGGCGGAACGGCTTGGTGACGTAGTCGTCGGCCCCGGCGTCCAGGCCGACCACCGTGTCGACCTCGTCGGCCCGGGCGGTCAGCACCAGGATCGGTACGGCGTGGCCGTCGGCCCGCAGCCGCCTGGCGACCTCCAGGCCGTCCATGCCGGGCAGCCCCAGGTCGAGGACGACCAGGTCGACGCCTCCCTGGAGGCCGGCGTCGAGGGCGGTCGGACCGTCCTCGCGGACCTCGACCTCGTAACCCTCACGACGCAGGGCGCGGGCCAGTGGCTCCGAGATGGATGCGTCGTCCTCGGCGAGCAGTACACGGGTCATGCAGTGATGGTAGTCCGCGCAGGCCCGGCGGGGTGAGGCACTGGGCAGGCCCTGCGGGTCAGGGCCACGAATCGGTCATCCTCCTTCGAATATGGGACCGTGGTTCCACGGACACCTGTGATCCATGTCTCAAGTCCTTTCATATCCCCGTGTGTCGTGTCGTATGGTTGCTCGACGCCTGTTGCACCGCCGAAGGACCTTTGGGCAGCTTTTAGCGCCAAGGGTCACTTTTGTGTACGGGCCGGTTCCCGCCGGCCCCGACCAGTGAATGACCTGTGGGCCGGGCCCGGAGCGCGAGGACGCGTACCGGGCGTGGATCCCGGAGCGGTCTGTCCCACGACCCCGCCCCCGCGCTCCTCACGGAGCGGTGGCCGGATCGGATCCCCTCGAGGCGTCAGGGGTGGGGCGTGTCCGCCCGGTGCCGGCTACCCCCCACCGGGCGCGTACCGCTCACGAGGCGGCGCGTCCCGACCAGCAAGGATCGACCATGGCGTCCAGCCTGACGAAGGACTCTGCCAGTACTCCTGGTTCGGAGAAGACCTTCTTCGGCCACCCCCGCGGCCTGGCCACTCTCTTCATGACGGAGATGTGGGAGCGCTTCAGCTACTACGGCATGCGCGCCCTTCTCCCGCTCTACCTGATCGCTCCCAACGGGCTTCACATGAACCCCGCCACGGCCACGGCGATCTACTCGGTCTACCTGTCGCTGGTGTACCTGCTCGCCATGCCGGGCGGATGGTTCGGCGACCGCGTCTGGGGTCCCCGCAAGACCGTCGCCATCGCGGGCGGCGTGATCATGCTCGGCCACCTGACGCTGGCCCTGCCGTCGGAGGGCACCTTCTTCGCCGGTCTCGGCCTGGTCGCCATCGGCTCCGGGCTGCTGAAGTCGAACATCTCCACGATGGTCGGCCACCTCTACGACGGCCCGGACGACCCGCGCCGTGACGGTGGCTTCACGATCTTCTACATCGGCATCAACCTGGGCTCCTTCGCCGCCCCGCTGGTGATCGGCACCGTCGGCGAGAGCGTCAACTGGCACCTGGGCTTCGCCCTGGCCGCGGTCGGCATGGGCCTCGGTGTCGGCCAGTTCCTGCTCGGCACCCGCCACCTGAACGAGCGCAGCCACCTCGTGCCGAAGCCGCTCTCCGCCGACGAGCGCGCCTCCACGCTGCGCAAGTCGATGATCTGGCTGGGCATCGCCGCCGTCTTCTACATCGGCGCGGTCGTCACCGGCGTCTACACGCTGAACTGGCTGCTGGTCCCGATCACGATCGCCGGTCTGGTCATCCCCGTGATGGTCCTGGCGCGCATCAAGCGCGACAAGGAGCTCAGCGAGACCGAGCAGAAGAAGGTCTCCGGCTACATCTGGTTCTTCGTGGCCGCCGCCATCTTCTGGATGATCTACGACCAGGGTGGCTCCACCATGGCCATCTTCGCCGACTCCTCGGCGGAGAACTCGGTCCTCGGCTGGGCCTTCCCGGTCTCCTGGTACCAGTCGGTCAACCCGGTCCTGATCATGGCGATGGCCCCGGTCTTCGCCGCCTTCTGGCTGGCGCTGAACCGGCGGGGCAAGGAGCCCAGCACGATCGTGAAGTTCAGCTCCGGTCTGGTGCTGATCGGTGCGTCGTTCTTCCTCTTCCTGGCACCCCTGGCCATCGCGGGCGACGGCCACAAGGCCGCCGCGATGTGGCTGGTCGCGATCTACTTCGTGCAGACCGTCGCGGAGCTGACGCTCTCCCCGGTGGGCCTCTCGGTCACCACCAAGATGGCCCCGGTGAAGTACGCCAGCCAGATGATGGGTGTCTGGTTCCTGGCCGTGACCGCCGGTGACTGCGTCACGGGCCTGCTGTCCATCGCGGGTGTCGGCCTCAACGGCAGCGGCGTGGTCGCGCTCCAGGCCACGCTCGCGGTCGTCGCGGGTGTCGCGATCTTCGTCTACCGCGGCAAGGTCAAGGGGCTCATGGGCGACGTCCACTGACCCGGACCCCGCCCGCACACGGCCGAGGGCCCGCACCGATCGAGATCGGTGCGGGCCCTCGGCCGTTCGTACGGGGTGCGCGGATCACGCGTCCGTACGGGAAAAGCGTGCTACGCGGGAGCGGCGAGCTCCGCCCAGACGGTCTTGCCCGGCTGTTCCGGCGTACGTGTCACGCCCCAGTCCAGACAGAGCCGCTGCACGATGAACATGCCGTGCCCGCCGGGCCGCCCCGCGCGGTGCGGGGTGCGCGGCGCCGGCTGCCCCGCTCCGGCGTCGACGACCTCGACGCGGAGCATCTTGGACGAGCAGGCGATGCGGAGCTCCTCAGGACCGTCCGCGTGCAGGCAGGCGTTCGTGACGAGCTCGGACACGACCAGAAGGACGTCCTCGGCGGCCGCTCGCCGGTCCGCGCTCGACGCGGGCAGCCAGCCCCAGTCGTGGAGCGCCTGCCGTGCGAAGTCGCGGGCCATCGGCACGATGCCGCTGGCCTGTCTCAGCGAGAGCGTGCGCCACTGCCGGTCAGCGGGTACGGCAGAGGCGGTGCCCGTGCCGTCCGGCTCGCGGCCGAGGCCGCCCGGCGGATGCTGCCGGGTGGTGCTCATCAGCGCTTCACCTCACCGATTCACCGTGTTGCCAACGAACAGAACTGATCAGATACAGAGTGTGCGGGTTCCATGACCCCGACGGGATGTCTCCTGCCCGGCCGAATGGTGACAACACCCTTTTCGCCTACGCCATCGGCGTGACTCGTGCGACAGCGGGGGCTCCCGGAGCCGGGCATACGCATGGTGGACGCCGCTGTCAGCCGCTCAGAGCGTCTGCGAGCGAGGCGTGGACGGTGAAGACCGCCTCCGCCCCCGTGATCTCGAAGACACGGGCCACCACGGGCTGCATTCCGGCCAGGTGGACCCCTCCTCCGGCGGCCTCCGCCTTCAGACGCGCACCGAGCAGCACGTTGAGCCCGGTGGAGTCACAGAAGTCGAGCCGCGAACAGTCCACGACCAGGCGCGTACGCCCTTGCGCGACCGCGCTCTCCAGGGGCTCCCGAAGCAGATCGGCCGTGTGGTGATCGAGCTCACCCACCGGCGTCACGACCTCGCTCAGCCCCTCGGTCCGGACCTCGACATTCAGCCGACCCCGGTTCGCACTGCCGACCGTCCCGCGGTCCATTGACTGTCCCTCTTCGCCGTCCGTCACTACCCACGTCCCTGTGTACGCGGCTTCATCGTGGCTGGCCCCCGACGTGCGTAAAACATTACGCGTTTCCCTCGCCACACGGTAGTCGAAGAACTCAACAAACCGGACATATAGGCGTATTTGGCGCTTGTAACTCACGGCTGGAAACCGGTAAGGGTAGAAGGGACATCTGCACGAATCATTTCGATCGGCTTCGGAGGCGCCGCTTCACCGCAGGAAGACGTATGGGCATCGGCAGCCATATGCCGAGAACGATGGAGGAGAACCATGTCACCCCGGCTCGACGTATCGCGTACCCACATCGCGACGTCGGCATGTCCTCAGGGACCGACCGATTCCGACTCCGCTGCTGCGAGCGCCGTACCCGGCCCGCGTACCAGCATCGGCACCACCCCCGGCCTCATCGCCGACGACCACATCCCGGACGAGGGATTCGAGGGTCTCGAGGGACTTCCCGAGATCCCGCCCTACGCCGAAGTCGGCGCGCTGGACGCCAGGGCCCTGTCGAAGACGCTCTTCGCGCGGCTCGAAGCCCTCGAGGAGGGCACCCACGAGTACGCGTACGTACGCAACACCCTCGTCGAACTGAATCTGGCCCTGGTCAAGTTCGCAGCCGCCCGGTTCCGCTCCCGCAGCGAGCCCATGGAGGACATCGTCCAGGTCGGCACCATCGGCCTGATCAAGGCGATCGACCGCTTCGAGCTCAGCAGGGGCGTCGAGTTCCCGACGTTCGCGATGCCGACCATCGTCGGTGAGATCAAGCGCTTCTTCCGGGACACCAGCTGGTCCGTGCGCGTCCCGCGCCGGCTCCAGGAGTTGCGGCTCGACCTCGCCAAGGCGGGCGACGAGCTGGCCCAGAAGCTGGACCGCGCACCCACCGTCCTCGAACTCGCCGACCGCCTCGGCATCAGCAGGGACGAGGTCGTCGAGGGCATGACCGCGAGCAACGCGTACACCGCGAGCTCGTTGGACGCCAAGCCCGAGGACCACGGCGACGGCAACGACGGCGCACTCGCGGACCGCATCGGCTACGAGGACAACGGCCTCGAAGGCATCGAGTACGTCGAGTCCCTCAAGCCGCTCATCGCCTCGCTCCCCCTGCGCGACCGGACGATCCTCTCCATGCGGTTCGTCTCCAACATGACGCAGTCGGAGATCGGCGAGGAGCTCGGCATCTCGCAGATGCACGTGTCCCGGCTGCTGTCGCGGACGCTCGTCAAGCTCAGGAAGGGCCTGACCGTGGAGGAGTGACCCCGCGTCATTCGCACCACCGGTACGGCATTGCGGAAGGACCTGCCCGGCACGACGGGCGGGTCCTTCCGCATTGTTGACGAAGTGCCCGGACTGGGCCACATTGGGCAGGGTTCTGGGGGGAACACATGGCTCATGGGGCAAGCGGTCCTGAGGACCGTGCCGTTCGGGAAGCGACACGAGCTGCGGAAGCGACGATGGGGGCCCGGCTCGGCCGGGAATGCCTGTACGTCCCGTCCTGCCGCTTCGGCCTCTATCTGGCGCTCCGTCACTGGTGCGCACCCGGTGGCAGGATCCTGATGTCCCCGGTCAACGACGACGTCATCCTCTTCGTCGTCCTCGCCGCCGGCCTGCGGCCCGTCCAGGCCCCGCTGTCCCCGGCGGACGGCTCGATCGACGTGGACGCCGTGCCCGACTCCGTGTGGGCGGGCCTGTCGGCCGTCCTCACCACCAATCTGTACGGGAACCCGGACCGGGCCCGGCGGCTGCGCGAGCGCTGCGACCGCCTCGGCGTCCCGCTGATCGAGGACGCGGCGCACGCCATCGGCAGCTCCACGGACGGGAAGCCCGTCGGCTCGTACGGGGAGGCGGCCGTCTTCAGCCTCTCCAAACACGTCGGCGCGAAGGCCGGAGGCTTCCTCGCCGTCGCCGACCCCGCCCTGCGCGCCCCGCTGGAGCAGGCCCGCGACGCCCTGCTCGACCCGGCCCGGCTCACCGCCGAACTCACCTACGCCGTACGCCCGTACGCGGAGGCGGCCGTGCGCGGGCTCCGGCTCGCGCCCGCCGCCCGGCGGGCCCTGCGGCTCCTCGGGCTCCAGGAACGGGACGGGATCCGGATGCCGTTGCGGCCCGCGGAGCTGCGGGAGGCGCTGACCGCCGCGCCCTCGCTGGCGGACTTCCACCCCTGGGTCCGCGTCGACCTGCACGACTACCGCATCGCCCCGGGCCGCTTGCGGATGCGCCGCGTCCGGCGCCTGCTGGCCGGCCTCGACGAGCGGCTCGACGCGCACCGGGCGGGCACCGAGCGCCTCCTCCGGACCCGCTGGGCACCGCCGGCCACCGCCGGGGCCCCCGTACAGCCGCTGTTCCGGGTGCCGTTGCTGGTGGCCGACCGGGACGCGGCCGTCGCCGCGCTCGCCCGCCACCGCATCACCGTCGGCTATCTCTACGACCCGCCGCTCGACACCTACGCGGGCACACCGTTCACCGACCCGTCCCCCTCCCCCGCCGGAGCGGCCTGGTTCGCCCGGCACACCCTGCCCGTCGACCCGCTGCGTGCCGGCCGGGTCATCGAGGTCCTGGCCTCGGCGGGTGCCGGGCCCGCCGAGGAGCGGCCCGGTGGCTGACACGGCGAGAGCCGGCCGGCCGGGGGAAGCGGTTCCCCCGGCCCCCGGGGGCGGTGCGGGCGGCGACTCGATGTTCCGCAACGCCTACGCCCTGATGCTCTCCACCGGTGTCTCCGCCGCGCTCGGCCTCGGCTTCTGGCTGGTCGCCGCCCGCTACTACACGGAGGAGGCCGTCGGCCAGGGCTCCGCCGCCATCGCCGCGATGCGGCTCCTCGCCTCGGTCACCGCGACCACGATGATCGGCGCCGTCGTCCGCTACGTGCCCCGCGCGGGGCGTGCCACCGGCTCCCTGGTCGCCCGTACGTATCTCGCCAGCTCCGTCGTCGTGACCCTCGCCTGCACGGTCTTCCTGCTCACGCTGGACCTCTGGGGCGACTCGTACGCCCCGCTCGGCACGCTCTCCGCCGGGCTCGTCTTCACCGGCTCCTGCGTCGCCTGGGCGGTCCTCACCCTCCAGGACGGGGTGCTGACCGGGCTGCGCAAGGCCGTCTGGGTCCCCGTCGGCAACGCGGTGTTCTCCCTCGGCAAGCTGCTGCTCCTCGCCGTGTTCGCGGGCGCCCTTCCCGTCCTCGGCGTCTTCGTCTCCTGGGCCGCCGCCATCGCGCTGTCCGTGCTGCCGCTCGGCTGGCTGGTCTTCCGCCGGCTGATCCCGCGCCAGGCCGGGGACGACCGGGACCGGGAGCCGCCCCGGATGCGCGAGATCGGCAGGTTCCTGGCCGGGGACTCCGTCGGCGCGCTCTTCAGCCTGGCCATGATCAATCTGCTGCCGGTGATGGTGGCGGTGCGCTTCGACGCCGCGCACAACGGCTTCTTCTACATCGCCTACACCGTCGGCGGCACCATGGAGTTCATGGCCGTCAACATGGCCTCCTCCCTCACCGCGCACGCCTCGCACAGCCCCGGCCGGCTGGCCGACGGGGTGCGCGGGGCGCTGCGCCGCATGGCGGTCCTGCTCGTCCCCGTCGTGGCCGTCCTGGTGATCTTCGCCCCGCAGATCCTCAGCCCCTTCGGCCCGGGCTACGCCGTCCACGGCGCCCTGGTCCTGCGGCTGCTGGCGGCGGCCGCCCTGCCCCGGGTCGTCGTCGAGCTGTACATCGGCGTGCTGCGGGTGCAGGGCCGCACCGGCGCGCTGGCCGTCCTCCAGGGCGCGATGTGCGTCCTCGTCCTGGGCGGCGCGGCCGTGCTGCTCGGCCCGGCCGGGATCGCCGGGGCGGGCTGGGCGATGCTGGCGGCGATGACCGCCGTGGCGGCCGTGTCCGCGCCGGGGCTCCGCTCGGCCCTCACCTCCCGGGCGCCCGGGAGGAGGGGGCGGGTCAGCGGCCGGGCACCGGCTGCCTGAACCAGCTGTCCCGGCCCGCCGTGCGGTACCCCTCCAGGCCCGGACCGTCGTCGACCGTGAGATCACAGCCCTCGCCCGGGACCGCCCGGTTCCAGTGCACCAGCGCCTTGGCCCCGGGCATCGTCCGGGCGGCCTCGGGGATCTCCTCGTACCACTCGCGCTGGCGGTCCTCGTCCGCCGGATCGGGGACCGTGGCGAACTCGGCGAACATCAGCGGCTTGTCGGCGCTGATGTGGGTGCGCAGCCACTCGTAGGCCGGCCGCTGGCTGCGGTCGAAGTCCTTCCAGTCCGTGGTGTCGTGGCAGGTGAAGTAGTTGTACTGGTCCATGCCGATCCAGTCGACGTACGCGTCGCCCGGGTAGAGCCGTTCGAAGAGCTTCGCGTTGGCGAGGTAGCCGGAGACCGTCCACACCCACACCACGTTGTCCACGCCCAGCTCCTCGAACCGGTCGTGGAGGTGGCGGTAGGCGGCGACGTACTCCTCGGGGGTGCCCGCGTCACCGACCCGGGCGTCGACCTCCTGGTCGAAGGAGAAGAACACCCGCTTCCCGTACGCCTTGACGCGCCGCGCCTGCGGGTCGATGATCTCGCGGTCGTACGCCCCCGAGGCGATCTTCGCCCAGCCGAGCTGGTCCTCGGTCCAGCCCGCGTGGTGGGGTTCGCGCCAGACCGTCGACTCCCAGGCCAGCATCAGCAGCCGGTCCCGGCCGAGCACCTGCTCGTCGGGGGTCAGGAGCTGACCGTCGAGCTCGGTGCCCGACATGTCGTGGTACGTGTACAGGAGGTCGAGCTTCCGGCCGATCTTCTTCTCGAAGGCGTACACGGCGTCCTTGAGCGAACCGTTCTCCGCGTACGGGATGTACGCACCCCACCAGGCGCCGCACGGCGGTACGAGCGTGGCGGTGGGGGCGCAACTCCCGCCGGGCACCGGGCCGGTGGCGGCGTCGGCGGGGAGGGCGCCGGCCGACGGCACGCCCTCGTCGTCCCCCGGGGTGGGCGGGCCGAACCAGGCGAGGAGCCCGGTCAGCAGCGCGGCGGCGGAGAGCAGGGCGAGCACCGCGTACGGAGGGGGACGGCGGCGGGTCACCGGCGCCTCACCGGTGTCGCCCCGGCCCGCTCGACGGCGCCCCGGGTGGCCGCGGGCAGCGGGAGTCCGGGGAGCGCCGAGGCGAGGGTGGTGAGCGCGGCGAGGGTCACCAGGAACGCCGTACCCGAGAAGCTCCGCACCAGGAACAGCGCGGTGGCCGTGAGGACGGCCAGGGACAGCCCGACGGGTGCGGCGAGCGCCGCCGCTTCCAGCCGGGCACCCGGCCTCAGCGGCCCCGGCTGCGGATACAGCAGGGCGAGGCCGGGGCCGAAGCAGACGAAGAGGAGCCCGGGGATCCAGCGCAGGGGCGCACCCCCCGGCAGCGCGGTCGCGGCGAGCGCCACCCACCCGGAGAGCGCCAGGGCGGCTCTGATCAGGGTCCGGCGGGCGGGGAGTGCCGGTTGCCGGTTCTCGGACACGTGGCTGCCTTCCTGCTCTGGGGCGTGTGGCTCAGGGGCTGTCGTAGCGCAGGACGACGCCGTATCCGGTCCGTTCGACCACGTGGAAGAGCGGCGAGGCGGTGAGGTCCCGGGTCAGTGCGGCGAAGCCGCCGGGGGGAAGCAGTCCCTCGCCGGCGGTGTAGATGTCCTGGGTGCGCGTGAGGATGACGTAGGCCGTGGTGGCGGGCGGCAGCCGCGTGGAGAGATAGCCCGCCGGGTCCTTGAGCATCCCGACGTTCTCCGGGAGCTCCTGCTCGGCGAAGAACCAGTGCTCCAGCCGGTCGTAGCGGTGCAGCGCCTGCGGGAAGGAGCCCGTGGTGGCCAGGATCAGCGACCCCTCGGGGGCCCGGTCGAGGGTGCGGGTGACGAGCGCGGTCTCGGCGGGCGGGGTGTAGTTCATCCGCTCCTTGCCGTAGTACGAGGGCATGAAGCCGGCCAGCAGCGCGACCAGCGTCACCGGGAGGGCGACCGCGCAGATCCTGCGTACGGCGGGCCGGACCCGGTGCGCCCCGGTACCCCCGGCGGCGGGGACGAGCGCCGCGGCGGCGAAGAAGGCGGCGCCCGGGAGCGCGAACAGGTAGACCCGGAAGAGCATCTCGCCGCCGTAGTCGTTGACCACGAACAGGGGTACGGGCGCGACGGAGGCCAGCAGCAACGGCAGGGCGCTGTGCACCAGGCGGCGTCGCAGCAGGAGGGCCGCGCCCGCGAGGACGGCGACGGCCAGCACCATCAGGACGTTGGCGCGGCCGGCGAGTTCGGGGCCGGCGCCGGTGAGCTGTCCGGCGTATCCGGCGCGGGAGTTCTGGGTGAGCTGTCCGAGCGAGTCGCGCAGCGTGCCCAGCGTCTCGGTGAACAGGGGGCGGCCCATGGTGAGGTCCCAGGCCAGCATGAGCGCCCCGGCGACGGCCAGGAGCCCGAGGTTGCGGTAGCGCCGGGTGAGGCTGAAGGCGAGCAGGGTGACGCAGAGCATCACCGGGGTCAGCTGGTGCACCGCGTTGATCGCCACGAGCAGGGGCACCAGGACCACGACGCAGACCGCGCGCTGCCGGGTGCCGGTGGGCGGCGGGACGGCCGCGGCGGCCGGGTCGGGCCAGGAGCGCGAGCGCAGCCGCCCCGCCGCGCCGGGGCGTACGAAGTGCCGTACGACGACGGCGAGTACGGCGAGGTGGAGGAGGTAGGCGAGGCCCTGCGGGGCGAAGTAGTCCTGGCCCACCCAGTTGGCGAGCTGGAAGATCCAGACGGCGGTCCACACGAGCCGCCGGTCCTCGCTGAAGGTGCGGTAGATCAGGATCAGGACCGGCATCGTCAGCAGGCCGAGGACGATGGGCGCCCAGTTGAGGTACGTGGCGGCACCGTCGGCCCCGAAGGCGCGGACGAGACCGCCGTTGAGCGTGAAGAAGCCGGGCCACTGGTCGTAGGCGGACATGTTGCCGGACAGGTGCTCGTCCGGGCGCAGTTCGCCGTTGGCCAGCAGGTGGTTGACGACGGCGTCGTGCTTGGAGGCCCAGGGGTAGCGCTCCGAGTCGTACAGGACGGCGGGCACGCCCTTGAGCGCCATCAGGAGCCCGGCGCAGTACAGGGCGGGCCACCAGGGGGCCGTGCCCGCGCGGCGGAGGGCGGCCAGGAAGCCCGCGGTCAGGACGAGCAGGGAGAGGTAGTAGGTGACGGGCAGCCGGTCCAGGAGGCCGTACTCGCCCATCGAGCGGAACCCGATGTGCGGCAGCGAGAGGCCCCAGAGGGCGGCTGCCAGGAGTAACGGCAGCCCGGTGAGCAGTGCCCGGGGTCCCCGCGCGCCGGGGACGCGGCGGGGCGTCTCTCCGGGGACGGCGCCGGGAGGCGGCACCGGCTCGGCGCTCCCCGCGGTGTCCCCCTCGACCTGCGCGGGCACATGCTGTGGCACGGTGCGACTCCCCCCACGGATGTGGTCGCGGCCGTCACGCCGCTGTCCTGTCCCCTTAAGCGAAGTATAGGAATCTGCTTCGCCTTTGTGGCGCTCTCCGCCCTTTCTCCGTCCCGAGCGGTCCGCCCGCTTCACCCCGCGAAGACGGGCCCCCGTGCGGCGGCCCGTGCCCGCCGGTACCAGCGCCAGCCGACCGTGGGCGGTGCGTCGCGGAACGGGGCCGTCCGTGCGCCCTCGCCCGCCATCCAGCGCTCGACGTCCCGCACCGTGTGGCTCCGCCGCAGGATCAGCCGGGCGATCCGGTACGGCTCGTCCCGGTCCGAGCTGAGCGCGTGCCGGACGGCCACCGCGGACTCGTAACCGGCGTCCCGGGCGGCCCGGCGCACCCGCGCGCTGTTGTACCCGTGCGGATAGGCGAGATGGACCACCTCATGGCCCAGGACGTCCTCCAACGCTGTCCTGGAGTCGACGAGTTCGGTGCGCAGGGCCGCTCCGGGCAGCGTGTCCAGCTGCGCGTGCGTGACGGTGTGCCCGCCCACCTCCATGCCGTACTGCTCCAGCAGGGGCGCCTGCTCCAGGCACATCATGGGGGCGGGCGGCAGCAGGCTGCCCCCTTTCCCCGAGCGTGCCAGCGCGCCGGTCGTGAGATAGGCGGTGGCCGGCATCGACCGTCCGGCGAGCGCCTCGGCGGTCGGCCCCGGCAGGTCCGCGAAGCCGTCGTCGAAGGTCAGGACGACCGGCCGGTCCGGCAGCGCCCCCCGTCCCACGAGATGCGCGGCGAGGGCGCTCACCGGGACCGGCGTACGGCCGCTGGCGGCGACCGCGTCCAGCTGGGCGGCGAACTCCCCGGGTCTGACGGTGAACTCCGCGATCCACTCCGGCGGGTCGTCCATCACCGCGTGGTACAGCAGCACGGGTATCCGGGACGCCCCGCGCGCGCTCACGCCCCCTCCCAGGGAAGGGGCGCACCCCGGACGGCCAGCCGGGCCCGTACGTACCCGAGGGGGCCGTACAGCAGACCGCGCCGCTCCAGGCGGGACAGGTGCCGGGGCCACGGGTGGGTGGACGCGCCGTGCGTGCCGGGGACACCGGTGCGGCCCACGGCACCGGCCGTACGCGCGGCCGTCATCGCGCGGGCGTGGGCCAGGCCGCGCGGCAGCCGGGCCAGCAGCGGCGGCAGCAGGGCGGGCCTGCGGACCAGGAGCGCGGTGAGGGAGGCGGTGAGCCCGGCGCCGTAGCCGTACGCCTGCCCGCACAGGTCCTCCCAGCGCTCCCTGTGGTGGTGCCAGACGATCGCGTCGGGCGTGTAGTGCAGCGGGTGCCCCTCGGCGAGGAGCCGTACGAACGCGTAGAGGTCGTCGCCCCCCTTGGCCGCGGTGCCGGTGCCGGTCGCGGGGTCGAAGCCGCCGATCGCGCGCAACGGCCCGGCGCGGAACGCCATGTTGGCCCCGGAGCCGAACCGTCCGGCGGTGAAAGGGAAGAGCGGCTCGTCGGCCGGCGGGTGCGCCGGGTCGTAGCGGCGCTCGGTGAACCCCTTGGCGAATCCGCCGTGGCTCTCCAGCAGGACCTGGGCGGGGGTGGTCAGCCTGGCCGGCAGGATCAGGCCCGTGACACAGGCCGGCCTGGGGTGCTCACCGAAGGGCCGGGTGAGCGCGGTCAGCCAGTGCGGGTCGGCGATGACGTCGTCGTCGGTGAAGGCCAGGATCTCGGAACCGGCCACGGCGACACCCCGGTTGTGGGCCGCGGCCAGGCCGGGCACCGGCTCCAGGACGTAGCGCACACCCCGGCCGGCGTAGGCGGAGGCGATCAGCTCGCGGGTGGCGCCGGTGGCCGGGGCGTTGTCGACAACCACGATCTCGAAGTCCGGGTGGTCCTGGGCGAGCAGCGAGTCGAGGGCGCGGGCCAGCTGCTCGGGGCGCTCCCGGGTCGCGACGACGACGGTGGCCCTCGGCACGTCCCCGGCCGGGCGCTGCGGGGCTGCCGAAGCGTCCGAAGCGTCCGGCACGACGATCTCGTCCGCCGCCTGCTCGGCCAGCACGGAGGCCGGGTCGTCGCCCGCCCTGACGCGCCCGACGACCGTGCCGACGGGGCGCCCGCGCAGCCGTACGAGGGCGAGGAACCGCTGGTCACCGCCGTCGCGCGGGGCGGTGTCCAGGGGCGGCCCGCCGGGCACTTGCCCCAGTCGTACGCCGGTGCCGTCGGCCGCGTCGAGCTCCAGCTCGGCGACGGCCAGGCCACTGAGCCGGCCGATGTCGGGTGACGGCGGTGTCTTCCCTGTCTGTCCGTTCCGGTGCCGCATCCGGTCCCCCCGGTCGTGACGCTATGGACGTTTCGGTTCGCGCAGCCGGCCGGCCCGTTCGAGGCCGCGCTGCGCCAGGCCCGCCAGCCGGGGCCGGTTCCGTACGAAACCGTGTGCGCGGCGGGAGGGTTCGCGGCCGATCCACTGGAGCGCCGCGCCCGCGCCCGGCCTGACGGAGGCTCCCTCGTACACCGTGAGTTCACCGGTCCTCAGGGCGTCCTTGTACTCGGCCGCCCCGCGCCCCATGTCGAGCATCCCGATGCCGTCGTCCGCGGCCGCCCGTGCCATCCGCAGATGCAGGATCAGGCCCGGCGAGTACTTCGCGAACGCCGGGTCGTACGCCGGGAACCAGCACGAGAGCACCGTCCGCGAGCGCAGCCCGAAGTGGGCGGCCACCGGCCGGTCACCGGCGTACAGGACGGAGAGCAGGCCCGAGCAGCCGGGCGCCCCGGTGTGGAAGAGGAACTCCGTCAGGCCGCGGATCCACTCCTTCGCGAAGCGGTCGCGGCGGCCGGTCCTGCGGTACTGGGCGGACTTCCACCCCATCAGGGTCCCCAGCACCTCCGGGTCCCGCTCGTCGAGGACGAACCGCACCTCCCCGGCGTCACGGCCGAGCTTGCGCTCCTTGGCCAGCGTGGTCCTGAGGAACTTCGGCGCCTGCGCGCGCAGGGTCTTCTCGTACGCCGCGTACCCGTCGCCGACATCGATGACGTACGAGGCGTACGCGCGCGCCGCGTCCGGCGCGAAGAGACCCTGGCCCTCCTCCAGGTTGTCGAACTCCCAGGCCGAGAGCCCGCAGGCCCGCAGCAGCTCCTTCGCGTCCAGCTCGAGCCCGGGGCGCAGCACGGCGCCCTGGACGTCGGAGACCCCCAGGCCGATGGCCCGGCCGTGGCCGAGCGGGCCCCGCTCGAAGGGCAGGAAGCCGGCCGTCGCCCCGGACTCCTCGCCGATGACCGCCACCCGTGCGCGCGGCCGGACGCGGCCGACGGCGAGGGTGAACTCCGGTTCCATGAACGGATGGGCCGGGGCCCCGGACCTGGCCCGCAGCTCCCGCCAGCTCTCGATGTCCCCCGCGCCCAGATCCCCGGGCCTGACCACACGTATGCGCCTGCCGCTCACCAAGACCCCCCGGTCCTACCCCCTGAGCCACGCTGCCCAGAACGGTACCGGGCCCCGTCACCCGGCGGTAGACGACCGCGACATCCCGTGACCGACCGGTCAAAACCGGATCCGCCGCCGCCGGACCGTCAGAGAGCCCGCTCCCCGGCCCGCCACACCGCGCGGACCAGCGGGACCCCCGGCCGGTAGGCGAGGTGGACATGGCTCGGCGCGTCCAGCATCACGAGGTCGGCCCGGGCGCCGGGGGTGAGGCGGCCGACGTCGGTGCGGCGCAGCGCCGCGGCCCCGCCGGCGGTCGCCGACCAGAGCGCCTCGTCGGGAGTCATGCCCATGTCCCGTACGGCGAGGGCGATGCAGAACGGCATGGAGGAGGTGAACGAGGAGCCCGGGTTGCAGTCCGTGGACAGGGCGACGGTGGCGCCCGCGCCGAGGATGCGGCGGGCGTCGGGCCACTGCGCGCGTGTGGAGAACTCGGCGCCCGGGAGCAGGGTGGCGACGGTCCTTCCCTGGCCGAGCGCGTCGAGGTCGGCGTCGTCGAGGTGGGTGCAGTGGTCGGCGGAGGCCGCGTCCAGCTCGACGGCGAGCCGGACCCCGGGGCCGTGGCCCAGCTGGTTGGCGTGGACACGGGGGTGCAGGCCCCTGGCCGCTCCGGCGGTGAGGATCGTGCGCGCCTGGTCCTCGTCGAAGGCGCCGCGCTCGCAGAAGACGTCGATCCAACGGGCGTACGGGGCGCAGGCGTCCAGCATCGGCCCGGTGACGAGGTCCACGTAGCCCGCGGGGTCGTCGGCGTAGTCCGGGGAGACGATGTGGGCGCCGAGGAAGGTGACCTCGTCGGTGTGGGTGGCGGCGATGCGCAGGGCGCGTGCCTCGTCCTCGACGGTGAGGCCGTAGCCGGACTTGGTCTCGAAGGTGGTGGTGCCCTGCCGGAGCGCCTCCGCGAGGTAGCGGGCGACGTTGGCGGAGAGCTCCTCGTCGGAGGCGGCGCGGGTGGCGGCCACGGTGGTGCGGATGCCGCCCGCGGAGTAGGGGCGGCCGGACATACGGGCGTTGAACTCGGCGGTGCGGTCCCCGGCGAACACCAGGTGGGAGTGGGAGTCGACGAAGCCGGGGATCACCGCCCGGCCGCCCGCGTCGACGGCGTTGTCGGTGGCGGGTGCTTTGCTGGATTCACCGGTCCACGCGATGCGGTCGCCGTCGATGACGACGGCCGCGTCCTGGATCAGGCCCAGGGGGGTCCCGTCGCCGAGGGAGGGGTCGTTGGTGACCAGGTTCGCGATGTGGGTGATGGCGGTCGTCGTGGTCGTCGTCATCCGGACACAGCTTTCTTCTGACGCGGGCACGGGCCCGGGGCGGTCTTCCGGGACGGGCTCGGGCCCGGGGCGGTCTTCCGGCACGGGCTCGGGCCGGTCCTCCGGCCCGGGCGCGGGCCCGGGGTGGGCTCGGGTTCGCGGTGCGGGGCGGGGCCGGGCTCTCAGCCGTACAGCGCGGCGACGGCCGAGGCGAGCGCTCCGGGCACGTCCTCGATCCGTGTGTGCCGGCCGTCCCGGACGATGTGCCGGCCCGCCACCACGGTGTGCCGCACATCGGCGGCCGTGGCGGCGAATACGGCCGCTTCGGCTGCCATCCGCGGCACCGGCCCCGCCGTTCTGACGGAGTCCAGCGCGACGGTGGCGAGGTCGGCCCGCGCGCCCGGTTCGAGCACACCGGCGTCCGGGCGGCCGAGCGCGGCGTGGCCGTCGGCGGAGGCCGCCCTGAGCAGGGCCGCCGCCGTCCAGTGGCCGCGTACATGGGTGCGCAGCCGTTCGTTCAGCTCCATCGCCCGGGCCTCCTCGAAGAGGTCGATCACGGCGTGGCTGTCGCTGCCCAGCGAGAGGGGGGAGCCCGCGCTCTGGAGCGCGGCGGCGGGGCCGATGCCGTCGGCCAGGTCGCGTTCGGTCGTGGGGCACATGCAGGTGCCGGTCCGGGAGGAGCCCAGCAGCTCGATGTCCTCGGCCGTGAGGTGCGTGCTGTGGACGGCGGTGGTGTGCGGGCCGAGGACCCCGTGGTCGGCCAGGAGCCGGGTGGGGGTGCGGCGGGTGGCGGCGAGGCAGGCGTCGTTCTCCGCGGTCTGCTCGGAGAGATGGACGTGCAGCGGGACGCCCCGCTCCTGGGCCCAGCCGGCGACGGTGGCCAGCTGCCCCGCCGGCACGGCGCGTACGGAGTGGATCGCGGCGCCGATGACCACCTGGTCGCCGTCGCCCTTGAGGAGGGAGGCCCGTTCGGCCCAGGCGTCGGCGGTGGTGTCGGAGAAGCGCAGCTGGTGCCGGCTCGGCTTCTCGCCGAACCCGGCGGCGAGATAGGCGGTGTCGAGGAGGGTGATGCGGATGCCGGCCTCGGCGGCCGCCGCGATGAGCGCCTCGCCCATGGCGTTCGGATCGTCGTAGGGCGTGCCGCCGGGCGCGTGGTGCAGATAGTGGAATTCGCCGACCGCGGTGATCCCGGCCAGCGCCATCTCGGCGTACGCGGCACGGGCCAGGTCGTAGTAGGTGTCGGGGGTGAGGCGGGCGGCCGTGCGGTACATCAGCTCGCGCCAGGTCCAGAAGGTGCCGGTGCCCACCTGGACGGTGGAGCGCAGCGCGCGGTGGAAGGCGTGCGAGTGGGTGTTCGCGAGCCCGGGGACGGTCAGGCCCTCCAGCACGGTGGCGCCGGGCGGCGGTGCGTCGATGCCGGTCCGGACACCGGCGATGCGCCCGTCGGCCACGTCCAGGAGGACCCCTGGCTCCACATGGGTGCCGAGCCAGGCGTGCGACATCCAGTACGTCGCGGTGACCGGTGTGCCCGTCGGTTGCGTTGTCAGCTGCACGCGAGACCTTCCAGTACGTCGGCGAGTGCCCTCACCCCGGCCACGCAGTCGTCCTCCGTGGCGTGCTCGGCGGGTGAGTGCGAGATCCCGGTGGGGTTCCGTACGAACAGCATGGCGGTCGGCACGGAAGCGGACAAAATACCCGCGTCGTGTCCGGCCCCCGTGCCGAGCAGGGGCACCGTCGCCGCGCCGTCGGCGCCCCGCTTCTCCAGGACCCGGCGGATCTCGTCCCGCAGCGCGTGCTGGAAGTCCACCACGGGCGTGAACGACTCGCGTACGACGTCGAGATCGATGCCGGCCCGCTCGGCGTACTCCCGCGCGGCCCGCTCGACACCGCTGACGACGGCGTCGAGCGTGTCCTGGTCGGCGGCCCGTGAGTCGAGCCAGCCCCGCACCAGGGAGGGGATCGCGTTGACCCCGTTCGGCTCGACGGCGATCTTGCCGAAGGTCGCGAGGCCCCCGGCCAGCTCGGCCTCGCGCCGGGCCGCGAGCACGGTCTCGGCGTACGTGAGCATCGGGTCGCGGCGGTCGGTGAGGCGGGTGGTGCCGGCGTGGTTGGCCTCACCCCGGAAGTCGAACCGCCAGCGGCCGTGCGGCCAGATGGCGGAGGCCACCCCGACCGGGTCGCCGCTCAGGTCGAGGGCGCGTCCCTGCTCCACATGGAGCTCGACGAACGCACCGATCCGGGCGAGGCGTTCGGGGTCGGGCCCGATGGCGTCGGGGTCGTACCCGGCGGCCTCCATGGCCTGCGGGAGCGAGACGCCGTCCCCGTCGCGGAGCCGGTGCGCGTGCTCGGTGGTCAGCTGCCCGGCGGCGAGCCGGGAGCCGACGCAGGCGAGCCCGAAGCGGGCCCCCTCCTCGTCGCCGAAGTTGGTGATGGCCAGGGGCCTGGTGAACACCGCTCCCCTGCGGCGGAGTTCGTCCAGGGCCGCGAAGGAGGACACCACGCCGAGGGGGCCGTCGAAGGCGCCGCCGTCGGGTACGGAGTCGAGGTGGGACCCGGTGACCACGGCGTCCCCGGCGAGCGGGTCGCCGAGCCAGGCCCACTGGTTGCCGTTGCGGTCGATCTCGTGGTCGAGGCCGCGCGCCTCGGCCTGCGCCTGGAACCACAGGCGGCAGTCGGCGTCGGCGCCGGTCCAGGCGTAGCGGCGGTAGCCGCCGGAGGCGTCGCTGCGGCCGATGGGCCGCAGCGAGCGCCACATGGCGTGGAAGGTGTCGCTCACGCGGTTCCTTCCTCCCGCATCGGGATGCGCACGCCGCGCTCGTCCGCCACCGACTCGGCGATGTCGTAACCCGCGTCCACGTGCCGGATGACACCCATGCCGGGGTCATTGGTGAGGACGCGGCGGATCTTCTCGCCGGCCAGCTTCGTGCCGTCGGCGACCGAGACCTGGCCCGCGTGGATGGAGCGGCCCATGCCGACGCCGCCGCCGTGGTGGATGGAGACCCAGGAGGCGCCCGAGGCGACGTTCACCATGGCGTTCAGGAGCGGCCAGTCGGCGATCGCGTCGGAGCCGTCGAGCATGGCTTCCGTCTCGCGGTAGGGGGAGGCCACCGAACCGCAGTCCAGGTGGTCGCGGCCGATCGCGAGCGGGGCGGCGAGGGTGCCGTTGCCGACCATGTCGTTGAACATGTCGCCCGCCTTGTCGCGCTCGCCCTGTCCGAGCCAGCAGATGCGCGCGGGCAGACCCTGGAAGTGGACGCGCTCGCCGGCCATCCGGATCCAGCGGTGCAGCGACTCGTTCTCCGGGAACAGGTCCAGGAGCGCTTTGTCCGTCTTGTGGATGTCCGAGGCCTCGCCCGACAGCGCCGCCCACCGGAAGGGCCCCTTCCCCTCGCAGAAGAGGGGCCGGATGTAGGCGGGGACGAAGCCCGGGAAGTCGAACGCCCGTGTGTACCCGGCGAGCTGGGCCTCGCCCCGGATCGAGTTGCCGTAGTCGAAGACCTCCGCCCCGGCGTCCATGAAGCCGACCATCGCCTCCACGTGCGCGGCCATCGACTCCCGGGCGCGCCGGGTGAAGTCGGCGGGCTTCTCGGCCGCGTACGAGGCCATGTCGTCGAAGTCGACGCCCACCGGCAGATAGGCGAGCGGGTCGTGCGCGCTGGTCTGGTCCGTGACGATGTCGACGGGGGCGCCCTCGGCGAGCATCCGGGGCAGCAGCTCCGCCGCGTTGCCGAGCAGGCCGATGGAGAGCGGCCGCCGCGCGTCGCGGGCCTCGACGGCCAGCTGGAGCGCGTGCTCCAGGGAGTCGGCCCTCACGTCCAGGTACTTGTGCTCGATGCGGCGCTCGATGGCGCGCGGGTCGACGTCGATGCAGATCGCGACGCCGTCGTTCATGGTGACGGCCAGCGGCTGGGCGCCGCCCATGCCGCCGAGGCCGGCGGTGAGCGTGATGGTCCCCGCCAGCGTCCCGCCGAACCGCTTCGCGGCGACCGCGGCGAAGGTCTCGTAGGTGCCCTGGAGGATGCCCTGGGTCCCGATGTAGATCCAGGACCCGGCGGTCATCTGCCCGTACATGGTGAGCCCGAGGGCCTCCAGCCGGCGGAACTCCTCCCAGTTGGCCCAGTCGCCGACCAGGTTGGAGTTGGCGATCAGGACGCGCGGTGCCCACTCGTGGGTCTGCATGACGCCGACCGGCCGCCCGGACTGGACGAGCATCGTCTCGTCCTGCTTGAGCGTCCGCAGCGTACGGACCATGGCGTCGAAGGACCGCCAGTCGCGGGCGGCCTTGCCCGTACCGCCGTAGACGACGAGCTTGTCGGGGTGTTCGGCGACCTCGGGGTCGAGGTTGTTCTGCAGCATGCGGAGGGCGGCTTCCTGCTGCCATCCCAGGGCGCTCAGTTCCGTACCGCGCGGTGCCCGTACGGGGCGGGGTCCTGACATGGCGGTGCCTCCTCGCGATGTGGCTCTCTTATTCACATCCTGTCCTCCTGAATAGTCCTAGTCAACAGGTGAGGCCCCGCCCTCCCCCGGGCAGGCCTTCAAGTCACCACACCCCCGGGGAGGCCCCGTGTCCGCATCGCAGCCCACGAACGCATCGACCACGTCCGGTGAACCCCCGCTCAAACGGGCCATCGGCCCCAAGCTCCTCATCCTGTTCGTCATCGGCGACATCCTCGGCACCGGCATCTACGCCACCACCGGCAAGGTCGCGGGAAAGGTCGGCGGGGCGCTCTGGCTGCCGTTCCTCATCGGTTTCGTGGTCGCGATGCTCACGGCCGCCTCGTACGTCGAGCTCGTCGGCAAGTACCCCAGGGCGGCCGGTGCCGCGCTCTACGCCCAGAAGGCGTTCAAGGTCCCGTTCCTGACCTTCGTCATCGCCTTCATGGTCATGTGCTCGGGCCTCTCCTCCGCCAGCGCCGCGGCCCTCGCCTTCAGCGGCGACTACCTCGGCGAGTTCACCGACGCCGTGCCGCCCACCCTCGTCGCGATCCTCTTCGTCCTCGCGCTCGCCGCGATCAACCTGCGCGGGGTCGCCGAGTCGGTGAAGGCCAACGTCGTCCTGACGCTCGTCGAGCTCAGCGGCCTCGTGGTGATCCTCTCGATCGGCGCCTACGCCGTGTTCGCCGGCGGGGGCGAGCCCTCCCGGCTCACCGACCTGGAGACGGGCGGCACCGGATACGCCCTGATGACCGGCGTCCTCGGCGCGACCGCGCTCGGCTTCTTCGCCTTCGTCGGCTTCGAGGACTCGGTGAACATGGCCGAGGAGACCCAGGACCCGGCCCGGACGTTCCCGCGCGCCATCTTCATCGGCGTCACCGTGACGGGCACCATCTACGTCCTGGTCGCCCTGGTCTCGTCCCTGCTGGTCGACTCCCGCACCCTGGAGGGTTCCAGCGGGCCGCTGCTCGAGGTGGTGAAGGCGGGCGGCGTCGACTTCCCGCCCAAACTCTTCGCGCTCATCGCCCTGTTCGCGGTCACCAACTCGGCGCTGATCAACATCATGATGGCCTCGCGGCTCTGCTACGGCATGGCCAACGAGCGCATCCTGCCCCGCGCGATGGGCAGCGTCCTGGCGAGGCGCCGCACCCCCTGGGCCGGCATCGTCTTCGTGACCGTGCTCGCCGTCGGCCTCGTCTCCACCGGCGAGATCGAGGGCCTCGGCGACACCACGTCCTTCCTCCTCCTCTGCGTCTTCGCCGTCGTCAACATCGCCGTACTCGTGCTGCGCAAGGACCGGGTGGACCACGCCCACTTCCGTACGCCGACGGCGCTGCCCGTGCTGGGGGCGATCACGTCCCTGATCCTGGCCAGCCCGCTGGCCGACCGGGCCGCGGACGTCTACATCCGCGCCGGGATCCTCCTCCTGATCGGAATCGGTCTCTGGGCGGTCAACAAGGCGGTGATGTCGGCCCAGAAGAAGGCCTGACCCCGCGCGGAGGCGGACCGGAACCACCAGGGAATGTCAGCCGGCCGGACACGTTCCGGCCGGCTTCCGCACGTCCGGCCTGCCGCCCATTACACGGTCCGCCGCATGTACCTATGGAAAATGCCAGAACTCCCACCAGCCGCGCACACGTTGCGTAGCCTCTCCATTACATCCGCACGCCACGTCGGGAGGGAGTTCGCGTTGCCCGGGATCGACGAATGCCTGATCGAAGTCATGAGGCTGCCCGGTGCCCGGGGTGCCGCGGTGGTCGACTGGACGAGCGGTCTCGCGCTCGGCACGATCGGCGAGTCGCCCAACGGCGACCACGAGGCCACGGCCGCCGAGACGGCCGAGGTGGCGAGGATGGCCGCCGAACAGCCGGTCTTCGGCCAGGCCGACGCGCCCACCGGGTTACCGGGGCCGCCCGCCTCCGCCGTCGAGGACGTCATCGTCACCACCGCCCCCGGCTACCACATCCTCCGCTTCGTCGAGACGGCCTTCGACAGCAGCGTCTTCCTCCACCTCTGGCTGGACCGCGCCGAGGGCAACCTCGCCCTGGCGCGCATACGGCTCGGCGAGATAGCGGAGCGGCTGGTCCTGGCATGAGACCCACCGCCACCGCCCGGCCCGTCCCACTCGAACGGGCCGCGCCCTCCCCGATGCTGCAGCGGCTCGAGGCGGAGCGCGCCACCGGCGCACTGATGCGCGACCGCGGCACCCTGTATCTCGCCGACGGCCAGGTCGTCCACGCGGAGAGCCCCGCCACCCCCGGCATCGACGTCCTGCTCACCACGGGCGGAGCCCTGCGCTCCGAGGGCTGGTGGGACGCGGTCGCCCAGGCGGGCGCCGGACAGCGGGTCGGCCGCTACCTCGTGGACAGCGGCCGGGTCCCCGGCGGAGCCCTGGAGCTCTGCCACCTGGGCGCCCTGTACGACGCGGCCTTCTTCGCCCTGGCCCCCACGCACACACCGGCCCGCTTCCGTTACGGCGTCTCCCACTGGATCGGCCCGGTCCGCCCCGTGCCCGTGCACGCCGTGCAGCGCGAGACGCTCCGGCGCCGGGAGCTCCTGGACCGGATCTGGCCGGACGCGCTCACCGACAGCGCGCCGCTCGCCCCGACGGCCCACCCGGTCGACGCCCCGGTCCCGCCGCGCCAGCGCCGCGTCCTCGCCCTGGTGAACGGCGAGCGCACGGCCACGGACATCGCCCAGGAGCTGGGCCGGTCCGCCTTCCACATCCTGGTCGACCTGCGCCGGCTGGCGGCCGCCGGACTGGTCGAAGCGGTCCGCCCCGCCCCGGCCGGGTCCGCATCGGTGTCCGGGCACGGCCGCATCGCGCTGCCCGACGTCACGACCGACCCCGATGTCGCCCTGCTGCGCCGGCTCAGAGACGCATTGGAGGCCTTGTGATACGCGCGCTCAGACAGCGTGCCGGGAGGAGACAGCTGATGGTGCCCGAGGCAGAGGTGAAGGACGTCCTCGACGAGCTCCAGCGGTTACGCGCCCGGGTGCCGCTCCTGACCGGCGCGCTGGCCGCCAGCACGGACGGCCTGATCGTCGCCCAGGACACCCCGGGCATCGAGGCGGAGGGTGTCGCCGCGCTGACCGCCGCCGCGCTCGGCGTCTCGATCCGGATGACTGACGCCACCGGGCGGGGCGGCTTCCGCGAACTCCTGATCCGCGGCGAGAGCGGCTACATCGCCACCTACGCGGCGGGCTCCTCCGCCGTCCTCACCCTGCTCGCCGAGGACCGCATCAACGTCGGCCGCCTGCACCTCGAAGGCCGCCGCGCGGGTGCGCGTATCGGCGAGGTCGTCGACGCCGCGCAGGACCGCCCCGACCGGCCCGTGCCGCCTCCGCGGCCGCAGCAGGCGCGGGCGCTGCCCCGCCGCACCACCCCACCGGATGCCACGTGACACCCCGCACCACCCGGCAACGCACCACCCAGCAGCGGACCGGCCACCGGGCCGGCCAGGGAAAGGAAACGAGCACTATGGCCAACACCGAAGCGTCACTGAAGGATGCGATGGCGTCGATCGAGGGGACCGTCGGTGTCGCACTCGTCGACTACACCAGCGGCATGGCGCTGGGCACCCTGGGCGGCGGCAAGGACTTCAACCTGGAGGTCGCCGCGGCAGGGAACACCGATGTCGTCCGCGCGAAGCTCCGGACCATGGAGCACCTGGGCATCAAGGACGAGATCGAGGACATCCTGATCACCCTCGGCGCCCAGTACCACCTGATCCGGCTCCTCAAGACCCGCGGCAGCAACGGCCTGTTCCTCTACCTCGTCATCGACAAGGCCAGGTCCAACCTGGCGATGGCCCGCCACCAGCTGCGGAAGATCGAGGCGGAACTGGAGGTCTGATCCGGCTCCCTCAGCGGCGGCGACGCCGTGCCCCTCCGGGCGCGGCGTCCCCCGCCATGGGGCCGGTCGTCCGGTACGCCTTCACGTGCTTTCCCGCGGGCCGGCCGCGCTCCACCCAGTCGGTGCGCACCCAGTACAGGACGTCGTCCCGCCCCTCCCGCCGGCCGATCCGGGCGGCCTTGAGCCAGAGCCCGGCGCCGGCCCCGGCCAGCACGAGCCCGCCCGCACCGGGCAGCACGTACGCACTGGCGACCGCCACGAGGAACGCGCCGGCCAGCCACCAGCGGTAGCCGCGCCGCCAGTTTCGTACGGTCACGTCCCGGTCCTGGAGGAAGTCACCGCGCCCGGCCCGGGTGGCGGCCCTCGCGAGCTCCGCGTACCGCCCCGTACGGGTGAACGCCACGGCGGCCAGGGTCACCAGGAACAGCGCGGCGCCCGCCAGCAGCCCGATCCGCCGGCCGGTGAGCCCGGGGACGAACGCGCCGACGGCCGCCGCCAGCAGCCCCGGCCACCACAACGGCGCGGCCCCGGCCCGTACGATCACGGCCACCCTCGCCAACGACTGCGCTCCGCGCCCCACGTCCGTACCCCTCTCCGCGGTTCCCTGTGGACCTTCTGGGCGCGGAGATTAATAGGCACAGATGAGCGATGTCTGAGAAACGGCGAAGCAGCCGCCCGTCTTCCGCCTACTCGACGAACAGGCCCCGCGCGGCGGCCCTCGCGTCGAACTCCTCCAGCCGGGCCTGTGCCTCGGGCAGCCCGTCGCACATGGCCTCCAGCAGCACCCGCCCCAGCAGCATCGGCGCGCACGCGGTGTCGAAGGCCAGTCCGGTCCCGACGGCGGCCGGGATCAGCAGATCGCTGTGGGCCGCCACGGGCGCGAACGCCGAGTCGGCCACGGTCACGACGGTCAGCCCCTGCTCCCGGGCGTACGCCAGCGCGTCCACGACCTCGCGCGGGTGCCGCGGCAGCGCGAAGCACAGCAGCACGCTCGCACCGGCCCGCCGGGCGGCGTCGACGCGGTCGTGCAGCATGCTGCCGCTCTCGTCGAGGACCCGCACATCGGGGTGCACCTTGGCGGCGAAGTACCCGAACCCCCGGGCCTGCGAGGACGCGGCCCGCAGCCCGAGCACGAGCAGCGGCCTGGACCCGGCGAGCAGCCGCCCCGCCCGCTCCACCGGGGCCGGATCGGCGAGCAGCTCGGACAGCTGCCGCAGATTCTCGATCTCGGCCCGCACCGCCTGCTGGTACTCGTTGAAGCTCTCCTCGACGCCGTCCGCGCCGGCCGCCCCCTCCGGGGTGACGTCCCTGAGGTGCTTGCGCAGCGCGGGGTACCCGTCGAAGCCGAGCGCCACCGCGAAGCGGGTGACGGACGGCTGGCTGACCCCCGCCAGCTCGGCCAGCTCCACGCTGGACAGGAACGGTGCATCGGCGGCCCGCCGCACCATGGAGTGCGCGATCCGCCGCTGGGTGGGCGTGAGCCGCTGCCCCTCGAAGAGCCGCTGCAACCGCGCCGCCGGGCTGCTCCCGCTCATGCTGTCCCCTCCACCTGTCCACCGCGCCGGACCCGGCACCGAGGAATCCATTCAGCCAGCAAGCGGTCTGCATGTCCATATACAGTCCGCGCACGCCCCCGGCTCCCCGCCGCTCGCATTGCGGGACCGCCCCCCGCTGCCGACCCTGGGGGCATGATCCCAGCCAATACGAGAGGGCCGGGCGGCGTCATCGTCCGCTACGGCGACCCCGACGCCGCGCATGTGCTGAGCGTCTACGCCGATCTGCGCTGCCCGTACTGCAAGCGCATGGAGCTCGGCCTCGGGGCCGTGATGGAGCAGGCCGCCGACGAGGGCCGGTTCGCGGTGGACCACCATTTCGGCACCTTCATCGACGACTCCGCGGGCGGCAGCGGGTCCCTGGAGGCGCTGGCCGCGCTGGGAGCCGCCGCGGACGAGGGGCAGAAGCCGTTCATGCTCTTCCTGCGGGCCCTGTACGCCGATCAGCCCAGCGAGGACGTGGACGCCTTCGCCGACCGGGACACCCTGCTGCGGCTCGCCGACGAGGTCCAGGCACTGCACACCGACGAATTCCGGCGGAAGGTCATGGAGCGCACCTATCTGCCCTGGGCGGCGCAGGTGTCGGCGGCCTTCGAGACGAGCGGCGTGCGGTCCACCCCGACCGTCCTGTTCGACCGGGTCCCGGTCTCCGTCATCAACGCCATGGGGTACGCGGTCACCCCCGAGGCCTTCCTCGCCGAAGCGACCCCTCCCTGATCGCCGGGCCGCGGCCGTCCGCGGCCTGACGTCAGCGCGCGGGCTCCTCCGGGGTGCCGGCCGCCCCGCCCTCGTGGTGGTGCAGCAGCCTGGACAGCAGCCCGGTCAGCTGCTGCCGCTCCTCGGGCGACAGCGGGGCCAGCAGCTCGTCCTGCGAGGCGGCCAGCTGCTTCTCCAGCCGCCGCAGATGCCGCCTGCCGGCACCGGTCAGCGAGATGACGTTGCGCCGCCGGTCGGAGGGGTCCGGGGCCCGCTCGACCAGCTCGCGGTCGGCGAGCTCGTTCACCGTCGCCACCATGTCGCTGACGTGGATGCCGCTGCGGCGGCCCAGCGCGGCCTGGCTGGCCGGTCCGCCCTCCTCCAGCGTCGCCAGCAGACGGTAGTGGTAGCCGCGGGCACCGGCCGACGAGAACCCCTCGGCCACCAGCCGGTGCGCGTGCTGGGCGGTCTGGGTGAGCAGCCAGCTGGGCAGCCCCTTCCATCGGACGGGCGTCTCGTCTGCCGGGCTCTCCATGGGACGAGTCTAACTAATCGTTGGACGCACCTACGATTGCGAGTATCGTTCGGATGGTAAACGTTTGTCGCCCAAACGTTTGGCGCCCCACTGTTCGGGCGCGAATGAAGCCGTCTGGAGTGATCCCATGATCAAGCCGTTCCGCATCGCCGTACCCCAGGCCGATCTCGACGACCTCGACGACCGCCTCTCCCGTACCCGTTGGCCCGACGAAGTGACCGGCGCCGGGTGGGATTACGGCTTCCCGCTGGCACGGCTCAAGGAGCTGGCCGCACACTGGCGCACCCGCTACGACTGGCGTGAGCACGAGGCCGCGCTCAACGAACTCCCGCACTTCACCACCGAGATCGACGGCCAGAACATCCACTTCGTCCACGTCCGCTCCGCGAAGCCGGACGCTCTCGCGCTGATCCTCACCCACGGCTGGCCCGGTTCGTTCCTGGAGTTCCTCGACGTCATCGAGCCGCTCTCGCGCGACTTCCACCTGGTGATCCCGTCGATCCCGGGGTACGGATTCTCCGGGCCGACCCATGAGCGGGGCTGGGACACGGCCCGTATCGCCCGGGCCTGGGCGGAGCTGATGCGGCGCCTCGGTCACGAGCGCTACGGCGCGCAGGGCGGCGACTTCGGCGCGGGAATCTCGACGGCGCTCGGTGCCGTCGCGCCCGACCGGGTCGTCGGAGTGCACGTCAACTACCTGCCGACCCGGCCTGCCCCCGAGGCCGGCATCGCGCTGTCACCGGCGGACGAGGCCCGGCTCGACAGGATCCGCCGGCTGATGGCGAACCGGCCGCCCTACCAGGCCCTCCAGGCCACCACCCCGCAGACCGTCGGCTACGCGCTGACCGACTCGCCGGCCGGCCAACTGGCCTGGATCGCCGAACGGTTCGCCGAGTGGACCGACCCCCGGTCGACGATCAGCGACGAGCAGCTGCTCACCGATGTCTCGCTGTACTGGCTGACCGCCACCGCCGCCTCCTCGGCACGCCTGCACCGCGAGACGGCGCGGGGCGCCGCCCCGTGCCCGGTCCCGGTCGGCGTGGCGGTGTTCGCGCACGACATCACACAGTCGGTACGGCCGCTGGCCGAGCGGCTGTACGACATCAGGCACTGGTCGGAGTTCGAACGCGGCGGCCACTTCGCCGCGATGGAGGTCCCGGAGCTCCTCGCCGAGGACGTACGGACCTTCTTCCTGACCGTCCTCGCCACCCCGTCCGCCCAGGAACTCCCCGCAGGCGCATGACACCGGCCGCCCGGCGCGTGGGGGTTCAGAACACGACGCGGGCCGCCATCAGCGCGGCCCGCGCCCCGGGGTCGCCCTCCAGCTCCAGGCTGCCGCGCACCGGCCGCCCCGACACATGCCGGGCGAAGTCGACCGCCTCCGCGTGCAGCGTGGCCGCCGGACTGCCGATGCCGAGCAGCCGGCGCCCTCCCGCCGGTCCGTGGAGGTCGATCTCCACCGCGGGCCCCGTCCAGGTGAGCGCCAGGTCGAGCACCACCTGGTCCACGATCTCCCGGTCGTGCCCGTCCAGGACCAGGCCGGTCCCGAGGGCATCGCAGAGGTCCACCCGGTGCATCCAGGTGTCACGGGCGGCGAGCACGTTGCCGAGGTAGTCCACCGAGTCGTCGGGCAGGGCCTTCGCCTCCGGGTAGAGCAGGCTCAGCCGGACCCTGCGCCGGGCCGGGGCGGGCACCCGGCGCAGCGCGATGAGCGCCTGCGGGGCGAAGTGGGCGAGGGCGCCGATCAGTTCGCGGCCCGGGACGGCCTTCCGGTCCTCGATCTGGCTCTCGTTGTGCCCGTCCAGCGGACCGAGGTGCGGATGGGTCCGCGAGGCCCGCCGGATCCGGCGTACGGCGATCCAGGGACGCGGTATTTCCTCGTACTGGCCGACTGTGTGCGCCAGCATGTCCCGGACCGTCCAGCCGGTGCAGGCGGTCGGCCGCCTCCAGTCCTCGTCGGAGAGCTCGCGGTAGGTGGAGATGGTCGCCCGCAGCTCGGCCTCGTTGACCAGCCGGGCCCTCGTCCCGGACGTCCGGGGCACGGCACGGGCGGAGGATGTCGTGGTGGCCATGGGCGCGCCTCCCGTCTCCCGTGCTCCGGCATCAACGCTACGCCGACGGGGCCCGCCGTGCCCTGCGCGGCGGACCGCCGAAACAGGGGGGCTAACCCCACTGACCCGGGTGCCCGCGGTTCGTACCGTAAGCGTATGGAAGCCCGTGACCCTGAGCTCAGGCGAGAGCTCGACGCCACCCTGCAGGCCCGCGGCGAGCTGGGGCCCGAGTACGAGTCCGCGCTCATCGACTCGTTCCTGGAGAAGGTCGAACAGCGGCTGGCCGGCACGAACGACCAGCAGGCGAGGCGTCTCCTCGCCGAACAGCGGATGACGGCCGCCCCTCGAGCCGCGCAGCCCGCCGCGCCGGCCGTCGGCACCTTCGGGGAGCGGTTCGGCTTCGGGGTCGTCTCGCTGGTCCTGGCGATCCCCCTGTCCGCGATCGGCGTCGCGAACGCGGGGATCGAGGGGCTCGTCGTGGCCTGGCTGGGGATCTTCGGCGTGAACGCGGTGCACGCCGCACGCGCGTGGCCGTGGACCCGCGGCAAGGGGCGGACCGCGTCCGACTGGGACGGCTGAGGCACCCGAGGGAGCCGGGGGAGTTGGCTGAGGCGCCCGAGGGAGCCCCGGCCGCCTGCGTCCGCGCATGAGCATGAATGCGTCCGCACATGAATAATCGCGGGGACCGCCGCACCCCCGGTTTCCCGGAGGGCGGGACGACGGCGGTCCCCGCGAGGGACGCGGTCCCGGGTCAGGGCCGGGTGTCGCGTCCGGGCGACGGTGGAGGTCCGGGAGCCGCTCCGTAGTCCGTGTCGCCGTATGTGGTGCCGGCGGGTTTCCCTGCCGACACCCCATACTCTGCCGGAGCCGTGTTAAGCCGGTGCTGCGTCGACGTGTCGCGCTCGTACCGATTTCGCGAACCCCGGAAACCTGGCCGCTACGGCTTGGGCGCCGCGTCCTTCGCCAGGAAGGCCAGAAGATCCTGCCTGCTCACGACACCCTTCGGCTTGCCCTCGACGAGGACGATCGCCGCGTCGGCACCGTCAGCGCCGCTGAGCACGGCCATCAGGTCCTCGACGGGCTCCCCCGAGCCGACCTGCGGCAGCGGGGCCGACATGTGCTTCTCCAGCGGGTCGGTCAGCGTGGCCCGCTGCGTGAACAGCGCGTCCAGGAGCTGACGCTCCACGACCGAGCCGATGACCTCGGCGGCCATCACGTCCGGGTGCCCCGCGCCCGGCTTCACGATCGGCATCTGGGAGACGCCGTACTCCCGGAGTACGTCGATGGCCTCCCCGACCGTCTCCTCGGGGTGCATGTGGACGAGTGAGGGGAGCGGGCCCTCCTTGAAGTCGAGCACCGCGCCGACCCGGGCGGACGGGCCGGAGTCCTCCAGGAAGCCGTAGTCGGCCATCCACTCGTCGTTGAAGATCTTGCTCATGTAGCCGCGGCCGCTGTCGGGCAGCAGGACGACGACCACGTCCTCCGGGCCGAGCCGCTTGGCGACCTCCAGGGCCGCGACGACCGCCATGCCGCAGGAACCGCCGACGAGGAGGCCCTCCTCCTTGGCGAGGCGGCGGGTCATCTGGAAGGAGTCCTTGTCCGAGACCGCGACGATCTCGTCCGTGACCGTGCGGTCGTAGGCGCTCGGCCAGAAGTCCTCGCCGACACCCTCCACGAGGTACGGGCGCCCCGAACCGCCGGAGTAGACGGAGCCCTCCGGGTCAGCCCCGACGACCTGGACGCGGTTCTCGCTGATCTCCTTGAGGTAGCGGCCCGTACCGGTGATCGTGCCGCCGGTCCCGACGCCCGCGACGAAGTGGGTGATCCTCCCCTCCGTCTGCTCCCAGAGCTCGGGACCCGTGGTCTCGTAGTGCGAGCGCGGGTTGTTGGGGTTGGAGTACTGGTCGGGCTTCCAGGCCCCCGGCGTCTCACGGACCAGGCGGTCCGAGACGTTGTAGTACGAGTCCGGGTGCTCGGGGTCGACGGCAGTCGGGCAGACGACGACCTCCGCGCCGTAGGCACGCAGCACGTTGATCTTGTCCGTGGACACCTTGTCCGGGCAGACGAAGACGCACTTGTAGCCCTTCTGCTGGGCGACGATGGCCAGGCCGACACCCGTGTTGCCACTGGTCGGCTCGACGATCGTGCCGCCGGGCTGGAGCTCGCCGCTCTCCTCGGCCGCCTCGATCATGCGCAGCGCGATGCGGTCCTTCACCGACCCGCCGGGGTTGAAGTACTCGACCTTGGCCAGGACCGTCGCCTGAATGCCTGCCGACACATTGCGCAGCCTGACCAGCGGGGTGTTGCCGACAAGACTGATCATCGAATCGTGGAATTGCACCGTGTACTCCGGGATCTCCGTAATGGTCAGGCAAGAGTATGCGTACGGGCAGGAGATCGGGCGAAGCGATTGAGTTGCACCCTCCACGGGGCAGGTAGTGCTGTGTACGGCTGTACAGCACGGAGGAGGTGGACCGGACTGTGTCGAGAGCGAGGGTGGCACGGCGGATCGCAGCGGGTGCGGCCTATGGGGGCGGCAGCGTCGGTCTGATCGGGGCGGCGACGGTGGGGCTGGTGCTCGCCGAGGTGCAGCTGGCGAAACGGCAGGTGGGCGGGGGCAAGGCGCCGGTGCCGCCCAGTGCGGACGGTCGGTACGGGGTGGCGTTCGCCGGCCCCTCCGATCCCCTGCGCTTCGTCCTGCTCGGCGACTCGACGGCGGCCGGTCAGGGGGTGCGCAGGGCCGGGCAGACGCCGGGGGCGCTACTGGCGTCCGGGCTCGCGGCGGTGGCCGAACGGCCGGTGGATCTCCGGAACGTGGCCCTGCCGGGGGCCCGGTCGGACGATCTGGAGCGCCAGGTGTCCCTGGTACTGGCGGATCCGTCGGGGGTGCCGGACGTCTGCGCGATCATGATCGGCGCGAACGACGTCACCCACCGGATGCCCGCGACGCAGTCGGTGCGCTGTCTGAGCACGGCCGTACGGAGGCTGCGTACGGCCGGTGCGGAGGTCGTCGTGGGCACCTGCCCGGACCTGGGCACGATCGAGCCGGTCTACCAGCCGTTGCGCTGGCTGGCCCGGCGGGTGAGCCGCCAGCTGGCGGCGGCGCAGACGATCGGCGCGGTGGAGCAGGGCGGACGGACGGTCTCGCTGGGCGACCTGCTCGGGCCGGAGTTCGAGGCGAACCCCCGGGAGCTCTTCGGCCCGGACAACTACCACCCCTCGGCCGAGGGGTACGCGACCGCCTCGATGGCGATGCTGCCGACCCTGTGCGCGGCCCTGGGCCTGTGGCCGGAATCCGACCACCTCGACGGTTCGCGCCGCGAGGGCATGCTGCCGGTCGCCAAGGCGGCCTCCCGCGCCGCGCGGGAGGCGGGCACCGAGGTGACGGCGGCGCGTGCGCCCTGGGCCCTGCTCAAGCACCGCAGGCGGCGGCGCCTGCCCGCCCACACGGAACCGGTGCCCCACGACGACACGGGGACGGACACGGACGGGGACACGGGCGGGGACACGGGCGGCGGGCCGATGCCAGGACGCGGATCGGGCGCGACGTGGCGCAGGGCGTGAGGGGCGGCGGGCGTGACGGGCGGCGGGCGTGAGCAGCTCGGGGTCCCGGCCCCGGAGCCGTGCCGCCGCAGGAACAATCCGGACGACTGAGCGGTTGCTTAGAAAAGAGGTCCGCATCACATCACCCGTCGGGTGACCTCAGCTGTACGTCCGGGTAACTTCCAAGGCAGTCCAGCCTTCCTGCCTTCCAGCCCTCATGGAGCCGCGTGATGCCCGAAGCCGTGATCGTCTCTGCCGCCCGTTCGCCCATCGGCCGGGCCTTCAAGGGGTCCCTCAAGGATCTGCGCGCGGACGACCTGACCGCGACCATCATCCAGACGGCGCTGGCCAAGGTCCCTGAGCTGGACCCGAAGGACATCGACGACCTGATGCTCGGCTGCGGCCTCCCGGGCGGCGAGCAGGGCAACAACCTGGGCCGCATCATCGCCGTACAGATGGGGATGGACCACCTTCCCGGCTGTACGGTCACCCGCTACTGCTCGTCCTCGCTCCAGACCAGCCGCATGGCGCTGCACGCCATCAAGGCCGGCGAGGGCGACGTCTTCATCTCCGCCGGTGTCGAGACGGTGTCCCGCTTCGTGAAGGGCAACTCCGACAGCCTGCCGGACACGCACAACCCGCTCTTCGCCGACGCCGAGGCCCGCACCGCCGCCCGCGCCGAGCAGGAGGGCACGAGCTGGACCGACCCGCGCGAGGAGGGCCTCGTCCCGGACGCGTACATCGCGATGGGGCAGACCGCCGAGAACCTGGCCCGGATCAAGGGCGTCACCCGCCAGGACATGGACGAGTTCGGCGTGCGGTCGCAGAACCTCGCCGAGGAAGCCATCAAGAACGGCTTCTGGGAGCGCGAGATCACCCCCGTGACGACGCCGGACGGCACGGTCGTCTCGAAGGACGACGGCCCCCGCGCGGGCGTCACCCTGGAGGGCGTGCAGGGCCTGAAGCCGGTGTTCCGCCCCGACGGGCTCGTCACCGCCGCCAACTGCTGCCCGCTCAACGACGGCGCCGCCGCCCTGGTGATCATGTCCGACACCAAGGCGCGCGAGCTGGGCCTGACCCCGCTGGCCCGCATCGTCTCGACGGGCGTCTCCGGCCTGTCCCCCGAGATCATGGGGTACGGACCGGTCGAGGCCAGCAAGCAGGCGCTGAAGCGCGCCGGGCTGACCATCGACGACATCGACCTCGCCGAGATCAACGAGGCGTTCGCCGCCCAGGTCATCCCCTCCTACCGGGACCTCGGCCTGCCGCTGGACAAGGTCAACGTCAACGGTGGCGCGATCGCCGTCGGCCACCCCTTCGGCATGACCGGCGCCCGCATCACCGGCACGCTGATCAACAGCCTGCAGTTCCACGACAAGCAGTTCGGCCTGGAGACGATGTGCGTGGGCGGCGGCCAGGGCATGGCCATGGTCATCGAGCGGCTGAGCTGACGCCGAGCCGCCTCCGCCGGGCCTTCGGCGAGGTCAGGCACTCCCGCGTGGGGGTCCTGTTGAATCGAGCCGAGCCCCGATCGTGACCGAATCTCCCCCAGGATGTGATCTGCGTCCCGGGGGAGAGTCGTTTCTGCAGGTCACACCAGCCACAGAGCTAAACACCAGGCCCAAAGACCTGTCCAATTCGTGACGTAATGCACTGACAGCAGGCATCAGTACAGGACAAGCTGATGTAGGAAGTCGGGGGTGTCGATTGAAACCGGGAGTATGTCAGTGAGCGCCATGCCGTTTGCCCTGTTGCTGACCACCGCCGCTGCCACGGCCGTCGGCGCCGCCGCTCTGCACGCTGCTCACGGGCTGCGCAAGCAGGTCACCGCTCTGCGCACGGAGCTGGCGGAGGGACGGAGTCCGCACGCGTCCGTACCGGAGCAGCTGAACCGGAGTGCCGGCACACCCGCCGAGGAGATACGCGCGGCCGTCGCCGAGGCTCTCGCCGAGGAGCGGGAGCGCGAGCTCGCCGAGGCCCGTGCCTTCTGGGCCGCCCAGGAGGCGCGCGACGCCGCCGACGCCCCGTCCCTGCTGGGCGGACTCGGCGAGGACGTCCCGTTCTTCATGCCCCGCCAGAGCGACTTCGCGGGCCTGGAGGCGATGGACCTCGACGCCGGTGAGGCGCTGGACGAGCTGGCGGAGCTGGCCGAGCTCACCGACATGCCCGAGGTCACCGAGTACGCCGAGGACTCGCCCGAGCTGGCCGCGGCCCGTCGCCGCCACCCCTCGCACCCGGACTTCGTTCCCGTGCAGACACCGGTTGTCACCGACCATGAGCGTACCGTGAACCGGCTGGAGCGGCTCGCCGACACCGGTACGGAGCTCACCGACGTGCGGCCCGGCCCGCTCGGGACGCTCGATGTGTACGTCTTCGCCGACGGCACCACGCTCTGTATGACCCCGGGCCACCGGGAGACCGCCGAGCGGCTCGCCGACTCGCTGCGCTCCGGTGAACAGCCGGTGCTGCTGGGCGGTTCCGGAGTCTCCGGCGCCTACGCGCTGACCTTCTCGTGCGGCCAGGAGAACGTCTACATCCTCGCCGACCGCGTCATCGCCTCGTTCTAGGACCTCTCGCGCGGCCCGGGCCCGAACGCCCGCGCCGCCGCCTCCTCGACATCCCGCACGGCCTCGTCCAGCTCCTGGGACGAGGCCGTTTCCAATGCCACGGCCAGGTCCCGCCCGGCGACCGCGAGCTGGTCCCCCACGGCGAATATCCCGGCGTCCGGCATGATCCTCGGCTCCCGGTCCGGGGCCTCGGCACGCTGGGCGCGGGCGGACAGCTCCCTGGCCGTCGTCAGGGCCTCGGCGGCCACGCCGCTCTGGAGCCGGCTCTGCGGCGTACTGCGCAGGCGGTCGGCGAAACGGTCCACGGCGGCGATCAGGGGCGTCGTATCAAGCACGCCGTGACCCTACGCGCCCCTCCAGGATGGTTGCCAACGCGCCGACGCTCGGGCACGGTGTCGGGAAGGACCAGCAACGCGTACTGCGTCGGAGGCGCCGATGTCTCAAGTCTTCTCCGAAGAAACCCATCGCAACCTGCTCTCCCGGATCCCCCACTGCACCGGTCGTGACATCGCCGACTGGCTCCGCACCGTCGACGAAGGCCCCTCTCTCTTCCGCTTCGAGGAGAAGGTCAGCTGGCTGCGGAGCGAACACGACCTCACCTACGGCCACGCCAAGGCGATCATCCACGAGTACGACCTGAGACGAGCCGCGCGCAAGCTCCTCTGAGACAAGGGAAACGAGACACGGAAAACGGGACGGCCCGCAGGCGCGATGCCTGCGGGCCGTCCCGTCACCTGCCTCGGATACGGGTCAGTCGTCCCCGTTGAGGATGGAGAGCAGACGCAGCATCTCCAGGTAGATCCACACCAGGGTCAGGGTGAGGCCGAAGGCCGCCAGCCAGGACTCCTCGCGCGGTGCGCCGTAGGCGATGCCGTCCTCGACCTGCTTGAAGTCCAGGGCGAGGAAGCACGCGCCGAGGATGATGCCGACGACTCCGAAGAGGATGCCGAGACCACCGCTGCGGAAGCCGAGGCCGTCACCGCCGCCGAAGACGCTGAACAGCAGGTTGACCATCATCAGGAGCACGAAGCCCATGGCGGCCGCCATCACGAAGCCGTAGAAACGGCGGGTGACGCGGATCCAGCGCATCTTGTACGCGATGAGGACACCGGCGAAGACACACATGGTGCCCATCACCGCCTGCATCACCGTGCCGGGGCTGATGTAGGTGCTGACCGTGCTGGAGATCACTCCGAGGAAGACACCCTCGAAGGCCGCGTAGGCAAGGATCAGCGCGGGCGACGCCTTGCGCTTGAAGGACTGGATGATCGCGAAGACGAACGCGATCAGGGCGGCGCCGATGCCGATCCCGTAGGACTTGCCGAGGTTGGCCTCGTCGACCGGCAGCAGGGCCCAGGAGAGCGCGGCGGTGAGCACCACGGTGCCCAGCGTCATCGCCGTACGCGTGACGACGTCGTCGATCGTCATCGCGCCGGAGCGCGCGGGCGCCTGCGGGGCGCCGTACTGGGTGTCCTGCTGGGCGTACGGGTTCGTGGCGTACGGGTTGGCGGTGCCCTGCGCGTACGGGTTGGCGCCCGCTGCGGCGGCCCCGGCCTGCGGCGCCGCGCTGAAGCCCGCGTGGCCGTTGTCGCGGCTGAACCCCCGTCGCGAGAAGACCGGGTTGCTGCTCCTCATTTCACTCCTCCATGGCCACCTGGCGCGGCCTTGCGTCAAGAGTAATGGGTAGGCAAAACAATCACCCTAGTACCGGAGGAGGATCTTCGCGGGCGCCGACGGCTCCCGGCCCCTCCGGCGGGTACGGAAACCCTCGTACCCTGCGCTTCGATCCGCAAAAGGGGCGCGGGGGCCGTCCGGACGCGTCAGCGCTGTTCGTGGACGGCCTTCATGAGGTCCACGAGGGAGGTCCGGGCCTCGTCGTCACGCGCCTCGTCGATCGCCTCCAGAGCGGCGGCCGCAGCCTCCCGCACGGGGTGCGGCAGCCCCTCGGCCGCCGTGAGGCGGTAGGCGGCCTCGCGGCGCGCCGCGCGTTCGGCGGGGTCCACCGCGCCGGGGCCGGCCAGCGGGAAGACCGAGGCCTCGTAGGCGGAGATGCCCAGCACCACCATGTCGCCGATCCCGTCGGCGTACCCGCGTGCGGCGGCCATCCCCTGGCCCTCCCGGATGGTCTCGGCCATACGGCGGCGGAAGAGGACCGCGCCCAGGGCGGCGCCGCCCCCGAGGGACAGGGCGCAGGCGAAGGCGAGGAAGGGGCCGTCCCAGACGAATCCGGTGAGCCCCCCCAGACCGGCGAGCGCGACGGACCATCCGGCCGCCGTCCGGGAGCTCAACTGACCGGGTGTGGTGTCCATGACCAGAGTCTCCCAGCCGGGCGCCCGCACCCCGGCGGCGGGTGGCCCCGGCCACGGCTGCCCCGCGGCGCTCCCGTACGCACAGTAGTCACGCCGGTACCGTCATCGGGGTCCGGCGGGGGCCGCCGTGAGAAGTTGACCGCTGAAGCAGCCTGAGGCCGCCCGGGCTCCACCGACCGAGCGGTGGTGCCCGGAGCCGGACTCGAACCGGCACGCCCCCGAGGAGGCAGCGAGGTTTAAGCTCGCCGTGTCTGCATTCCACCACCCGGGCGTGGGCGCGAGGCTCCGCGTTTGGCACAAGACCCTATCCGGGGGCATCCCTCGAACAGCGGAACAGGCCCCCGATGTTGTCTTATTTTATTGACCGTGTGAGGGTCCGTCAGACACCTGACACCGCATCAGCACACGCCCGGCCCGTCCAGGGGGTACGAACCCCGGCAAACGGGAATGACGGAAAGTCGCCGCACTCGCACGGCCCATCCGCCAGGGCCCGCGCCACCGTTCGCCAGGGCCCCGCCACCTCAGTCCCCGACGGCGTCGTTGACGCACCGGAGGACGGGCCGGGAGAGCAGTGCCTCCGGCTCCTCCAGCACCGCGCCCGTGACGTGGAGGACGGCGCTCTCACCGGGCAGCAGGGTGACGAGCATGTCGTCCACCTCGGCCGCCGGATCCAGCCGGTCGGGGAAGAGCGCGAGGTCGCGCAGCAGCGTCAGCGCCGTCACGGTGACCCGGTAGCCGATGCCCGATTCGTCACCCTGGGTCACCGTCGCCCGGTATCGCGCCGGCGGCAGCGCGACCCGGGTGTCCTCCTCGTAGAACTCCACCACCCGCTGCTCGCCCAGCTCCGCCACCAGCACCTCCCGGGTGCTGTCCTCCGGCTCGGCGACCGAGGGCGGCAGCGGGACCCGGGTGACCCCGCGCGCCGCCGTCCCCACCGCGACCGTCTCCTCGGCCAGGACGGTGCCGTCCAGGGAGCGCCGGGTCAGCCGCAGCGCGCCCTCCCAGAGCCGGGCGGAGTCGTTGACCAGGTGCAGGGCGCCGTCGCGTACGGCCATGAGCCGGTCCGCGTACACCTGGCGCAGGGCGTACCAGAGCGGTTTGCGGCGGCCGTCGCCGTCCACGGCCGCCCAGGAGACCACCGGCCAGCAGTCGTTGAGCTGCCAGACGATCGAGCCCGTGCAGTACGGGCTGTGCGAGCGGAAGTGGCGGATGCCGAAGGCGACCGCGCGGGCCTGGTTCAGCTGGGTGAGCCAGTGCCAGTCGTCGAAGGAGGAGCCGTCGGGCCGCGGCAGGTGGTCGCCCAGCCCCCGCAGCAGCTTGGCGTCGCCGTCCTCCGCCTTCTGGTGGTGGGCGAGCAGCGGGGAGTCCGGCGCGAGCGGGCCGCTGACCGCGCGGCGCAGCGTGGCGTACGCGGGCGGGCCCTGGAAGCCGAACTCGGCGACGAAGCGGTGCGCGGTGTCGGCGTAGTGCCGGTAGTCGACCCGGTTCCAGACGTCCCAGAGGTGGACCGTGCCGCGCGTGGGGTCCTGCGGGGGCAGCTCCGGGGAGCCTGAGTAGGGCGACCCCGGCCAGTACGGGCGGGAGGGGTCCGTCTCGGCGCAGAGGGCGGGCAGCAGCTCGTGGTAGTAGCCGTGGCCCCAGGTGCGGTCCTCCAGCTTCTCCTGCCAGCCCCAGTCGGCGTGGCCCTCCAGGTTCTCGTTGTTGCCGCACCACAGCACCAGCGAGGGGTGCGGGGCGAGCCGGACGAGGTTCTCCCGGACCTCGGCGGCCACCTCGTCGTACAGCGGCTGCTCCTCCGGGTAGGCGGCGCAGGCGAACGGGAAGTCCTGCCAGACCAGCAGCCCCTTCTCGTCGCAGAGTTCGTAGAAGTCGTCGCTCTCGTAGAGGCCGCCGCCCCAGACGCGGACCAGGTTGACGCCCGCGGCGAGCGCCTGGTCGAGGCGGTCGGAGATCCGCTGCCGGGTGATCCGGGCGGGGAAGCAGTCGTCGGGGATCCAGTTGACCCCGCGTACGAAGACGGGCTCGTCGTTGACGGAGATACGGAACGCCTCGCGCTCCAGGGTGACGCCCCGGAAGCCCGTCCGGCCGATCCAGGCGACCTCCTCGCCCAGGCGGACGGTGACGTCGTACAGGGGCTGTTCGCCGTGGCTGTGCGGCCACCACCGCTCGGCCTGGGGGACGGACAGGGTGACCGAGAGACGATGCGCGTCCTCGCCGGCGTCGGCGGCGAAGACGGCGCACGCGCCCAGCACCTCGACCGAGCCGGACAGCGCCGCGCCGCCGGGGCGGTCCACGTCCAGGGTGACGGACAGGCGCGGCACCCCGTCCCCGTCGAGGTCGCCGACGACCTTCACCCCGGCGAGCCGCGGGCCGGTCCAGGACTCCAGCGCGACCGGCCGCCAGATGCCGGAGGTGACCAGCGTCGGCCCCCAGTCCCAGCCGAAGTTGCAGGCCATCTTGCGGATGAAGTTGTACGGCTCGGTGTACGCGCCGGGCCGGTCGCCGAGCTTGTCGCGGAGCGCCTCGGCGTAGGTGTACGGGGCGGTGAAGCGCACGACCAGGGTGTTGGGGCCCTCGCGCAGCAGAGGACGCACGGGGAAGCGGTAGCTCCGGTGCTGGTTGGCCGTGGAGCCCACCTCGGTGCCGTTGAGCAGGACCGTGGCGACGGTGTCGAGGCCGTCGAAGCACAGGTCGGTGAAGGCGTGGCCGTCGTCGGACCAGTCGAACGTGGTGCGGTACGTCCAGTCGGTGCGGCCGATCCAGCCGAGCCGGTTCTCGTTGTCGTCCAGGTAGGGGTCGTCGATGAGCCCGGCGGCCAGCAGGTCGGTGTGGACGCAGCCGGGGACGGCCGCCGGGACGCCGCCTGCGGGGAGTCCCACCGGGACGGGGCCGTCGGCGCCGAGCGTCCAGCCGTCGTGCAGGGGCAGGTGGCGAGGGGTCACGCGGAGGTCCTTCCGCAGTCGGGGAGTCCGGCGCAGGCGACGAAGTGGTCCGGCTCGGTCTCGTACAGGTCGGTGTCCGGCGCGCCTCCCTCGTGGAAGGCGCAGACCTCCACGGGTTCGGCGGACGTCCAGGGCTCGTTGAGCCGGGGCACGGCGGCAAGGAGGGTGCGGGTGTAGGGGTGGAGCGGGTTGCCGAAGACCTTCTGGGTGTCGCCCCGCTCGACGACCCGGCCGTTCCTCAGCACCACGGTCCGCTCGGCGAGGTAGGTGCCCAGCGAGAGGTCGTGGGTGATGTAGAGGACGCCGAGGCCGCGTTCCTTGAGGCCGGCGAGGAGGTTGAGCACATCGATGCGGGTGGAGGCGTCGAGCATGCTGGTGATCTCGTCGGCGACCAGGAAACGCAGGTCGAGCAGGAGGGCGCGGGCGATCAGCAGGCGCTGGAGCTGGCCGCCGCTGAGCTGGTGCGGGTAGCGGCCGAGCACCTGCCCGGGGTCCAGGCGTACGTCCCGTACGGCCTTCTCCACGCGGTCGGCCCACTCCTTGTCCGGGACGCCCGGGTGGTAGGCGCGGCGGACGAGGGCGAAGACGCGGTCGGCCTTGAAGACGGGGTTGTAGCAGCTGAAGGGGTCCTGGAAGACGCCCTGGACCCGGCGGTAGAAGTCCTTGCCCGGCCGGACCTGTTCGCCGTCCAGGGTGAGGCTGCCGGAGCTGGCCCGGGTGAGGCCGAGGACCATGCGGCCGATGGTGGACTTCCCGCTGCCGCTCTCGCCGATGAGCGAGACCAGTTCGCCGGGGGCCGCCTCGAAGGAGACCCGGTCGACGGCGGTGGTGGAGCCGCCGCCGAAGGCGCCGGCCCGGAAGGTCTTGGTGACACGGTCGAGGGTCAGCATCAGGCCGCCTTCCAGCATGCGACGGAGTGGCGGGGGGCGATCTCGACGACGGGCGGCTCCTCGGCGCACCGGGCGTCGGCGAGCGGGCAGCGGTCGCGGAAGCGGCAGCCGAGCGGCGGGTTGAGCAGGGAGGGCGGGGAGCCCTCGATGCCGCTGAGCGGTTTGTCCTTGTAGCGGGCGCCTACCTGGGGCAGCGAGCCGATCAGCATCTTCGTGTACGGGTGGCGGGGCTCGGTCGTGAGCGTCCTCGTGGGGGCCTTCTCGGCGAGCTTGCCCGCGTACATCACCATGATCGAGTCGGCGATGTGCGAGGTCAGTCCGAGGTCGTGGGTCACGAAGATCATGCTGGTGACCAGGCCCTTGTCGCGGAGCCCCGTGAGGGCGCCCACGACCGCCTGCTGGTTGGAGACGTCCAGGGCCGAGGTGACCTCGTCGGCGATGAGGACGGACGGGTCGAGCAGCGTGGAGATCACCATGACGGCGCGCTGCTTCATTCCCCCGGACAGCTCGATCGGATAGCGGTCCAGGACGTCGCGTTCCAGGCCGACCAGGGCGAGCCGCCGGTGGAGCTCGTCCGTGTCCACGGTGACGCCCCGGGAGGCGAGGAGCTCGCGGATCATGCGGCCGATGCGGCGGGTCGGGTTGAGCGCGCTCATCGAGTACTGGGGCACGAGTGAGATCTTGTGGAAGCGGTAGGCGTTCATCGCCCGGTCGTCGGAGAGCGGCAGTTCGTCGCCGTCCAGCGTCACGGTGCCGCCCACGTGCCGCATCCGGCCGTCGAGCCGGATGAGGGACTTGCCCAGGGTGGTCTTGCCGCAGCCGGACTCGCCCGCCAGGCCCAGGATCTCGCCGTCCGCCAGGTCGAAGCCGACGCCGTCCAGGGCCCGGACCTCGCCACGCAGCGTGCGGTAGTGGACCCGCAGATCGTTGACGGTCAGGGTCATGTCGTCAGGACTCCCTCAACTTCGGGTTGAAGACCTCGTCGAGGCCCACGTTGGCGACGTAGAGCGCGCCGACGATCGCGGTGATCCCCGCCCCCGGCGGGATGAACCACCACCACATGCCGAGCTGGAGCGCGCTCCACTGCTGGGCGCTCTGGAGCATCAGGCCGAGCGAGACGCCCTCGGTCGGGCCGAGTCCGATGAAGTCCAGCGAGGAGGCGATGAGGATGGACCCGCCGAAGAGCAGGATGAACATCATGAAGAGGTACGAGCTCATGTTGGGCGCGATCTCGCGGAACACGATCCGCCAGGTGCCGCTGCCGCTGAGCCGGGCCAGGTCCACGAACTCCCGGGTCCGCAGGGAGAACGTCTGCGCCCGGATCGCGCGGGCCGCCCAGGGCCACGAGGTCAGGCCGATGAACAGGCCCTGCACGGCGACGCTGCGCACCCCCATGTAGGCGTTGATGATCAGCAGGACGGCGAGGGCGGGGATCACCAGGACGACGTTGGTGAGCATGTTGAGGATCTCGTCGGTGACTCCGCCCCGGTAGCCGGCGAGGAAGCCGACGACCATGGCGATGACGGCGGCGATGGCCCCGCCGACGACGCCCACCAGGAAGGTCGCGCGCAGCCCGTGCACGAACTGCGCGTACACGTCCTGGCCGAAGGTGGTGGTGCCCATCCAGTACGTGCCGTCCGGCGCGGCCGCCTGCGGGCCGACGTACTCGTTGGGGTTGCCGCTGTCGAGCAGCATCGGTCCGACGACGCCGATCGCGAGCAGGATCAGGACCAGGGTCACGCCGATGATCAGCTTGGGGTTGCGCACCGCGTAGTGCAGCGACTCGCGGCCGGGCTTGGCCACGGGCACCTCGGCGGAGGGCGCCTCGGGCGCCGGGTCGGGCAGTGTGCTCATGACGTGCCTCCTGCCATGCCCGTACGGGTACGGGGGTCGACGACGACGTACACGATGTCGATGAGGAAGTTGGCGATCAGCACGCCGATGACGATGAACAGGAAGGCGCCCTGGAGCAGGAAGAAGTCCTGGTTCTGGATCGCGGCCAGGATCAGTGAGCCGAGCCCCGGATAGGCGAAGACGATCTCGGTGACGAGCGCCCCGGCGACCAGCACCCCGAGCTGGAGCGCCAGCCCGGTGACCTGGGGCAGGACGGCGTTGCGGAACGCGTAGCGGCGGATGAGCCGCTGGGGCGCCCCGAGGGCCGAGAGGTACGAGGAGTAGTCCGACTCCAGCTCGTAGATGATCATGTTGCGCATGCCGATGGCCCAGCCGCCGAGCGCGACGAGGAACAGTGAGAGGAACGGCAGCACCCAGTGGTGCAGCGCGTCCAGCACGAAGTCGCCGTTCCAGCCGGGCTGGATGTCCAGGCTGTAGCCCCCGGATATGGGGAACCAGCCGGCCTTCGCACCCAGCGCCCAGGCGAGGATGACGGCGATCCACATGTACGGCATGGCCGTCAGCAGATAGCCGGCCGGCAGCACCGTGTTGTCGAGGACCTTGCGGCGGGCGGACAGCGCGCCGATCCAGTTGCCCACGAACCAGCTGAGCAGGACGGCCGGGATCATCAGGCCGAGCGTGTACGGCAGCGCGTCGAGCAGGACGTCACCGACGGGCGTGGGGAAGACGAAGATGGAGATCCCGAAGTCGCCCTGGAGCAGCGCGCCCCAGAAGTGCAGGTACTGCTGCCAGAGCGGCTCGTCGAAGCCGAACAGGTTGTTGTAGTAGGTGCGCATCGCCTCGGCGGCCTCGGGCTGCGAGACACGGGCGCGGGCGACCATGGCGGAGACGGGGTCGCCGGGCATGAAGCGCGGGATCATCCAGTTGACGGTGACGGCGACGACGAACGTCAGTCCGTAGATGAGGAGTTTGCGGGCGAAGTAGCGGCGCAAGGGTGTGCTCCCCTGGTGGAGAGACCCGCCGCGCGCGCACGGTCAGGTGGGCGCGCACGGCGGAGCGGTCATGGAGTCGGCGGTCCCTCTTACTTGGCGGGCTTCAGCTGCGTGAGCGTCTCGAAGCCGCCCATCTCCAGCCAGTTGCGCCACAGGGCCGGCGCCGCCTTCGGGGCACCCTCGGCGTCCGACGGCCAGTTCGTCCAGGTCCCGGTGGTGGACTGCGACCAGAGGCCGTTGTACCAGAGCGGGATGAGGGGCATCTCGGTGAGCTGGATGTCCTGGATCTTCGAGACGGCGGCCTTCATTCCGGCCGTGTCGTCGGTCTTGACCCCGCCCAGCTTCTGCACCAGCTTCCAGGCCTCCTCGTTCTCGTAACGCCCGAAGTTGACCGTGTTCTGCTGCTTCTGGACCGGCAGCTGGAAGATGTAGTCGTAGTACGTCCAGGGGGTGTTGGACAGCTGGCGCTCGTTGTTGATGACGAGGTCGAAGTCACCCTTGCCGCGCCGCTCGTTCAGGGCGTTCTGGTCGGGGAACTCGGTGGTGACCTTGATGCCCGCGTCCTTGGCCCCGGCGGCGATGACCTTGGCCGCCTCCATCCAGTCGGTCCAGCCCGAGGGCACGGCGAGCTTCAGGCTCAGGGCGGAGCCGTCCTTGTTCTCGACGAAACCGTCGCCGTTCGTGTCCTTGTAGCCCGCTTCCGCCAGCTCCTTCTTCGCCGCGGCGGGGTCGTGCGTGAAGCCCTTCTCCGCGATGAGGGCCTTGTCCTCGAACTGCTCCCACTGCGGCAGCAGACCGGTCGGCGAGGCGGGCTTGACCAGCTCGCCGTACACACCCTTGACGATCTTCCCGGTGTCGACGGACGCGGCGAGCGCCCGGCGGAAGGCGGCGTCGTCCATCGGCTTCTTGGTGGTGTTGGGCACCAGCCAGGCGGTGTTGGCCGAGAGCATGTAGGGGGCCTTGTCGTAGTACGACACGACCTTCTTGCTCTTGATCAGCGAGGAGGCACCCGGCAGGAAGTTGTTGCTGAGGTCCAGCTGGCCCTGGCCCAGCTGGCCGATGACGACCTCGTTGCTCGGGTTGGAGACGTCGACGATGTAGCGGGGCGCCGGCGTCATGCTCAGCGCCTTCGTCCCCCACCAGTCGTCGCGCCGCTCCCAGACGACCCGGTCCTGGGTCTTGCTCCTCAGCTTGTACGCCCCGGTGCCGACCGGCTTGTCGTTGACCCCGTTGAGGACGTCCTCGTCGGTGCGCGAGCCCCAGATGTGCTCGGGGACGACCGGCTGGCCGTAGAGGGTGTAGTCCCACTCCTGGTAGCGGGCCTCCTTGAAGGTGAAGCGGACCGTGGTGTCGTCCACCGCCTTCGCGTCGGACAGCCAGCTCCACAGTGAGTGGAAGGCGGACGCCTCGATCTTGCCGAGGCCGTAGGAGTACGCCACGTCCTTCGCGGTCAGCGGCTTGCCGTCGGCCCAGGTGATGCCCGTGCGCAGCTTCACCTCGTACGTCTTGTCGTCGGTCCAGCTGCCCGACTCGGCGAGCCAGGGCGTCAGCTTGCCCTCGTCCGGGTCGAAGTGGAACAGGGTCTCGTAGACCAGTCCCTTGGTGCCGGTCGCGTGGTCCCAGTTGCGCAGCGGGTTGTAGTTGGCCGGAGGCCCCCACTGGGTGCCGGTCGTGTAGAGCGTCTCGTTGCGCGGCAGCGAGCCGCCCTTGCCGGCCGTGCCGCCGGTGCCGCCCGCCCCCGAGCCGCCTCCCGTGCACGCGGTCGCGGCGAGTGTGAACACGGCGAGTGCGGTCGTGACCCGCAGCCGGGTACGCGTACCCATAGCCCCTCCTTCTCCCCCGCCGTCCCTGCCGAGCGGAGTTACTGAACCGGGTAAGTGCCGTGAAGGTATGGGCGCCCCGGAATCGTGTCAAGGGAGCGGGAGCGCTCCCATTCCAGTTTTTTCCCGGGTTCCCGCAGAGGTCTGGACCGCCCGGGGGAAGACAGAGGTCAGGGGGCTGCGGCTAGGATGCCGGTTGAACACGAACCGGTTAAGCGAGGTCGCATGTCCAAGCACCGCCCCACGATCGCCGACATCGCGCGCCGCGCCGGGGTCTCGAAGGTCGCGGTGTCGTACGCCCTGAACGACCGCCCCGGTGTCTCCCCCGCGACCCGCGCCTCCATCAAGGCCATCGCGCAGGAGATCGGCTGGCGCCCCAACAGCGCGGCCCGCGCCCTCACCCACGCCCGGGCCGACACCGTGGGGCTCGCGCTGTCCAGGCCGGCCAGGATGCTCGGGGTCGAGCCGTTCTTCATGGAGCTGATCAGCGGCATCGAGACCGAGCTGTCCGCCCGGGGCTGCGCCCTGCTCCTCCAGGTCGTCACCGACCCGGCGCAGGAGCTGGAGATGTACCGCCGCTGGTGGGGCGAGGGCCGGGTGGACGGGGTGTTCCTCGCCGATGTGCGCTCCCCCGATCCGCGCATCGAGGGCATCGCCGAGCTGGGCATGCCCGCCGTCGTGATCGGCCACCCCTCGGCGGCCGGCACCCTCACCCCCGTGTGGTCGGACGACTCGGCGGCCCTGCGCGACACCCTGACGTACCTGGCCGCGCTCGGGCACCGCTCGGTCGCCCGGGTCGCCGGGCTGCCCGAGCTGATCCACACCCAGCTGCGCGACCGCGCGCAGCGCGAGATCAGCGCCGGACTCGGCCTGGACGAACCGGTGGTGGTCCACACCGACTACTCCGGCGAGGAGGGGGCGCACGCCACCCGCCGGCTGATCAGCTCGGCCACGCGGCCGACCGCCGTCATCTACGACAACGACATCATGGCCGTCGCCGGTCTCTCCGTCGCCCAGGAGATGGGCCTGGACGTCCCCGCCGACCTCTCGCTCGTCGCCTGGGACGACTCCCAGCTCTCCCGCGTCGTGCGGCCCCCGCTGACCGCGCTGAGCAGGGACATCCCCGCGTACGGCAGCCACGCGGCCCGTACGCTGCTGGCGATGGTGGCCGACGGATCGGCCCCCGGCTTCGAGGACGCGGCGGCCCGCCTGGTGCCCCGCGGATCCACCGCCCCGCCCCGCTGAGGTCCCGGCCCGGCTCAGGGTCGGTGTCCTACCTCAGGACTACACCGGCGCCCGGCGGGTGCGACTCAAGGGGGCCCCGCGAACGGGCACGAGGGCTGACGTCCCGGCGCCGTACGGCGGCGAGGATGGAGGGGTCCCCGTGAACACGCCGTTCGAACCAGGAGTACCCCTGTGACCACCACCACCGTTCACCGCACCACCGCGGTCGCCGCCCGCGCGACGGAGCTGTCGAAGGTCTACGGCGCGGGTGAGACCCAGGTGGTCGCCCTCGACCGCGTGACCGTCGACTTCCCGCAGGGGGAGTTCACGGCGATCATGGGCCCGTCGGGCTCCGGGAAGTCCACGCTGATGCACTGCGTGGCCGGCCTCGACAGCTTCAGCAGCGGTTCCGTACGCATCGGCGAGACCGAGCTCGGGACGCTGAAGGACAAGCAGCTCACCAAGCTGCGCCGGGACAAGATCGGCTTCATCTTCCAGGCCTTCAACCTGCTGCCCACGCTGACCGCGCTGGAGAACATCACCCTCCCCATGGACATCGCCGGGCGCAAGCCCGACGCGGCCTGGCTCCAGAAGGTCATCGACATGGTGGGCCTCTCCGAGCGGCTGAAGCACCGCCCCACGGAGCTCTCCGGCGGCCAGCAGCAGCGCGTGGCGGTCGCCCGCGCCCTGGCCTCGCAGCCGGAGATCATCTTCGGTGACGAGCCGACCGGCAACCTCGACTCCCGCTCCGGCGCCGAGGTCCTCGGCTTCCTGCGCAACTCGGTGCGCGAACTCGGCCAGACCGTGGTCATGGTGACCCACGACCCGGTGGCCGCCTCCTACGCGGACCGCGTGGTCTTCCTCGCGGACGGCGCGGTCGTCGACCAGATGCTGAACCCCACCGCCGACGGGGTCCTCGACCGGATGAAGGCGTTCGACGCGAAGGGCCGCACCAGCTGACGTCCCAGAGGCTGTCGCACCACCCCTCCGCCCTCCGAACTCCCCCCAGGAATTGACGACATGTTCCGTACCGCCGTGCGCAATGTCCTTGCGCACAAGGCCAGGCTGCTGATGACCGTGCTCGCCGTGATGCTCGGCGTGGCCTTCGTCTCCGGCACCCTGGTCTTCACCGACACCCTCGGCAACGCCTTCCGCAACCAGTCCGCCAAGAACTACGACGACGTGGCCGTCGCCGTCACGACGTACGCCGAGCGGGGCGACGAGGAGACCCCCGCCATCGACGCGGCCACCCTCAAGAAGATCCAGGCCCTCGACGGCGTGGCGGAGGCCACCGGGCGCGTCTCCGGGTTCGCGGGCGTCGCCGACACCGACGGCAAGCTCATCGGCAACGGCTGGTCCAACACCGGTGCCAACTTCTCCCCCGGCGCCGACGGCAAGGACGCCCAGTACACGTTCACCAAGGGCACGGGCCCGGTGAAGGACGGCCAGATCGCCCTCGACAAGGAGACCGCGGACAAGGGCGAGTACCGCGTGGGCTCCCCGGTGCGGGTCGCCACCAACGGACCGGTGAAGGAGTACACCCTCTCCGGCGTCTTCACCACCGAGGACGGAGCCGTCAACGCGGGCGGCAGCCTGGTCCTCTTCGACACCGAGGCCGCCCAGCAGCTCTACCTGCGGCCCGGTGAGTTCAAGGACGTCACCGTGACCGCGGCGCCCGGCGCGTCCGACCAGAAGCTGCTGGCCGCCGTGAAGCCCCTCCTCCCGGAGAACGCCGAGGCCAAGACCGGAGCGGCCCTCGCGGACGAGGAGGCCGAGATGACCGAGTCCGGTCTCAAGGGCCTCAACTCGATGCTGCTGGCCTTCGCGGGCATCGCGCTCTTCGTCGGTGTCTTCCTGATCGCCAACACGTTCACCATGCTCATCGCCCAGCGCACCAAGGAACTCGCCCTGATGCGCGCCGTCGGCGCCTCCCGCCGGCAGGTCAAGCGGGCCATCCTGCTCGAAGCCGGTGTGGTCGGCGTGATCGCCTCGGTGATCGGCTTCGCACTGGGCGTCGGGCTCGCGACGGGGCTGCGCTCCGCGATGGGCATGTTCGGCGGGAAGATCCCGGCCGGTCCGCTGGTCGTCTCCCCCACCGCGGTCGTCTCGGCCTTCGCCGTGGGCGTGCTGATCACCGTGTTCGCCGCCTGGCTGCCCGCCCGCCGCGCCGCCAAGATCCCGCCGGTGGCGGCGATGAGCAGCGTGCACGCGGTGGCCACCACCAAGTCGCTGGTCGTGCGGAACTCGATCGGCGGAGTGATCACCCTCGTCGGGTCCGCGCTGATCGTCGCCGGCGCCGCTCAGGGCGACGAGAACGGCCGCTGGCTCATCGGCGGCGGGGCCTTCCTCGCCCTGATCGGTGTCATCGTGCTCATCCCGCTGCTCTCGCGGCCGGTGATCGCGCTGGTGCGTCCGCTGCTGCGGGGCCTGTTCGGGGTCTCCGGCAAGCTGGCCACCCAGAACGCCGTCCGTAATCCGCGCCGTACCGGGGCCACCGCCTCCGCCCTGGCGATCGGGCTCACCCTGGTGACCGGCATCTCCGTGCTCGGCGTGACGCTCGGCCAGGCGATCGACAAGATGACGACGGACAACATCCGGGCCGACTACATGGTCTCGATGGCCAGCGGCGACGCGCTGGACCAGTCGGCTCTCGCCGCCCTGCGCAAGGCGGACGGCGTCGAGGCGGCGTCCCCGCAGCGGTCCGTCTGGCTCACCGTCGGCGAGGAGGACGGCGTCTCGGCCTCCGGGGTCACCCCGGGCGACGTCGAGAAGGTCTTCGACCTGAAGACGGTCTCCGGTTCGCTGGCGTCGCTGAAGGACGGCGAGATCGCCGTCGACCGCAAGACCGCGAAGTCGCACGGCTGGAAGACCGGCGACAGCGTGCCGGTGACCTTCCAGGACGAGAAGACGGAGACCCTGAAGGTCGGGGCGCTCTACGAGGGCAACGAGTTCCTGTCCCCGGTGCTGATCGCCGAGGACGTCGTCGACCCGCACGAGACCCTCGCCGACATCCGCGAGGTCTGGCTGACCATGGACGGCGGCCAGTCCGACGCCAACGAGAAGGCCGTCGTCGACGCGCTCGGCGACAACCCGGCCATGAGCGTCGTGGACCGCCAGGGCATCCGGGACATGTTCGGCGGCTTCATCAACACCGCGCTGAACATCATGTACGCGCTGCTGGCCATGGCCCTGATCATCGCCGTGCTCGGCGTCGTCAACACGCTGGCCATGTCGGTCTTCGAACGCCAGCAGGAGATCGGCATGCTGCGGGCGATCGGCCTCGACCGGCGCCGGGTCAAGCGCATGATCCGGCTGGAGGCCGTGGTCATCTCGCTCTTCGGAGCGGTGGTCGGCGTCGCCCTCGGTACGTTCCTCGGCTGGGCGATCGGGAAGAGCCTGTCCTCCTCGATCCCGGGCTACGCCCTGGTCATCCCGTGGGACCGGCTCGCGCTCTTCCTGGTGCTGGCGGGGCTCGTGGGTGTGCTGGCCTCGCTGTGGCCGGCCCGCAGCGGCGCGAAGCTGAACATGCTGACCGCGATCAAGACGGAGTAGTCGCGCGGACGGACGAAGGGCCGGTACCCGCCACCGCGGGTACCGGCCCTTCCGCGTTCCCGGATCAGCCGTTCGCCGACGCCGTCCAGTCGCGGGCGCGCAGCGGCATGCCCGCCCCGCCGCCGTCCCGCGGCCGCACCGCGAGGATCTGGTTGACACCGATCTTGTTGTGCTCGAAGGAGAGCGCCGAGGCGGCCATGTAGAGCCGCCACACCCTGGCCCGGCCGGGCGAGGTGGCCCGTACGGCCTCCTTCCAGTGGGTCTCCAGGTTGGCCACCCACTGACGCAGGGTCAGTGCGTAGTGCTCCCGGATCGCCTCGACGTCCCTGGCCTCGAAGCCGGCCTCCTCCAGGGTGGCGACCGTACGGCCCACCGGGGCCAGCTCGCCGTCGGGGAAGACGTAGGAGTCGATGAACTCGTCGATGCGGTAGGCCGACTCGTCCTTCTCGGGGCGGCGGGCGATCTGGTGGTTGAGCAGCCGGCCGCCGGGCTTGAGGAGCGCGTAGAGGTCGTCGGCGTACTCACGGAAGCGGACCGTGCCCACGTGCTCGGCCATGCCGATCGAGGAGATGGCGTCGTACGGGCCGTCCCTGACGTCCCGGTAGTCCTGGACGCGGATCTCGATCCGGTCGGTGAGGCCCTCCTCCGCGATGCGCTTACGGGCGAAGGCGGCCTGCTCGGTGGAGAGGGTGACCCCGGTGACCCGGGCGCCGTACTCGCGGGCGGCGTGGATGGCCATGGAGCCCCAGCCGCAGCCGACGTCCAGGAGGCGGTCGCCCTCCTTCAGCGCGAGCTTGCGGCAGACGAGGTCGAGCTTGTCGCGCTGGGCGTCCTCAAGGGTGGAGCCGTCCTGCCAGTAGGCGCAGGAGTAGACCATGGACGGGCCGAGGACCATCGCGTAGAAGTCGTTGCCCACGTCGTAGTGGTGGCTGATCGCCTCCTTGTCGCGGCGTCTGGTGTGCAGCGGCCCCGTGCGGCGGCGCACCTCCTCGGCGGGCGGGGGCGGCGGTGGCCAGGGCCCCGCCAGCTGGACGAGGCCGCGGGCGAACTCCCGCACCTTCGGGTCGCGGACGGGATGGACGGTGTCCTTCGCGTCGGCACCCCGTTCCCAGAGCAGCGAGGCCAGGGCGTTCAGCACCTCGTACAGGTCGCCGTCGACGTCGATCTCACCGGCCACCCAGGCGCGGGCCAGGCCCAGTTCACCCGGCTTCCAGAGCAGCCGCCGCAGGGCGCGGCGGTGGCGCAGGACGAGGGCGGGGGCACCCGGCGGCCCGGACTCGCTGCCGTCCCAGGCCCGGATCCGGACCGGCAGGGGTTCTCCCAGCAACTCTTCGGCGAGAGCGGTCAGCCGCGATGCGGCGTCGGCCATGGTGCACACCTCCGTGGTGGTGTTTCCGAACGTGCCTAAATTCGCATATACGCACCCGAACCGTGCCGCGACACCTCGGGGCCACGGCGAGGTACACCAGCCTCAACGCCGTCCGGCGCCCGCGCCATCCCGTTTCTCGGCAACGGAACGGCAAAATACCTGCACTTACCATCTACTTCGAGGGGCCCAGGAACGCCGAAGAGGCCGTCCGCACCACGGATGGCGGACGACCTCTTCGGTGACGTACGGGCGCTAGGAGGCCTTGGCCTTCTCGCCGGACTTGCTCTTGTCGCCGTCGGCCTTGGCCGCGACGGGCGCCGGGCTCGGCTTGGCGGCCTCGTAGAACTCCTCGCGCGGAGTCTCCATGGCGCCGAGCGAGACGACCTCGCGCTTCAGGAACATCGCCAGCGTCCAGTCCGCGAAGATCCGGATCTTACGGTTCCAGGTCGGCATGGCCATGCCGTGGTAGCCACGGTGCATGTACCAGGCGAGACGGCCCTTGACCTTGATCTTCACCTTGCCGACGACGATCATCGCGACGCCCTTGTGCAGGCCCAGACCGGCGACCGCACCCTTGTTGGCGTGGCTGTACTCCTTCTGCGGGAAGCCCCGCATGCCGGAGATGACGTTGTCGCCGAGGACCTTGGCCTGACGCAGCGCGTGCTGGGCGTTCGGCGGGCACCAGGCGTTCGGGTTGCCCGCGCGGCGGCCGACCATGTCCGGGACCTGGGCGTTGTCGCCCGCGGCCCAGATGTAGTCGGTGCCCTGCACCTGGAGCTTCTCGGAGGTGTCCACGTGACCGCGGGGGCCGAGCGGCAGACCGAAGCGCGCCAGCGCCGGGTTCGGCTTCACACCGGCGGTCCACACGATCGTGCTGGAGTCGACCTCGAGGCCGTTCTTCAGCACCACGTGACCGTCGACGCAGGAGTCCATGGAGGTCGAGAGGTAGACCTCGACGCCACGGCTCTCCAGGTGCTCCTTGCCGTACGCGCCCAGCTTCGGGCCGACCTCGGGAAGGATCTTGTCGGCGGCGTCGACCAGGATGAAGCGCATGTCCTCGCGCTTCACGCTCGTGTAGTACTTCGCCGCGTCGCGCGCCATGTCCTCGACCTCGCCGATGGTCTCCGCACCGGCGAAACCGCCGCCCACGAAGACGAACGTCAGCGCCTTGCGGCGGACGTCCTCATCGGTCGTCGAGTCGGCCTTGTCCAGCTGCTCGAGGACGTGGTTGCGCAGACCGATGGACTCCTCGATGCCCTTCATGCCGATGCCCTGCTCGGCGAGGCCGGGGATCGGGAAGGTGCGGGAGACCGCGCCCATCGCGATGACCAGGTAGTCGAAGGGCAGCTCGTAGGCCTCGCCGACGAGCGGCGCGACCGTGGCGACCTTGCGGTCCTGATCGATGGTCGTGACACGGCCGGTGAGAACCTCTGCCTTGGGCAGGACGCGTCGCAGCGGGACGACGACATGCCGAGGCGAGATGCTGCCGGCAGCAGCTTCGGGGAGGAAGGGCTGGTACGTCATGTACGAGCGCGGGTCGACGACCGTGACGGTCGCCTCTCCATACCGCATCTTCTTCAGAATGCGACGAGCTGCGTACAGGCCTACGTACCCACCGCCTACAACGAGGATCCTGGGACGCTCCGTGGTGCTCATGCCATCGAGTATCCACCCCCCTCGGGGGGCATGCTCGTGAGCCCCTTCACAAGGTATGCCCCACCCTCTGCTATAGTTCGCCGCCCACGTGACCCAGGTCATGATGAGGCAGGGGAACCACGACGCTTCGGCGAACGTTGTTCACCGCTCGTGAGCTGGCCCTTGAGCCCCCGGACGCGAGGAACCACCCGCCCGGGACACGCCCCCGCCACACCCCCGAAACCCTCCCGCAGCACCCCCGTACGCGCCTCCGGGCCGCCCGGGCGGCCCTCCCGGGGCAGAACTTCGCCCGGTGGGGCCGAATTCCTTGTGAAGAAGTTCACGAACTTCGTCGGGGCACCTCGCGAAAGCCCTCCCCGGACACGTCCGGAGAGGGCTCCACAAGCTCAAAGGTGCAGGCCGGAATGCGTATGAGCGGCATCTCACCGCAGCCGCGCCCGCCCTGTGATCAGGCGGCGGACCAGGCGATCCCGTCCAGGATGTCGTGCTCGCTGACGACGACCTCACGGGCACCGGTCCGCTCCATCAGCGCGAGCAGGACGAGCGCCCCCGAGGGGATCACGTCGACCCTGCCCGGGTGCATCGCGGGGATCGCCGCGCGCTCCTCGTGCGTGGAGGAGAGCAGCCGCTCGGTGATCTCCCGTACGCGCTCGACGGAGACCCGGGAGTGGTGGATCGCCTCGGAGTCGTACTCCTCCAGCCCGAGCGCCATCGCCGCGATGGTGGTGACCGTCCCGGCCAGGCCGACCAGCGTGGCCGCCGAGGCGATCGGCACGCTCTCCTCGGCCAGGTCCAGGGCGGCGGCGATGTCCGCGCGGATCGCGGCGATCGCCTCGGGCGTGGGCGGGTCCACCACGGCCCCGTCCACGACGAGGTGACGCTCGGTCAGGCGTACGCAGCCGATGTCCACGGACCGGGCGGCGCGCACCCGGTCGTCACCGACGACGAACTCCGTGGAGCCACCGCCGATGTCCACGACGAGGTACGGCTTCTCCAGGTGGTCGGCGCCCACCAGCTCCTTGGTGGCGCCGTCGAAGGAGAGCTGCGCCTCCTGGTCACCCGTGACGACCTCGGGCTCGACGCCCAGGATGTCCAGGACACCCCGGACGAACGTGTCGCTGTTCTCCGCGTCACGGGAGGCGGACGTGGCGACGAAACGGATCCGCTCGGCGCCGAGCTCCTCGATCGAGGCCGCGTACGCGCGGCAGGCGTCGAGGGTGCGCCCGATCGCCTCGGGGGCCAGCCGGCCCGTACGGTCGACGCCCTGGCCGAGCCGGACGATCTCCATCCGCCGGTCGAGCTCGGTGAACCCGCCGGTGGCGGGGTCCACGTCGGCGACGAGCAGACGGATGGAGTTGGTACCGCAGTCGATGGCGGCAACGCGGGTCATGGGGCTCCTGTGGTCGTACGGGTACCGCGCGGGGTCACGCGTCGGTGTCGGCGTCCGGGCCGCACGGCGTGACGCACGGGCCCTTCGCCCACCACTCCGGCAGCATCGCGATGGCCTCGTCGCCCAGCGGGTTCACCCCGGGGCCCGCCGCCAGCGAGTGGCCGACCAGGACGTGCAGGCACTTCACCCGGTCCGGCATGCCGCCCGCGCTCGGGAAGCCCTCCAGGACCTCGATGGCGTCACGGCGCGCGAGGTAGTCCTCGTGCGCGGCCCGGTAGGCGGCGGCCAGCTCCGGGTCCGTCGTGAGCCGCTCGGTCATCTCCTTCATGACCCCGTTGGCCTCCAGCGTGCCGATCGCGGACGCGGCACGCGGGCACGTCAGGTAGTACGTCGTCGGGAACGGCGTGCCGTCCTCCAGGCGGGGCTGGGTCTCGACCACGTCCGGATTGCCGCAGGGGCAGCGGTGCGCGATGGCGCGCAGCCCGCGCGGCGGCCGGCCGAGCTGGAGCTCGAACGCGGCGATGTCCGCAGCGGTGGGCGTGGTGGATTCGGTCTGCGGAGGGGGCGTGTCCATGCCTGCCTTGAATGTCATCGGTCGGACTGTATGAATCGGTACGGGAAGCGGACCCGGTACGGGTACCGGGTCCGGTGCGGGGACGGGGTCATTCGCGGTCCGCGCTGTCGACACCGTCCCAGAGGTTCGAGTGCCAGGGCCGCCCGGTCGCCCCGGGCTCTCCCCCGCGCTCCTCGGCCGCGTCCGGGTCGACCACCGTATAACCGGTCTCGCCGGGCAGCACGTAGTGCAGGTGCTGGCGTGCGAGACGGCGGATGTACGCGTCGTCCTTGAGCCGCGCCTTCTCGTCGCGCAGCTCCTCGGTCCGCTGGTGGGCCTCCCGGGAGAGCCTCTCCTGGTCGGCGATCTGGTCGCGCTGGGAGATGTACTGCCGCATGGGGTACGCGAGCGCGACCACCAGGGAGCAGACGATCAGCGCCAGGAACGCGGCCCGCCCGGTGAGCCGTGAACGGCGGGCCTGGCGGCGGTTCTGGGACCGGTAGACGCGGGCCGCCGTCTGCTCACCGAGCAGCCGCAGCCTGGTCGCGGTGGAGAACCGGTCGCGGTCCTTCCCGGCCATGTCTCACGCCTCCCCGTTACGCACGTCCGTCCCCGCACACGGTACGGGACCGGATGCGGGGACGGACGGAGGCTGGTGCTCCGGACTCGGGCTGTCAGCCCTCGAAGCGGAACCGCGGGAACGCCGAACGACCGGCGTACACCGCGGCGTCGTCGAGGATCTCCTCGATGCGCAGCAGCTGGTTGTACTTGGCGACGCGGTCCGAGCGGGCCGGGGCGCCGGTCTTGATCTGGCCGCAGTTCACCGCGACGGCGAGGTCGGCGATGGTCACGTCCTCGGTCTCACCGGAGCGGTGGGACATCATGCACTTGAAGCCGTTGCGCTGGGCCAGCTCGACGGCGTCCAGGGTCTCGGTCAGCGAACCGATCTGGTTCACCTTGACGAGCAGGGCGTTGGCCGAGCCCTCCTCGATGCCGCGGGCGAGGCGCTCGGGGTTGGTGACGAACAGGTCGTCACCGACGATCTGCACCTTGGAGCCGAGCTTGTCGGTGATGACCTTCCAGCCCGCCCAGTCGTCCTCGTACAGCGGGTCCTCGATGGAGACCAGCGGGTACGCGGAGACGAGCTCCTCGTAGTACTCGGTCATCTCGGCGGCCGAGCGGGACTTGCCCTCGAACTCGTACACGCCGTCCTTGTAGAACTCGGACGCGGCGACGTCGAGCGCGAGCGCGATGTCGCGGCCGGGGACGTAACCGGCCTCCTTGACGGCCTCGAGGATGAGGTCGAGGGCGGCGCGGTTGGACTCGAGGTTGGGGGCGAAGCCGCCCTCGTCACCGAGACCGGTCGACAGGCCCTTGGTCTTCAGGACCTTCTTCAGGGTGTGGTAGATCTCCGCGCCCCAGCGAAGGGCCTCGGAGAAGGACTCGGCGCCGATCGGCGCGATCATGAACTCCTGGATGTCCACGTTGGAGTCGGCGTGCGAGCCGCCGTTCAGGATGTTCATCATCGGAACGGGCAGCAGGTGCGCGTTCGGGCCGCCGAGGTAGCGGAAGAGCGGGAGGTCGGACGCCTCGGACGCGGCGTGCGCCACGGCCAGCGAGACGCCGAGGATGGCGTTGGCGCCGAGGGAGCCCTTGTTCTCGGTGGCGTCCAGGTCGAACATCGCCTGGTCGATGAGGCGCTGCTCGGTGGCGTCGTAACCGACGAGCTCCGGGCCGATCTGCTCGATCACGGCGAGGACGGCCTTCTCGACGCCCTTGCCCTGGTAACGGTTGGGGTCCCCGTCGCGAAGCTCGATGGCCTCGAACGCACCGGTGGAGGCGCCGGACGGAACAGCAGCACGTCCCGTGCTGCCGTCGTCGAGGCCAACCTCGACCTCGACCGTGGGGTTGCCCCGGGAGTCGAGGATTTCCCTGGCTACGACGACGTCGATGGACGGCACGAGGCATCTCCTTCTGGGATCTGACACTGGTTGTGCAGGGTCACTGTGGCCTTGCGCCACGAGCCTAACCGGCTCGGCACGCTCCGTCGGCCGTCCGCCCGTCCCCTGGGACGAAAAAGGACCCAAGGACCTGCATTCCGGGCAAAGCTCCAGAATTCTACTGACGAGTAACCACAACTGTTGAACACTCACCTTCACGGCGAGCCCGCGAACGGCCCCCGGCCGGGTCGGCCTCGGGGGGTCCGGACACCGCCGAGCCCGGCGCGCGGGGGGTCTGCGCGCCGGGCCCGGCCTCCGGGGCAGGAGGAGAGCCCCGGGGTGTTTCCGACTTCTCCGGTCCGAGCACGGCCGGTCCGGCTGCTCCGGTCCGGCCGCTCCGGTCCGGCCGCTCCGGTCCGGCTACTTCAGGTGGAGCTGCTGGCCCGGGAAGATCAGGTCGGCCTCGTCGACGATGTCGTCGTTCAGCTTGAACAGCTTCTCCCAGCCGCCCTTGACCTTCTTGGCCTCGGCGATCTTGCTGAGGGTGTCGCCGGCCTTGACCTTGTACTCGCCGTCGCCCTTCTCGACCTTCTCGCCGGTCGGGGTGGTGACGGTCTTCTCGGGGGCCGTGCGCTTCTCGCTGCGCGTGGTGGGCTGCTCGGCCTTGCGCTCCGGCGCGGCCTGCGGGTCCGTGTCGCCGTTCTTCGAGGCGCCGGTGTCGACACCCGGGTCCACACCGTCGTTCGTCAGACCGCCGGCCCCGGCGCAGGACCAGGCACCCGGGCCCTGCAGGTCGAGGAGCTTCTCGGCGGCGGCTATCTGCTGGTCCTTGGAGGCCAGGTCGGCGCGGGCGGCGTACTGCGTGCCGCCGGCGGCGGCCCAGCTGGACTGCGAGAACTGCAGACCGCCGTAGTAGCCGTTGCCGGTGTTGATGGACCAGTTGCCACCGGACTCGCACTGGGCGACAGCGTCCCAGGTGTCGACGGAGGCGGCGGAGGCACCGGTCGCGCCCATCAGCGGTACGGCGACGGCGGCACCGGTGACACCGGCCAGGGTCGCGATACGGACGGCCTTGGACGGGCGACGGTGCTTGCCCTTGCTGGAAAGCAGCATGGTTCTCCTCACCGACGCCTACGAGGTGAGCTGTCGGGTTCGGGCTGTGAGTCGCCCGGTCGCCCTACTCGCGGACGACTTCACCCCAAGCCGCACACCGGTCGTCCTGCGACGTCCGGGTCCGGCACTTACCTGGGTCCCCCGCTCCTGCCTACGGCGCTTTACGCGTCGGTTCCCTTCGGCCGACGGCAGGATTCGGCGTGACGGTCGAAGGTGCCCGCGGTGCGAGCGGCTCCGACCGTAAACACACGCAACCCCCACATTCAAAGATGGACATAACGGCTAATCAGCCCGTACCGGCTCGGCGCGCGTGTTCGTTTTCGCAGGTCGGAGCCAATATGGACGGATCGGGCGGACCGACCGCGTGAGTTGAAGCAAAGAGACCCATGTCTCACTTACGCATAAGTGGACATAGGCCTCTGAACTACCCCTGCTTTCGGGGTGTTTTCCCGCTTTTGATCAGTTGGCGGCGGCGGTCTCCGACGGAGCGTCCTGCGCGTCGGAACCGAGGCCCAGGAGGTCCAGGCTCTGGCCGGGGAGGATCAGGTCGGGGTCGGAGCCCAGCTCGTCCTTGTTGGCCTCGTAGAGCGCGGGCCAGCCGCCGTCGAGGTCCTGCGTGTCGGCGATCGACCAGAGGTTGTCGCCCTCGCGGACGGTGTACGTGCCCTCCGCGCCCTGACGCGCCTCGGACTCCCCGCGCGAGGCGTGCCGGCCGGACTCGCGCCCGTCCTCCAGGTCCGCTCCCGCACTCCCCTCGGGGGCGGGCGTGCCGCGGTGCTTGCCGCCCGTCGCGCCGTCGCCCTTGGAGGCGCCGGACGTCTCGGAGGGCTCGGGGGACGGGGTGGCGGACGGCGACGCGTCGGCGTCGTCACCCTGGCCGGCCGTGCCGTCGGTCTCGTCCGACGGGGTCGTCGACCCGGACGAAGGGGTCCCGGACGGCTTCGCGGTGTCCGAGGGCTCGGCGGAAGGCGTCTCGGACGGGGTCGCGGTGTCGGAGGGCTCCGCGGAGGGCTCGCCGCCCGGGTCCACGCCCGGCAGCGTTCCGTCCAGGGCGAGCCCGGAGATCACCGCGCAGCTCGGCCATGCCTGCGGTCCCTTGTCATCCAGGACCTTCTCCGCGACCGAGATCTGCTGCGAGCGGCTGGCGAGGTCGGCCCGGGGCGCGTACGCCGTGCCGCCGTAGGCCGACCACGTGTCCTGCGAGAACTGCAGACCGCCGTAGTAGCCGTTGCCGAGGTCGGCACTCCACATGCCGCCGCTCTCGCATTCGGCGACCCTGTCCCAGGTCGACGCGTCAGCTGCCTGTGCGCCGCCGGCGCCGAGCAGCGGGATGGCAATCGCCGATCCGGTGACGCCTGCGGCGACGACGATGGCGGGTGCCTGGCGAGGGCGGCGGTGTCTGCCGGTCGCGGAGCCCATGGGATTGCCTTCCGTGTGACTGACATGTGACGGGTGAGTCGAACGGTGAACCTAGCCCTACTCGAACGTGTGTCACAAGTCGATGCAGCGGAGATCACGTGAAAGTCACAGAGTTGACAGGCTGTCACCTTTTCCGGCGGGATGCCCCGGACCGAACTCCACGGGAAGCGTGCGCAGTCCACGCATGATGAGTCCGCCGCGCCAGCGCAAATCGGCAGGATCCGCAGCGAGCCGCAGGTCGGGAAGGCGTCGCAGCAGGGTCGCCAGGGCCACCTGACCCTCCAGCCGGGCCAGCGGAGCCCCCAGGCAGTAGTGGATGCCGTGCCCGTATCCGAGGTGCTGATTGTCACTGCGTGCGAGATCCAGGGTGTCCGCATCCTGGAATCGCTCCGGATCGCGGTCGGCGGCGGCCAGCACCACCAGGACGGGGTCGCCGGCCGCGATGTCCTGCCCTCCCAGGGTCACGGGCTCGGTGGCGTAGCGCCAGGTCGCGAGCTCCACCGGGCCGTCGTAGCGCAGGAGCTCCTCGATGCCCGTGGCGAGCAGGTCCGTCTCCCCGGCCGCCAGCGAGCGCTCCAGGCGCTCACGCTGGGACGGATTGCGCAGCAGCGCGTAGGTGCCGTTGCCGATGAGGTTGACCGTCGTCTCGAAGCCGGCGAAGAGAAGGATGAAGGCCATGGCGGCGGCCTCGTTCTCGCTGAGGTGCTCGCCGTGGTCGCTCGCCCGGATGAGCCCGGAGATCAGGTCGTCGCCGGGATTCTCCCTCTTACGGTGGATGAGTTCGGCGAGGTAGCCGCGCATCTTCTTGACCGACCGGGCCACCCCGCCGCGCGGTCCGCCGCCGTGCCGGATCATCATGCCCGCCCAGTCGCGGAAGTCGTCCTGGTCCTCCCGGGGCACCCCCAGCAGGTCGCAGATGGCGTAGATGGGCAGGGGGAACGCGAAGTCGTGGATGAGATCCGCCTTCCCCTCCTCGATGAACGAGTCGATGAGGCGGTCCGTCAGCTCCTGCACGCGCGGTGCGAACTCCGCGACCCGGCGCGGGGTGAACGCCTTGGACACGAGCCGGCGCAGCCGGGTGTGGTCCGGGGGGTCGATGTTCAGCAGGTGCGTCATCAGCTCCGCCTTGCGCTCGCCCGGGATGCCCGTCTTGCCCTTGGCGTTCGCGGAGCCCGCGTGGTGGGACGGGTTCTTGGAGAGCCGGGTGTCGGCGAGAGCCTGCCGGGCGTCGGCGTAGCGGGTCACCAGCCAGGCCTCGACCCCGCTGGGCAGCTTCGTGCGGTGCACGGGGCTGTGCTCGCGGAGCCAGGCGTAGGCGGGGTAGGGGTCGGTGGCGAACTCCCAGGTGAAGAGTTCGGGTGCTGCGGCTGGTGCGGTGTCGGGCGCGGGGTCCGTGCCGGGGCTGTCGTTCACTCCTCGACGCTATCCGGGGCGGCCCCGGGGCTTCCGAGCCCCTCCGCCGTCCGGATCGCGTCCCGGTAGGCACGGGCGGCGGCCCGCAGGGCGGCCTCCGGGTCGGTGCCGTCCTGTTCGGCCTCCACGGCGAGGGCGAGCAGCCGGTAGCCGATCCCGTCCCCCTCGGGGAGCGCGGCGTCCAGGCCCGCGGCCCGGACCCTGCTGCCGAGCTTGGCGGCCAGCGCGAGTCCGGGCTGGCCGAGCGGCACCCCGTCGGTGACCGACTCGCGCTGCTTCTCGATCGCCTTCGTACGGAGCCAGTGGGCGTGGACGTCCTCCGGGGTCTCGGCGGTCGCGTCGCCGAACACATGCGGATGACGGTGGATCAGCTTCTCGACGATCGTGCCCGCCACGTCGTCGATGCCGAACGGCTCGTCCTGGTCCTCCTGCGCGATCCGGGCGTGGAAGACGACCTGGAGCAGGACGTCGCCGAGCTCCTCGCGCAGTTCCTCGCGGTCGCCGTCCTCGATGGCCTCGACCAGTTCGTACGCCTCCTCGATGGCGTACTTCGCGAGGCCCTCGTGCGTCTTCTGCGAGGTCCAGGGACATTCGAGCCGGATCCGGTCCATGACCTGCACCAGGTCCAGGAGCCGCGCGCCGGGCAGGTCGTACGAACCGGGCAGCAGCTCCAGGTCCGGCATCTGCACCCGGCCCGAACCGCCGAGCCGGGCCAGGCCGTCGGTGAGCCGCTGATCGCCCTCACCGCCGACCAGCACCACCACGGTCCGGCCGCCCGCGCACTCGTCCACCAGCTCCTCGGCCGACGGGACGCCGTGCTCCACGGCCACCCCCGCCTCCCGCAGATACGGCAGCTGCGGGTGGCCGGGCCCGGCGCACAGCACCCGGTCGGCGGCGTGCAGCGTCTGCCAGGCGGGCCAGGACAGCAGACCGGGGGCGACCCGGTGGCTGGCGGTGAGCAGGACGATACGACCGGGGTCTTCAGCGTTCACACCCCGAACCTACCTCCGGGCACGCGTCAGGCGCCCGCCTGCTCCTGCCCCTCGACCGGGGTGACCTGGGTGATCCACGGGGCCTTGTACGTGCTGAGCTGGACCTTCTGGTCGTCCCAGCTGCCGTAGCGCGGGTTGACGTCGATGTGGAGCGCCTTCGACGCCTTGGTGAGGCTCTGGCCGACGGCCTGCACCCCGGCGGGGCTCTGCAGGTCCGCGCCGATCGCCTGGGCGAGCTTCTGGAGCTGGACCTCCTGGCGCAGGCTCGCGTCGATCTGGCCGGGTGCCACCCAGCGCTGCTCCAGCATGCCGGTCCGCACCGCCTCGTCCCCGCCGGACTGCGCGGCGGCGTCACTGCGGATCTGCTGGATCTCCTTACGGCTGACGCTCACCCCCGCGTCCTTCGCGGCACGGTCCAGGACCCGCCCGAAGATCAGCCCGGACAGCTTGACCCGGGTCAGCTGGCCCGACTTCGTCACCAGCTCCTGGGAACGGTCGGACGCCTGCTGCGCGGTGCGCACGTCGGACGCCTGCGCCTGGACCGTGGCCACGTCGATCCGGTCGCCGCCGACCACGGCCGCGGCACCGGGATGGGCCTCGCTCCCGCAGGCGGTCAGGAGCGGCGCCGCGAGGAGCGTGGCGGCGGACAGGGCGAGCGCGGTGCGACGACGGCGGTGCAAAGGAGCCTCCCGGGGAGAGTTTGTGCGTCAGTGCACAAAGCCTTGCAGTGATCGATGTTAGGCAGTGGACGTGATTCGGGCCACTGCTTCGACCAACGATTTCCGGACCGGTCAGTGTGGGGTCGCGGCCGAAATCCCTTCCGGTGCGCCCTTTCCGGCCACCCCCGGCCTCAGACCGAGCCGCGTACGTCCTGGTGGTGGGAGAGTTGCCGGCGGAGCTCCGTGGGGAGCGGGTGGTGCGGCCCGTAGGCGCGCTCCGTGTCGTACAGCAGGGCCTGCAACTGGGCGCGGCCCGCCGCGTGGTCGCCGACCCCGAGCAGGAGGTGCCCGATGCGGTGCCGGATGTCGAAGGCCTGGCCGGGGCCGGAGGGCGTCGCGTAGCCGTTCTCGTTCTCGTAGTAGGGCAGGACGGCGCGGTACTCGGCGAGCGAGGCGGCCGCCTCGCCGAGCTGCTCCAGGCACTGCGCCGCGTCGTAACGGAACTGCAGGGCCTGGGAGTCGGCGGGGCCCGCCTCCGCCGCGCGGTCGTCGGCGAGGCGGCGCAGCTCCGGGAGGGCGCGGCGGTACTGGCCGTCGTCCATCAGCGTGGCCGCGTACTGCTTGCGCAGGATCCGGACGACCGGGGAGTGCTCGCCGTGCTCCTGGGCCGCCGCCGGGAGGATGCCCCCGAGGATGTCGACGGCCTGGGTGATGCGGCCCTCCCCCAGCAGCCGCTTCACGTCGTCGACGGCCTGCGCCACGTTCGGACGGGCGGGCGGCGCCTTGGGTGCGGGAGGTGCCTGCTGGGCGGGTACGGGCGCGGACGCAGGGACGGCCGCCCGGTCGGGCCAGGGGGCGTGCGGGCGCAGGAAGGGGCGGGTCGGGTCGAGGGGACCGGCCGGGGCGCCGCCGGCGGGCAGCAGGGGGCGCAGGGACTCGTACACCTCCTGGGCGGAGTCGGGGCGGTCCTGGGGGTCCTTGGCGAGCAGCCGCAGCACCAGCGCTTCGAGGGCCTCGGGGACCTCGGGCCTCAGGTGCCGGACGGGCAGCGGGGGCTCGTAGAGGTGGCGGTGCAGGACGCCGAGCGCGGTGGACCCGCTGAACGGCACGTCGCCGCAGAGGAGTTCGTGCAGGAGCACACCGAGCGCGTACAAATCGGTGTACGGGCCGACGGCACCGCCCATCGCCTGCTCGGGGGCCATGTAGGCCGGGGAGCCGATCACCGAGCCCGTGTGGGTCAGGCGCGTGGTGTCGGTGTCCATCACGGAGGCGATGCCCAGGTCGAGCACCGTGAGGGTGCCGTCGGGCTTCACCATCGCGTTACGGGGCTTCAGGTCGCGGTGGACGATCGGCACGGCGTGCACGGCGGAGAGCACCGCGCACAGCTGTGCGGCGATCGACACGGCCCAGGGCCACGGGTAGGGGTCGTGCTCGGCGAGGTGGTCGGCGAGGTCGGCGCCCTCGACGTACTGCATGACGAGGAAGAGGTCCTCGCCGTCGCTCCCCGCGTCGTGCACGGTGACCAGACCGGGGTGGTCGACCTGGGCGGTGACCCGGCACTCACGCACGAACCGGCGGCGCAGCTCGTCGGCGGCTCCGCTCCCGGAGGGGCCCGTGACGCGCTCGGGGTGCAGGAGCTTCACCGCGACCCTGCGGTCGAGCCGTTGGTCGTACGCCGTCCAGACCTGGCCCATGCCGCCCTGGCCGAGGATCGTCGCCAGCTGGTAACGCCCGGCGATGACACGCCCGTTCACCTACTGTCACCCTCCTTGCGGAGGTAGTCGCTCAGCTCGTCGAGCTCGGCACGCACCTGGTCGATGCGCTGGGGAGCGGCGGACGGTGTGGTGGGCGCGGGCGGCGCGGGGGTGGGCTGCACGGGGACGGGGCTCCGGTGCGGAGCCGGCGGGTAGCCGGCCGTGGGGGCCGGCGGGGCGGGTGCGGTCTGCCGGGACGCGTGCCCGGCGGACGGGAACGAGGACGCCCCGGGGGCCCCGGCGCTGTAGGGGTTGGCGTACGGAACGGCCTGCGGACCGCCCGGGAGGGGGTGGTGCGCCGCGAAGTGCCGTATCTCCGTGTACAGGTAGTAGGTGACCGCGCCGACGAAGACCACCAGCATCCAGGACAGCATGACGATCGCCTGTCCGTCCGTCATCACGTCGTCCTCCACCGGCAACGCCCCGAGGTACACGATGAGTCCGATGTTCAGCGCCAGCACGAGGCCGAACAGCCACCAGTCGCGCTGCTTGCGGGTGACGATCGCCAGCCGGAGCATCGGCGCCCAGGTGAGGAACGTGCAACTCAGCAGGGCGAGCGCCACGAAGACCACGCGCAGGATGACCAGCGAGGACGAGGACGGACCGCGCTTCGGCTGCTGCTCCGGCGGATAGCCGTAGCCGTGCATGTGCTGCTCCCGGGGAGGGTGGAAGGGACCTGTGCAGTGAGCGTATACACCGGCACGGACAACCGGTCCGGGGTTGTGCACAACCGTTGTGCTTCACGTCATCCCGGAGCGACCGATCCGTCCGTGAGTCCGTCGTACATCCCCTGCACCAGCTGCCCGCCGAGCCGCCCGGCCGTGCGCAGCGCGTCCTCGAAGGCGGCGAGGGCGCTGAACTGCTCACCATACGTCCGCTGTTCGGCCAGTGGCATGCGCGGCACCTGGAGACGGCGTGCGTCGAGCCGGGTCGCGGTGGAGGCGTAGCTGCTCGCCTGCCGGTTGTTGGCGGTGCCGCGCAGGAATCCGGCGAGGAACCAGGCGTCGAGGGCGGCCGGATCGGGGCGCAGGAGCTGGAGGTTGCGGCCGAGCGCGGCCCCGGCGGTCGCCTCGTCGACGACCCTGACGACGGAGGCGCCGCCGGTCACGGGCACGATGACGTCGCCCGGTTCCAGCAGGACCGGTTCGCCCTCCGGGGCCGAGGCCGACGAGCCGGCGGCCGACGGGGCGGAGGGCGAACCGCTGGGGCCCGTCCCGGAGAGGACGTCGTGCTCGGTGAGGACCGGCGCGGTGCCGCTGCCCGAGCCGGTGCCGGTCCGCAGGCGCAGGGCGCCCGCGCGGGCCAGTTCACCGACCGTGGTGAAGGGCCGCCTGGCCTGGTCGCCGGGGGCGGCGGGGGACGGCGTGCGCCGGGCGGTCAGCTTCAGGGTCTCCTCCAGCCGTTCCCGTACGCGCACGAGTTCGGCGGCGGTGGCACCGGAGGCCGGGGGCGGCAGATGGCGGGCGGGGGCCAGGTCCACGTCGTCGTCGAGGAGTTCGATGACGGGGACGGCCCGGCTGGTCCCGGGGCGCTCCTCCACGGGCTCACGGCGCCCCGGCACGTCGAAGGGCGCCCATGCGTCGAGCACGGCGGCGCGCACCGCCGCCCAGTCCAGCCGGTCACGGCCGGACGGGGCGCCCGCGGCCTCGGGCTCCGCCGCGTCGACGACGAGCAGTTCGGGCGCCGGGTGCTGCTCGGTGCCCGGCTTGCGGAGGACCCAGATGTGGAGCGGGATGCCGTACGGGGGCGCGGCGCCGGCGGGCAGCGCGACGACGGCGCGGAGGGCGCCCCGGCGGAGCAGATCGGCGCGGATCCGGCGGCCCGAGCGGCGGGAGGCGGCGGCCGGGGGCATCAGCACCACGGCGGTGCCGCCTTCACGGAGGTGGGCGAGGGCGTGCTGGACCCAGGCGAGTTCGGACTCGGTGCGGGCGGGGAAGCCGTACTCCCAGCGCGGGTCGTAGGCCAGGTCGTCGTGGCCCCAGTTGCGCTCGTTGAACGGCGGGTGGCAGAGCACCGCGTCCACGGTCAGCCCGGGGAACGCGTCGGCGCGCAGGGTGTCACCGGTCCGCACGGCGAGGGCGGGCCCGTCGGCTCCGCCGCCCTCGGAGTGCAGGGCGAGCCGGAGCGCGGTGAGCGCCGCCAGGTCGGGGTCGGCCTCCTGTGCGTACACCGCTGTGGGCCGGCCGACGGCGCACAGCAGGGCGCCTGTTCCGGCGGCGGGGTCCAGGACCGTGCGGGAGCCCCTGCCGCCGTTCTGCCGGGCGGACTCCCTCGCCGGTTCCGCGAGGTCGGCCATCAGCTCGGCGAGACCGGGGGGCGTGAGGGTGTACTGGCGCGGGTTGGCGTCCAGCTGACGGCCGAAGAGGAAGTCGAAGGCCTTCCGCGCACCGGCCTCCGCCGCCAGTTCGGCCACGGCGCGGAGCAGCGGGACGGACGGCAGGAGGGCGGCCTCCGTGGGCGTGGGGACGGCCCGCCCCGCCCCGAAGCGTGCGGTGAGCACATGGTCCAGGGCGGCCGGCAGCACGCCTGCCATGCGGGCGTCCGAGACGGCGGTGATCTCCAGCCAGGCGGTGGGCCGGTCCCTGACGACCAGCAGGGCGCATCCCGCGTGGACGAGCGCGGTCACAGCGCCGTCGGGGTGGCCGGCCACCTGCTGCCAGACCCGCTCGCGTAGCGGCACCTCGGCGAGCTTGCCCTGGTCGCGGAGCCACTCCTCGACCTCGGGAAGCGCGAAGGAGGGGCTGGCTTCGGTGCCCCCGACGGGCTTGGGGAAGTCGGCGTGCCTGCGGCGCCAGTTGCTGACGGCCGCGCGGCCCACACCGGCGAGCCTGGCGATTCCGGCCGCGGTCACCTCGGTCGAGTTATCCGGCACTGGCCTGTCTCCCGTTCCGCGCGCGTCGGCGTCACCTGCTGTGTGGGGGTGAGCATACCGATACCGCCGAGCCACCGGTTCACACAGCAAACCCTGTTGACTCGGTTCACAGGGAATGGTCTTATTGACCCGCCGCACACCGATGCGGTGCGGTGTTCCGCTCACAGTCCCCGTTGTTCCTCGGAAGGGCACAGCCATGTCCCAGTACACGCAGCCGCAACCGCCCCAGCAGCCGTACGCCCCCGCACAGGCGCCGGGCACGCTCCCCGCCCGTAACGGCCTCGGTGTCGCCGCCCTCGTGCTCGGCATCATCGGGACGGTCTCGGGGCTGATCCCGTTCTTCTTCTGGCTCGCGGGGATCCTCGGCCTGATCGCCCTGATCCTGGGCCTGGCGGGGCGGGGCCGCGCCAAGCGCGGAGAGGCCACGAACAAGGGGGTGACGACGTTCGGCGCGGTCCTCGGCCTCGTCGCACTGGTGCTGTCGGTCGTCGGAGCGGTCCTGACGTTCAAGGCCGTGGACGACGTGGTGACCGACATCAACAAGGCGGTCCAGGAGAGTTCGGCCTCCGCGAAGCCGGCGGCGGACGGGGAGGCGGCGGCCGGCGAAGGGGCGGCCGGCGGCACCGAGGGCAAGGACGACGTCCTGAGACAGGGGGACTCCGCCGTGTACGACGACGGGCTGGAGATCACCGTGGGCGCCCCGGCCGCGTACACCGCCGACGAGTTCGCGGTCGGTCACACCAAGGGCAACAGCGCCTGGACGGTCTCGGTCGTCATCGAGAACAAGGGCAAGGAGAAGTTCGACACGGCGCTCGTCGGCGTCGACGCCCGCGCGGGCGAGGACGGTGTGGACGCCGAGCAGATCTTCGACGGACAGATCGGCGAGGGGTTCACCGGCACCGTCCTGCCGGGCAGGAAGATCACGGCGAAGTTCGCCTTCGACGCTCCCGCCGACGCCGCGAACCTGACCGTCGAGGTCGCCCCCGGCTTCGACTGGGACGCGAGCCAGTGGGACCTGAAGCTCTGACCGACGCGGATGCCGGCCCGCCCCCTCAGGGCGGGCCGGCTCTCCGGCGTCAGCCCGTCCGGTGCCGCACCCAGACGTTCGGCTCGACGTAGACGGCGTACCCGTGGGCGGGCGAACAGTGCACCGGCACCAGAGCGCCCGCCACCTCCACCGGCCCCTCCGCGTCGAACGGCAGCCCGGTCCACTCCCGCCACCGGTCCAGCGGCCCGCTCACCGTCATCGACACCGGGGCCACCCCCTCGACGACTCCGCCGGCCCGCACATGGACCCGCAGCCACGGGTCGTACGGCAGTCCGTCCTCGTCCCGGACACGGCGGGCGTACTCCTCCATCGGCACCGCGGGCTCCGCGTGCTTCGCGCTCGGCCTGACCGGGGCGACGAGCTCCCCGAACCCCAGGCGCCGGGCGTTGTCCCGCATCGCGGCCACCATGCGCCCGGAGATGCCCTGCCCGAGCCGCCCGGTCGCCACCGTGATCTCGATCGCGCTGACGGTGTCCGGGGTGCGCCCGTGCCGCAGGTCGGAGAACGCCCACAGCAGCACCTGGTCCCAGCCGCCTTCCGGCAGCCGCCCCCGCCCCGGCGCTTCGAGGGCGAACGGCACGCTGTACCCCCGGGCCACCACGGCGCCCCCGGGGTCGGTGGCCAGGAGCACGAACTCGGGGAACTCGGTGGCTATGCGGGGGAAGTTGGCCCAGCCGACCAGGTCCTCCAGCACGAAAGCGGGCCAGGTGTCGGGCATCTCCCCGAGCGCCCCGGCGAGCTCGGGACGCTCGGCCAGCGTGGTGATCTTCAGGTCCATGCGGCCACGGTATGCACCGCCCGCCCCCGGGCCAACGCATTTCCGGGCCCGCACCGGGCCGGTGACCAGCCAGCCCGCACCGAGCCGGTGAGCACGCCCGCACCGGGCAGGCGGGTCACCGGCCCCGTCAGGGGCGTCCTCAGCGCGTGGGCGCCTCGGTCGGACTGCCGCCGGTGGGCAGCTTCTCGGCGGGGCAGCCGGCCAGCACCTTCCGCATGGCGTCCCGCTCGGCGCCGGTCACCCACAGCCCGTACTTCGCCTTCACCGACACCTGGCCGGCCACATAGGTGCAGCGGTACTCCTTGTTGGGCGGCAGCCAGGTCGCGGTGTCCCCGTCCCCCTTGCGGCGGTTGGTGGACGAGTCGGCCGCCACCAGGTTGAGCGGATCGTTCGCGAAGGCCCGCCGCTTGCCGTCGGTCCACTGCTGGGCGCCCTTCTGCCAGGCGTCGGACAGGGCGACGAGGTGGTCTATGTCCACCTTGCTGCGGCCGCGCTGGAAGGCGATGCGGCCCCCGGTGTACGGATCGGGGTCGAGGACACCACTGAGCACCTTGCAGCCGTCGGCGTCCCGCCGGACCCCGGACAGCTGATGCGCCAGCACGTCGTCCCGGGTGCCGCACCCGTTGTGGTCGGTGTCAGCCCAGGCGGACCCGAACTCCTCACGGGCGTAACCGGTCTTGGGTGCCCGGCCCTTCACCACGAGCCCGTCGACCGCCTTGAGCGCGGTCCCTCCGGCGGCCGGCGCGGTCGTGGTGGCCGAGGGGTCCGGCAGATCGTCCAGGGCCTCGCAGCCGGTCAGGGCGAGCGAGCCGGTCAGGGCCAGCGTCAGCAGCGGGGCCAGGCGGTGGCGGTGCGGGCGGCGTACGGAAGGAAGAGGGGTCACAGCGGTCCAGCGTAGGCCCAGGACGCAAGGGGCTCCACGGTGCGTGCGCGCCCGCCCCACCGCCGTGGCGGCGGCCCCGCCCCGCCGGGGCACGCCCGTCTCACGCTCGCCACCGCACCGCCGGGCCACGCCCTCCGGGCGGACGGCGCCACTTTCAGAACACGCCCTACGACCCCAGGATCGTCGTGAGGAACTCCCCGGTCCACGAGAGGAGTTCGCGCCCCACGACCGGCTTCCCGCCGATCCGGCCCGCCGTCGGCCGCGGCACCAGGATCTGGCGCGTGGCCGGCTTGAAGATCGTCTTCGGGTGCAGCCGCTTCAGCCGCAGCTCCTGCGACTCCCTCAACTCCACCGGTGCGAAGCGGATGTTCGGCCCCTGGAGCACGATCTCGCCCACCCCGCAGGCCCGGGCCAGCATCCGCAGCCCCGCCACCAGCAGCAGGTTCTCCACCGGCTCCGGCAGCTTGCCGTAACGGTCGGTGAGCTCCTCGCGCACCGCCCTGATGTCCTCCTCCGAATTCGCGGAGGCGATCGAGCGGTACGCCTGGAGGCGCAGCCGCTCCCCCGGGGCGTAGTCGTGCGGGACGTGCGCGTCGACCGGGAGCTCGATCTTGACCTCCAGCGGCGGCTCCTCCTCGACCCCGCCGTCCACGGCCGCCCGGTAGTCGGCGACCGCCTCGCCGACCATCCGGATGTACAGGTCGAAGCCGACCCCCGCGATATGACCGGACTGCTCCCCGCCGAGCAGGTTTCCCGCCCCGCGGATCTCCAGGTCCTTCATCGCCACGTACATGCCCGCGCCCATCTCGGTGTGCTGGGCGATCGTCGCCAGCCGCTCGTGCGCGGTCTCGGTGAGCGGCTTCTCCGGCGGATACAGGAAGTAGGAGTAACCCCGGTCCCGGCCACGGCCCACCCGGCCGCGCAGCTGGTGCAGCTGGGAGAGGCCGAAGTTGTCGCCGCGCTCCACGATCAGCGTGTTCGCGTTGGAGATGTCGATGCCGGACTCGACGATCGTCGTCGAGACCAGCACGTCGAACCGCTTCTCCCAGAAGTCGACGACGACCTGCTCCAGCTGGCTCTCGCCCATCTGCCCGTGCGCCGTCGCGATCCGCGCCTCCGGCACGATCTCCCGCAGCCGCGCCGCCGCCCGGTCGATGGACTCGACCCGGTTGTGGATGTAGAACACCTGGCCCTCACGCAGGAGTTCACGCCGCACGGCCGCGCCGATCTGCTTCTCCTCGTACGGCCCGACGAAGGTGAGGACCGGGTGCCGCTCCTCGGGGGGCGTCGTGATCGTCGACATCTCGCGGATGCCCGTGACGGCCATTTCGAGCGTACGGGGGATGGGCGTCGCCGACATCGTGAGCACGTCCACGTTGGCGCGCAGCTTCTTCAGCTGCTCCTTGTGCTCGACGCCGAAGCGCTGCTCCTCGTCGACGATGACCAGGCCCAGGTCCTTGAACTTCGTCTCCGACGAGAACAGCCGGTGCGTGCCGATGACCAGGTCCACGGACCCGTCCTTCAGCCCCTCCAGCGTCGCCTTCGACTCGGTGTCGGACTGGAAGCGGCTCAGCGCCCGCACGTTGACGGGGAACTGGGCGTACCGCTCGGTGAACGTGCCGAAGTGCTGCTGGACCAGGAGCGTCGTGGGCACGAGGACGGCGACCTGCTTGCCGTCCTGGACCGCCTTGAAGGCGGCGCGCACCGCGATCTCCGTCTTGCCGTACCCGACGTCGCCGCAGATCAGCCGGTCCATCGGGACGGACTTCTCCATGTCCTCCTTGACCTCGGCGATCGTGGACAGCTGGTCGGGCGTCTCCGCGTACGGGAAGGCGTCCTCCAGCTCCCGCTGCCACGGGGTGTCGGGGGCGAAGGCGTGGCCGGGGGCCGCCATCCGCGCCGAGTACAGCTTGATCAGGTCGGCGGCGATCTCCTTGACGGCCTTCTTGGCCCGCTGCTTCGTCTTCGTCCAGTCGGCGCCGCCGAGCCGGTGCAGGGTCGGGGCCTCGCCGCCGACGTATTTGGTGACCTGCTCCAGCTGGTCGGTGGGGATGTAGAGGCGGTCACCGGGCTGGCCGCGCTTGGCGGGGGCGTACTCGACGAGGAGGTATTCGCGGGTCGCGCCCTGCACGGTGCGCTGCACCATCTCGATGTAGCGGCCGACGCCGTGCTGCTCGTGGACGATGTAGTCGTTCGTCTGGAGGGTCAGCGGGTCGACGGACTTCCGGCGGCGGGCCGGCATCCGCCCCAGGTCCTTGGTGGCGGTGCGCTGCCCGGTCAGGTCCGTCTCGGTGAGCACGGCCAGCTTCAGCGCCGGGTCGACGAAGCCGTGGTCGATGGCGCCGCAGGAGACATGGACGAGCGACGGTGTGATCTCGGCCAGGTCCTGGTCGAGGCGGGCCGGGATGCCCTCGCCGCCGAGCACCTCGACCGTGCGGGAGGCGGGGCCCTGCCCCTCGGTGACGTACACCGTGCGCCAGCCCTCGGCGAGCCACCCCTTGGTGTCTGCGAGGGCCCGGGCGGTGTCGCCGCGGTACGTCTCCGGGGCGTGCATCCCGAGCTTCAGGGAGTCCCCGTCGAGCTCCTCGTCGGCGGCGAACGGGGAGGTGGACCACCACATCATGCCCAGCTCACGGGCCCGGTCCCGGACGTCCGCGATGCCCCACAGGGAGGCCGCGCCGACGTCGATCGGGGCCTCGCCGCCGCCCGCGGTGGCCGCCCAGGACGCCTGGAGGAACTCCTGGCTCGTCGCGACGAGGTCGGCGGCCCTGGTCCGCACCCGCTCCGGGTCGCAGACCAGCGCCATCGAGCCCTTCGGCAGGACGTCGAGCAGCAGCTCCATCTCGTCGACGAGCACCGGCGCGAGGGACTCCATGCCCTCGACGGCGATCCCCTCCGCGATCTTCCCCAGCAGTTCGCCCAGCTCGGGGTGGGCCTCGGCGAGGGCCGCGGCCCTGGTCCGTACGTCCTCGGTGAGCAGCAGCTCACGGCAGGGAGGGGCCCACAGCCCGTGCTCGGCGACCTCCAGGGACCGCTGGTCGGCGATCTTGAAGTAGCGGATCTCCTCGACGTCGTCGCCCCAGAACTCCACGCGGAGGGGGTGCTCCTCGGTCGGCGGGAAGACGTCCAGGATGCCGCCGCGCACGGCGAACTCGCCGCGCTTCTCGACCAGCTCGACCCGGGCGTACGCCGCTGCCGCGAGCGCGTCCACGACCTCGCCCAGATCCGCGCTCTGCCCGCTGCTCAGCGCGACGGGCTCCAGGTCTCCGAGCCCCTTGACCTGCGGCTGGAGCACGGAGCGCACGGGCGCGACGACCACGCTGACCGGGCCGGTCTCCGGGTCGTCCTGCCGGGGGTGCGCGAGGCGGCGGAGCACGGCGAGACGGCGGCCCACGGTGTCCGAGCGGGGCGAGAGCCGCTCGTGGGGCAGGGTCTCCCAGGAGGGGAACTCCGCCACGGTGTCCGGCGGCAGCAGGGTCCGCAGCGCGGCCGCCAGATCCTCCGCCTCCCGGCCGGTCGCGGTGACGGCCAGCACCGTGCGCCCGGCGTCCCGGGCCAGCGCGGCCACGGCGAAGGGGCGCGCGGCGGGCGGGCCGACCAGGTCGACATGGGCCCGGTGGCCGTCGGAGGCGGCCTTCACCGCTTCGGAGAGCGCCGGGTCGGTGACGACGACATCCAGCAGACCGTGCAGGCTCATGAAGGTTCCGTCCGGTGGGGCGAGTGGAGCAACGCGAAGGACCCGACACGTGGCACGGGCCGGGGGCTCCAGCGTACGACGCCGGTGTGTCACTCGCGCGAGGGAACGCCGTTGTCCGTACGGAGGCGGCGGCGGGGCTAGCCTTAGTCCGGCAGCTAGTCCACCTGTGGTCCCTGTGAGGCAGTCATGGAAGCAGCCCGGCAGTACAACGTGCACGAGGCGAAGACCCACTTCTCGCGCATACTGCAGCAGGTCGAGACGGGCGAGGAAGTCGTGATCAGCCGGGCCGGGGAGCCCATCGCGAAGGTCGTGCCGCTGCGGTCCAAGGTCAACCGGACCGACTACGGCGCACTCCGGGGACAGATCCACATCCCGGACGATTTCGACGAGCTCCCGGACGACATCGCCGAAGCCTTCGGGATGCGCGGATGAGGCTGCTTCTCGACACGCACGTCGTCCTGTGGTGGCTGGACGCCTCGCCGGAGCTTTCCGAGGACGTCCGGGACCTCCTGCGCACCGAACCCGAGGTTCATGTCAGCGCCGCGACACCGTGGGAGATCGCGGTCAAGCAGAACCTCGGGAAGCTCGAAGGCGCAGCGGATCTCGCCGAGCGGGCCAGGGACATGCAGTTCAAGCCCTTGCCTGTCACGGCGGAGCACGGCGTCAAGGCCGGCCGCCTCCCCCGCTCCACCGTGACCTGTTCGACCGCATCCTCGTCGCCCAGGCCCAGACGGAGGGGCTGACGGTCGTCACCCGGGACAAGTGGATTCCCCAGTACGACGTGCCGGTCATGCACGCCTGACGAAGGCGGCGGGACACGAACCGGCCCCGGGGCGTTTGGAGGAACGCCCCGGGGCCGGATCAGTCATCCTACGGCGGGCTCCGTCACCCGTCCGTGGCGATCGCGTTCAGGACGTTCATCCGGCCGGCCCGGAAGGCCGGGACCAGGGCGGCGAACAGTCCGACGAAGGCCGAGGCGACGAACACGGTGAGGATCGTCGGCCACGGGATCTCCAGGACCCCGAGCCCCTCCAGGGCCAGCAGCTTCTGGGCCGAGGTGCCCCAGCCCATGCCCAGGCCGAGTCCGAGCAGCGCCCCGAACAGGGCGATCACGACGGACTCCAGCCGGATCATGCGGCGCAGCTGGCGGCGGGAGAGGCCGATCGCCCGCATCAGGCCGATCTCGCGGGTCCGCTCGACCACCGAGAGGGCCAGGGTGTTCACCACACCGAGCACCGCGACGATGATCGCCAGGGCGAGCAAGCCGTACACGATGTTCAGCAGCTGGCCGATCTGGTCCTTCAGGTCCTCCTTGAAGTCGGCCTGGTTCTGCACCTTGTACTGCGGGTACGCGGCGAGCGAGCTCTTGAGGGCCGCGTAGGCCTCCTTCTCCTTGCCGTCCTCCGCCGCCGCGAACATGATCATGTTCCCGGGCATCCGGTCGGCGGCGACGTGACGCTCGGCCGTGGTGACGTTGATGTACATCGCACCCTGGTCGACGCTCGTGTCGTCCGAGGTGATCGCGGCGACCTTCAGCTTCGCGGTGTCGCCGGCCTTGAACGCGACGGTGAGCTCGTCGCCGACCTCGATCTTGTGCAGGGCCGCGTAGTCCGAGCCGACCGACATGGAGTCCGCGCCGTACGCCTTCTCCAGGTCACCGGCGACGGTCTCGCGCCGCAGGTCCTGCGGGTAGGTCGGGTCGGCCGCGGTGACGTGCTCGTCCGCCGTCGAGCCGTCGGGGTTGGTGAGCTTCGCCGCGAGCACCTTGTAGTTCGTCACGTGCTCGATGCCGGGCACCTTGCCGATGGCGTCGGCGGCCTGCGGCACGATCAGCTGGCCGGTGTTCGACTGGACGATGAAGTCCGTGCCGACCGACTTGTCGAGCTCGTCGGTGGCCGAGGCGACCATGGACGAGCCGACGACCGACAGGCACGCCACCAGGGCCAGACCGATCATCAGGGCGGCGCCGGTCGCTCCCGTACGCCGGGGGTTGCGCAGGGCGTTGCGCTCCGCGAGCCGTCCGACCGGGCCGAACAGCCGCAGGACCACGACGCCGAGGACCCGGACGACCGCACCGGCGAGCAGCGGCCCGATCACGATGAAGCCGATGAGACTGAGGACCACCCCGAGGCCGAGGTAGAGCGAGCCCTCGCTCGCTTCGTCCACCCGGGTCGCCGCCCACAGGCCCGCGGCGCCGCCCCCGGTCAGGACCAGGCCGATGCCCGCCCGGATCCAGCCGGACGTGGCGTCCGCCGGGGTGCCGGCGTCCCGCAGCGCGGCCATCGGGGAGACCTTGCCGGCCCGGCGGGCCGGGACGTACGCGGCGAGGACGGTGACGACGATGCCGAGCGCCAGCCCGGTCACCGGGGTCGTCCAGGCGATGGTGAGGTCCTTGGTGGACAGCTCCATGCCGATGGCGCCCATGAGCTTCATCAGCCCGACGGCGAGACCGATACCGGCCGCGACGCCCAGGACCGATCCGACGACGCCCAGGAGCACCGCCTCGACGAGGACCGACCGGTTGACCTGCTTGCGGCTGGAGCCGATGGCCCGCATGAGGCCGATCTCGCGGGTGCGCTGGGCGACCAGCATCGAGAAGGTGTTGACGATGAGGAAGATGCCGACGAGGAAGGCGATCCCGGCGAAGCCGAGCATCGCGTACTTCATGACGTCCAGGAAGGAGCCCATGGAGTCCTTGTTGGCGTCCGCGGCCTCCTTCTGGGTCTGCAGCTTGTACGCGGCCGGGTCACCCAGCGCGGCGGCGACGCTCTTCTTCAGCTCGGTGTCCCCGACACCGGCTTCCGCGGTGACCGAGACGTGCGTGAAGACGTCCGGCGCGCCCAGCAGCTTCTGCTGCGCGGTGGCGGTGTCGAGGTAGACGACGGCCGCACCGGGGTTGGTCACGGTGAACGCGGCGATCCCGCTGATCTTCGCCTTGATGTCGCCGGTGACGGCGATGGTGCGCACCTCGTCGCCGAGGGTCAGGTGGTGCTTCTCCGCGGTGTCGGCGTCGATCATGGCCTCGGTGGGCCCGCGCGGGGCGTGGCCGGAGGTGATCTCCATGGAACGCAGGTCGTTGTCGGTCCAGTTGCCCGCGATGGTCGGGGCACCGGTGTCGGAACCGAGGTTCTTGTTCCGGCTGTCGACGAGCGTGACGGCCATGCTGCTGACCGCGCCCTCGGCCTTCTTCACCCCGTCCACGCCGGCGACCTCGGCGACGACGGAGGCGGGCAGCGACTCGGGCTTGCCGTTCTCCGGGACGTCGGTCACCTCGGCCGCCTTCGGGCTGACCGTGACATCGGCGGACGTCGCCGCGAAGAGCTTGTCGAAGGTGGTGTTCATGGTGTCGGTGAAGACGAGCGTCCCGCAGACGAACGCCACCGAGAGCAGGACGGCGACGGCGGAGAGCGCCATCCGCCCCTTGTGCGCGAGGAAGTTGCGCATCGAGGTCTTCCAGACGGTCATGACGTCCGCCCGCGCGCGTCGAAGTCCTTCATGCGGTCCAGGACCTGCTCGGCCGTCGGGTTCCGCATCTCGTCGACGATGGAACCGTCGGCGAGGTAGAGGACCCGGTCCGCGTAGGAGGCGGCCACCGGGTCGTGGGTGACCATGACGATGGTCTGGCCGAGCTCGTCGACCGACCTGCGCAGGAAGGACAGCACCTCGGCGCCGGCCCGCGAGTCCAGGTTCCCGGTGGGCTCGTCACCGAAGATGATCTCGGGGCGGGCGGCGAGCGCCCGGGCCACCGCGACGCGCTGCTGCTGGCCGCCGGAGAGCTGGGTGGGCCGGTGCTTGAGCCGCTCGGCTAGACCGACGGTCTCCACGACCTGCCGCAGCCAGGCCGCGTCGGGCTTACGGCCCGCGATGTCCATGGGCAGCGTGATGTTCTCCAGCGCGTTGAGCGTGGGGAGCAGGTTGAACGCCTGGAAGATGAAGCCGATCCGGTCCCGGCGCAGCTGCGTCAGCTTCTTGTCCTTGAGACCGGTGATCTCGGTGTCGGCGAGGTGGATCTGACCGGAGGTCACCGTGTCCAGGCCCGCCAGGCAGTGCATCAGCGTCGACTTGCCGGACCCGGACGGGCCCATGATCGCCGTGAACTGCCCGCGGACGATGTCCACATCGACATGGTCGAGCGCCACGACCCGGGTCTCCCCCGCCCCGTACGCCTTGACGACCTGCCGCGCCCGCGCAGCGACGGCCGTACGCCCTCCAGTGTCCCCGTGCCTGGGAATGGTTACAGCCGTTGTCACGGTTTATCTCCTATGTCGGTCGATGCGCGGACGTCTCTGTGTACGTTCCGAGTCTCGGGTGAAGAGGGGTTCCGGCGCGCTGGTGCCCGGCGCAGTCTTCGAGGGGGGTTTCCCCCACCCCGCTCCCTGCGGCCGGCCGCATCGCGGTGCGTTCCCCGGCGTGCCCGCGGTGCGATCCACGGCCTGTCCGTGGTCTGTTCGCGTCCTGTCCGCAGCCGGTCCGCGGCCTGTCCGCGGTGTAAGAACACGTTAAGGAACCGGGCCCCGTTCCCTCGTCCTCCGGCGGGAGGAACGGCCCCCGGGCCCAGGTACGGTGCTCCCCCTAGGGGTCGGGGCCCCCGGGACGGGACCTGAGTAGGGGGTCTCACCCTTCGGCCTCCGCCTCCCGCACGCCCACCGGCGGTGAGACAGTGTCTTCCGGGAAATAGATGCATAGGGAAGGGACCCCTGTGGGCGGCACGGACGGCACCGGCGGTACGGACAGCCCGGAAGCGGTACGCGGGGAGGCCGCCCCGGAGACGGCACCGGCCACCGACCGGGGACGCCGCCCGGTCGCCGCGGCCCTCATGCTGGGCATGGGGCTCGCCGCCATCGACGGCACGATCGTGGCGACCGCCGTCCCGCAGATCGTCGGCGACCTCGGCGGGTTCTCCGTCTTCTCCTGGCTCTTCTCCGGCTATCTCCTCGCGGTGACCGTCACCCTTCCGGTGTACGGGAAGCTCTCCGACACCTTCGGCCGCAAGCCCGTCCTGATCGCCGGCATCATCCTCTTCCTGGCCGGCTCCCTGCTCTGCGCCGCCGCCTGGAACATGGCCGCCCTCATCGCCTTCCGCGTCGTCCAGGGGCTCGGCGGCGGCGCCCTCCAGGGGACCGTGCAGACCATCGCCGCCGACCTGTACCCGCTCAGGGAACGGCCGAAGATCCAGGCGAAACTCTCCACCGTCTGGGCCACTTCGGCCGTGGCGGGGCCCGCGGTCGGCGGGCTGCTCGCCGCGTACGCGGACTGGCGCTGGATCTTCCTGATCAATCTGCCGGTCGGCGCCGTCGCCCTCTGGCTGGTGGTCCGTCATCTCCACGAGCCCGCCCGGCCGCGCCCCGCGACCCGCCCCCGTATCGACTGGGCGGGCGCCCTCGCGGTCTTCGCCACGGGCGCGCTCCTGCTGACCGCGCTCGTGCAGGGCGGTGTCGCCTGGCCCTGGCTCTCGGCCCCCTCGCTCGGGCTGCTGGGGGCGACCGCCGCGCTGGCCGTCCTGACGGTCGTCATCGAGCGCCGCGCCGCCGAACCCGTCATCCCCGGCTGGGTCTGGCGGCGCCGCACCATCGCCTCGGTCAACCTCGCCCTCGGCGCGATGGGGCTGCTCATGGTCGCCCCGACCGTCTTCCTGCCGACCTACGCCCAGTCCGTCCTCGGACTCGGCCCGATCGCCGCCGGGTTCGTCCTGTCCGTGATGACCCTGAGCTGGCCGGTCGCCGCCGCCCTATCCGACCGGGTCTACAACCGCATCGGCTTCCGCCGTACCGCGATCACCGGGATGTCCGGGGCGCTGCTGGTGCTGCTCTGCTTCCCGCTGCTGCCCTACCCCGGCGCCGCCTGGCAGCCCGCCCTGCTCATGCTGCTGCTCGGCGCGACGCTCGGCCTCTTCCAGCTCCCGCTGATCGTCGGGGTCCAGTCGACGGTCGGCTGGACCGAGCGGGGCACGACGACCGCGTCCGTGCTCTTCTGCCGCCAGGTCGGCCAGAGCGTGGGCGCCGCGCTCTTCGGCGCCGTCGCCAACGGTGTCCTCGCCTCCCGGTTGGCCTCCTCCCCGGTCCCGGGGCTGCCGGGCGACCTGGACGCCGTCTCGCACGCCCTCGACGACGCGGGGGCGCTCTCCGCCGCGGCGACGGACTACCTGCGGCGGGCCGTCGACACCGCCGTGGACCACGTGTTCACCGGTGCTGCGGTCGCCGCCGTCCTCGCCCTGCTGGTGCTGATCTTCGTGGCCCCGCGCCGCTTCCCGGTCCTGGACGAGCACGAGAGCGCTCCCCCGGCGCCGAAGGACTAGACAACTGGCGTGTTACCTACGGTAGTTCGTCCGTAACCCTCCCCCTTGGCGATACCCGCGAGTAACGTACGCGCTCCCACCAGCGCATCCGCGCACCTGCCTTGCAGCCCGCCCCCGGGCCCGAGCCATGCAGGGAGCACCGCCATGCCGCACGACTCGCAGCCACCCCCACCCCGGCAGCCCCCGTACCCCCACCGCCCGGCCCGCCCCCCGTACCCCGGCGACTACCTCATGCCCTGGCAGAGCTGCCCGCCGCCACGGCCCCGCCGCACCGCGCCCGCACCGGCCCCCGCCCCGGCGCCCGGGAACCACAGCGACCTGCGACGGCTGCGCACCGCCTACCGTCTGCTGCGCCGCGTCTCGACCCTCACCGCGCTCGGCTACTTCACGCTGTTCCTCCTGCTGTCCGGCTACGCCCCGGGCCTGATGACCCGTCCGGTCGGCGACGGCGGGCTCACCACCGGCCTCCTGCTGGCCGTGTGCCAGCTGCCCGTCGCGCTCGTCTCCATCGCGGTGTACGAGTGGACCGCCCGCCGCACCGTCGACCCGCTCAGCGCCGGCCTCCGCGACCGGGCCGCCCGCCGGCACCGCACGGGCGGCCCCGCACCGGTACAGGACCGCAGGAAGGGGGCCGGCCGGTGAACGGATTCGACGAGTCCGCCCGGTCGATGTCCCTGACCGCGTTCATCGCCGTCGCCAGCCTCACCCTGCTGCTCTGCGTCATGACCGGGCCCGACCGCGACGACCTCGACGCGTTCTACACCGGCTACCGCGCGCTCTCACCCCTGCGGGGCGGCCTCGCCATCGCCGGTGACTACCTCTCCGCGGCCACCGTCCTCGGCACCACCGGAGTCATCGCCCTCACCGGCCACGACGGCCTCGTCCTGGCCCTCAGTACGGTGCTCTCCCTGGTCCTGCTGATGTTCCTGCTCGCCGAACCCCTGCGCAACGCGGGCCGGTTCACCATGGGCGACATGCTCACCCGGCGGGCCCCCGGCCGGGCCGCCCGCATCGCCTCCTGCACCGTCACCCTCGCCGCGCTGCTGCCGCTGATGGTCGTCCAGCTCGCCGGCAGCGGCGATCTGCTCGCCTTCGTCCTCGGCTTCGACAGCTCCGGATTCCGCACCGGATCCATCATCGCCCTCGGCGTCGTCATGATCGGCTACGCGGCCATCGGCGGCATGAAGGGCACCGCCCTGATCCAGATCGTCAAGACCGTCGTGCTGCTCGGGGCCGGGCTCCTCGTCTCCGTGCTCGTCCTCGACCGCTTCGGCTGGGACACCGGCGCCCTGCTCCGCGCCGCCGAGACCGGAAGCGGCGCGGGCGCCGCCTATCTGCGCTCCGGCCTCCAGTTCGGCGGCAGCGACCTCGACATGATCAGCTCCGAACTGACCGTCGTGCTGGGCGCCGCCTGCCTGCCCCACATCACCATGCGGATGACCAGCCTCCGCGACGCCCGTTCGGTCCGCCGCTCCCTGTCCTGGGCCGTCGGCGTCGTCGTCTGCCTCTGTCTCCTGCTCGCCGTCATCGGCTTCGGGGCCGCCGCGCTCGTCGGAGGCGCACGCGTCACCGCCGCCGGGGCCCAGGGGAACAGCGCCGTCCTCCAGGTCACCGGCGCCGTCGCGGGCGCGGGCGAGGCCGGGGCGCTCGTCGTCACCACCATGACCACGGCGATCTTCCTGACCCTGCTCGCCTCGGTCGCCGGAATGATCCTGGCCTGCGCCAACTCGCTCGCCCACGACCTGTTCGCCCACGGCCGGCGGGGCGGCCGGCCCCTGGCACCCCGAACCGAGATGGCCACGGCGCAGGGCGCGGCGATCGGCGTCGGCGCGCTCGCCGTCACCCTCGCCGTCCTCACCCGGCACTGGAACGTCCAGGCGCTGGTGACCCTGTCCTTCTGCGTCGGGGCGTCCGCCATCGCCCCCGCGCTCGTCTACAGCATGTTCTGGCGCCGCTTCACCCGCACCGGGCTGCTCTGCACGCTCCTCGGCGGCACCGCCTGTGTGTTCGTCCTGATCACCGGCACCAACCTCGTGTCCGGGTCGCCCGGTTCGGTCTTCCCCCACCGCGACTTCAACTGGTTCCCGCTCACCACGACCGGTCTCGTCTCCATCCCCTTCGGCTTCCTGGCCGGGTGGCTGGGCACCGTGTGCGGACGGGACGCGGACGCGGCGGGACAGCGCCGCCAGTACGAGGCCGTCGAACCCTGGATCCTGGCGGGAGCCCCGCCCGCGGGACGGACGTGAGACGGGCCCGGCCCCGGCCCCCGCAGGGGTCGGAGCCGGGCCCGCCGGCGTACGGGGCGTGAAGCGGGTCAGCCCTTGAGCGCGGCCACCTCGGGCGAGGCGGACGAGTCGGCCGACTCGCCGGAGGCCGCGGAACGGCGCGCGGCCGGGATGAACGCGGCGATCGCCGCGGCGACGACCGCGACACCGCAGCCGAACATCAGGCCCGTACGGAACCCGGCCTCGGAGGTGAAGCTGTAGCCGGCCGTCTCCGTGGTCATCTGGGCGAGGAGCGCGCCGATCACGGCGGCGCCGATCGAGGTGCCGAGCGAACGCATCAGGGTGTTGAACCCGTTGGCGGCGGCCGTCTCGGACAGCGGCACCGAGCTCATGATCAGGGCGGGGATCGCACCGTAGGCGAGACCGACACCGCTGCTGCTGATCATGAGGAACAGCATCAGGCCCCAGGCCGACCCCATCAGGAGGATCCCGATCCCGTACGCGGCGGCGATGACCAGCACACCGGAGATCAGCGTGAACTTCGGGCCCCGGGCGTCGATCAGCTTCCCGCCGAGCGGGGAGACGATCATCATCATGAGACCGCCGGGCGCCATCCACAGACCCGCGGCGAGCATCGACTGGCCCAGGCCGTAGCCGGTGGCCTCGGGGAACTGGAGGAGCTGCGGCGCGATCAGCATGCCGGCGTACATGCCGAAGCCGACGAAGAGCGACGCGACGTTGGTGATCAGGACGCGCGGGCGGGCCGTGGTGCGCAGGTCGACCAGCGGGTCCTTGGTCCGCAGCTCCCAGAAGCCCCAGACGAGGAGCACCACGACGGCGGCGGCGAACAGGCCGAGCGTGGTCGTGGAGGCCCAGCCCCACTCGGCGCCCTTGGAGACGGCGAGGAGCAGGCAGACCAGGCCGACGGCCAGGCCGAGGGCGCCGGGTACGTCGAAACGCTGCCCCTTGGCGCCGGCCGGGACGTCCGGGATGAGGAACCAGATCAGGGAGAAGATGATCAGGGCCAGGACGGCCGAACCCCAGAACAGCACCCGCCAGTTCGCGTACTGGGCGACCGCCGAGGCGATCGGCAGGCCGAGGGCGCCGCCGATGCCGAGGGAGGCGCTGACCAGGGCGATGGAGGAGCTCATCTTCTCCTTCGGCACCACGTCACGCAGCAGGGCGATGCCGAGCGGCACCATGCCCATGCCCATGCCCTGCAGACCACGTCCGACGATCATCGGGACGACGGAGGTCGCGAGCGCGCACACGACCGACCCGAGGAACAGCGGAACGGCGCAGGCGAGCAGCATCCGGCGCTTGCCCAGCAGGTCGCCCAGCCGCCCGGAGACCGGCACGCACACCGCCGAGACCAGCAGAGTGGCCGTGATCACCCAGGCGGCGTTCGAGGACGTGGTGTCGAGGAGCTTCGGCAGCTCCGCGATCAGCGGGGTGACCAGGGTCTGCATGATCGCCGCCACGGTGCCGGCAAAGGCGAGCGTGGCGATCACACCGCCTGATCTGGCTGTCGGCTGGGGGGCATCCATGAGGGTGGAACTCCTAGGGGGTCGGTGGTGCGTTCTACGCGATGACGATGTGCATCGTACATGTTCAATGTGTCATACACGTTATGTGCCCAGTGCACATCTCATGGTGTGGCGAAACGGACACCGGGAGGGCACCCCCAGGGGCACCCTCCCGGCGCGAAGCCCGCGGTCCCTCAGTCCCCGGCGGAACCCGCCACCGCGCGCCCCGTCAGCGCCGCCAGCGAGTTACGTACGTGCGCCATGTGCGCCTGCACCTCCTCGCGGCCCTCCTCGTGCTCCCGCAGGATCCGCTCGGTCTCCCGCACCACGCGCTCCTCCGCCATCCGCGCCCCCGACAACAGCTCGGCGGCCCGCGCCTCGGCGTCCTCCTGACCGTGCCGGGCCGCCTCCTCCGTCTCCGCGAGCTCCCGCCGCGCCGCCGCGAGCAACGCCTCCCCGCGCGCCGTCAGCTCCGCCTCACGCTCCGCCGTCGCGGCCTCCGCACGGGCGATCTCACCGTCCGCCGCCTTGCCCCGCTCGGTGTGCTCCTGCTCCTGGTGCGCCAGCACACCCGCCGTACGGCGACGGGTCTCGGCCATCTCCGCCTCGGCGGCCCCCCGTACCTCACCGGCCTCCTGGCGCGCCTCCTCCACCAGCGCCCCGGCACCGTCCCGCGCCTGGGCCAGCACCTCCTCCGCACGGGCGTCCGCCGCGGCCCGGACCGCCTCCGCCCGCGCACGCGCCGCCTCACGGACCTCCCGGCCCGCCGCGTCCGCCGCGTCCCGCAGCGCCTGCGCCTCCTCCAGCGCCGCACCCCGCGCCGCCTCCGCCTCGGCCTCCGCCAGAGCCAGGATCTGCCGCGCCCGCTCCCCCAGCGACTGATACGTCTGCGGCGGGAGCGAGGCCACCACCTCGGCCAGCCGCGCCGACTCCGCCGCCAGTTCCTCGGCCCGCGCCGTCAGCAGGGAGAGCCGCTCCAGCGCCCCGTCCCGCTCCGCGGACAGCGAGGCCACCATGCGGTCCACCTGCTCAGGACGGTAACCACGTCCCCGTACACCGACAAAACCGTGCGCGGACACCGGTCCACCACTCATCCCTGAAGCCCTCTTTCCCGCTCTCCGACCTCACGACCATGAAGCAATAGGTCAAGGATGCGGTAATTGGCCCGGAAGTCGGAATCGATCAGCTGTATTCAGGACCGAAGCGACCCGCATCACAGAACTCCACACAAAAGGCGCCCGCCCCATCACGGGACGAGCGCCTCTCGTACACAATCAGTCAGATCCGATCGGACCGGGTCACAGCAACCCGTCCCACATCTGCTCCAGCAGAACCGACCACCAGCCCTCCGGCGACGCCAGCGCCGCCGGATCGATCGCCACCAGCTGCGCCTGGAAATCGACCGTCCACCGGCCCGCCTGCTCCGGATTCAACCCGAACCGCAGCCGCCACATCCGGCCCAGCAACGCCATCGACCGCACGAACTCCGGCAGACCCGTGTTCACGAACTGCGGCGGAACCGGCTGACCACCCGGACCCGCCTCCACCGGAACGGCCACGATGTTCGCCGTCCCGTACTGCACACAGATCGCCCGGCCGAAGTCCGAACCCATCACCAGGTACGAACCCGCGTCCGACGCCGGCTGCACCTGCCGCTGCGCCGCCAGCTCCGCCAGCGTCGGCACCACCGGATGCCCCGGCTGCGCCCAGAAGAACGGCCCGAAATCAACGGGCAGCCCCGCCCACATCAGCGTCCGCGCCACCACCTCGGGCACACCCTGACGGGACACCGCCCGCTGGTCGAAACGCAGCACACCCTGCGGACCGAACGCCCCCAGCATCTCCTCCGCCAGCGCCTCCGGAGGCACCGCCATGGCAGGCGGCATCTGCGGCAACGGCGCCCGCACCGGAGCCGGCCGCGCCGGACCGTCCGCCACCTGGTGCAACTCACCCTGATGCGTCAGCAGATGCTGCATGCCCTGCTGCCGGCTCGCGTGATCCGTCCCGTACGGCGCGACACTCGTGATCCGCACCTGCGGCCACGTCTCCCGGATCATCCGCGCGCAGTAACCACCCGGCAGCTCACACGACTCCAGCTCCGTGTGCAGCTCGATGACCTGCTGCGGCGGCACGTTCATCCCCCGCAGCTCATGCAGCATCTGCCACTCCGGATGCGGAGTGCCCGGCGCCGAACGCCGGATCAGCTGCTGCTCACTGCCGTCCGCAGCACGGAAGCGCAGCACGGCCTGATAGCCCGGACCGACCGTCGGCTGCCCCGTCGGCTGCTGCGGATAGCCGTACGCACCGGGAGGCGGCGGCGGAGTGTGCGGGCCCTGGGGCGGAGCCCCGGGAGGACCGGGAGGCGCCGGCGGACCGGGAGGACGCGGCGCGTTCGGGCCACCGATACTCGCGTCCGCGAACATCGTCGCGGCATGGTGCACCCC
>NZ_JAERUC010000170.1 GCF_016745505.1 Streptomyces silvae | reverse complement strand
TCACGGCAGTAGCGCCGGTTCGAATCCGGTCGGGGGTACAACAGAGCAGTACGAAAAGGCCCTTCACCTCGGTGGAGGGCCTTTCGCGTGTTCGGCCCTTCTCCGGTGCGCGGCCCTCAGAGCCCGTACCGCTGCGCCGACTCCTCCGCCTGGGCCAGCCGGCGCAGCGACGCCAGCAGCGGCTCGTACAGCACGGCCGACGCCACGGCGGCCTCCACCCGCTCGGCCTCCGTGGGGAACCGCTCCAGCGCGTCCAGGTCCTGCACCGCCACCTCCCGCATGAGACGGGCCTGTTGGGCGAGGTACGTCACATCGCAGGGGTAGCCGAGGCGGATGAGCGTGGCCAGGGAGGCGACCAGCGAGCGGTGCACGGGGGAGAGTTCGCCGAGCTCCAGAGCCGTCGTCCAGCCAAGTTCCGAGAGCAGCCGGGCGACTTCGGCGCGTGCGGTGGCGGTCTCCGGCGCGTCCTCGTCGGGCTCGGGCCCGTGGGGCAGTGCCCACAGAGCGGCGCCCAGCCGGATCGTCCGGCCCAGCGACTCGTCGTCGATGTGCGCCAGCACCTCCCGCGCCGTCGCCACCGGGAGACGCCCGACCTGGAGCAGGGCCCGCACCAGGCGGAGCCGGCGCAGATGGTCCTCGTCGTAGTCGGCCTGCGTCGCGCTGATCCGGGTGCCGGCGGGGAGCAGCCGTTCGCGCAGGTAGTACTTGACGGTGGCGAGGGGGACACCGCTGCGCTCACTCAGTTCCGACAGCCGCATCCTCCGCACCTTTCCCTCGCGCCGTTCCGTGGCGTGAGGTCACTGTCCCACCCCTGGGGGGCCAGGCTCTGCGACGAGGCGACGAAGGCGACAGGTGTGCTGCCGGTGGAGAAGAGAAGAGGGGGCGCAGGGGGTGGCGGAACGCTCCGCCTACGCGCGTCCGGGGAGTGACACCGGAACGTTCCGGGAGCTGTCACCGGAGTCTTCCGGGTGCTGTCACCGGAAGAAGTGGGGCCGCCACGGCGCTGGGGCGGCCTCGGGGGAGGGAGGGGAGGGAGAGGGCGGGCCGGCTCGCGCGGCCCAGGGCTCGGTCCGTAACCGCACGGGGGTCAGCCCGTGCGGCGCAGGGCCTCGCTCAGCCGTGCTGCCGAGTCGATGATGGCCTGCGCGTGCATCCGGCCGGGGTGGCGGGTGAGCCGCTCGATCGGGCCGGAGACGGAGACCGCCGCGACCACCCGGTTCGACGGCCCGCGCACCGGGGCCGAGACCGAGGCCACGCCCGGCTCGCGCTCGCCGATCGACTGGGCCCAGCCCCGCCGCCGTACGCCCGAGAGTGCCGTCGCCGTGAAACGGGCCCCCTGCAGGCCCCGGTGCAGACGCTCCGGCTCCTCCCAGGCCATCAGGATCTGCGCCGAGGAACCCGCCTTCATGGTGAGGGTGGAGCCGACCGGCACGGTGTCCCGCAGTCCGGACAGCCGTTCCGCCGCCGCCACGCAGATCCGCATGTCGCCCTGCCGGCGGTAGAGCTGCGCGCTCTCGCCGGTGATGTCGCGCAGATGCGTGAGTACGGGTCCGGCCGTCGCCAGGAGGCGGTCCTCGCCGGCCGCCGCCGCGAGCTCCGCGAGCCGGGGGCCGAGAATGAAACGGCCCTGCATGTCCCTTGCCACCATGCGGTGGTGTTCGAGTGCCACGGCCAGTCTGTGGGCCGTGGGCCGTGCGAGCCCTGTCGCTGCGACCAGCCCGGCGAGGGTGGCCGGACCGGACTCCAGGGCGCTCAATACCAGAGCTGCCTTGTCGAGAACGCCGACGCCGCTAGAGTTGTCCATACGACGATACTCGCGTCTCACTCTGTGAAACGCAAGTTCAATTTTCCCCGGAAGTTGCGAACCTGTACGTGCGGCCTTACAACGGCCCGCAGCCACCGCCCCGCTCGGGGGTCCGGACGGCGGCACCCGAATCTCTAGTTGGGCCGGCGAAGACGCCGGCCGGAGGGAAAGCGATGGGTAGGACACTCGCGGAGAAGGTCTGGGACGACCACGTCGTCCGGCGCGCCGATGGCGAGCCCGACCTCCTCTTCATCGATCTGCACCTGCTGCACGAGGTGACCAGCCCGCAGGCGTTCGACGGCCTGCGCCAGGCCGGCCGTCCGGTGCGGCGCCTCGACCTCACCATCGCCACCGAGGACCACAACACCCCGACCCTCGACATCGACAAGCCGATCGCCGACCCGGTCTCCCGCGCCCAGCTGGAGACCCTGCGCAAGAACTGCGCGGAGTTCGGCGTCCGGCTGCACCCGCTGGGAGATGTCGAGCAGGGCGTCGTGCACGTCGTCGGCCCGCAGCTCGGCCTGACCCAGCCCGGTACCACGGTCGTCTGCGGCGACTCGCACACCTCCACCCACGGTGCCTTCGGCGCGCTGGCCTTCGGCATCGGCACCAGCCAGGTCGAGCACGTCCTGGCCACCCAGACGCTGCCGCTGGCCCGCCCCAGGACCATGGCGATCACGGTCGAGGGCGAACTCCCCGACAGCGTCACCGCCAAGGATCTCATCCTGGCGATCATCGCCCGGATCGGCACCGGCGGCGGCCAGGGGTACATCCTCGAATACCGCGGCTCCGCCATCGAGAAGCTCTCGATGGAAGCCCGGATGACCATCTGCAACATGTCGATCGAGGCCGGCGCACGCGCGGGCATGATCGCCCCCGACGAGACCACCTTCGCCTACCTGCGGGGACGCGACCACGCCCCCCAGGGCGAGGAGTGGGACACGGCGGTGGAGTACTGGAAGACGCTGCGCACCGACGACGACGCGGTCTTCGACGCCGAGGTGTTCATCGACGGCAGCGAGCTCGCGCCGTTCGTCACCTGGGGCACCAACCCCGGCCAGGGCGCGCCCCTGTCGGCCAACGTCCCCGACCCCGCTTCGTACGAGGACGCCTCGGAGCGCCACGCCGCCGAAAAGGCCCTGGAGTACATGGGGTTGACCGCCGGACAGCCGCTGCGCGAGATCAACGTGGACACGGTGTTCGTAGGTTCCTGCACCAACGGACGCATCGAGGACCTGCGCAACGCCGCCTCGATCCTCGACGGCCGCAAAGTGGCCGACGGCGTACGGATGCTGGTCGTCCCGGGCTCCGTCCGGGTGGCCCTCCAGGCCGTCGAGGAGGGCCTGGACAAGGTCTTCACCGCCGCGGGAGCCGAATGGCGGCACGCCGGCTGCTCGATGTGCCTCGGCATGAACCCCGACCAGCTGGCCCCCGGTGAGCGCTCCGCGTCCACCTCCAACCGGAACTTCGAGGGCAGGCAGGGCAAGGGCGGCCGCACCCACCTGGTCTCCCCGCAGGTCGCCGCCGCCACCGCCGTGCTGGGCCATCTGGCCTCGCCGGCCGATCTGTCCGACGTCCGTACGCCCGCCGGAGTCTGAGAGCCATGGAAGCATTCACCACACACACCGGCCGGGCCGTCCCGCTGCGCCGCAGCAACGTCGACACCGACCAGATCATCCCCGCGCACTGGCTGAAGAAGGTCACCCGCGACGGCTTCGAGGACGGGCTCTTCGAGGCCTGGCGCAAGGACGAGAACTTCGTCCTCAACCGCCCCGAGCGCAAGGGCGCCTCGGTCCTGGTGGCCGGACCCGACTTCGGCACGGGCTCCTCGCGTGAGCACGCGGTCTGGGCCCTGCAGAACTACGGCTTCAAGGCCGTCATCTCCTCGCGCTTCGCCGACATCTTCCGTGGCAACTCCCTGAAGAACGGTCTGTTGACCGTCGTCCTGGACCAGAAGGTCGTCGACAGGATCTGGGAGGTGACCGAGGCCGACCCGACGGCCGAGGTGACCGTCGACCTGGAGAAGCGGCAGGTCCTCAGCGAGGGGATCACGGCCGACTTCGAGCTCGACGAGAACGCCCGCTGGCGCCTGCTGAACGGGCTGGACGACATCAGTCTCACTCTTCAGAACGAAGCGGACATTGTGACTTACGAGGCGGCCAGGCCGTCTCACAAGCCGCGCACAATTGACGCCTGAGCAGCGCTTTTCCCGAACTGCGCCCCTTGCCGCAAGGCAGGGGGCGCAGTCGCTTGTTGAGACCCCCTCGGGCGACAACTCGCCCCAGATGGCACAATCGGTGCATGGAACGCGACAGCCAACTCGAGCTCTATGGCCAAGTCGCCGACCGATTGAAAGAAGCGCACGCAAAGGTGCGCGCACTGCAAGTCCCGGAGGGCGTAAGGATGGCGCTGTCCCGGAAGCTGCTGGTCGTCACGGCCGCGGCTAAGCACGATCTCCCAGGCGCGGCAAGGCGTCTGGACCGGTTGATGAAGGACCTCGATGAGGGCCGATTCCCCGAAGGTGACTGACTCTGCGGACAGCGCAGCGGTCGACTTCGTTGCGGCACTAGGGTGATTAGCCCGTTTCGTGTTTGATTTGCGGTATATATCTGCCTAACGTGCGAAAAAGCCTGAACAGTTTCGTTCCGGCAATGTCTCCGAAGGGGAAGACGTGAACAAGGCGCAGCTCGTAGAAGCGATTGCCGACAAGGTCGGCGGCCGTCAGCAGGCCGCAGACGCCGTCGACGTGGTACTCGACGCGATCGTCCGCGCGGTCGTCGCGGGGGACCGTGTCTCGGTCACCGGCTTCGGCTCGTTCGAGAAGGTCGACCGCCCCGCCCGGTACGCCCGCAACCCGCAGACGGGTGAGCGCGTGCGGGTCAAGAAGACCTCCGTGCCCCGCTTCCGCGCGGGACAGGGCTTCAAGGACCTGGTGAGCGGCTCGAAGAAGCTCCCCAAGAACGACGTGGCCGTGAAGAAGGCCCCCAAGGGCAGCCTCTCGGGCGGTTCTTCCACCCGCACGACGGCGAAGGCGGCCGCGAAGAAGGCCACCGCCAAGAAGGCCACGGCCCGCAAGACCACGGCGGCGGCGAAGAAGACGGCCCCGGCCAAGAAGACCACCGCCAAGAAGACCACCGCGGCGGCGAAGAAGACCACAGCGGCGAAGAAGACGGCCCCGGCGAAGAAGACGACGGCCACCAAGAAGACCGTCGCGGCCAAGACGGCGCCCGCCAAGAAGACCACGGCGAAGAAGGCGCCCGCGAAGAAGACCACGGCACGCAAGACGACAGCCAAGAAGGTCACCGCACGCAAGAAGTGAGACCGGGCACCGCTCGTTCCTCATACGCGCCGGGCCGGGCTCCCCTCGGGGAGCCCGGCCCGCGGGCTGTTCAGGAGCCGTTCAGAGCGTCTGCAGCGTCACGAGGGTGATCCGCAGCGAGCCGCCCTCGCCCTCGGTCTCGATCCGCACCCGCTGCCCCGGCCGCAGCAGCCGCAGCCCGCCCGCGTCGAACGCGGCGGCGTCGAAGTCCACCGGGGTGCCGTCGTCGAGGAGCACGCTGCCGGTGCGGGTCTCGGAGTCGTACGTGAACGAGGTCGCCTGCATGAGCGGCAGCCTATCGGTCCGCGGCGGGCGCCACCGGGGCCGCCAGCGCCGCGGTGAACCGCCCCACCCCCAGCGCCAGCGCGGCCCCCAGGTCCTCGCCCGTGTCCACGTCCCTGCGGACCGAATCGACGCCCGCCAGCGGGACCTCCACCGCGCCCGACGCCAGATGCCGCGCCCGTGACGCGCCGCCGAAGGCCGGCCGCAATTCCACACCCGGCCCCGCGGAAAGAAATGTGGTGCCGATTCCCTGGGCATCGGCGACAAATGCGCGGGGAAATGCCGACGAGAATTCGAGCACCCGCGCCAATTCGTCCGGACGCAGCGCGGGCAGATCCGCGTTGAGCACGGCCACCGCCGCGCCCCCGCGCCGCGCGCGCACCGACCGGGCGCCGTGCTCCATCGCCGCGTCGAGCCCGGCCGCCGGGGTATCGGCCACCGCCCGCGCGCCGAGCGCGGCCAGCGCCGCCCCGGCCACCGGGTCGTCCGTGACGACCACCACATCCCGCACCGCCGGGCAGGACAGCGCGGCCGACACGGTGTCCTGGGCGAACGCCAGGGCCAGCCGCGGACGCAGATCCCCGCCCACCGCCCGGCCGAGCCTGCTCTTGGCCCGTGCGAGAGGTTTCAGCGGGACGACCAGGGACCAGGGACCGGTCGGGTCGGTGTTCGTGGCGATCTCCCCCTCCGTACGCATCAGCCCTTATTCTCGCCTGCCGGTACGACAACCCGGAGGTCCGCCCCCACGGGTGAGGCGTACGGTGTTCTCCACACAGCAGGGGACCCGGGACGGGGCAGCACCGCCCGGAGCCCCGCGCAGCTCAGTTCCTAGAGGAAGGCGTCCGAGTGTCCCGCCGCAGAATCGGCTTCTGGTACCGCCTGGCGGCGGTGATCGCGAAACCGCCCCTGGTGGTTCTGTTCAAGCGGGACTGGCGGGGAATGGAACACATTCCGGCCGACGGCGGATTCATCACCGCGGTCAATCACAACTCGTATCTGGACCCGCTGTCGTACGGGCACTTCCAGTACAACACCGGTCGTGTGCCGCGACTCCTCGCGAAGGCCGGGCTCTTCAGGACGCCTTTCGTCGGAATGATCCTGCGCGGCACCGGACAGATCCCCGTCTACCGCGAGACGACCAACGCGCTCGACGCCTTCCGTGCCGCCGTCTCCGCCATCGAGCGGGGCGAGTGCGTCGCCTTCTACCCGGAGGGCACGCTCACCCGCGACCCCGACATGTGGCCGATGGCCGGCAAGACCGGCGCCGCCCGGGTCGCGCTGATGACCAAGGCCCCGGTCATCCCCGTCGCCCAGTGGGGCGCCAACCTCGCGATGCCGCCGTACGCCAAGGAGAACAAGCTCCAGCTGTTCCCCCGCAAGACGCTGCGGGTGCAGGCCGGACCGCCGGTCGACCTCTCCCGTTACTACGGCCTCGAACCGACGCCGGACGTGCTGCGCCAGGCGACCGAGACCATCATGGCCGCGATCACCGCCCAGCTCGAGGACGTACGCGGCGAGAAGGCACCCGCCGAGCTCTACGATCACCGCAAGGCCCGTGCTGAACAGCGGCGCAAGGCAGAGGGAAAGGGAACCACGTGACGCACCCCGCGAAGGCGGCCGTCTTCGGAACCGGCTCATGGGGTACGGCCTTCGGCATGATCCTCGCCGACGCCGGCTGCGACGTCACCCTCTGGGGCCGCCGCGCCGAGGTCGCCGAGGCCGTCAACACCACCCGTACCAACCCGGAGTACCTGCCGGGCGTCGAGCTGCCCGCCTCGGTGCGGGCCACGACCGACCCCGCCGAGGCGCTGCGCGGCGCCGACTTCGCCGTCCTCGTGGTGCCCTCGCAGACCCTGCGCGCCAACCTCGCCGACTGGGCGCGCCATCTGGAGCCCGGCACGGTGCTCGTCTCCATGATGAAGGGCGTCGAACTCGGCACCGCCAAGCGGATGAGCGAGGTCATCGAGGACGTCACCGAGGTCGGCCAGGACCGGATCGCCGTCGTCACCGGCCCCAACCTCGCCAAGGAGATCGCCGAACGCCGCCCCGCCGCGGCCGTCGTCGCCTGCTCGGACGAGGACGTCGCCCGGCGCCTCCAGACCGCCTGCCACACCCCGTACTTCCGGCCGTACACCAACACCGACGTGGTCGGCTGCGAGCTCGGCGGCGCCGTGAAGAACGTCATCGGCCTCGCCGTGGGCATCGCCGACGGCATGGGCCTCGGTGACAACGCCAAGGGCTCCCTCATCACCCGCGGCCTCGCCGAGACGACCCGGCTGGGACTCGCCATGGGAGCCGACCCGCTCACCTTCTCCGGTCTGGCCGGACTCGGCGACCTGGTGGCGACGTGCTCCTCGCCGCTCTCGCGCAACCACACCTTCGGCACCAACCTCGGACGGGGGATGACGCTCCAGGAGACCGTCGCCGTCACGAGCCAGACCGCCGAGGGCGTCAAGTCCTGCGAATCCGTGCTCGATCTGGCGCGCAGGCACGGGGTCGACATGCCGATCACCGAGACGGTCGTCGGCATCGTCCACGAGGGCAAGCCGCCGGTGGTCGCCCTGAAGGAGCTGATGTCGCGCAGCGCCAAGCCCGAGCGACGCTGACTCGAGCCCTACCAGCAGGTACGCTCGTCGCGATATGAGCAGCCAGAACCTCCCCCAGAGCCCTGAGAGCCCGCTGAGCTCCGAGCAGAGCTCCGATCCGGGCCGCAAGCCGCGCGTGGCCGTCGTGTTCGGCGGCCGTAGCTCCGAACACGGCATCTCGGTCGTCACGGCCGGTGCCATCATGAGCGCCATCGACCGGACGAAGTACGACGTCCTGCCGATCGGCATCACCAGGGACGGACGTTGGGCCCTCACGTCCGACGACCCGGCCCGCATGGCCATCACGGACCGGCAGGTCCCCGACGTGGACCAGCTGGCCGACTCCGCGCGGGGCGCCGTGACGCTCTCCGTCGACCCCGGCAACCGGGACGTCGTCGTCAGCGAACCCGGTTCGGTGCCCACGGTCCTGGGGGAGGTCGACGTCGTCTTCCCCATGCTGCACGGCCCCTACGGCGAGGACGGCACGCTCCAGGGGCTCCTGGAGCTCTCCGGCGTCCCCTACGTCGGCGCCGGTGTCCTGTCCTCGGCCGTCGGCCAGGACAAGGAGTACATGAAGCGGGTGTTCACCTCCTTCAGGCTGCCCGTCGGCCCGTACGAGGTCGTCCGCCCCCGGGAGTGGGAGTCGGACCGCCCTGCCGCCCGCAAGCGCATCATGGAGTTCGCCGCCGAACACGGCTGGCCGCTCTTCGTGAAGCCCGCCCGCGGCGGCTCCTCCATGGGCATCACCAAGGTCGACGACCCCTCCGGCCTCGACGAGGCGATCGAGGAGGCGCGCCGCCACGACCCGAAGTTCCTCGTGGAGTCCCTGCTGCGCGGCCGGGAGATCGAGTGCGGCGTGCTGGAGTTCGAGGACGGACCGCGCGCGAGCGTCCCGGCCGAGATCCCGCCGGTCACCGCGCACGACTTCTACGACTTCGAGGCCAAGTACATCGACTCGGCGGCCGGTCTGGTGCCCGCGCCGCTCACCGAGGAGCAGACCGCCGAGGTGCGCCGGCTCGCCGTCGACGCCTTCGAGGCGGCCTCCTGCGAGGGGCTCGTGCGCGCCGACTTCTTCCTCACGGAGGACGGCTCGTTCGTCATCAACGAGATCAACACCATGCCGGGCTTCACCCCGATCTCCATGTTCCCCCGCATGTGGCAGGCGAGCGGTGTGGAGTACCCGGAGCTCGTGGACCGGCTGATCACGGCCGCGCTGAACCGCTCCACCGGCCTGCGCTGAGCCCCGAAGCCCTGAGGTCCGTCCCCGCGCGGGGACGGACCTCAGAGGCTGTCGGGGACCGTCTTCTTCACCGGTGCGGCGAACGCGGACAGCGGAGTGATGTCATGGGCGTACTCCGTCCCGAGCGTCACCTCGACGTACGCCTTGCGGTAGGTGGTCGTGAACCGGGGGCCGCTGTCGTCGTCATCGGACTGCTCCAGCAGCCAGTTGACGCCGTCCGCGTCGACCCCCTTCGCCTGGGAATCATCCATCCTCGCGGGCCGGGGGACACCGCAGCGCAGTACGATCGCCCCGTCCCCCCAGCCGGCGGTCAGGTCCGATTCCGGCGAGGGGTCACTCCGTTCCAGGTCGTCGACGGTCTCCGGCAGCTCCCTGTGCAGTTCCTCGCAGTATCCGGCGGCCTCCGACGACGGCGTGGGAACCGCCACCGAGGGCCGGTCACCACCGGTGGAACAGCCCGCCACGGCCAGGACACACAGGGCGGCGGACGGAGCGAGAACACGGGAACGGGGGGACCGGCGGCGGATGTGAGTCACCGGACCAGCGTAGACAGGGGTCAGAGGTGGACGACCGGGCAGGTCAGGGTTCGCGTGATGCCGTCCACCTGCTGGACCTTGGCGACCACCATGCGGCCGAGCGCGTCGACCGTGTCGGCCTGCGCGCGCACGACCACGTCGTAGGGGCCTGTGACGTCCTCTGCCTGGATCACTCCCGGAAGCTTGGCGATGGTCTCGGCGACGATCGACGCCTTGCCCACCTCGGTCTGGATAAGGATGTACGCCTGTACCACGGAACCTCCAGGGCGGCCACGAGGATCATGTGGGGGAAAGGGACGCCACGTTATCGCGTCGCCCGGGGCCGCGGGGAGACCTACGGGCCGGTTGACGCCCACAGCGTGGCGTACGCACCACAGAAGTTGACGTATCTCTTGACGGTACCGACAGCAGTTGGGGCTCGCGACCGCAAGCCCACCGGTGCGTACGGGCGACAGTGACGCCCGTACGCACCGGGGCCACCGGCTCCCGTGGGCCGTCCGCCCACGGTCCGGACCTCCGGCCGCTGAAGCAGCCCGGACAGGTGTCCGGTGCGATAGATGAGAGGTGAGACTCGGTGAAGGGAACCGTGGGCGAGTTGGGGGAGTTCGGGCTCATCAGAGAGCTCACGTCCCGGCTCACCACCACTCCGGCGGTACGGCTGGGACCCGGCGACGACGCCGCGGTCGTGGCCGCTCCCGACCGCAGGGTCGTGGCCAGTACGGACATCCTGCTGGAAGGGCGGCACTTCCGCCGCGACTGGTCGACGGCGTACGACGTCGGCCGCAAGGCCGCCGCCCAGAACCTCGCCGACATCGCCGCCATGGGCGCCGTGCCCACGGCGCTGCTGCTCGGCCTCGTCGTACCGGCCGATCTGCCGGTCACCTGGGCCGCGGAGCTGATGGACGGGCTGCGTGACGAGTGCCAGGTCGCCGGCGCGGCCGTGGTCGGCGGCGACGTCGTCGGCGGCGACACCATCACCGTCGCGATCACCGCGCTCGGCGACCTCCGCAACCACGAGCCCGTCACCCGGGCCGGCGCCCGGCCCGGCGACGTCGTCGCCGTCACCGGGTGGCTCGGCTGGTCCGCGGCCGGATTCGCCGTGCTCTCCCGCGGATTCCGCTCGCCGCGCGCCTTCGTCGAGGCGCACCGGCGCCCCGAGCCGCCGTACCACGCGGGCCCCGCGGCGGCCGGTCTCGGCGCCACGGCCATGACCGACGTCAGCGACGGACTCGTCGCCGACCTGGGGCACATCGCCGAGGCCAGCAAGGTCCGGATCGACCTGCGGTCCGGGCTCATCGACATCCCCTCCCAGATGTCCGACATCGGGCAGGCCGTCGGCGTCGACCCGCTGCAGTGGGTGCTCACCGGGGGAGAGGACCACGCGATCGTGGCCACGTTCCCGGCCGACGTGAAGCTCCCCGCGCGCTGGAAGGTCATCGGGGAGGTCCTCAACCCCTCCGCGCTGCCCCAGGTCACCGTCGACGGGGCGCCCTGGACGAGCAAGGGCGGCTGGGACCATTTCGGATCCATAGAGGACGCTTAGGGCGTGCCGGGGAAGTCTCCGCCTGCCCGGCGGCGTCCGGCACGCACGCCCTAGTAGATTCCGGGGCATGACCGCACCTGCCCCGATACCGCCCCGTGTCCTCACCGTCGCCGGATCCGACTCCGGCGGCGGTGCGGGCATCCAGGCCGACCTCAAGACGATGCTGGCCCTCGGCACCCACGGGATGAGCGTGCTGACCGCGGTGACCGCCCAGAACTCGCTGGGCGTCCAGGGCGCCTGGGAGCTGCCGGCGGACGCCGTACGCGCCCAGTACCGCAGCGTCGTCGACGACATCGGCGTCCAGGCGGTGAAGACCGGCATGCTGTCCTCGGCCGTGCTCGTCGACACCGTCGCGGAACTCCTCGCGGAGACCGGAGCGCCCGTCGTCGTCGATCCCGTGGGGGTCTCCAAGCACGGGGACCCGCTGCTGGCCGCCGAAGCCCTCGACTCCGTACGCACGAAGCTGCTGCCCGTCGCCACGGTCGCCACCCCGAACCTCGACGAGGTGGCCCAGCTCACCGGCCTCACCGTCACCGACGAGGCGGGGATGCGCCGGGCCGCCGCCGAGCTCCTCGCCCACGGACCGCGCTGGGTGGTCATCAAGGGCGGCCACCTGCCCGGCGAGGCCGTGGACCTGCTCACGGACGGCGACGAGGAGCACTGGCTGCGCGCCCCCAGGCTGGACAACCGGCACACCCACGGCACCGGCTGCACCCTCGCCTCCGCCATCGCCTGCGGCCTCGCCCGCGGCCAGGACGTCCCGGCCGCCGTACGGGGCGCGAAGGAGTACGTCACCGGCGCGATCCGTGCCGGCTTCGCGCTGGGCGGCGGGATCGGCCCCGTCGACCACGGCTGGCAGACTCGCGGCGAGCGCTGACGCCCGGCCCGGAGCACAGCAAAAAGCCGGTCCACCGAGGTGGACCGGCTTTTTGGGCAACCGGAAGGCTGCGCTACGACGGGGACGTCAGCGCGCGACCTTGCCGGCCTTGATGCACGAGGTGCAGACGTTGAGCCGCTTCGGCGTCCGACCGACCACGGCACGCACGCGCTGGATGTTGGGATTCCAGCGACGGGACGTACGGCGGTGCGAGTGCGAAATGTTGTTGCCGAAGCTCGGCCCCTTGCCGCAAACGTCGCAGTTGGCAGCCACGGGTCACTCCAAAGACTTCAGATGCACTTACAGTGAATTCCGGCGCGCCGGAATCATTTTACTGAAGTGGCGGTACCGGAGGAATGGCCCGACTTTCGTCGGGCAACCGAAGCAGCATACAACGGCTGCGTCGGAGATACGAAACTACCACGGCTCCCAGGGCACTCCGTCCCGCACCTGCGCCCGACGGGCCCGTGCGCGACGGCTACCCTGCGGTGCAGCCAGCCCCCCACGGCCGTCCCAAGGAGGACCAACGGTGCCGCAGTCACCCGACGAAATCGACGCCGTCGCGGTGCGCACCTGGTGCTCCCTGGCCCTGGAGGCCCTCGGCCGGGAACGGGCGGCCATCGACGCCATCAACGTCTATCCCGTGGCCGACGGGGACACCGGCACCAACCTGTACCTCACCGTCGAGTCGGCCGCCGCGGCCGTCGAAGCGGTCTTCGCCGCCCATGAGACCGGCTCCACCGCGCCCGCTCCCGCCGATGCCGTGCGGGCCATGGCCCACGGCGCGCTGATCGGTGCCCGGGGCAACTCCGGGACCATCCTGGCCCAACTGCTGCGCGGCATGGCCGCGGTGCTCTCCGCGTCGGGTGACGCCCGTCACCTGCGGACCGCGCTGACGGAGGCCGCCGCGGCGGCACGGCTGGCCGTCGCCCATCCCGTCGAGGGCACCGTGCTCACCGTCGCCACCGCCGCCGCCGAGGCGGCCGGGGCCACGGACCGGAGCGCCGGCCTCACGGACGTGGCCTCGGCGGCGTACGAGGGAGCTCGTGCCGCGCTGGCCGCCACCCCCGGCCAGCTGGAGGTTCTCGGCCGCGCGGGCGTCGTCGACGCGGGCGGGCAGGGCCTGGTGGCCGTCCTCGGCGCGCTGCTGGAAGCCGTCGGAGGGCGCCCCCAGGAGCGCGCCGTACGGCCCGCCCCCGACGTCCTGCCGCTGACCGGTGACTGCGCGGACGCGGGCGAGGGCAACGGCCCCGCCTTCGAGGTCATCTATCTGCTGGAGGCCCGCGACGAGGCGGTCGCCAAGCTGCGGAGCCGGCTGGACGCCCTGGGGGACTCCCTCGTGGTGGTCGGAGGCGACGGCCTGTGGAACGTCCACGTCCATGTCGACGACGCCGGAGCGGCCGTCGAAGCGGGGGTGGAGGCCGGCCGCCCCTACCGGATCCGGATCACCCACTTCGCGGCCGACCGGGGCTCGGCCCACCGGGAACCCGTCCAGCGCGCGGTCGTCGTGGTCGTACCCGGCGACGGGCTCTCCGGGCTGTGCGCCGAGGCCGGGGCCACCACCGTGCTCGCCCGCCCCGGCGAGCCGCCCGCCAGCGGCGAACTGGTCGATGCCATCCGCCGCGCGCACGCCCGCGAGGTGGTCCTGCTGCCGAACGACGCGCAGCTGCGCCACACCGCCGCCGCGGCCGCCGAACAGGCCAGGGGCGAGGGCATCCGCGTCGCCCTGGTCCCCACCCGCGCCGCCGTCCAGGGCATCGCCGCCCTCGCCGTCCACGAGCCCGGCCGCAGCTTCGACGAGGACGTCGTCGCGATGACCTCGGCGGCGGGCGCCACCCGGTACGCCGAACTGGCCGTCGCCGAACGGCAGTCGTGGACCATGGCGGGCATCTGCCAGGCCGGCGACATCCTGGGCCTGATCGACGGGGACGTCGCCGTCATCGGCGAGGACGTCCCCGGAACGGCCCGCACGGTCCTGGACCGGATGCTGTCGGCCGGCGGGGAACTGGTCACGCTGGTCCTGGGGGAGGACGTGCCCGACACCCTGGCCGACGAGCTGAGCGCCCACGTCCGGGAGGGCTACCTCGCCGTCGACACGGTCGTCTACCGGGGCGGCCACCAGGCGGCGCCTCTGCTCATCGGCGTCGAGTGACACGTCGGGCGGGGCGGCGCTCGGAGACATCTGTCAGTGGCGTGGTGTGCAATGGACCGCGTGTCCGCTTTCGATGAACCCCTCAAGAAGCTGCTCGGCGGAGCCACCGCGAAGGTGATGGCCGAACACCTCGACCTGCACACGGTCGGTGATCTGCTGCACCACTACCCGCGGCGCTACGAGGAGCGGGGCCGCCTCACGGCGCTCACCGAGCTTCCGCTCGACGAGCATGTGACGGTCGTCGCCCAGGTCGCCGACGCGCGGATCATGATGTTCAACAACGGCCGGGGCAAGCGGCTGGAGGTCACCCTCACCGACGGCAGCGGCCGGCTCCAGCTGGTCTTCTTCGGCCACGGCGTCCACAAGCCCCACAAGGAGCTCCTGCCGGGCCGGCGGGCGATGTTCGCGGGCAAGGTCTCCGTCTTCAACCGCAAGATGCAGCTGGCGCACCCCACGTACCAGCTCCTCGACGCGAAGGACACCGACGACCCGGCGGAGGTGACCGAGGCCGTCGACGCGTTCGCCGGGCAGCTGCTGCCGATCTACCCGGCCTGCAAGCAGCTCGACTCCTGGCGGATCGCCAAGGCCGTCGACACCGTCCTGCCCAGCGCGCAGGACGCGGTGGACCCGCTGCCCGAGGCGCTGCGCGAGGGGCGCGGATTCGTCCCGCTGCCGGAGGCGCTGCTCCGGATCCACCGCCCGCAGACCAAGGCGGACATCGCCGCCGCGCGGGACCGGCTGCGCTGGGACGAGGCCTTCGTGCTCCAGGTCGCACTCGCCCGCCGCCGTTACGCCGACACCCAGCTCCCCGCGGTGGCCCGCAGATCCGTCCCCGGCGGCCTGCTCGACGCCTTCGACGCCAAGCTGCCCTTCACCCTCACCGAAGGCCAGCAGAAGGTCACCGGGGAGATCTTCGGCGATCTGGCGACCGAACACCCGATGCACCGGCTGCTGCAGGGCGAGGTGGGGTCGGGAAAGACGATGGTGGCCCTGCGCGCGATGCTCACCGTCGTCGACGCGGGCGGCCAGGCCGCGATGCTCGCCCCCACCGAGGTGCTCGCCCAGCAACACCACCGCTCCATCACCGAGATGATGGGCGAGCTGGCCGAGAACTGGGGGCTCTGGCGCGAAGCGCCTCTTCAGGAGGGTGGTGGCGGGCGACGGGCGGGAATGCCCGGGGGCTCCGATCTCGGCACCAAGGTCGTCCTGCTCACCGGCTCCATGGGCACGGCGGCCCGCCGACAGGCCCTGCTCGACCTCGTCACGGGCGAGGCCGGGATCGTCATCGGCACCCACGCGCTGATCGAGGACAAGGTCCAGTTCCACGACCTCGGCCTGGTCGTCGTCGACGAGCAGCACCGCTTCGGCGTGGAACAGCGCGACGCGCTGCGTTCCAAGGGGAAGCAGCCGCCGCACCTCCTGGTCATGACGGCCACCCCCATTCCCCGTACGGTCGCGATGACCGTCTTCGGCGACCTGGAGACCTCCGTCCTCGACCAGCTCCCCGCCGGCCGCTCACCGATCGCCAGCCATGTCGTCCCCGCCAAGGACAAGCCCCACTTCCTCACCCGCGCCTGGGAGCGCGTCCGCGAGGAGGTGGAGAACGGCCACCAGGCCTACGTCGTCTGCCCCCGCATCGGCGACGACGCCGAGGAGGCCGCGAAGAAGGGGAAGGGGAAGAAGAAGGCCGCCCCCGAGGACGACGCCGAGAAGCGGCCGCCGCTCGCCGTGCTCGACATCGCCGACCAGCTCGCCAAGGGCCCTCTCTCCGGTCTGCGCGTCGAGGTGCTCCACGGCAGGATGCAGCCCGACGACAAGGACGACGTCATGCGGCGGTTCGCCGCCGGCGAGGCCGATGTCCTGGTCGCCACCACCGTCATCGAGGTCGGGGTCAACGTCCCCAACGCCACCGCGATGGTGATCATGGACGCGGACCGCTTCGGGGTGTCCCAGCTGCACCAGCTCAGGGGCCGCGTCGGCCGCGGCAGCGCCCCCGGTCTCTGCCTGCTGGTCAGCGAGGCCCACGAGGCGAGCCCCGCCCGGGCCAGGCTCTCCGCGGTCGCCGCCACCCTCGACGGCTTCGAGCTCTCCCGCATCGACCTGGAACAGCGGCGCGAGGGCGACGTCCTCGGCCAGGCCCAGTCCGGGGTCCGCTCCTCCCTGCGGGTGCTCAGCGTGATCGACGACGAGGAGGTCATCGCCGCGGCCCGCGAGGAGGCCGTACGCGTCGTCGCCGACGACCCCGAGCTGGAGCGCCTGCCCGAGCTGCGCACCGCGCTGGACGCCCTGCTCGACAAGGACAGGGAGGAGTACCTCGACAAGGGGTGATCAGGCGGATCCCCGGCGACGCCATATCGTGGGAGCACGGCACACGTCCCGTCCTGTGTGCCTCCCGCGACCCGAGGAACGACACCCATGACCCGCGTGATCGCAGGCGTGGCCGGCGGACGCCGCCTGGCCGTCCCGCCCGGCACCGGCACCCGCCCCACCTCCGACCGTGCGCGCGAGGGGCTGTTCTCCACCTGGGCGGCGCTCCTGGGCACGCTCGACGGCATCCGCGTCGCCGACCTCTACGCGGGCTCCGGCGCCGTCGGCCTGGAGGCGCTCTCGCGCGGAGCCGCCCACGCGCTGCTCGTGGAGGCCGACGCCAAGGCCGCGCGCACCGTCCGCGACAACATCCGCACCCTCGGCCTGCCCGGCGCCGAATTCCGCGCGGGCAAAGCGGAACAGATCGTGACGGGACCGGCACCCTCCGATCCGTACGACGTGGTCTTCCTCGACCCGCCGTACGCCGTCACCGATGACGATCTTCGGGAGATCCTGCTCACACTCCGTGCTCAGGGGTGGCTCACGGGCGACGCTCTCGTCACGGTGGAACGGAGCACCAGGGGCGGGCAATTCAACTGGCCCGACGGATTCGAGCCTCAGCGGGCCCGTCGCTACGGCGAAGCCACGTTTTGGTACGGTCGCGCCGCCTCTACGTGCGAAGACGCACGATGACCGCACCGGAGAGCGAGGGAACCACGTTGCGCCGCGCCGTCTGTCCGGGGTCGTTCGACCCCATCACCAACGGACATCTCGACATCATCGGTCGAGCCTCGAAGCTGTACGACGTCGTGCACGTCGCCGTGATGATCAACCAGTCCAAGAAGGGGCTGTTCACGGTGGACGAGCGGATCGACCTGATCCGCGAGGTGACGGCCGACTTCGGCAACGTCCAGGTCGAGTCCTTCCACGGCCTGCTGGTCGACTTCTGCAAGCAGCGCGACATCCCGGCGATCGTGAAGGGCCTGCGGGCCGTCAGCGACTTCGACTACGAGCTGCAGATGGCCCAGATGAACAACGGCCTCTCGGGGGTCGAGACGCTCTTCGTGCCGACGAACCCGACCTACAGCTTCTTGTCGTCCTCCCTGGTCAAGGAGGTCGCCACCTGGGGCGGCGACGTGGCGCACCTGCTGCCGCCGACGGTCCACGAGGCCCTCGTGGAACGACTCGGCCAGAAGTGAACCGCTGACTGTCCGTCACCAGGTGTCGGACGGGAGGCGACTGGCCTTACAGTCGTCCCGTCCGTCTCCAACAGCAGCAGAGAGTGGCGAGCACACGGTGGACGTGCAGAAGAAGCTCGACGAGATCGTCGAAACGGTCGGGAACGCCCGGTCCATGCCCATGTCGGCGTCCTGCGTGGTCAACCGGGCCGAACTGCTCGCGATGCTGGAGGAGGTCCGCGAGGCCCTGCCCGGCTCGCTGGCCCACGCCGAGGAGCTCATCGGCGGCCGCGAGCAGCTCGTCGAGCAGGCCCGGCAGGAGGCCGAGCGGATCATCGAGTCCGCCCGCGCGGAGCGCGGTTCGCTGATCTCCGGCACCGAGATCGCCCAGCGGTCCCAGGCCGAGGCGGACCGGATCCTGTCCGAGGCCCGCCGGGAGGCCGACGAGGTCCGCGGCGAGGCCGACGAGTACGTCGACAGCAAGCTCGCCAACTTCGAGGTCGTCCTCACCAAGACCATCGGCTCCGTCGACCGGGGCCGCGAGAAGCTCCTGGGCCGCAGCGAGGGCCTCGACGAGCAGGGTTACGAGGACCCCGACTTCGCCGAGGCGCCCGAGCGCAGCGCCGACCCCGAGACGCTCCGCCGGCGTGCCGACGACTACGTGGACACCAAGCTCGGCGCCTTCGAGGCCGTGCTCGCCAAGACCCTGGAGGCTGTCGGCCGGGGCCGCCAGAAGCTGCACGGCCGGGTCGCCACCGACGAGCTCGGCGCGCACATGGCCGCCCAGGACGCCGCGGGCGGCGGGCAGCACACCAGCGACGAGGACCACTGGGCCGGCCTGGCCGAGCTCGCCACCCCCGCTCCGCACCACAGCCCGCAGCAGCCCTCGTACGCGGAGCCCGCGCAGCCGGACTACGCGCCGGTCGCCGACTACCAGGACCCCGCGCAGACGGGTTTCCCCGTACAGGGGCAGCCCGAGCCGCAGTACGCGCAGACCTACGGCTACCAGGACTCGCAGCAGCAGCTCCAGGCCGACCCCTACGCCGCCTACCAGCAGCAGCCCGACGCGTACGGCGCCTACCAGCAGCAGGCGTACGACCCGAACCAGCAGCAGCAGGAGTACTGGCCGCAGCAGGGCCAGATCCCCGCTCAGCAGGGCGAGAGCGCGCTGGACGAGACCAGCCTCTTCGACACCAGCATGATCGACCTGGAACAGCTGCGCCGCTACGAACAGGGCCGCTGACCGGAGCGGGGCGACCGGATTGGGAGCTGGGCGGTACGTCCAGTATCCTGGCTCTTCGGTCGCGTGTATGTCCGCGATCCCGGCTGCCCTCTTTCCGTCAGGACAGGGGTGGCCCACCCGAAGCCGCACCACGCACATGATTTCGAAAGCAGGAAAAGCCCTGAACGGCCACCTCGATCACCGCAGCCCTCTCGTGTTCGATACGCGCGAGCTGGGCCGGCGTCCTGGTGCCATGAAGCGGCTGACCCGCACGGTGGAGGCACCCGGCTCCCCGAACCTCGGTATCGACGGGGTCATCGGTGTGCCGGAGAAGGCGCCCGTGGCGCTGGACCTCCGCCTCGAATCCGTCATGGAAGGGGTGCTCGTCACAGGCACCGCCCGTGCGACGGCCGAGGGGGAGTGCGTAAGGTGTCTGGAGCCGCTGGCCATCGAGGTCGCAGCGGACTTCCAGGAGATGTTCTCGTACCCTGACGCCGATGACCGGAACCGCAGCAGGACCGCGGACCCGGTCGACGACGCCGAGGACGACGAGGACAGGTTCTTTCTCGAGGACGACTCGTTCGATCTCGAGCCTGTGCTGCGTGACGCGGTGGTGCTCGCACTGCCGCTGCAGCCGGTGTGCAAGGAGACCTGTGCCGGTCTGTGTTCCGAATGCGGAATCAGGCTGGACGAGAATCCTGACCACCACCACGATGCCGTCGACATCCGTTGGGCGGCACTGCAAGGACTCGCCGAGACCGTTCAGGACGGCGAGAAGGACAACATGGGCGGCGCCGAACCGGGCGTCGACGAGAAGCAGGAGAAGTAGCCGTGGCTGTTCCGAAGCGGAAGATGTCGCGCAGCAACACGCGCCACCGCCGGTCGCAGTGGAAGGCTGCGGTCCCCACCCTGGTTTCGTGCGAGCGTTGCCAGGAGCCGAAGCTCCAGCACATTGCGTGCCCGAGCTGCGGCACCTACAACAAGCGCCAGGTCCTCGAGGTCTGAGCGGCTGGTGAGAGGCCCGATGTCTGAGTTGTCCAGCTCCAAGAAGCAGACAGACAACATCAACACAGCCTCGTCCCACACGCTTCTGGAAGGGCGGCTCGGGTATCACCTCGAGTCCGCCCTTCTGGTGCGTGCGCTGACCCACCGTTCGTACGCGTACGAGAACGGCGGTCTGCCCACCAACGAGCGGCTGGAGTTCCTCGGGGACTCCGTGCTCGGCCTGGTGGTCACGGACACGCTGTACCGCACCCACCCCGACCTGCCCGAAGGCCAGCTGGCCAAGTTGCGGGCCGCGGTGGTCAACTCGCGGGCGCTTGCGGAAGTGGGCCGCGGCCTCGAACTCGGCTCCTTCATCCGGCTCGGCCGTGGTGAAGAGGGCACGGGTGGCCGGGACAAGGCTTCCATCCTCGCCGACACCCTTGAAGCGGTGATCGGCGCCGTCTATCTCGACCAGGGCCTCGGCGCGGCCTCGGAGCTGGTTCACCGGCTCTTCGACCCGCTGATCGACAGGTCCTCCAACCTCGGAGCCGGCCTGGACTGGAAGACCAGTCTCCAGGAGCTCACCGCGAGCGAGAGCCTCGGAGTCCCCGAGTACCTCGTCACGGAGACCGGCCCCGATCACGAGAAGACCTTTACTGCTGCTGCTCGCGTCGGTGGTGTCTCGTACGGCACCGGCACCGGCCGTAGCAAGAAGGAAGCGGAGCAGCAGGCGGCGGAGTCCGCCTGGCGCGAGATCAGCGCCGCCGCGGAAGCGCGGGAGGCGGCGGCCAAGGCCGCTGTCGACGGAGGGGTCGCCGACACCCCTGCCGACCCGTCGCCGCACTCGGACGCAGCTCCGGCCTGAACGAAGGGGAAACCCCTCGGTGCCCTCGGGCATCGGGGGGTTTCGCTGTCTCCTCACCACCCCGACCGTCACTTCCCTTCCCGTCATCCCCCGAAGGAGCGCCCGCCGTGCCCGAACTGCCCGAGGTCGAAGTCGTGCGGCGGGGACTGGAGCGCTGGACGGCGGGCCGGACCGTCGAGGACGTCGAGGTCCTGCATCCGCGTGCGGTCCGGCGGCACCTCTCGGGCGGCGGCGACTTCGCGGCCCGGCTCCGCGGACTGCGCTTCGGCACGGCGATGCGCCGCGGCAAGTACCTCTGGGTGCCCCTCGACGAGGCGGAGTCCTCGCTCCTGGGCCACCTCGGCATGAGCGGCCAGCTCCTCGTGCAGCCCGAGGAGGCCGTCGACGAGAAGCACCTGCGCATCCGGATCCGCTTCGACGACGCCCTCGGTACCGAGCTGCGCTTCGTCGACCAGCGGACCTTCGGCGGGCTCTCGCTCCACGGGAACACCCCCGACGGCCTGCCCGACGTCATCGCCCACATCGCGCGCGACCCCCTGGACCCGGCCTTCGACGACACCGCCTTCCACCTGGCGCTGCGCCTGCGCCGTACGACGGTGAAGCGGGCCCTGCTCGACCAGTCCCTGATCAGCGGCGTGGGCAACATCTACGCCGACGAGGCGCTCTGGCGCAGCAAGCTGCACTACGAGCGGCCGACCGCGACCCTCACGCGCCCGAGGACGGCCGAGCTGCTCGGCCATGTCCGGGACGTGATGCGGGAGGCCCTCGACCAGGGCGGCACCAGCTTCGACAGCCTGTACGTCAATGTGAACGGGGAGTCCGGCTACTTCGACCGGTCGCTGGACGCCTACGGTCGCGAGGACGAACCCTGCCGCCGCTGCGGTACGCCGATGCGGCGGCGGCCGTGGATGAACCGCTCCAGCTATTTCTGCCCGCGCTGCCAGCGCCCGCCACGGGTCTCCTGACGCGCGCCGGACGCTCCCGGAGCGGTCAGAGGGGCTGGAGCCGGCGGCGCAGGAGGCAGAACTCGTTGCCCTCCGGGTCGGCCAGGACGTGCCAGCTCTCGGTGCCGGTCTGACCGACGTCGGCGGGCCTGGCCCCGAGGGCGAGCAGCCGCTCCAGCTCGGCGTCCTGGTCACGGTCGGTGGCGTTGACGTCGATGTGCAGGGGGAGCTTCCCGGCGCGCGGGTCGCTGCTCGGGCTGAGCACGAGGGTGGGCTGCGGACCGCCGAACCCGGTGCCGGGCGGCCCGATCTCGATGCTCCCGTCGTCCTCCCGGCCGATCTCCACGTAGCCGAGGACCTCGCTCCAGAACGCCGCGAGCCGCTCGGGGTCGGCGACGTCGAGGACCAGTTCACTGATACGGCATGCCATGCCCGTCAGTGTACGGAGACCCACGTGGCCGGCCCGGGACTTCCCAGAAGCCGGAGTCGCGGCCGGCCGGGGCTTCTCAGAAGCCGAAGTCCTGGGTCCACCAGGGGCCGCCGGAGCCGAGGTGGACGCCCACGCCGAGCGTCTTGTAGTCGCAGTTGAGAATGTTCGCGCGGTGACCCTCGCTGTTCATCCAGGCGTCCATGACGGCCTGCGCGTCGGCCTGGCCCCGGGCTATGTTCTCGCCGCCCAGGCCCTGCACACCGGCGGCGGCGGCGCGGTCCCAGGGGGTCGCCCCGTCCGGGTCGGTGTGGCCGAAGAAGTCGCGGGCCGCCATGTCCTCGCTGAAGTTCTGGGCGAGCGCGGTCAGTGAGGCGCTCGTGGTCACCGGGCTGCAGCCGACCTTCGCGCGCTCCTGGTTGACCAGGGAGAGCACGGCGGCCTGCGCGGTGCCGGCGGACGGGCTCGTCGAGGCGGTGGGCTTGCGGCTCGGGGTGGCGGAGGAGGACTCGGGAGTGGCCGGGGCCTTGGCGGCCGGGCTGGACGAGGTGCTCTTCCTCGGCTCCGCAGCGGGGGCCTTCGTCCGCTCCGGCGTCTTCGTGGCGGGCTTCGAGGCGGTGGCCGACGGCTTCTTGCTCGGCTTCGCGCTCGGGGTGGCGGAGGGCGACTTCGAGGGGGCGGCGGAACGGCCGGAACCCCGGTCGGCCTCGGCCGATGCGGAGGCCGACGTACGGCTGGTCGGCTCGGCCGAGGAATCGCCCTGGGTCAGCAGGTCGGGAGCGCCGCCCGCGTGGACCTGGTCGGCGGCCCCGCCACCGCTGACGCTGTAGCTGTCGCCACCGGGCAGCAGCCCCGAGGCCACGGCCACGGCTCCGACGGCCACGGCCGCGGAGACGCCGAGGAGCCCGGCGCGTACGGGCACACCGGCTCGCTTCTTACGGCGCGCACCCCGGCGCGCGTCCTCCGCGGTGGCCGCGTGCTGCTCAGCGGCGGGGGCCGCGCCTGCGCGTCGATGCCGTCCCATGCGCTGTGCCTTCCTCGTGCTCCGGGCGTCGTTCCGACGTCACCGTAAAGATCAAACTCACCCGTTCGGGTGAGGCTATTGCGAGGGGACCTTACGCCATGGCGGATTGGGGCGGCGTGCTCCTTGTGCAATTGGCCGGTTAGCGTTCGGGCATGAACGAAGACGCACGACTCGTCGTATGGGTACGCGGCCGAGTACAGCAAGTAGGGTTTCGCTGGTTCACCAGGGCAAATGCTTTGGAGATCGGAAACCTCACCGGCTTCGCCCTCAATCTCGACGACGGACGGGTGCAGGTCGTGGCCGAAGGGCCGCGTGACAATTGCCACCGTCTGCTCGACTGGCTCGGATCCGACGACACACCCGGACGCGTGGACGGCGTCACTGAGATCTGGGACACCCCGCGCGGTGGATACGAGGGATTCGCGATCCGCTGACCCCGCCCGGGAAAAGGGACCCGGATCCGCTGCGCGCACGAGGGATCGCGGGCGGTGAACGGAGGCCGCGCGGGAGTGCCGCACCCGAAATGACCTGCGGAAGGAGCCGGTACCCGGACATGGTTGCCAAGAGGCGCACGCCATGCCAGGCTGCGGCATTGACGAAGATCTCCACGCCCCTCGGGCCCCGCAGGAGAGTCGCGCCGCAAGATCGTCAGCCCGCGCGCCCCCGGGACACCCGGCCCCCTGGCGTGTGATCGTGTTGACCGTCAAACTTTTTGGTGAGACGCTGAAATCCCCGCGCACCTCAGCTGTTCGGCAGAGCTGGTGACAGCAGAACAGCAGTGAATTCACAGCACTGCTGAGCACCGCGGGTGCGATTCCCTCACGACCCACACCGCATCGGTCGGTCACTCAGTGTGGAGGACCTCTCATCATGGCAAAGGCGCTTCTCGGTTACGTCGGCGGTTCCGATCCGCGACTCCTCGCCGAGATGCGACGGCTTCAGAAGCGCGTCCAGGACCTGGAATCCGAGCTCGTACGGATCCAGGACGAGAACGACGCGCTCAACGCCGCCGCTCAGCACCAGGAGTCGCTGCTCGACAGCATCGACATCGACGTACCCCAGGCGGAGCCCGCGCTGACCTGACCCCACGGCCCTGCCGGGGCCGGCCGGGCCATACGCCAGCCGCTCGGGATCAATCACCGAAGTCTTCGTCACGGATCGTCGTCCCGGAATGTTCCGGAGCACCGAGGAATGCTCGTGGTCCGGTCCGCACGCGATCCGTCACGCTGGACTGTGCTCGGATGACTGCACAGCAGCACCGTGCATGATTTACAAGGGACGCTCCGGCGTCCCTTCTTTCTTTCCCCCCGGGCCGTCGTCGGCCTGTCGCTCTTCGCTTAACGTCTGATGTGCCCTGCACCTTCATCAGCGAAACCGAGAGTGAAAGGTAGAGTCCGGCGGCGTGCACCTCAAGGCCCTGACCCTCCGTGGTTTCAAATCGTTCGCCTCCGCCACCACCCTGCGGTTCGAACCGGGGATCACCTGTGTCGTCGGCCCCAACGGGTCGGGTAAATCGAATGTGGTGGACGCGCTCTCCTGGGTCATGGGGGAGCAGGGGGCCAAATCCCTGCGCGGCGGCAAGATGGAAGACGTGATCTTCGCCGGCACCACGGGAAGGCCACCCCTCGGCCGGGCGGAAGTGTCGCTGACCATCGACAATTCCGACGGCGCGCTCCCCATCGAGTACGCCGAAGTGACGATCACCCGGATCATGTTCCGCAACGGCGGCAGCGAATACCAGATCAATGGCGACACCTGCCGGCTGCTCGACATCCAGGAACTCCTCTCGGACTCCGGAATCGGCCGCGAGATGCACGTCATCGTCGGCCAGGGCCGGCTGGACTCCGTGCTGCACGCCGACCCGACGGGACGCCGCGCCTTCATCGAGGAGGCGGCCGGAGTCCTCAAGCACCGTAAGCGCAAGGAGAAGGCGCTGCGGAAGCTGGAGGCGATGGGCGCCAACCTGGCCCGCGTCCAGGACCTCACCGACGAACTGCGGCGCCAGCTCAAACCGCTGGGCCGGCAGGCCGCCGTGGCGCGCCGGGCCGCCGTCATCCAGGCCGATCTGCGCGATGCCCGGCTGCGGCTGCTCGCCGACGACCTGGTGCGGCTGAGGGAGGCGCTGCGGGAGGAGATCGCCGACGAGGCGGCCCTCAAGAAGCGCCGTGAGGCGGCGGAGGCCGACCTCAAGGCGGCACTCGCCCGCGAGGCGGACCTGGAGGACGAGGTGCGGCGGCTCGCGCCCCGGCTCCAGCGCGCCCAGCAGACCTGGTACGAGCTCTCGCAGCTGGCCGAGCGCGTGCGGGGCACCACCTCCCTCGCCGACGCCCGCGTGAAGAGCGCCACCGCCGCGCCGGAGGAGGAGCGCCGCGGGCGGGACCCGGAGGACATGGAGCGGGAGGCCGCCCGGATCCGCGAGCAGGAGGCGGAGCTGGAGGCGGCGCTCGAAGCGGCCGAGCACGCCCTGGAGGACACCACCGCGCACCGGGCCGAACTGGAGCGGCAGTTGGCGTCCGAGGAGCGCAGGCTCCGGGACGCGGCCCGGGCCATCGCCGACCGCCGCGAGGGGCTCGCCCGGCTCAACGGCCAGGTCAACGCGGCCCGCAGCCGCGCGGGTTCGGCGCAGGCCGAGATCGACCGGCTGGCCGCGTCCCGGGACGAGGCGCAGGAGCGGGCGGTCGCGGCCCAGGAGGAGTACGAGCAGCTCAAGGCCGAGGTCGAGGGGCTGGACGCGGGCGACGCCGAACTGGCGGAGCAGCACGAGGCGGCCAAGCGGGAGCTCGCCGGGGCGGAGTCGGCCCTCGGCGCGGCGCGCGAGGCGGTCACCGCGGCGGAGCGCAGCCGCGCGGCCGTCTCCGCACGGCACGAGGCGCTGTCGCTGGGCCTGCGGCGCAAGGACGGCACGGGGGTGCTGCTCGGCGCGGGGGACCGGCTCACCGGACTGCTCGGACCGGTCGCGGAGCTGCTCACCGTGGCCCCCGGGTACGAGGTCGCGGTGGCCGCCGCACTGGGCGCGGCCGCCGACGCCGTCGCGGTGACGGGCCCGGCCACGGCGGCGGACGCGATCCGCCTGCTGCGCAAGCAGGACGCGGGGCGTGCGGCGCTGCTGACGGGCGGAGCGGCGGGCGGACAGGTGCCCGCCCAGGCCACGGAGCAGCTGAGGCAGCCCGGCGACGGCCTCGCGGGACAGGTGCCCGGCCAGGCCTCGGGGGCGGAGCACGCCCCCTCGGCCGTCACGGCATCCGGTGCCGGGTCCGACGCCACGGCCTCGGGGACGGCGACGGCGGGCGCGGTGCAGGCCGGTCAGGCCGTCGCCACCGGGGAGACCGCCGCGCCCGCCGTCGCCGGACTGGTGCGGGGCCCCGCCGAACTGGTGGCGGCCGTAGGGCGGCTGGTGCGGGACATGGTCGTCGTCGGCACCCTGGAGGACGCGGAGGAGCTGGTCGCCGCCCACCCCGGGCTGACCGCCGTCACCGCCGAGGGAGACGTCCTGGGCGCCCACTTCGCGCACGGCGGGTCCGCAGGGGCCCCGAGCCTGCTGGAGGTCCAGGCCTCCGTCGACGAGGCCGCCGCCGAACTGGCCGAGCTGGCCGTGCGCTGCGAGGAACTCGCCTCGGCCCAGCGCGCCGCAGCCGCACGGCGGGCCGAGGGCGCGGCCCGCGCCGAGGAGCTGGGCGAGCGGCGCCGCGCCGGAGAGCGGGAGAAGTCCGGAGTGGCCCAGCAGCTGGGGCGGCTGGCCGGCCAGGCCCGTGGCGCGGCAGGGGAGGCCGAGCGGATGACCGCCTCGGCCGCCCGGGCGCAGGAGGCGCTGGAGCGGGCCACCGAGGAGGCGGAGGAGCTGGCGGAACGGCTGCTGGTCGCCGAGGAGACCCCGGTCGAGGAGGAGCCCGACACCTCCGTACGCGACCGGCTCGCCGCCGACGGTGCCAACGCCCGCCAGACCGAGATGGAGGCGCGCCTCCAGGCCCGTACCCACGAGGAACGCGTCAAGGCGCTCGCCGGGCGGGCCGACGCGCTGGACCGGGGGGCCCGTGCCGAGCGTGAGGCGCGCGCCCGCGCCGAGCAGCGCCGGGCCCGGCTGCGCCACGAGGCCGCCGTGGCCACCGCCGTGGCGTCGGGCGCCCGCCAGCTGCTCGCCCATGTCGAGGTCTCGGTCGTACGGGCCGAGGAGGAGCGGGGCAGGGCCGAGGCGGCGAAGGCCGAGCGCGAGCGGGAGCTGGCGGCCGAGCGGGGACGCGGCCGTGACCTCAAGAGCGAGCTCGACCGGCTCACCGACTCGGTACACCGGGGCGAGGTGCTCGGGGCCGAGAAGCGGCTGCGTATGGAGCAGGTGGAGGCGAAGGCGCTGGAGGAGTTCGGCGTCGAGCCGGCCGGCCTGGCCGAGGAGTACGGCCCCGAGCAGCTGGTGCCGCCGTCGCCCGCGGCGGAGGGCGAGGAGCTTCCGGCGGACCCGGAGGATCCGCGTAACCTGCCGAGGCCGTTCGTCAGGGCCGAGCAGGAGAAGCGGCTGAAGGCGGCCGAACGGGCGTACCAGCAACTCGGGAAGGTGAATCCTCTCGCCCTCGAGGAGTTCTCGGCGCTGGAGGAACGGCACAAGTTCCTCTCCGAGCAGCTCGAAGACCTGAAGAAGACCCGGGCCGATCTGATGCAGGTGATCAAGGAGGTCGACGAGCGGGTGGAGCAGGTGTTCACGGAGGCGTTCCGGGACACCGCGCGTGAGTTCGAGGGCGTCTTCTCCCGGCTCTTCCCGGGCGGCGAGGGCCGGCTCATCCTCACCGACCCGGACAACATGCTGACGACCGGTCTCGACGTCGAGGCCAGGCCGCCGGGCAAGAAGGTCAAGCGGCTCTCGCTGCTGTCCGGCGGCGAGCGATCCCTTACGGCCGTTGCCCTGCTGGTCTCCATCTTCAAGGCCAGGCCGAGCCCGTTCTACGTCATGGACGAGGTCGAGGCGGCCCTCGACGACACCAATCTGCAGCGGCTGATCCGGATCATGGAAGAGCTCCAGGAGAGCTCCCAGCTCATCGTGATCACGCACCAGAAGCGGACGATGGAGGTCGCCGACGCGCTGTACGGCGTCTCGATGCAGGGCGACGGAGTCTCCAAGGTGATCAGCCAGCGGCTGCGCTGAGCCCTCCCCGCAGTGGCTGACGCGTGGTCACATCGTCTTTACCGAATCTTCAACACTTCAACGCACCTTTTGGGCGCTCCTGGGTACTTGTGAGGAACCTCTTCACCGGAACCGGAGTCTTGACTTCGAAACTTGAACGCATAACCTCAGCAATGTTGTTTTTACCTTCAAGTGGTGGTCGGCCGGAAGCTGTGCGCCACTAGGAGGGCTCACCCCCCACACCTGACGTTGCGGCCAGGTACCAGGAGTTCATGTGACCAGCACATCTCGCGGACCGGAGTCCGGAGCCCGGGAGGCCCACCCGGACCACCTCGGCCATGTCATCTTCATCACCGCAGCCGCAGCGATGGGCGGCTTCCTCTTCGGATACGACAGCTCCGTGATCAACGGTGCGGTCGAGGCCATCCGTCACCGCTATGACATCGGATCGGGAACGCTCGCCCAGGTGATCGCCATCGCGCTGATCGGCTGTGCCATCGGCGCGGCGACGGCGGGACGCATCGCCGACCGGATCGGCCGTATCCGCTGCATGCAGATCGCCTCGGTGCTGTTCACCATCAGCGCCGTCGGCTCCGCGCTCCCGTTCGCCCTCTGGGACCTCGCCATGTGGCGGATCATCGGCGGCTTCGCGATCGGCATGGCCTCGGTCATCGGCCCGGCCTACATCGCCGAGGTCTCGCCGCCCGCCTACCGCGGCCGCCTCGGCTCCTTCCAGCAGGCCGCGATCGTCATCGGCATCGCCATCTCCCAGCTGGTCAACTACGGCATCCTGCAGCTCGCCGACGGTGACCAGCGCGGCAAGATCGGCGGCCTCGAGGCCTGGCAGTGGATGCTCGGCGTGATGGTCGTCCCGGCCGTCCTGTACGGACTGCTCTCCTTCGCGATCCCCGAGTCGCCCCGCTTCCTGATCTCCGTCGGCAAGCGCGACCGTGCCCGGAAGATCCTCGAAGAGGTCGAGGGCAAGAACGTCGACCTCGACGCGCGGGTGAACGAGATCGAGACGGCCATGCGCCGTGAGCACAAGTCCAAGTTCAGCGACCTGCTCGGGAGCCGCTTCGGCTTCCTGCCGATCGTCTGGGTCGGTATCGGGCTGTCGATCTTCCAGCAGCTCGTCGGTATCAACGTCGCGTTCTACTACTCGGCGACGCTGTGGCAGTCCGTCGGCATCGACCCGACCGACTCGTTCTTCTACTCGTTCACCACATCGATCATCAACATCATCGGCACCGTGATCGCCATGATCCTGGTGGACCGGGTCGGCCGCCGGCCGCTCGCACTCATCGGCTCCACCGGTATGGCCATCGCCCTGGCGTTCGAGGCGTGGGCCTTCTCCGCGGACCTGGTCGACGGCAAGCTGCCCAACACCCAGGGTGTCGTGGCCCTGATCGCGGCCCACGTGTTCGTGCTCTTCTTCGCCCTCTCGTGGGGTGTCGTGGTCTGGGTCTTCCTCGGCGAGATGTTCCCGAACCGGCTCCGCGCCGCGGCGCTCGGTGTCGCCGCCTCCGCGCAGTGGATCGCCAACTGGGCCATCACCGCGAGCTTCCCGAGCCTGGCCGACTGGAACCTGTCGGGCACCTACATCATCTACACCTGCTTCGCCGTGCTCTCGATCCCCTTCGTGCTCAAGTTCGTCAAGGAGACCAAGGGCAAGGCGCTGGAGGAGATGGGCTGATCCCCGCTGCCCCTCTCCTCGACCGCTGCCCCGGTCCGGCCCCATGCCGGCCCGGGGCAGCGGCATGTCACGGGCCCGGCCGCCGGACACGGCGTCAGAACCTGGCCGGCTCCCCGCCCATCCCGTCCGCGGGGCGCGGCAGCGCGGCGTACACCCCGGCCGCGACCAGGATCGTGGCCGCCCAGCCCAGCCCGTGACGCCCGATCCAGGACGCGGTGAGCGGGCCGGAGAACCACTCGACCTCGGTGAACAGCAGTCCCGTCACCAGGGCGGCGGCCCAGGCGGCCATGGCCGGCCGGCTGAAGCCCCCGGCGTACCAGTAGCCGCTGCCCGGCGCGGTGTCCATGAGGGCCACGGGATCGTACGTACGGCCTCTCAGCAGGTCCACGCCGAAGACCCCGAGCCACGCGGAGAACGTCACGCCCAGCAGCGTGAGGAACGACAGGAAGGTGTCGATGAAGCTGGTCGCCACCATCATCAGCGCTCCGCCGAGGAGCAGGCTGATCGTCGCGTTGACGCCCACGGCCCAGGCGCGGGGGATCGCGAACCCGAGGGTCTGCGCGGTGAAGCCCGCGGAGTACATCGACATCGCGTTGATCAGCGCCATGCCGACGACCGCCGTCAGGAGATAGGGCACCGAGATCCACTTCGGCAGCAGCTCGCCGATGAACGCCACGGGATCCTTCGTCACCGCCAGGTGCGGCGAGCTCACCGCCATCACCGCGCCCATCATCACCATCGGCAGCACGGTGACCAGCGCCCCGCCCACGGCCGCGCCGACCATCGCGCGGCCGGAGGCGGAGCGTGGCAGGTAGCGGGCGAAGTCGGGGGCGGAGGGGACCCAGCTGATCCCGCCGGCCGCCAGGGTCCCGATCCCCGCGATCATCAGTGCCGACGGGCCGGGGGGCCGGTCCAGGACCGTACGCCACGGGGCCGAGCCGATCAGATGGACCAGGACGAGCAGGCTCGCGGCGCCGAAGAGCTGGACGGAGGTCCGCGAGGACAGGCGCAGTGCCCTGATCCCCAGCCCGGACACGAGGAAGCTCGCCGCGACGAAGGCCGTCAGCGTCACCAGGATCAGCGTGTGGGTACGCCGGATGCCGAACGCCAGATCGAGAACCGCCAGCAGGGCGTACGAGCCGGTGACCGCGTTCACCGTCTCCCAGCCCCAGCGGACCACCCACAGCAGGGCCCCGGGGAAGAGATTGCCGCGCTGCCCGAAGACCGCCCTCGACAGTGCCATGCCCGGCGCCCCGCCCCGCTTGCCCGCGATCGACACGAGGCCCACCAGCCCGAACGAGACCACGGGCGCCGTGACCGCCACGAACAGCACCTGCCAGAAGTTCAGCCCGTCGAAGACGGTCAGCCCGGCTCCCACGGTCAGCAGCAGCACCGTCATGTTCGCCGTCACCCAGGTGGGGAAGAGGCTGCGGACCCGGCCGGTCCGCTCGTCGTCGGGGACGGGATCCAGGCCGCGGTTCTCCACGGGCAGCAGCGTACCTTTACGCCCAAACGTGGCATACCGACCATGCGGTGGACGCCCGCAGCTCCCGGCAGCCGCGCCGGACCACGGCTGTGGCCGATACTGGACGCGTTATGGAAATCGTCATCCTTGCTGTAGTCATCGCCCTGGTCGCGGTCGGCCTGATCAGCGGGCTCGTGGTCAGCAGCCGCAAGAAGAAGCAGCTGCCGCCCTCGGCACCGTCGAGCACGCCGACCCTCACTCCTCCCGCCGAGCCCCACGTCGGCGAGGAGGCCGAGACGCCGCGCGACGAAGCGCGGCGCACCATCGAGGAGGTCGGTCTCCCCGGCGCCGGGACTCCCGTGGAGGAGACCCCCGTCGTCATCGAGCCGGAGATCCCCGAGCTCGAAGTCCCCGAGCCCACCGCCGGCCGCCTGGTGCGGCTCCGCGCCCGGCTCGCCCGTTCGCAGAACTCCCTGGGCAAGGGGCTGCTCACGCTCCTGTCCCGCGACAACCTCGACGAGGACACCTGGGAGGAGATCGAGGACACCCTCCTCACCGCCGACGTCGGCGTCGCCCCCACCCAGGAGCTCGTGGAGCGGCTCCGTGAGCGGGTCCGTGTCCTCGGCACGCGTACGCCCGACGAGTTGCGCACCCTGCTGCGCGAGGAGCTCGTCACCCTGCTCGGTCCCGACTTCGACCGCACGGTGAAGACCGAGGGCGGCGAAGCGACCCCCGGCGTCGTGATGGTCGTCGGGGTCAACGGCACCGGCAAGACGACCACGACGGGCAAGCTCGCCCGGGTGCTCGTCGCCGACGGCCGCAGCGTCGTGCTCGGCGCCGCGGACACCTTCCGTGCCGCCGCCGCCGACCAGCTCCAGACCTGGGGCGAGCGCGTCGGCGCCCGTACGGTGCGCGGGCCCGAGGGCGGCGACCCCGCCTCGATCGCCTTCGACGCGGTCAAGGAGGGCATCGCCGAGGGCGCCGACGTGGTGCTCATCGACACCGCGGGCCGGCTGCACACCAAGACCGGCCTGATGGACGAGCTCGGCAAGGTCAAGCGCGTCGTCGAGAAGCACGGTCCGCTCGACGAGATCCTGCTCGTCCTCGACGCCACGACCGGACAGAACGGCCTCGTCCAGGCGCGGGTCTTCGCAGAGGTGGTCGACATCACCGGCATCGTCCTGACCAAGCTGGACGGCACCGCCAAGGGCGGCATCGTGATCGCGGTCCAGCGCGAGCTGGGCGTCCCCGTGAAGCTCATCGGCCTCGGCGAGGGGCCGGACGACCTGGCGCCGTTCGAGCCGGGCGCCTTCGTCGACGCGCTGATCGGCGACTGACCGCACGTACCCCGGGTACGCGTGAAGGGCGGTGGACCCCGGAGGGTTCACCGCCCTTCGGCGTTCACCACCGGTGGCATATGTAGGCGAGGGTGCCCAGCAGCAGCCTGGCCTGCGGGGGAGCGGCGGCCGTGTCCGGCACCGGCGGGCGCAGCCAGCGGACCGGGCCGAGGCCGCCGAGGTCCGACGGGGGAGCGGTGACGTACGCGCCGCGGCCCAGCGCGCGCAGGTCCAGGTCCGCGTCGTCCCAGCCCATCCGGTAGAGCAGCCCGGGCAGCCCGGCCGCGGCCCCGGGGGCGACGAAGAACTGGGTACGGCCGGACGGCGTCACCGACACCGGGCCCAGCGGCAGGCCCATCCGCTCCATCCGCACCAGTGCGCGCCTCCCCGCCGCCTCGGGGACGTCGAGCACGTCGAACGACCGGCCCACGGGGAGCAGCATCGAGGCGCCCGGCACCTCGGCCCAGGCGTCCGTGGCCATGCCGAGGGTGGCGCCCGGCGGCACCTCGTCGGCGAAGTCCAGCGGGTGCGCGCCGGGGGCGGAGCACGCCGTGTCACCGCACGAGCAGACGCCCGCCGAGGCGCGTGCGCCCGGCGCCACCGCCCAGCCCCAGAGTCCTGTGTATTCGGCCACCGCGGTCGCCCCGGCAGCACGGCCGCGCCGTCGCGTGCCGGACCGCATCTCCCGGATGCCGCCGATCGTGAAGCCCATGCCCCCTCCAACGGGTGCGACTCACCGGTGGTTACGACCGGAGTACGGGACGTCCTCCGCCGCCGCGGATCCGCCGGCGCGCGGGGTGGTGTCGCAGGAGTGTGCGAAGTGGACCGCGCGCCCCTGAGTGCTTCACTCCGCTTGCTGCTGATCGCGACCTGTCAAGTGAATCGCGGACTGCGCCGAACGGGTTAACTCGAAGGGGTGGCGAATGGTGGCGTTTCTGCAACGACCCTCGCAGGGGCGGTGATCGTAGGATTACCGTGGGTACTCGAAGCTGCAATTGCATGTGCAGTTGACTATGCCTCGGGCAAATCGCCGATCTGTTCGATAGTGCGCAACGCCCGTACGGGCCGCGCCGGGGCACGGCATTCTGGTAGAGGTTCGCGCGGACAGGTTTCGGCGGGATGGGGGCGTTCCAGTGAGTGGCAGCGGCGCAGGCGAGACGAATGCCGGGAAGCGCCCCAACGGGCAGTTGGGATCGTGGTTCGTCCGGAGCGGCTGGTCGAAGGGCGAGCTCGCCCGCCAGGTGAACCGCCGGGCCCGCCAGCTGGGTGCCCACCACATCAGCACCGACACCTCCCGTGTGCGCCGCTGGCTCGACGGCGAACAGCCCCGCGAACCGATCCCGCGCATCCTCTCCGAGCTCTTCTCCGAGCGCTTCGGCACCGTCGTCTCCGTCGAGGACCTCGGACTGCGCGCCGCCCACCAGGCGCCCTCGGTGGCGGGGGTCGACCTGCCCTGGGCGGGCCCGCAGACCGTCGCCCTGCTCAGCGAGTTCTCCCGCAGCGACCTCATGCTCGCCCGGCGCGGCTTCCTCGGCAGCTCCCTCGCCCTGGCCGCCGGCCCCACCCTCATCGAGCCCATGCAGCGCTGGCTGGTGCCCGTCAGCCGCGCGGGGCAGCCGGAACCCGAGCTGCCGACCGCCGAGAGCCGCCCCTCGCGGCTCTCCGGGCCCGAGCTGGACCTGCTGGAGTCCACCACGGCGATGTTCCGCCAGTGGGACGCCCAGTGCGGCGGCGGACTGCGCCGCAAGGCCGTCGTCGGCCAGCTCCACGAGGTCACCGACCTGCTCCAGGAGCCGCAGCCCCAGGCCACCGCGAAGCGCCTGTTCCGCTGCGCGGCCGAGCTGGCCGAGCTCGCGGGCTGGATGAGCTACGACGTGGGGCTCCAGCCCACCGCCCAGAAGTACTTCGTGCTCGCCCTGCACGCCTCCAAGGAGGCCGGCGACAAGCCCCTCGGCTCGTACATCCTCTCCAGCATGAGCCGCCAGATGATCCACCTCGGCAGGCCCGACGACGCACTCGAACTCATCCATCTCGCGCAGTACGGAAGCCGGGACTGCGCCACCGCGCGGACCCAGTCCATGCTGTATGCGATGGAGGCCCGCGCCTACGCCAACATGGGCCAGCCGAGCAAGTGCAAGCGGGCGGTCCGGATGGCCGAGGACACCTTCGCCGACGCCGCCCTCGACGACGAGCCCGAGCCCGACTGGATCCGCTTCTTCTCCGAGGCGGAGCTGCACGGCGAGAACTCGCACTCCTACCGTGACCTCGCCTATGTCGCCGGCCGCAGCCCCACGTACGCCTCGCTCGCGGAGCCCGTCATGGCCCGCGCCGTCCAGCTCTTCGGCGAGGACAAGGAGCACCAGCGGTCCTTCGCGCTCAATCTGATCGGCATGGCCACCGTGCATCTGCTCAAGCGCGAGCCGGAGGAGTCGACCGTGCTGGCCACCCAGGCCCTGAAGATCGCCAAGAGCGTCCGGTCGGAGCGCGTGAACACCCGGCTCCGCAAGACCGTCGACACCGCTGCCAGGGACTTCGGCGACATTCCCGAGGTCGCCAGGCTCACCGACCTGCTCACCGAGCAGCTGCCGGAGACCGCCGAAGCGGTCTGACACCGGCCCCCTGCCACCGGCCACGACGGCCCCCCGTACCACCCGACTCGGCTCCCCCATTGCCAGGTCAGCGGGTCGCCGTCGTGGCCGGTTCACGTTTCCGGGCGCTCCGGCCGCACCGTATGCGGCGCAGGCAGCATGGTAGGCAGCACAGGGGGCCCGACACCCCCGGTTCATCGGTACGTAACAACCGGCGCTTCTTCGTCACTGCGGTGAAACACCGTGCGGCATTCGTGGAAACCGCGCTGCGCGAATCTCATGGCGCATAACCGGCCCGCACCTTTTCACCGTGGTCCCGCACCCCCGCACGTGGCCGCACCGACGACGAGGAGACGCCGATGCCCCCAGGCATCACGACGCTTGCCGCAGACGCCCCCGAGCTGTCTGCCGCCAACACAGGGTTCATGCTCATCTGCTCCGCGCTGGTGATGCTCATGACCCCGGGTCTGGCCTTCTTCTACGGAGGCATGGTCCGCGTCAAGAGCACTCTGAACATGCTGATGATGAGCTTCATCAGCCTCGGGATCGTCACGATCCTGTGGGTGCTCTACGGATTCAGCCTCGCCTTCGGGACCGATGTCGGCTCCGTCATCGGCTGGAGCTCGGACTTCGTCGGTCTCAGCGGGATCGGCGTCACCGAACTCTGGGACGGCTACACGATCCCGACCTACGTCTTCGCGGTCTTCCAGCTGATGTTCGCCGTGCTCACCCCGGCCCTCATCAGCGGTGCCCTCGCCGACCGCGTCAAGTTCACCTCCTGGGCGCTGTTCATCACGCTCTGGGTCACCGTCGTGTACTTCCCGGTCGCGCACTGGGTCTGGGGCGCCGGCGGCTGGCTCTACGAGCTGGGTGTCATCGACTTCGCCGGCGGTACGGCCGTCCACATCAACGCCGGTGCCGCGGCCCTCGGCGTGATCCTCGTCATCGGCAAGCGGGTCGGCTTCAAGAAGGACCCGATGCGGCCGCACAGCCTGCCGCTCGTCATGCTCGGCGCCGCGCTGCTGTGGTTCGGCTGGTTCGGCTTCAACGCCGGCTCGTGGCTCGGCAACGACGACGGGGTCGGGGCCGTCATGTTCGTCAACACGCAGGTCGCCACCGGTGCGGCGGTCCTCGGCTGGCTCGCCTACGAGAAGATCCGCCACGGCTCCTTCACCACCCTGGGTGCCGCGTCCGGCGCCGTCGCGGGCCTCGTCGCCATCACCCCCGCGGGCGGATCGGTCAGCCCCCTCGGCGCCATCGCCGTCGGTGTGATCGCCGGTGTGCTGTGCGCCATGGCCGTCGGCCTCAAGTACAAGCTCGGCTACGACGACTCCCTGGACGTCGTCGGCGTCCACCTCGTCGGCGGTGTCATCGGCTCGCTCCTGGTCGGCTTCTTCGCCACCGGCGGTGTGCAGTCCGACGCCAAGGGCCTCTTCTACGGGGGCGGGCTCGACCAGCTCGGCAAGCAGGCCGTCGGTGTCTTCGCGGTCCTCGCGTACTCCCTGGTCGTCTCCGCGGTCCTCGCCTTCATCCTGGACAGGACGATCGGGATGCGCGTCTCGGAGGACGACGAGATCTCCGGCATCGACCAGGTCGAACACGCCGAGACGGCGTACGACTTCAGCGGCGCCGGCGGCGGCTCCGCGCCCCGCACCTCGGCCCCGGCCGCAGGCACCGCCGCGGCTCCGACGAACAAGAAGGTGGACGCATGAAGCTCATCACCGCAGTCGTGAAGCCGCACAGGCTGGACGAGATCAAGGAGGCCCTCCAGGCCTTCGGCGTCCAGGGCCTCACGGTCACGGAGGCCAGCGGTTACGGGCGTCAGCGCGGACACACCGAGGTCTACCGTGGTGCCGAGTACACCGTCGACCTCGTCCCGAAGATCCGTATCGAGGTCCTCGTCGAGGACGAGGACGCCGAACAGCTCATCGACGTGGTCGTCAAGGCCGCCCGGACGGGCAAGATCGGTGACGGCAAGGTCTGGAGCGTCCCGGTCGAGACCGCGATCCGCGTACGGACCGGTGAACGCGGCCCGGACGCACTCTGACCGACGGCCCTGTGAACGGAAAGGCAGCTGGGTGACGAGCACCGAAGTGACCACCGAATCAGAGGACTCGGGACCCAGCGGCTACGCGGCGGCCCGGCTGCGTCTCCTCCAGGAGGAGACGTGGTCCGGGCCGCCGCGCCGTGCCGCCCTGGCCCGGCTCACCGACGACTGGCTCACCGGCCTGTTCACCGCCGCCGCCGAACAGGCGGGGGTCCGCGGCGCCGCCCTCGTCGCCGTCGGCGGATACGGCCGCGGCGAGCTCTCCCCGCGCAGCGACCTCGACCTCCTGCTGCTGCACGACGGCAGCGCCGACGCCGGGGCCGTCGCCACCCTCGCCGACCGCATCTGGTACCCCGTCTGGGACCTCGGCCTGGCCCTCGACCACTCCGTACGCACCCCGGGCGAGGCACGCAGGACCGCGGGGGAGGACCTCAAGGTCCAGCTCGGACTGCTCGACGCACGCCCCGTCGCCGGGGACCTCGGCCTCGTCGCCGGGCTGCGGACCGCGATCCTCGCCGACTGGCGCAACCAGGCCCCCAAGCGGCTCCCCGCCCTCGACGAGCTCTGCCGCGAGCGGGCCGGGCGCATGGGCGAGCTCCAGTTCCTCCTGGAACCCGATCTGAAGGAGGCCCGCGGCGGCCTCCGCGACGCCACCGCCCTGCGCGCCGTCGCCGCGTCCTGGGTCGCCGACGCACCCCGCGAAGGCCTCGCGGAAGCCCGCCGTACGCTCCTCGATGCACGCGACGCGCTCCACCTGACCACCGGCCGGGCCACCGACCGCCTCGCCCTGCAGGAGCAGGACCAGGTCGCCGGGGCCCTCGGCCTCCTCGACGCCGACGCCCTGCTGCGCCAGGTGTACGAGGCCGCACGGACCGTCTCGTACGCCACCGACGTCACCTGGCGCGAGGTCAACCGCGTCCTGCGCGCCCGCTCCGTCCGGCCCCGGCTGCGGACCATCCTCGGCGGCGCCAAGCCCACGCCGGAACGCACCCCGCTCGCCGAGGGCGTCGTCGAGGCCGACGGCGAGGTCGTCCTCGCGCGCACCGCCCGCCCCGAACGCGACCCCGTGCTCACCCTCAGGGCCGCCGCCGCGGCGGCCGAGGCCGGACTGCCGCTCTCCCGGCACCTCGTACGCCACCTGGGCGCCGCCGCGCAGCCGCTGCCCGTACCGTGGCCCGCCCAGGCCCGCGAGGAGCTCGTCACCCTGCTCGGCGCCGGCGAGTCCACCGTCGGTGTGTGGGAGGCCCTCGAATCGGAAGGCATCGTCACCCGCCTTCTGCCGGACTGGGAGCGGGTCCACTGCCGCCCGCAGCGCAACCCCGTCCACACCTGGACCGTCGACCGGCACCTCGTCGAGACCGCCGTGCGCGCCTCCCACCTCACCCGCCGCGTCGGCCGCCCCGACCTCCTCCTGATCGCCGCCCTGCTCCACGACATCGGCAAGGGCTGGCCCGGCGACCACTCCGTCGCCGGCGAGGTCATCGCCCGGGACATGGCCGCCCGCATCGGCTTCGACAAGCAGGACGTGGGCGTGGTCGCCACGCTCGTACGCCACCACCTGCTGCTCATCGAGACCGCCACCCGACGCGACCTGGACGACCCCGCGACGGTCCGCTCCGTCGCCACGGCCGTCGGCAGCGCCTCCACCCTGGAACTCCTGCACGCCCTCACCGAGGCCGACGCGCTGGCCACCGGGCCCGCCGCCTGGAGCGCCTGGCGGGCCTCCCTCGTCGCCGACCTGGTCAAACGCGTCGCCGCGCTCCTGGCCGGTGAGGAACCCCCGGCGCCGGAGCCGCTCGCGCCCAACGCCGAACAGGAACGCCTCGCCGTCGAGGCACTGCGCACCGGCGAACCCGTACTGTCCCTGCACACCCGGCCCGAACCGGCCGCCGAGGACGGAGAACCCGAACCCGTCGGCGTCGAGCTCCTCATCGCGCTGCCCGACCGCCCGGGCGTCCTGCCCGCCGCGGCCGGGGTGCTCGCCCTGCACCGCCTCACCGTGCGCGCCGCCGACCTGCGCGCCGTCGAGCTCCCCACCGAGATGGGCGAGTCCGCCGGGCTGCTGGTGCTCAGCTGGCGGGTCGCGGCCGAGTACGGATCACTCCCGCAGGCCGCCCGGCTGCGCGCCGACCTCGTACGCGCCCTGGACGGCTCCCTGGACATCCGGGCCAGGCTCGCCGAACGTGAGGCGGCCTATCCACGGCGGCGCGGGGTGAAGGCCCCGCCCCCCAGGGTGACCGTCGCGGCGGCGGGCTCCCGGCTGGCCACCGTGATCGAGGTCCGCGCCCAGGACGCCCCCGGACTGCTGCACCGGATCGGCCGGGCGCTGGAAACGAGCGCGGTGCGGGTGCGCAGCGCCCATGTCTCCACGCTCGGGGCGAATGCGGTGGACGCCTTCTACGTGACGGACCCCGACGGTGCGCCGCTGGCTCCCGAGCGGGCCGCGGAGGTGGCCGTGCAGGTCGAGAAGGAGCTGGGCTGAGCCCTGGCGCCGGGCCCGGCGGTGAGGCCCTTCGCCGGGCCGCCCGCCGGGCCTTTCGTCACGAGAAACGGGCGAGGGCTTTGTGTTCTCCGGGGTCCGGATACCCTGGAGAGCGACTGACCTGCCACGCCCCCGACCCTGAGGACCGACGAGCGCCGTGTTCGATACTCTCTCCGACCGCCTTAGCGCGACTTTCAAAAACCTCAGGGGCAAGGGCCGCTTGTCCGAGGCGGACATCGACGCCACGGCTCGCGAGATCCGTATCGCCCTGCTCGAGGCCGATGTCGCCCTCCCCGTCGTCCGCGCGTTCATCGCCAACATCAAGGAGCGGGCGCGGGGCGCCGAGGTCTCCCAGGCGCTGAACCCCGCCCAGCAGGTCGTCAAGATCGTCAACGAGGAGCTCGTCGGCATCCTCGGCGGCGAGACCCGGCGGCTCCGGTTCGCCAAGAACCCGCCCACCGTGATCATGCTCGCGGGTCTGCAGGGTGCCGGTAAGACCACCCTCGCCGGAAAGCTCGGCCTCTGGCTCAAGAGCCAGGGCCACTCCCCGCTGCTCGTCGCCTGTGACCTCCAGCGCCCCAACGCCGTCAACCAGCTGAGCGTCGTCGCCGAGCGCGCGGGTGTCGCGGTGTACGCGCCGGAGCCGGGCAACGGCGTCGGTGACCCGGTCAAGGTCGCCCAGGACTCCATCGAGTTCGCCAAGGCCAAGGTCCACGACATCGTGATCGTCGACACCGCCGGCCGCCTCGGCATCGACGAGGAGCTGATGCGGCAGGCCGCGGACATCCGCGACGCCGTCAGCCCCGACGAGATCCTCTTCGTCGTCGACGCCATGATCGGCCAGGACGCGGTCAACACCGCCGAGGCCTTCCGTGACGGCGTCGGCTTCGACGGCGTGGTGCTCTCCAAGCTCGACGGTGACGCCCGCGGTGGCGCCGCCCTGTCGATCGCCCACGTCACGGGCAAGCAGATCATGTTCGCGTCGAACGGTGAGAAGCTCGAGGACTTCGACGCCTTCCACCCCGACCGCATGGCCTCCCGCATCCTCGACATGGGTGACCTGCTCACCCTGATCGAGCAGGCGGAGAAGACCTTCAGCCAGGAAGAGGCCGCCAAAATGGCCTCCAAGCTGGCGTCGAGCAAGGGCAAGGACTTCACGCTCGACGACTTCCTGGCGCAGATGGAGCAGGTCAGGAAGATGGGCTCCATCTCCAAGCTGCTCGGGATGCTGCCCGGCATGGGGCAGATCAAGGAACAGATCAACAACATCGACGAGCGTGACGTCGACCGCATGGCCGCGATCATCAAGTCGATGACCCCGAAGGAGCGCGCCGAGCCGACGATCATCAACGGCTCGCGGCGGGCCCGTATCGCCAAGGGCTCCGGTTCCGAGGTCTCCGCGGTCAAGGGACTCGTCGAGCGGTTCTTCGAGGCCCGCAAGATGATGTCGAAGATGGCCCAGGGCGGCGGCATGCCCGGGATGCCGGGCATGCCCGGCATGGGTGGCGGCCCCGGCCGTCAGAAGAAGCAGGTCAAGCAGGCCAAGGGCAAGCGCAAGAGCGGCAACCCGATGAAGCGCAAGGCCGAGGAGCAGGCCGCGGCGGCCCGTCGCGAGCAGGCGGCGCAGGGCGGCGCGTTCAACCTGCCGGCGCAGGAGGACAAGAACTTCGAGCTGCCGGACGAGTTCAAGAAGTTCATGGGCTGACCGGTCACGGACACGACGGCGAAGGGGCGCCCCGCCCGGCGGGGCGCCCCTTCGCCGTCACATGAGGGCCGCCGTCAGGACACGCACACCAGGTAGCGGAAGACGTTCGGCATCCACACCGTGCCGTCGGGCCGCAGATGCGGATGCAGGGCCTCCGCGACCTCCTTCTCCACCTGCGTACGGTCCGTCGCCCGTATCGCCGTGTCGAACAGCCCGGTCGACAGCAGACCGCGCACCGCGCTGTCCACGTCCGCGTAGCCGAACGGGCAGGACACCCGGCCCGAGCCGTCGGGCTTCAGCCCGGCCCGCGCCGCCACCTCCTCCAGGTCGTCCCGGAGCGCCGGCCGCCAGCCGCTCCCGGAGCGCGGCGCGCGCGCCGACTCCGTGAGCCGGGCCGCCACCCGCAGCACCGGGGCCGTGGCGCACCGCTCGGGCGGCCCCCAGCCGGCCAGCACCACCGTGGCGCCGCGTACGGCCAGCGGCACCGCGGACGCCAGCGCGGGCGCGAGCCCCTCGGAGTCACCGGCCGCACAGCCGATCGGCTGGAAGGCGGTCAGCAGGTTGTACGGAGCCTCACCGTCCGGGACGGCCGCCGGCATGCTGCCGAGGAGCCTCGCCCGCGGATCCGTACGGCCGGGGCCCGCGTCCTGGCCCTGCCCGGACGCGAGGCGCTCGCGCGCCAGGGCGAGCCGTTCGCGGTCGGTGTCGACGCCGGTGACGCGCGCCCCGCGCGAGGCCGCGATCAGCAGCGCGAGCCCGGAACCGCAGCCGAGGGAGAGCATCCGCGTACCGCCTCCGACTTCGAGGCGCTCGTACACCGCCTCGTAGAGCGGTGCCAGCATGCGCTCCTGGATCTCGGCCCAGTCACGGGCGCGGGTACCGGCGTCCACCGGGGCGGACGAATCCGCGTACCTGTGGTGCCGGACGAGCGTAGGTGTCATGGAATGCGCCCCAATCCGCCGTGAGGTCGGTCGTGCCCGAGTGAGGTCCCCCATGTCTATGTGCTGTGTATGTGCGCCCACAGCCCCCGTATGTCAGAGAACTCCGCATCGGCGGTCCCGTCCAGAGGTCGGACGGGGTGGGATGGCATTGCTTGCGTGCTCCGGTCGTGCGCCCCCGGCGCCGCGTGTCCGGTACGGCCGCCGGGAACAGCACGCCTGCTGCTCGCTTCCTCACAGTCTTACCCGACACGCGTGGCGCAGCACGTCGAGCGCCCCGCGCGCGGTCCGCGACCCGCCGTGCGACCGGTGTGCGGCCGCCCTTCCGTGCCGGGTACTGTCACCCGCGGGGCGCCCGTCCACGCCGGTGCGTACGCGTTGCTACGTACCAGCTTGGTGCGAGCTGTGAGACTTCCTCCGCTGATCTGCGCACCCGCCCTCGTCCGGACGCATCAAGGGCAACTGACTGGTACGTGCAAATTATTTGGGATGCCCCGGAATAGGAACACCGGAGCACTCAGGCTCGTTGTCACGACGTGAGCACGACACCACCTGTACTTGCCGCAGAGCTGGCACAGGCGTGGGCCGACATTCAGCGGTACCACCCCGAGCTGCCCGATCTTGCCGCGCCAGAGTCCCTGATCGGAGAGTCCTCGTCCGCCTGTGGCGCCGAGCTCTCCTTCGAACGGCTGCTCCATGAGGCAGTCCACGGCATCGCCGCCGCGAGAGGTGTCCGCGACACCTCCCGCGCCGGCCGCTACCACAACCGACGCTTCCTCGCGATCGCCGAGGAGCTGGGCCTCGATCATGCCGAGGAGCCCCACCCCAGCAGCGGATTCTCGCTGGTGACCCTGAATCCCGAGGCCAAACGCAGATACCGCCCGACCACCGAACGGCTGCAGCGGGCGCTCAAGGCGCACACCGTGGCCACCGCGGCGGACACCAAGCGCTCGTTCCGCGGTCCCGCCGCGCGGCACGGCTCGTCCGGGGGAGGGGTGCGGGTCAAGGCCGTCTGCGACTGCGGGCGCAACGTCCGCGTCGTCCCCTCGGTCCTCGCGCAGGCGCCGATCGTCTGCGGCGGCTGCGGCAAGCCCTTCCGCATCCCGGAAGCGGCGGTCGCGGTGGGGTGACCCGATGTGGTGTGGCACAATGGTCAGCTGTACTCGACAGTCGCACAGGACCCCTCTCTCCTCCGGCTGACGCGTCCATCGGGCACCCGAGTACCGCAACCCCACGTGGCATCTTTTGTGCCCAACCACGTCAGAGACCAGGAGACACCACTTCCGTGGCAGTCAAGATCAAGCTGAAGCGTCTGGGCAAGATCCGTTCGCCTCACTACCGCATCGTCGTCGCCGACTCCCGTACCCGCCGTGACGGCCGGGCCATCGAGGAGATCGGCCTGTACCACCCGGTGCAGAACCCCTCCCGCATCGAGGTCAACTCGGAGCGCGCGCAGTACTGGCTGTCCGTCGGCGCCCAGCCGACCGAGCCCGTCCTCGCGATCCTGAAGCTCACCGGTGACTGGCAGGCCCACAAGGGCCTCCCGGCCCCCGCGCCGCTGCTGCAGCCGGAGCCCAAGGCTGACAAGCGCGCCCTGTTCGAGGCCCTGGCCACGGACGGCGACGAGGCCAAGGGTGAGGCCATCACCCAGAAGGCCAAGAAGTCGGACAAGAAGGCGGACGAGGCGGCTGACGCTGCCGCGTCCACCGAGTCGACCGAGGCCTGAGCATGCTCGAGGAGGCTCTTGAGCACCTCGTGAAGGGCATCGTCGACAACCCCGACGATGTGCAGGTCGCCTCGCGTGACCTGCGCCGTGGACGCGTGCTCGAGGTCCGGGTTCACCCCGACGACCTCGGCAAGGTGATCGGCCGTAACGGCCGCACCGCACGCGCCCTGCGTACCGTCGTGGGTGCCATCGGCGGACGTGGGATCCGTGTCGACCTCGTCGATGTGGACCAGGTTCGCTGAAAGAGTTGAACACCGGCCGGGGCCGGGGAGGGCTTTCGAGCCGTCCCCGGCCTTTGTCGTCCGTACATCACCGCCTCCTCAGCAAGAGATCACCGGGAGAAGTAGCGTGCAGTTGGTAGTTGCGCGGATCGGTCGCGCCCATGGCATCAAGGGCGAGGTCACCGTCGAGGTGCGCACCGACGAGCCCGAGCTCCGGCTCGGGCCCGGGGCCGTGCTGGCCACGGAGCCCGCCGAGGCGGGGCCGCTGACGATCGAGACCGGCCGGGTGCACAGCGGCAGGCTGCTGCTGCGCTTCGAGGGCGTGCGGGACCGCACGGCCGCCGAGGCGCTGCGCAACATCCTGCTGATCGCCGAGGTCGACCCGGAGGAACTGCCCGAGGATCCCGAGGAGTTCTACGACCACCAGCTGATGGACCTCGACGTCGTCCTCGCCGACGGCACCGAGATCGGCCGGATCACCGAGATCACGCACCTGCCGTCGCAGGACCTGTTCATCGTGGAACGGCCGGACGGCAGCGAGGTGATGATCCCCTTCGTCGAGGAGATCGTCAGCGAGATCGACCTGGAGGAGCAGCGGGCCGTCATCACCCCGCCTCCCGGCCTCATCGACGAGAGCGAGGCCGTGATCGCCTCCACGCGCGACGAGGACGGTTCCGGCGAGGACGGCTCCGAGGACGACGCCGCGGGTGAAGCGAAGAAGGGCGACGCGTGATGCGGCTCGACGTCGTCACGATCTTCCCCGAGTACCTGGAACCCCTGAACGTCTCGCTGGTCGGCAAGGCGCGCGCCCGCGGCCGTCTCGACGTACACGTCCACGACCTGCGGGACTGGACGTACGACCGGCACAACACGGTGGACGACACCCCCTACGGCGGCGGCCCGGGCATGGTCATGAAGACCGAGCCCTGGGGCGAGGCCCTGGACGAGGCGCTGGCCGACGGTTACGAGGCCGGGGCGCACTCCCCGGTGATCGTGGTGCCCACCCCCAGCGGCAGGCCCTTCACCCAGGAACTGGCCGTCGAGCTCTCGGAACGGCCGTGGCTGGTCTTCACGCCCGCCCGCTACGAGGGCATCGACCGCAGGGTGATGGACGAGTACGCGACCCGGCTGCCGGTCATCGAGGTGTCCATCGGGGACTACGTCCTGGCCGGCGGGGAAGCCGCCGTCCTGGTGATCACCGAGGCCGTGGCGCGGCTGCTGCCCGGGGTGCTCGGCAACGCCGAGTCGCACCGCGACGACTCCTTCGCGCCCGGCGCCATGGCGGACCTGCTCGAAGGGCCGGTCTACACGAAGCCGCCCGAGTGGCGGGGGCGCGGCATTCCCGAGGTGCTGCTCAGCGGCCACCACGGCCGGATCGCGCGCTGGCGACGGGACGAGGCCTTCCGCCGTACCGCGCTCCACCGGCCGGACCTCATCGAGCGCTGCGACGCCTCCGGCTTCGACAAGAAGGACCGTGAGATGCTCTCGATCCTCGGCTGGTCCCCGGCCTCCGACGGGCGATTTTGGCGCAGGCCCGAGGCCGTGGAAGAATAGGCCCGCTGTACGTCCGGCGTGCGCCCCTGCCACAGGGGGAAAGACGCCCGCCCGATGTCATCAGCATCCGAACTTCACTCTCTCCCGTCGATGACCTGTGGCATCGGCGAAGAAAGCAGACCACATGACTTCCCTGCTCGATGGCGTCAACGCCGCTTCGCTCCGTACCGACCTCCCGGCGTTCCGCCCCGGTGACACGGTCAACGTCCACGTGCGCGTGATCGAGGGCAACCGCTCCCGTATCCAGCAGTTCAAGGGCATCGTCATCCGTCGCCAGGGCTCGGGCATCAGCGAGACCTTCACGGTCCGCAAGGTCTCCTTCAGCGTCGGCGTCGAGCGCACCTTCCCGGTGCACAGCCCGATCTTCGAGAAGATCGAGCTCGTCACCCGCGGTGACGTCCGTCGCGCCAAGCTGTACTTCCTCCGTGAGCTCCGCGGCAAGGCCGCGAAGATCAAGGAGAAGCGCGACCGCTGATTCACCTCCGGCGTCCACAGCGCGGCCGGATAGAATCCGGCTCCGATGGACACGGAAGCACAGCACATGGAGCGCGATCGCTCCTCCGACCCGGCAGACGGGACGGAGGAGGGGTCGCGCTTCACGCATGTCCGGAAACGGACGGGGGCGTCGCTCTCCTGGCGGCGGACCGTCTTCCTGGGCATGCTCTGCACGGTCGCCCTGCTGCTCTTCAGCGCGTTCGTGCTGCAGCCCTTCCTCATCCCCAGTGGCTCGATGCAGCCCACGCTGCGCGTCGGGGACCGGGTCCTGGTCAACAAACTGGCGTACCGTTTCGGCTCGGAGCCCCGGCGCGGCGATGTGGTGGTCTTCGACGGCACCGGATCCTTCGTGCAGGAGACGGCGACCGGCGGGAACGCACTCGGCGCGCTGCTGCACGGGGCGGCCGCGTCCCTGGGACTGGCCGAACCCGCCGGGTCCGACTTCGTGAAGCGGGTGGTGGGCGTGGGGGGCGACCGGGTGGTCTGCTGCGACGAGCGGGGGAGGCTCGAGGTGAACGGTGCGCCGGTCGCCGAGGAGTATCTGCACCCCGGTGACGATCCGTCCGACGTCTCCTTCGACATCGTGGTGCCCCAGGGCAGGCTCTGGATGATGGGGGACCACCGCAGCAACTCGCGGGACTCCCGGGACCACCTGGGGCAGCCCGGGGGCGGCATGGTGCCCGTCGAGCGCGTGATCGGACGGGTCGACTGGCTCGGCTGGCCGCTCGGCAGGCTGGGCTCCCTGGAGGGCACCGACGCCTTCACCGGCATACGGCCGGCGGACGCCGACCATGGGTAACCGGGGGCGCAGGCGCGGAGCACCGGACACGGACCCGTCGCTGCCCACCGGGTCGAGGCCGACCACGAGCCGCTCACTGCCCACCCGGGCGGAGCGCCGCAAGCTGGCCCGTAAGGTCAAACGCCGCAGACGCCGGTCCGCGATCAAGGAGATACCCCTCCTCGTCCTGGTGGCGCTGCTGATCGCGCTCGTACTCAAGACCTTCCTCGTCCAGGCCTTCGTGATCCCCTCCGGATCGATGGAGCAGACCATCCGGATCGGGGACCGGGTGCTGGTCGACAAGCTGACCCCCTGGTTCGGGTCCGAACCCCGGCGTGGTGACGTCGTCGTGTTCAAGGACCCCGGGGGCTGGCTGCAACAGGAGACCACCGCCACCGAGGACCCTCCCGCCGGGGTCAAACAGATCAAGGAACTGCTGACCTTCATCGGGCTGCTGCCCTCCGAGGACGAGCAGGACCTGATCAAGCGGGTGGTGGCCGTCGGGGGCGACACCGTGAAGTGCTGCGGCACCGACGGACGGATCACGGTCAACGGGGTGGCGCTCGACGAGCCGTACCTGAACCCCGGTGATGTGCCCTCCACTCTCAAATTCGAGGTAAAGGTTCCCGAGGGCCGGATCTTCGTGATGGGTGACCACCGTTCGAATTCCGCGGACTCGCGGTTCCACCTCGACAAGCCGGGACAGGGCACGGTGTCGGAGGACGAGGTCGTCGGGCGGGCCGTGGTGATCGCCTGGCCGTTCGGGCACTGGCGCCGGCTGGAGGAGCCGGGAACGTACGCCTCCGTCCCCGAGGGGAGCGCCGGAGCGACGGCCGGGAGGGTCCCGTCGAATAGTGTGTCCTCCCAGGATCGCAACGGAATGGTCCTGCTCCCGACCCCTGCGGAACTCCCGCTCGTTATGGGAGTGGTGGGCCTGCGCCGAATCGGGCGCGGGCGGTGGCACGGAGTGAGGAGTGGATGTGGGGGATTTGGCGGTCGGCGCACGATCCGGACACGACGAACCCGAGGACCGGCCTTCGAGCGACGGGGTCCCGGTGGATGCGGAGAGTGACGGCGAGTCCCCGGGCGGTGGCAGTACGGCGGCGAAGAAGCCGCGCTCGTTCTGGAAGGAGCTGCCGCTCCTCATCGGTATCGCGCTCATTCTCGCGCTGCTGATCAAGACGTTCCTTGTACAGGCGTTCTCCATCCCCTCGGACTCCATGCAGAACACCCTGCAGCGGGGCGACCGGGTGCTCGTCGACAAGCTGACGCCGTGGTTCGGCTCGGAGCCGGAGCGCGGGGAGGTCGTGGTCTTCCACGACCCGGGCGGCTGGCTCGAGGACACCGCGACGCCCGAGCCCAACGCGGTGCAGAAGTTCCTGAGCTTCATCGGACTGATGCCGTCCGCCGAGGAGAAGGACCTGATCAAGCGGGTCATCGCCATCGGCGGCGACACCGTCGAGTGCAAGAAGAACGGGCCGGTGACGGTCAACGGCAAGGCGCTGGACGACAAGTCGTTCATCTTCGAGGGCAACAGTGCCTGTGACGACGAGCCGTTCGGGCCGATCCACGTGCCCGAGGGCCGGATCTGGGTGATGGGCGACCACCGGCAGAATTCGCTTGACTCCCGTTACCACCAGGAGCTGCCCGGTCAGGGCACCGTCTCCACGGACGAGGTGGTCGGGCGGGCCGTGGTCGTGGCCTGGCCCATCAACCGCTGGGCGACCCTGCCGGTGCCCAAGACGTTCGACCAGCCCGGGCTGAACGCGGCCGCCGCGGCGGCCGTTCCCGGTGCACTGGGTGTAGCCGGAGCGCTGCCCCTCGTGTTCTGGCGTCGCCGCAGGCTGACCCACGGGCATACCGCCGGGTAGGGTGCCGACTCGGATCAGCGATTGTCGATCTCCGATGGGGGAGCGCTGGGATGAGTGGTTCAGGACGTCATGACGGCCGCGGCCGGCTCGGCAACGTGTTGTCGAACCTGGCCGTGGCCGTCGGCTGTGTGCTCTTCCTCGGCGGGTTCGCCTGGGGAGCGGTGGTCTACAAGCCGTACACCGTGCCGACCGACTCGATGACGCCGACGGTGAACGCCGGCGACCGGGTCCTGGCCGAGCGGGTGGACGGCGGTGACGTACGGCGCGGGGACGTCGTCGTCTTCACCGACTCGACGTGGGGCGATGTGCCCATGGTGAAGCGCGTCGTCGGCGTCGGCGGCGACAAGGTCGCCTGCTGCGACAAGGAAGGCCGCCTCACCGTCAACGGCAAGCCCATCGAAGAACCGTATCTGCGGGCCGAGGGCGCCTCCGCGCTCGCCTCGGCGGGCGGTGGGGCCTCTGCCTCCGCCCAGAAGTTCACGGCGGACGTGCCCGAGGGGCAGCTGTTCCTCCTCGGGGACGAGCGCAGCACCTCGATGGACTCCCGGGTCCATCTGGAGGACCCGGGTCAGGGTTCGGTCCCGCGCAGCGCCGTCGAGGCGCGGGTGGACGCCATCGCCTGGCCCATGAACGGCATGATCGGCCGGCCCGGCGCCTTCGCGTCGCTGCCCGGCGGTGTGTCGTCCGAAGGGCCGCTGCCGCTGCAGATCGGCGCCGTGGTGGCGGGTGCGGTGCTCATCCTGGGCGGAGCGGCCTACGGCCCGCTGGCGGCGCGCTCCGCACGGGGGAACACGAGGCCGAGGGCGTCCGCCGGTGCCCACTGAGACACGCAAGGTCGCGCGTGTGGTGCTGCTGGACCCGGACGACCGGATCCTGCTGCTGCACGGTTTCGAGCCCGCGGATCCGGCTTCGAGCTGGTGGTTCACCCCGGGCGGCGGCCTGGAGGGCGGGGAGACCCGCGAGGAGGCGGCCCTGCGGGAGCTCGCCGAGGAGACCGGGATCACGGATGTCTCCCTCGGCCCTCTGCTGTGGACGAGGACCTGCTCCTTCCCGTTCGACGGGCGGCGCTGGGACCAGGACGAGTGGTACTTCCTGGCCCGTACGTCGCAGAACGCGACCGACCAGAAGGGCCTCACCGAGCTGGAGCTGCGCAGTGTCGCCGGTCTGAGGTGGTGGACTTCCGCCGAACTTCTGGCCACGCGTGAGACGGTGTACCCGACCAGGCTCGCCGGGCTGCTGCGCACGCTGCTCGACGAGGGTCCCCCGAGTGTTCCGCTGGTTCTCGCCCCCGAAATCGTGTAATCGGCCAGGGGTGCGTGGGGCTGACGCACAATAGGGGGACGCACGGCTGAAGGGGAACATGCCATGAGTGCCGAGGACCTCGAGAAGTACGAGACCGAGATGGAGCTGAAGCTCTACCGGGAGTACCGCGATGTCGTCGGTCTGTTCAAATATGTGATCGAGACCGAACGGCGCTTCTACCTCACCAACGACTACGAGATGCAGGTGCACTCGGTCCAGGGCGAGGTCTTTTTCGAGGTTTCCATGGCGGACGCGTGGGTCTGGGACATGTACAGGCCCGCCCGGTTCGTCAAGCAGGTCCGCGTCCTGACATTCAAGGACGTGAATATCGAGGAGCTCAACAAGAGCGATCTCGAACTCCCGGGCGGCTGATCCGGGCATGATCCCGGGCCTCCCGCGCGCCTGATCCCCGTCCCCCCGAGCGTGACCCCCGATGTCCCGGTTCACTCGTCCGAGTGGCCGGGATATTCACAACGGTCCGGTTGTCCACCAAGATCCAAAAGATCGGCCGGGGCCCGTCACAGTCGGTGCCGGAGGTGGTGCCGATATGAACGCACGGGGGGCACTCGGGCGGTACGGCGAGGATCTGGCGGTACGGCTGCTGGTGGACGCCGGTATGACGGTGCTGGAGCGCAACTGGCGATGCCGCGCCGGAGAGATCGACATCGTCGCCAGGGACGGCGACGCGGTGGTCGTCTGCGAGGTGAAGACCCGCAGGGCGGGCTCCTTCGAACATCCCATGGAGGCCGTCACACCGGCCAAGGCCGACCGGCTGCGCAGGCTCGCCGAGATCTGGCTCCACCGGCACGGCGGTCCGCCGCCCGGCGGGGTCCGGATCGATCTGGTCGGCGTGATCATGCCCAGGCGCGGCGCCCCGGTCGCCGAACATGTGCGGGGCGTGGCCTGATGGGGTTCGCGCGGGCGTGCTCGGTGGCGCTGGTCGGCGTCGAGGGCGTGGTGGTGGAGGTCCAGGCCGATCTGGAGCCGGGGGTGGCGGCGTTCACGCTCGTCGGCCTACCGGACAAGAGCCTGGTGGAGAGCCGGGACCGGGTGAGGGCCGCCGTCGTCAATTCCGGGGCCGAGTGGCCGCAGAAGAAGCTCACGGTGGGACTCTCCCCGGCCTCCGTACCGAAGGGCGGTTCGGGTTTCGATCTCGCTGTCGCCTGTGCGGTCCTCGGCGCGGCGGAACGGATCGATCCGGCGTCCATCGCCGACGTGGTGATGATCGGGGAGCTCGGCCTCGACGGCAGGGTGCGCCCGGTGCGCGGGGTGCTGCCCGCGGTGCTCGCGGCGGCGGAGGCGGGCTACCGGCAGGTCGTGGTCCCGGAACAGACCGCCGGGGAGGCGGCCCTCGTGCCGGGCGTCTCCGTCCTCGGCGTACGGAGTCTGCGCCAGCTGATCGCGGTCCTCGCCGACGAACCCGTTCCCGAGGAGCCGCCCACGGACCGGGGCCGCCCGGACTCGATGCTCGCCGGGCTCATGGTGCCCGGAGCGGGCCTCGGTACCGGACTGGCCCCGCTGTCGGCCGACGGCACGGCGCACCGGCCCGACCTGGCCGATGTCGCGGGCCAGGAGCGGGCGCGCAGGGCCCTGGAGGTGGCCGCGGCCGGCGGACACCATCTGCTGCTGTCCGGGCCGCCCGGGGCCGGGAAGACGATGCTGGCCGAGCGGATCACGGCGATCCTGCCGCCGCTCTCGCGGCAGGAATCCCTCGAAGTGACGGCGGTGCACTCGGTCGCGGGCATCCTCCCCCCGGGTGAACCCCTGATCAGCAGAGCGCCCTACTGCGCCCCGCACCACTCGGCGACCATGCAGTCGCTCGTGGGCGGAGGCAACGGCCTCCCCAGGCCGGGAGCGGTGTCCCTGGCGCACCGGGGCGTCCTCTTCCTCGACGAGGCACCGGAATTCTCCGGGCGGGCCCTCGACGCACTGCGTCAGCCCCTGGAGTCCGGACATGTGGTGGTCGCACGCGCGGCCGGGGTCGTCCGGCTGCCCGCACGCTTCCTGATGGTGCTCGCCGCGAACCCCTGCCCGTGCGGGAGGCACACCCTGGCCGGTGCCGGCTGCGAGTGCCCGCCCTCGGCGGTGCGCCGCTACCAGGCGAGGCTGTCGGGGCCGCTGCTCGACCGGGTGGATCTGCGCGTCGAGGTCGAGCCCGTCGGACGGGCGGACCTGATGGGCAGCGGCGGCCGCGGGGAGACCTCGGAGGTGGTGGCGGCCCGGGTGCGGGAGGCCAGGGAGCGCGCCGGTGAGCGGCTCGCGGGCACCCCCTGGACCACCAACAGCGAGGTGCCAGGACATGAGCTGCGGACCAGGCTGGTCGCGGCACCCGGCGCCCTGATGGCGGCCGAACGGGACATGGAGCGGGGCGTCCTCACCGCCCGTGGCCTCGACCGGGTCCTGCGCGTGGCGTGGACCGTGGCCGACCTGAGGGGCGCCGACCGCCCGGACGCCTCGGACATCGCGGTGGCGCTGGAGCTGCGCACGGGCATCCAGCGGGGGGTCCCGATGCAGGCGGGTGCCCTGTGAGCGCCCCGCCGGTCCAGGGTGAGCGGGAGCGGCTGGCGCGCGCCGCCCTGACCCGGGTGTTCGAGCCCGGGGACGAGCGCGCCGGCCGCTGGATCCGGGAGGTCGGGCCCGTCGAGCTGATGCGGCGCCTCACCGGCGCGGACGGCCCGGCCCAGGTCCTCAAGGGGATGACGGCGACCCGGCTCGCCGGCTACCGCCTCCGGGCGTCGAGCGCCGCCCCGGGTAAGGACCTGGCGGACGTGGCCGCGATGGGAGGACGCTTCGTCTGCCCGGGGGACCGGGAGTGGCCCAGCCAGCTCGACGACCTGGGTGACGCGCGGCCGATCGGGCTCTGGGTGCGCGGACGGTCCGACCTGCGCCTCTGGGCGCTGCGCTCGGTCGCCCTGGTCGGCGCCAGGGCCTGCACGCCCTACGGGGCGCACATGGCGGCGGGGCTCGCCGAGCGGGGCTGGGTCGTGGTCTCCGGCGCGGCGTTCGGGGTGGACGGCGCCGCCCATCGCGGGGCGCTGGCCGCGGGCGGGGCGACCATGGCGGTGCTGGCCTGCGGGGTGGACGTGGCCTATCCGCGAGGACACGCCGGGCTCATCGGGCGCATCGTGGAACAGGGCATGGTCCTGGGTGAGCTGCCGCCCTCGGACCATCCGACGCGCAGCAGGTTCATCCTGCGGAACAGGGTGATCGCGGCGCTCACGCGGGGCACCGTGGTGGTGGAGGCCGAGTACCGCAGCGGCTCGCTGGTCACCGCGCGGAACGCCCAGCGGCTGGGCCGTTTCACGATGGGCGTGCCGGGCCCGGCCACCAGCGGTCTCTCGGCCGGGGTCCACGAACTCCTGCGCGGTGAGGGCGTCCTGGTCACCGACGCCGCCGAGATCACCGAACTGGTGGGGGAGATCGGCGAGGTCGCCCCGGCGAGGAGCGGCCCCGTCCTGCCCCGCGACCTCCTCGACGCCGCCTCCGCACGCGTGCTGGATGCACTGCCCGGGACGGGCGCCATGGACGGGCGCGACGTGGCCCGGAGCGCCGGAGCGTCGATGGACGAAGCGCTCGGTCGGTTGTACGAACTCCACTCACTGGGGTTCGTCGAACGCGAGGGCGACAGATGGCGGTTGACGCCGGGACCCACACGCAATGGGGACGCGCGGCGAGGCGGTACTTGACCCGGAGCATTCGGGTGAAAAGGTGATGCAGATGACTTCGGCAGCACCCGGCAGGGCCTGCGGGGGGCGGCGCGAGCGGTGACGGCCCGCGTCGTCGGGCCCGTCGGAGAGCGGCGGAACGACGAGAGATTTGGAAGGCAATCGCACCGCACGGTTCCCTCGTCCTGCGCGCACCGCAACACTTCAGTCACGCTACGCTCACAAGGATTCCGCCCCAGAGACACGTCCCAGCACTTCACAGCAGAACGGCTCAAGGCACCACATGCCCCAGCACACCTCCGGGTCTGACCGCGCGGCAGTTCCACCGGCTGCGCGTGGCACTGTGCGTCCTCCCGCGCCCTCCTCGCTCGACGAGTTGTGGCGTTCGTACAAGACCACCGGCGACGAGAGGCTGAGGGAGCAGCTGATCCTGCACTACTCACCCCTGGTGAAGTACGTCGCCGGCCGGGTCAGCGTGGGGCTGCCGTCCAACGTGGAGCAGGCGGACTTCGTCTCGTCCGGAGTGTTCGGGCTGATCGACGCCATCGAGAAGTTCGACATCGAGCGGGCCATCAAGTTCGAGACCTACGCGATCACCAGGATCCGCGGCGCGATGATCGACGAACTGCGGGCGCTGGACTGGATTCCGCGGTCCGTGCGGCAGAAGGCCCGCAACGTCGAGCGCGCCTACGCCACGCTGGAGGCGCAGCTGCGGCGTACGCCCTCGGAGGCGGAGGTTGCCGCAGAGATGGGCATCGCCCTGGAGGAACTGCACGCTGTTTTCAGCCAGTTGTCGCTCGCCAACGTGGTGGCCCTGGAGGAGCTGCTGCACGTCGGCGGCGAGGGCGGCGACCGGCTGAGCCTGATGGACACCCTCGAGGACACCGCGGCCGACAACCCCGTCGAGGTCGCCGAGGACCGCGAGCTCAGACGGCTGCTCGCCCGCGCCATCAACACCCTCCCCGAGCGGGAGAAGACCGTGGTCACGCTCTACTACTACGAGGGCCTCACCCTCGCCGAGATCGGCAACGTCCTCGGGGTCACCGAGAGCCGGGTCAGCCAGATCCACACCAAGTCGGTGCTGCAGCTCCGGGCCAAGCTGGCCGACGCCGGACGCTGAGCCGGGGTGGCTTCGGCCACCTCGTCCCGGACGCGGACCTCCCGTCCGACCGGCCCCGCCGTAGAGTGGAGGGGTGCCCAGGATTCGAGCGGCCTCCGTGGCCGAGCACCGGACCATGCAGCGCGGCGCCCTCCTGGACGCCGCACGCTCCTTGCTGTCCGAGGGTGGTACGGAGGCGCTGACCTTCCCCGCCCTCGCCGAGCGCACCGGCCTCGCCAGGTCCTCCGTCTACGAGTACTTCCGCTCCCGCGCGGCCGTGGTCGAGGAGCTCTGCGCCGTCGACTTCCCCGTCTGGGCCGCCGAGGTCGAGAACGCGATGGAGCGCGCCGGCACACCCGAGGCGAAGATCGAGGCCTATGTGCGACGGCAGCTCGACCTGGTCGGGGACCGGCGCCACCGCGCGGTCGTGGCGATCTCCGCGAGCGAACTGGACGCGGGCGCCCGGGAGAAGATCCGTGCCGCGCACGGCGGCCTGATCGCCATGATCGTCGAGGCCCTCGCGGACCTGGGCCACACCGAGCCGAGGCTCGCTGCCATGCTCCTGCAGGGTTCCGTGGACGCCGCGGTACGCAGGATCGAGCTGGGCGCGGCCGAGGAGCCGGGCATCGTGGCGGACACGGCCGTGGCCATGGTCCTGCGCGGCGTGCGGGGCTGAGCCGGCTCCGCGTCCGCCTCCGGGAGCGGCACACCGAACACCGGCAGCAGCCGGGAGGGTCCCCGTCGCAGCAGTGACGGAGGCAGCAGCGTCAGCGGATCCAGATAGACGTCCCCACGCCGCAGCCCCCAGTGCAGACAGCCGGAGGCGCAGTGGGACGGCTCCGGCCCGACCACCCCCACCACCTGCCCGGCGGCCACCTCGTCGCCCGCGGAGACCCGCGCCCGCACCGGTTCGTACGTGAAGCGCAGCGGCGGCTCCCCGCTCCCCGCCACGTCGACGGAGACCACCCCGCGTCCGGCCACCGCACCCGCGAAGGCGACCCGGCCCGGGGCGGCCGCCCGCACCGGCGTACCCGGCGGGGCCGCGAGGTCGACCCCGCGGTGGCCCGGCCCGTACGGACCGGCCGGCGGCTCCCAGCCCCGTACGACCAGGGGCCGGCCCGCGAGCGGCCAGGCACGCCCGCCGGCCGGCGGGGGTCTCTCCGCGGCCCGGGCGGAGGGCGGCCACAGCAGGACCAGCAGGACCGCCGGCAGTGCGGCGAGGAGGGCGGCCACCGACGCCGTCCGCAGCCGGGACGGCGGCGGTACGGCCGGTGAGCGCCCCGGACACGGCGGCCCGGCCGGACGGGCGGCACGGGGCCGGACATCGGTTCTTCCAGGTGAGAGACGCATGACGCAACGATCTCCCGGAGCCCCGATCCGCGGGGATCATGGCCCGGATCTGTGGACGACCGAGCGGTTGTGGACATCGCCGTCACCCTGCACCCGGCGGGTCCCGTACACTTCTTCTGGCGATCCGGGTCACCGGGTCGACTTCGCACGCCCCGCCACCTCCCTCTCTGCGGACGGTGGCCGCGCTCCTCGGTCCTCAGTGGCACGGCGCGTCGGGGCGTCAGGCGCGACAGCAATCCTGCGGTCGCGACAACCGAGTACCTCAAGGAGTACGGCCATGGCCGTCGTCACGATGCGGGAGCTGCTGGAAAGCGGCGTCCACTTCGGTCACCAGACCCGTCGCTGGAACCCGAAGATGAAGCGCTTCATCTTCACCGAGCGCAACGGCATCTACATCATCGACCTGCTCCAGTCGCTGTCGTACATCGACCGCGCCTACGAGTTCGTCAAGGAGACCGTCGCCCACGGCGGCTCCATCATGTTCGTCGGTACCAAGAAGCAGGCGCAGGAGGCCATCGCCGAGCAGGCGACGCGCGTCGGCATGCCCTACGTCAACCAGCGTTGGCTCGGCGGCATGCTCACCAACTTCTCCACCGTCTACAAGCGCCTTCAGCGTCTGAAGGAGCTCGAGCTCATCGACTTCGAGGACGTGGCCGCCTCCGGCCTCACCAAGAAGGAGCTCCTGGTCCTCTCCCGCGAGAAGGCCAAGCTGGAGAAGACCCTCGGTGGTATCCGCGAGATGCAGAAGGTGCCGAGCGCCGTCTGGATCGTCGACACCAAGAAGGAGCACATCGCCGTCGGTGAGGCGCGCAAGCTCCACATCCCGGTCGTCGCGATCCTCGACACCAACTGCGACCCCGACGAGGTCGACTACAAGATCCCGGGCAACGACGACGCGATCCGCTCCGTCACCCTGCTCACCCGCGTGATCGCCGACGCCGTCGCCGAGGGCCTCATCGCCCGTTCCGGTGCCGCCACCGGTGACTCGAAGCCGGGCGAGAAGGCCGCCGGCGAGCCCCTCGCCGAGTGGGAGCGCGACCTGCTCGCGGGCGACAAGAAGGCTGACGCCGAGGGCACCGCCGAGGTCCAGTCCTCCGTCGAGACGGAGAAGGACGCCGACGCCGACGCCAAGCCGGCCGCCATCGCCGACGAGCAGGCCGAGGCGCCCGCCGCGGAGGCCCCGGCCGCCGAGGCCCCGGCCACGGACGAGCAGGCCTGACACCCGTCAGTCACGGCTGAATGACGGCGGGGGCCGGTGCACCGGCACCGCCCCCGCCGTTCACCCGTAGATCTTTCAGACTTCGAGAGAGAAACAGACTCATGGCGAACTACACCGCCGCTGACGTCAAGAAGCTCCGCGAGCTCACCGGCGCCGGCATGATGGACTGCAAGAAGGCGCTCGACGAGGCCGACGGCAACGTCGACGGCGCCGTCGAGGCGCTCCGCATCAAGGGCCAGAAGGGCGTCGCCAAGCGCGAGGGCCGTTCCGCCGAGAACGGCGCCGTCGTCTCCCTCGTCTCCGAGGACAAGACGTCCGGCGTCCTGCTCGAGCTGAAGTGCGAGACGGACTTCGTCGCCAAGGGTGACAAGTTCCAGGCCGTCGCCAACACGCTCGCCGCCCACGTCGCCGCGACCTCCCCGGCCGACCTCGAGGCGCTCCTCGCCTCGGAGATCGAGTCCGGCAAGACCGTCCAGGCGTACGTGGACGAGGCCAACGCCAACCTCGGCGAGAAGATCGTCCTGGACCGCTTCGCGCAGTTCACCGGCGACTTCGTCTCCGTGTACATGCACCGCACCATGCCCGACCTGCCGCCGCAGATCGGTGTGATGGTCGAGCTGGACAAGGCCGACGCCGAGCTGGCCAAGGGCATCGCGCAGCACATCGCCGCGTTCGCCCCGAAGTACCTCTCCCGCGAGGACGTCCCCGCCGAGGTCGTCGAGGCCGAGCGCCGCGTCGCCGAGGAGACCACGCGCGCCGAGGGCAAGCCCGAGGCCGCGCTCCCGAAGATCGTCGAGGGTCGCGTCAACGGCTTCTTCAAGGAGGCCACCCTCCTCGGCCAGCCGTACGCGCTGGACAACAAGAAGTCCGTCCAGAAGGTCCTGGACGAGGCCGGTGTCACCCTGAAGCGCTTCACGCGTATCAAGGTCGGCATCTGAGTCCGTCCGCGAACAACGGTGGACCCCGATAGGGTCTGGTGCAGTCGTAGGCCGCACTCAGCCGGACGACCGCAGATCTGACGAGGAGGCCATTGCCGCTGAGGGACAACAGACCCACCGGCAATGGCCTTCTTCGTATGTGCACGAGGAGAATCTCCATGAACAAGGGTGCGGACGCCCCACAGGGTGACCACAAGCGCGACGACGGCACGATTTCCGGCCGCTTCATGCTGAAGCTTTCCGGCGAGGCCTTCGCCGGTGGCGGAGGTCTCGGAGTCGACCCCGACGTCGTGCACGCCATCGCCCGAGAGATCGCGGCGGTCGTACGCGACGGAGCGGAGATCGCGGTCGTCATCGGCGGCGGCAACTTCTTCCGTGGCGCCGAGCTCCAGCAGCGCGGCATGGACCGGGCGCGGTCCGACTACATGGGCATGCTCGGCACCGTCATGAACTGCCTGGCGCTGCAGGACTTCCTGGAGAAGGAAGGCATCGACTCGCGCGTCCAGACCGCCATCACCATGGGCCAGGTCGCGGAGCCGTACATCCCGCTCCGTGCCGTGCGGCACCTGGAGAAGGGGCGCGTCGTGATCTTCGGCGCAGGCATGGGCATGCCCTACTTCTCCACCGACACGACCGCGGCCCAGCGCGCCCTGGAGATCGACGCCGAGGCGCTGCTGATGGGGAAGAACGGCGTGGACGGGGTCTACGACTCCGACCCGAGGGCCAACCCCGACGCGGTGAAGTTCGACGCCCTGGAGTACGGCGAGGTGATCTCGCGAGACCTCAAGGTCGCCGACGCCACCGCCATCACGCTCTGCCGTGACAACCAGCTCCCGATCCTCGTCTTCGAGCTGACCGCGGAGGGCAATATCGCCCGCGCGGTGAAGGGTGAGAAGATCGGCACGCTGGTGAGCGACCGGAGCACCCGGGCCTGACGGCCCAGACGATGGACAACGGCCTGCCGGTCGGACACCGTGCAGGTGAGGACGCGACGCAGGATCCGCAGGACCCGACGATGCCGGGTCCGATCAAGACACGCAGGAGCACGTGGTGATCGAAGAAATCCTCCTCGAGGCCGAGGAGAAGATGGAGAAGGCCGTCGTGGTCGCGAAAGAGGACTTCGCCGCCATCCGTACCGGCCGTGCGCACCCGGCGATGTTCAACAAGATCGTCGCCGACTACTACGGCGCGCTGACCCCGATCAACCAGCTCGCCTCGTTCTCGGTCCCCGAGCCGCGGATGGCCGTGGTGACCCCGTTCGACAAGACCGCGCTGCGCAACATCGAGCAGGCGATCCGCGACTCCGACCTCGGCGTCAACCCGAGCAACGACGGCAACATCATCCGCGTGACGTTTCCCGAGCTCACGCAGGACCGCCGCAAGGAGTTCATCAAGGTCGCCAAGACCAAGGCCGAGGACTCCAAGATCTCGATCCGCTCCATCCGCCGTAAGGCCAAGGAGTCGCTCGACAAGCTCGTCAAGGACAAGGAGTCCGGCGAGGACGAGGTCCGCCGCGCCGAGAAGGAGCTCGACGACACCACCGCGAAGTACGTCGCGCAGGTGGACGAGCTGCTCAAGCACAAGGAAGCCGAGCTGCTCGAAGTCTGATGAACGACTCTTCCCGGGGCGCCCCGCAGGGAGCCGGTTACTGGAGCGCGCCCGAGATGGGGGGCGCTCCGGCGGGTCCTGCCCACGATGTGCACGGCGCCCAGCAGACTCGGCCCATGCCCATCGTGCCGGACGTTCCCGACGCAGGTAGAGACGCTGACGACCGCGATGACCGGAACAGGGACGCCGCGCGCGTCAGCGGCCCCCTGTTCCGTGACGAGGAGCCGCAGGAGCCCATGTCCACCCCGCTGCCCTCCCCGCCGCCCAAGAAGCGCGCGGGGCGTGACCTGCGTGCCGCCATAGGGGTCGGTGTCGGTCTCGGCGCCCTTGTGGTCGGCTCCCTGTTCATCGTGAAGGCCGTCTTCGTCGGTGTGGTCGTGCTGGCGGTGGTGGTGGGGCTCTGGGAGCTCACCTCCCGCCTCAAGGAGCGCAAGGGCATCAACGCCCCCCTCGTCCCGCTCGCCGTCGGCGGCGCCGCGATGGTGGTCGCCGGCTACGTGCGGGAGGCGGAGGGCGCCTGGGTCGCCATGGCGCTCACGGCCCTCGCGGTGCTCGTGTGGCGGATGACGGAGCCCCCCGAGGGCTACCTCAAGGACGTCACGGCGGGCGTCTTCGCCGTGTTCTACGTGCCGTTCCTGGCGACGTTCGTCGCGATGATGCTCACCGCGGACGACGGCGCCTGGCGCGTGCTGACGTTCCTCCTGCTGACCGTGGTCAGCGACACCGGGGCGTACGCCGTCGGCTGGCGCTTCGGCACGCACAAGCTGGCCCCCCGCATCAGCCCCGGGAAGACCCGCGAGGGTCTGTTCGGAGCCGTCGGCTTCGCGATGGTGGCCGGCGCCCTGTGCATGGAGTTCCTGATCGACGGCGGCAGCTGGTGGCAGGGACTGCTGATGGGCCTGGCCGTCGCCGCCAGCGCCACGCTGGGGGACCTCGGCGAGTCCATGATCAAGCGTGACCTGGGGATCAAGGACATGGGCACGCTGCTCCCCGGCCACGGCGGCATCATGGACCGGCTCGACTCGCTGCTGCCGAGCGCCCCGGTCGTATGGCTGCTGCTGGTGCTGTTCGTCGGATCCGGCTGAGCCGGCCCCGACCTCGCGCGTCGCGCGGTTTCACCGATGGGGCCCGCCGTCCACCGGACGGCGGGCCCCATCGGTGTGCTCGGAGGGCTCATGGCGTGCGTGCCGGTCACGGACCGGAGGGGCGGAGCCATGGCCCGGGTGACCGCTTGCGGGCCCCGGCCGTGGGTCGGCCCCGGCGGGGTACCCGGGAGGGACAGACATACCCCGTCACTCCGAGGAGGCTGGTGGCCGTGCGCGCGTGGAAACTCTGGCTGGACCGTAGTCTCACCGCGCAAGCGGTGCTGATCTTCGTCCTGGGGGTGGCAGGCAACGCCCTGTTACGCCGGGACGGGCAAGTCGGCTGGTGGGTGATCCAGACAGGGGTCTTCACCGCCCTCGCCATCGGCATCGTGGCCGCTCAGCGACGCAGGGTCGGCCGGGCGGCCGGCGTCGGCCCCCGGGGGATCGCCGAGCTCAACCGGCAGATCCGGCACGGCGAGGTGCCGAGCGATCCCGAGACGCGGGCGACCATGCAGAAGCTGGTCGCCGAGCAGCTGGGAAAGATGGAGCGGGGCGGCCGGTGGCTGCCGTACTGGCTGGCCTGTATGGGCCTGATCGCGGCAGGCATGCTCGCGCTCGGAATCGTCACCGGCTCCCTGGTCTTCCCGCTGGTCTTCGCGGTCGGCGTGGCCGTGTTCTGCGCCTGGATCCTGTGGATGCGCCGCCGCGCCCTGGAGCGCCACCGCCACATGAGGTCCGCACTGCAGAGCCACGGCTGACAGGGGTAGGCCGCGCGGGGCGTCCACCGTGGTCTCGGTCACGGTTCCCGCGCGGCCGGGCCGCCGGAGGCCTGCCGACCACGGCCGATGCGGGCGTCGCACCGCCCTGCGTGCCGCCCGGTCCCTCGGCGGACCTGAGGACCACGGCGTGTCTGCGACACTGGATGAACCATGCCTAAGCCCGGAGAACTGGCAGTCAGCGGTGGCTATATGCTCTTGACCTGCACAAATTCCGTGTACTCGATTCACCGACCCTGATTGGGCCGTCTCTGGGCCGTCAAGGCCCGTCGGACGCTCAACTCGGGTCTGCGACGGGTCGATCCCAGGCAGCAGTCGCCTGCGGGGGCAACAGAGGCGCCGCTCCAGGCGTAGCGGGGAGATATGCGACGTAGCCTCGAAGTCTGAAATCTGCTAGCGCGCGGGGCAGTTAGTACTAACTGCCCGGCCGGAAATTCTCCAGCGGCATAGGACCGGGCGCAGTACGATGTGCTCCGCAAGGGTGCTCGCTCTTGCGCAGTTTCTAGGGCGCTTGCTCTAGGAAGCCCAAGGAGAGAATCAAATATGGCTCGACAAGTCCACGTGCCGGCGGATGCAGTAAAGAATCTCATCCGTCAGGCGTACGAAGCTGGTGGCCCCTACCAGTGGGCGCGAGAAGCTTGGCGCAACTCGGAAGAGAGTGACGCCTCCATGATCCATTTTGGGATCGAGGAGCAGGCTGCGCGCAGCAAGGGTGTGCTTCGGCGCACGATTATGGACAACGGGTCGGGAATGCTCCCCGACGACCTTCTCGTGTTCCTGTCTTCCTTCGGTGGCGGCGGCAAGCCGATCGGCGTCGATGGCAACTTCGGTCAGGGGTTCAAGTCTTCGGTTCTGCCGTGGAACCCCTATGGCGTCGTCGTCATCAGTTACACCGAGGAGACACCTGACGGTGCCATGGTGTGGATCCAGCGCGAGGGGAACAGCTACACGTTCAAGGAGTGGGATGTCCAAGACGAGGACGGGATGTACCTCGGCCGAGAGGACGTCATGCTTCCGTACGCGGACCCGGAGCACGGATGTCACTGGGGGAAGATCCGTCCTGACTGGATGACCACAGGGACAATCATGGTGCTCCTCGGTGCCTCGGCTGAGAGTGACACCTGGCAGGGGGATCCTGAGCCCTCTCGGCGCGAGACCGTGGACGGGCTCGTGCGCTACCTCAACGGCCGGATCATCGAAGTACCTCACCGGCAGGGCAAACCGCTGGAGACGACGGTCGTAGATCTTTACCGCAAAGGTGAGTCCCACCGGCGGGAGACCAAGGACAAGACAGTTGAGCTGGCCGACGGAACGTCGATGGTGTGGCGGCCCAGGCGCGTTCACGGCCTGCGGCACTACATTCCTGAGACGCTTCTGACGGGTACCGTCCAGGTCGATGACCATGGCACAGTCGCCGAGTGGTTCTACGTTCCGGCCCCCGATGATCCGGTGAAGGGGACTAACGATTACATCGCCCAGCGGCCCGTTGTCGTGGTCGACTACCAGGGCGAGGCGTACCACGCGGACCATACGAAGCACCGGTATCGGCAGTTCGGCATCACGGACGAGATTCTCGGGCGTACATGGGTGATCCTGCGTCCGCCCGTGTTCAGCGACAGTCGACCCACCCGGTGGGGTGTGCTGACTCAGGCATCCAGGCACATCCTCATTACCAAGGGAGGCGGGGAGCTCCCCTGGGAGGAGTGGGGCGACCGGTTCTTCTCTGAGTTCCCCGAGCCGCTCAAGAAGGTTTTGAACGACATTCGCAGCGAGGCCGGAGCGCGTGCGGACGGCTCGATGGGGAAGAACATCACGCGTATCTTGGACCGGCTGAACTCACGGTTCAAGGCGTCACGCCTCACAACCTCAGCTGCAGGAAGAATTCTTGGAGTTCCGGCTGGAACAGCAGTCGTAGAGCGCCGAGAGGGCACGTCTTCCAAAGGTTCGGGAGGTAAGGGTTCGGTAGGTCGCGGACCGTCCGTCGAGCGGCAGGTGTTGCAGCCAGCTCGGGGCGGATCGTTGGCTGGCGCCCCTAACACTGCGAGGGGCGGCTACCCGGCGTTCGCCTGGGACCGCTTCGTCGGGACAGAGGCGAAGTACCTCGCCCGCTACGTGCAGAACGAGACGCGTGAGATCGATGGCGTGGAGCATCGTGGGGTCGTCTATCTCAACGTGGATCACCCCGTCTTCCAGCAGGAGTTCAGCTACTGGGCTAATGAGGTCTGGCCCAAGCCTGACTCCACCCAGGTGCGTGGCTTGGTGCAGCGCGTGTACGGGGAGGAGGCTGTCGCTCATGTTGTGCACGCACAGAACCTGAACGGCACGCTCGTGGGGCGCACGGAGTCGGGCGAGCCGATTGCCATCGGTAAGTCGGATGTCAGCGCCTTGCTCAGTCACGAGGCTCTGTCAGCAGCCCTTCTCGGGTTGGTCAACGTGGAGCAGCGGATCCTGACTCAGGGGGGCGGCCTCTTCGGCGGCAAGGCAAACGCCCGCTAGCCGAAACACCGTAGGAGTGTGCGCCTCACAGGTCTGCCTTCCACGCATCGACTTGTGAGGCGCATCCCCGTTCCAAGTGGGACCGCCGAATTCCCATCATGGCCCAGAGCCAGCATGGGAATGCTAAGCCGCTTGGACCGAGTCCGAGCCCTCATCGCTCCGGCGGGGACCGTAGAGCCCGTTCACAGCTCTTCGCGTGCGTCCCTCGCTACTCGGCATGAGGTGCGTATAGACCCTCAGGGTGAAACCCGGGTCGGTGTGCCCGAGGTAGCTGCTCACCGCCTTGACGTTCTCCCCAGCATCCAGGAGCACGGATGCGTAGAAGTGCCGCAGCGCGTGCATTCCATGCTGCCGCGCAGCCGGTAGAGGGCCGCCGCCCTCCGGATGCGCGATGAGGCCGGCCTCAGCCAGAGCTGGCTTCCAGGGACTGACGTTGAAGTTGCTTCGGTAGACGTGATTGCCCCGAGGCCCGGAGAAGACAAGGGGCCGGGTAAGGGGCGGCCCATCCGGCTTCAGCCATGGAAGCGTCACGTCCACGGGTGGGTAGCGCTGCACGTGCTGGGCCAGCACCTGCCCTACCTGCTCGGGGAGGGGTACGTCTCGCTCCTTCTCACCCTTGGGCGGTGCGAAGAACGCTCGGCCCTTCACTACCTTGATCTGCAGCCCAATGTGCAACCAGCCTGTCAGGAAGCCGATGGCGTCAACGGGAAGCCCGAAGATCTCGCCTTGCCGTAAGCCGCAGCCCGCACCGAGGTCGACCATGGCCTGGTAGCGCGATGGCAGTGCCTCACGCACAGCGAATGTCTGCTCAGCCGTCCACGGGACGACTCGGCCCCCACCTGGTTTTGGCGCAGTTACCGAACTTGACCGGCATGGATTGCGGGGCATGAGCATGTCGTCCACGGCTGCAGTCAGCACGGCTGACACCGTCGCGAAGATGCTTCGCCGGTATGACGATGCCAGGCCGGCGTCCTGCAACTGGCGTGTCCATGTGCGGATGTGTGTCGGTCGGAAGGAACCGAGCGGCCTCGTTCCGAGGTAGGGAAAGGCATGCAGCCGGAGCTGGGTCTCGGTAGTGGCGCGAGACGCTACGTTCGAAGTCTGAGCGGCGATCCAGCGCTCCGCGTACTGCCGGAACGTCGTTTTGCTGGCGGCCGGATCGATGTACTGACCGCGCGACATGTCGGCTTCGATCTGCGCGAGCCACTGTTCCGCGAGACGCTTCTGCCGGTCGGGAAAGGCCTTGGACCGCTCTGTGCCGTCGGGGCCGACGTAGCGGGCCCGGTAGCGACTGCCGTTGCCGTGGCGCTCGGTTTTCACACGGGTGGTACTGCCGTCGGGTGCGGTGCTGGTCTTGTACCAGCGGTCTTGGATGTGGCCGGCCAAAGGATGCTCCTGTGGACATGCGGCAGGGGCACGACCTGCGCGGGTCGTGCCCCTGCCGGATTGGTGGGTGTCAGGCGGCGGCGGTCTCGGTGTTGCTCTTGACCCAGGTCCGCACGGCGGCGGGGTCGTAGCGCAGATACTTGCCGATGCGGATGGCGGGCGGGCCGACGCCCGTCTTGCGCCAGGTGTAGAGGGTCTCGATGCTCGGCAGGCTGAACATTTCGATGAGGTCTTCTGGGGTGAGGTAGCGGTCCGGAAGGCCGGCGCGCAGGGTTGTCTGCGGGTCGGTCTCTGGGGCACGTTTCGGGGCCACGATGCGACTCCATGGAGGGGTGACGGCTGCGTGTGTCCTAGGTGCGGATTTCTGCGTCACCGCGTCACCCGCGTCATCTGAGGCTCTGACCAGGGGTTTTGGGTGACGGAGGTGAGCGAGTCTGCGTCACCGGTGCGTCATCGCCTGCGTCACCGGGTGACGCAGGTGACGCAGGATGACGCAGAGTCGGCCGTCTGCGTCACCGCTGTTGCCGCAGTTCAGGAGCGGTTTTCTGTCCGGGGTGACGCAGGTGACGCAGACCTTCCCTACTTAGGAAAGAAGGAGGGGTGTCTGTAGTAGTGGCGGTGATCCTTCATGCGTGAGAAGGAGCCCTTCGGGCACGCCTTTGGGGCGGCGTTCCGCCGGACAAGCAAGAGGAGCACCCGGCGCGGCGTGCTCTTCTTGCTTGTCCGGGTGACCGGGCGGTGCGGGTCAGAACGCTGCCGCCTGCTCGGGCGGTGCTGGTGGGCTCTGGCGCCTCATCTCGAGGTAGCGGCCCGTCTTGGTGCGACCCGAATCGACGAGGACCCCACGGGCGGCCAACGTGGGCTGGAGGCGCTTGAGGCGGTCGGAGAGGACTTTGCCCGTGGTCGGCCAGCCCTTGGGCAGGGGCCGCAGTTCGTCGCCGCTGTAGACGCGGCTGAGGCAGTGCAGCCACTCGGTGGACGTCATCCGCTGCTCGCCACCGGGCTCGATCGTGTCGGCGTGTGCGATGACGGTCTGCGCGAGCAGGTCCCCCTCGATGACGTCGTCGTTCAGGTCGTCGAGACTGGCCCGGTAGGCGGGGAGCGCCCGGAGACTGGTGGCCGCGTCGAACTGCGCGCACAGGTGCGCGAAGTCCGCCATCCGCAGATCGGTGGGCGTCTCAGCCCCGGCCGCCCGGACCTTGACCGTGAGGTCCAGGAGCGAACCGAGAATGACCGGCAGCGCCTCTGCGAACTCTGCCCACAGCTCGGCTTCGGTGCGGCGGACGTTGGGACGCTCCAGCCGCAAGGGCAGGAGCCGTTCGGCCAGGTCGGGCCGGATGACGCCGACGTCGATTCCGGTCAGGAGCAAGGGACGGCGGTAGCCGACGCGGAAGACGTCTCCGTCGGTGAACAGGGCGCGCTTCACCGACTCGGCTCCGGTGACGATGCAGCACATGGCGTCGGACAGGTCCGGCGTCATGTGAGAGAGGTTGTCCAGCGCAGTGACCCACCCCGCGGCTACGGCTGCGATGAGGTTTTCCTCGTCCTTCGGGGCCCGGCGCAGGTCGCCGGTCATGCCCTCGATGATCCGCACGAGCATCCGGCCGGCCGTGGACTTGCCCGCGCCCTGCGGGCCGGTGAGGAACGGGGCCGGGACGGGTACGGACGGCCCGAGGCAGCCGATCAGCCAGGCGAGAGCCAGGCACTCGGTTTCCGCGTTGGTGAAGTTGGTCAGCCGGAACAGGAGGTCGATGCCCTTGCCGTCGGTGTCCTTGGCAGGCAGGGGGAGTTCCCCGGTGAGCTGGGTGCGTCGCCAGCACACCTCGCGGGGGTCGGGCACGGTGATGTCCCAGCCGGTGGGGTGGATGCGGACGGACTGACCGTCGTTGCGGCCCAGGTCCAGCCACGTCGCTCCGTCGAAGCCAGGGGCCACGCGGATCTGCACGGGCTGGGTGGCCTCGGTCAGTGCCAGGGCTTCGATCAAGTCCAGCGCCTCCTTGAGTGCGGTCCCGTTGAACACGCCGCGCCCGTCCTTGAACAGGCCGACCATGAGTTCTTGGCGGTGGCTGCCCGTCGTGCCCTGCGAGCGGATCGGCCTGGCCACGGGGTGCCCGAGCTTCTGCGCGTAGACGGTGCCGTCGGCGGTGCGGAAGTACCGGAAGTGCGCCTGCGCGTAGTCGGTGATGACCTCGCGGGCAGGGTTCTTCTCGTCGTCAGCCATGTCACAGTCCCAACCTGGTCAGGGCGTTCGTCCACGCGTCATTGCAGTGCCGGGGGCCCTCACCCTTGGCCTGCGCGGCGGCGAACAACCGCCCCACATGGGCGTCGGTCAGGCACCCGCACCGACCGTGAGCGGACAGCACCGCGAGGAACGTGCCGTACACGGTCGCGTGTACCGCGCTGCGGGCTTCGGTGATGCGCTGCTCGGCCATGGCGATGCCCCGGTCCAGATAGGCCGGCGTGCGGTGACGGCATTCCCCGCCTCCGACCCGTGCGGACACGGCGATGGCATGCGGTGCGGGCCGGACCGGGGACGGCTGCTTGACGACCAGGGCGCGCACAGCGTCGGGCAGGGAGGTCATGGCGCCGGTGCCGGGGCCGAGCCATCGGGCGTAGGACATCGTGGACTTGATGTCGACGCCGGACCGCACGGCGTTCGCGGACTGCATTACGCCCCGGTAGATCCAGTGCTGGCCCCGCATAGTCGGCACGGTGCGGGTCGCGGGCAGGTGCTGCCGGGCCCAGGTGATGGCATCGGCGTGGTCGAGGTCGACGACGGTGAGCCCGGTCCCGCCGGGGTGGTAGGCCACCGCAGCGGTCTGCCTCCAGGCCGACGCCCAAGCGGGCCCGGTGAGGGTGGCGGGGTCGGTGGTGGCGGCAGCCCAGGCGTGGCAGGGGCGGGGGCACTGGCACGGCCCGGCCGTTTTCATGGTCGGCCGACCGCCACAGGCGTTGTCTCGGCAGGCAGGGCAGTTCCCGAACGGGACCTTTCCGGCTCGCAGCGGCAGGACGGGGACGGTGCGTGCGGCCAGAGCGAGGGCGGTGGCCAGGAGGGTGCTCATGCTGCGGCCTCCTTCTCGTAGGTGAGGAACTGCTGGCCGATCCATTGGGTGTAGGCGGGGGGTACGGCCTGGCGGGCTTCGGTCTTGTTCATCCAGGTGCAGCCCATGGCATCGGCGTAGGCACGCTCGCCCTTGTGTTCAAAGGGGAGGAGGCCCTTGTGGTGCCAGCAGGGCGGGAGGAGGTCCCCGCCGCCGCCCCAGGACGTTTCGAAGGCGCGGTGGCGGCGGACGTTGAGCCCGAACTGCGACCCGCACAGCAGGTAGTCGGGGCGCAGGGCGCCGCACCAGGAGGCTTCGGGGACGTTTTCGATGACCCAGGGGCGGCCGGTGGACTGCATGGCCTGGCGGCCGGCGGGGATGAGGTTTTCGTGGTCCTGCCGGTTGCCGCGCCAGGCGGTGACGCGGGCGAAGTACTGGCAGGGCCAGGACCCGTGGATGAGGTCGAACCTGTGCCCGTGTTCGGCGACGTAGTCGACGGCGTCGGCCTGGTGGAACTTGAAGGGGTAGTTCGGCATCGGGTTGATGTCGACGCCGACGATGTCGTATCCGGCGAGGTAGTAGCCCATGGACAGGCCACCGGCTCCGCAGCAGGCGTCCAGGAGCCGTAATCCGTTGGGCTTCCGCAACGGCAGGACGCGGGCGTTCACGAGGCCACCTCCACCGGACGGATCGCGGTGAGGAGGGTGCGGCCGATGTGCTCGGAGAATGCCGGGGGGATGGCTTCGGTGAGTTCCTCGCGGACATCGGTCCACGTGATGCCCATGGCTTCCTGCATCTCGGGGATGGTGGCTTTGCCGCCGCCGGAGCCGTATGCGGCGACGTAGGGGCCGTCGCGGTAGACGCCGTGGCGATAGCCCCGCACGTAGCCCCGGTGCCTCGGGTGCGCCGGCCGGGCGATGGTCCAGCGGCCCAATTCGAAGTTGCGGTGGCGCAGGACACCGAGATCGAACATCTCCCCACACAGGGACAGGTCCTTGCGGATCCTGGCCCGTCCGTTGGGCTGCTCGATCACGTACGGCAGGCCGGTGCGGTCCAGGAGTTCGCGGGTGGGCGCCACGAGGTCTTCGTGGGTGCCGCCCCAACCCTGGGACGCGTTGGTGCCCACGGTCAGGGCGCATCCGGCCTGGCAGGGCGGGGAGGTGTGCACGGCCGCGTACCGCTTGATCTCGCCGGACGTGATGAGGGCGGCGAGGTGTTCGAGGGCGTCGGCGCGGTGGAAGGTGAAGGGGTAGTTCGGGCGGTCGGCGATGTCGACGCCGGTTACCTCGAACCCGGCGCGGTGGTAGCCCATGGCCGCGCCGCCGGCGCAGCAGAAGAGATCCAGTAGGCGGGGCCGGTGGCTGGGCACTCGTCGGATCGGGACAGGTTGAGTCATGCTGGGTGTCTCCAGTTCTCGTGAGTGAGTTGCTGGACGAGGGCGG
>NZ_JAERUC010000169.1 GCF_016745505.1 Streptomyces silvae | reverse complement strand
GCCTCAATCGCCGGCGGGGCTTGATTTGGCTGGTGTGGGGGTCGGACGACGAGGCTGAGTGTGGCCCGTGTCGGGGATCGCCTGAATTGGCCCCGTGACGGAGACCGGCGCGGCTTGATCGGGTCTGTTTCGGCGGGCCGTGGGGCGGGGCGCCGATACGCTCGGGGTATGGGTACTCCGGCACATCCCCTTCCGACCCCGTCCACCCAGGCCGGCCGTGACGGTCTCGCCGTGCTTCTCGAGCGGCCCGGGCGTGCGGTCGTCGCGTTGGACTTCGACGGCACGCTGGCCGACATCGTCCCGGATCCGGAGCAGTCCCGGGCGCACCCCGATGTCCTGCCGGCCCTCTCCGCGCTCGCCCCGCAGGTCGCCGCGGTCGCCGTGATCACCGGGCGGCCCGCCGACACCGCCGTGCGGTACGGCGGCTTCGCCGGGGCGGCCGGGCTGGATCATCTCGTCGTCCTCGGGCACTACGGCGCCGAGCGCTGGGACGCCGCCACCGCCACCGTGCACGCCCCCGCCCCGGACCCCGGCGTCGAGGGTGCTCTGGCGGAGCTCCCGGCCGTGCTGGCGGGGACCGGTGCCGGTGAGGGCACCTGGATCGAGGAGAAGGGCCGCGCGGTCGCCGTGCACACCCGCCGGGCCGCCGACCCGCAGGGCGCCTTCGAGGCCCTGCGCGGGCCCCTCGGGGATCTCGCCGCCCGCCACGGCCTGATCGTCGAGCCGGGCCGCCTCGTCCTGGAGCTGCGTCCGCCGGGCGTGGACAAGGGCGTGGCGCTGGAGGAGTACGTGAAGGAGACCGGCGCCGAGGCCGTGCTGTACGCCGGTGACGACCTCGGTGACCTCGCCGCGTACGCCGCCGTGGAGAAGCTCCGCGACCGGGGCGTCGCCGGACTGCTGGTGTGCAGCGGCACGGAGGTCCCCGAACTCGCCGAGCGGGCCGACCTGGTGCTGTCGGGCCCGGCGGCGGTCGCGGAGCTGCTGCACTCGATCGCCCGGCGGATCACACCGCCCTAGCCCCGCAGCGCGTCCAGCTGGTCCAGGAACCACTGCTGCGGCGGCAGCGCGGTCGCCGCCGCGGCCAGGCGCTTCGTGCGGGCACCCCGCTCGTCGGGGTCCATCGTGAGCGCCTCGTGCAGCGCCGCCGCCGTGGCCGACACGTCGTACGGGTTGACCACGATCGCGTCCTCGCCCAGCTCCTCGTACGCCCCCGCCTCCCGGGAGAGCACCAGCGCGCAGCCGTGGTCCGAGACGACCGGGACCTCCTTGGCGACCAGGTTCATGCCGTCGCGGATCGGGTTGACCAGGGCCACGTCCGCCAGCCGGTACGCCGCCAGGGAGCGGGCGAAGTCGTCGTCGACGTGGAGCAGGACCGGGGTCCAGCCCTCCGTGCCGTACTCGGCGTTGATGGCGTCGGCGACCCGCTGGACCTCCGCCGTGTAGTCGCGGTAGACCGCGAGGTCCTGCCGCGAGGGGTAGGCGAAGGCGATGTGCACCACACGCTCGCGCCATTCGGGGCGCTCCTCCAGCAGCGCACGGTAGGCGTGCATGCCACGGACGATGTTCTTGGAGAGCTCCGTGCGGTCCACCCGCACGATCGTGCGCCGGTCCGCGCCCACCTGCTCCCGAAGGATCTCCATGCGGTCGTCCACGTCCGCCTCACGGGAGCGGCGGCGCAGGAAGTCCGCGTCGGCGCCCAGTCCGTGCACCCCGATCCGGGTGCGGCCGGTGCCGCCGAGGATCTCCGTGCAGCAGCTGATAAAGGCGTCCGCCCAGCGGCGGGTCAGGAACGCGGCGCGGTCGGCGCCCAGGATGCCCTTGAGGAGCTGCTCGCCGATGTCGTCGGGGAGCAGCCGGAAGTAGTCGACGGGCGCCCAGGGGGTGTGCGAGAAGTGCCCGATCCGCAGGTCGGGGCGGAGCTCGCGGAGCATGCCCGGGACCAGCGAGAGGTGGTAGTCCTGCACCAGGACCGAGGCGCCCTCGCCGGCCTCCTCCGCGAGCGCCTCGGCGAAGGCCCGGTTGTACGCCTCGTAGGAGGCCCACTGCCGGCGGAACTCCGCGTCGAAGACGGGCTCCAGCGGCGTCTGGTAGATCATGTGGTGGACGAACCAGAGCACGGAGTTCGCGATGCCGTTGTACGCGTCGGCGTGCACCCCGGCGTCGATGTCGAGCATCCGTACGCCGGTCTCGGAGACCCCGCGCCGGACCGCCTCGCGGTCGCCGTCGCCGAGCGCGGCGCACACCCACAGCTTGTCGTCGACGGCGCTGAGGCCGGAGACCAGCCCGCCACCGCCCCGTTTCGAGTCGAGCGTGCCGTCCTCCCGCAGTGCGTACGACACGGGGCCGCGGTTGGACGCGACGAGGACCTGGGCGGCGTGCTCGGAGACCATGTACCCGAACCTAGCCCGTTCGGGAAGCCGCCAAACGTGAAGCGGGTGTGGAGCCGGGCGCGGAGCGGGTGCGGAGCCGGGTGTGCGGCCGGGCGCGGAGGCGGGCGTGCGGCCGGGCGTGGAGGCGGGCGTGCGGCCGGGCGTGAAGAACCGTTACGCCGCACTCCGTGACGCGTACTCCGCGATCTCCCGCATCGGCGGCCTCTCCTCGGTGTCCACCGCATGGGTGTGCGGGACGAATCCGCCGGGCCCCCGCTCGAACTGGGTGATCTCGGGCCGCACGAGAGGCCCCCGGGAGAGCCGCTGCTGCGCCGTCCGGTAGATCGTCGCCGCCATCCGCCCGAGGGCCTGGCCGTCCTGGTGGCGGTGTTTGCGTACGCCCACGTCGACCTGTGCCAGCGCGTCCAGGCCGACCGTGTGCAGCGCGTCGACGAGCAGGCCCAGCTCCACTCCGTAACCGACGGGGAAGGGGAGCCGCTCCAGGAGGGAGCGCCGCACGGCGTACTCGCCGCCCAGCGGCTGGACGAAGCCCGCCAGCATCGGCCAGTGCAGATTGAGCAGCGGGCGCGCCACCAGTTCGGTCACCCGGCCGCCCTGGCCTGCGGCTTCGCCCAGCGGGCGGTCGTACATGGCCTTGACGAACTGCACCTGCGGGTCGGTCAGCAGGGGGCCGACGATCCCGGAGACGAAGTCCGCCGAGAAGTCCTTGAGGTCCGCGTCGACGAAACAGACGATGTCACCGCTGGTGACGAGCAGCGAGCGCCACAGCACCTCGCCCTTGCCGGGCAGGGCGGGGATCCGGGGGAGGATCGCGTCCCGGTGCACGACCCGGGCGCCGGCCCGCCGCGCTGTGTCGGCGGTGGCGTCGGTGGAACCGGAGTCGATCACCACCAGTTCGTCGACGAGCTGGACCTTCTCCATCAGCTCGCGCCGGATCTCCGCGACGATCGCGCCGACCGTCGCCTCCTCGTTCAGCGCGGGCAGGACGACGCTCACGCGCGAGCGGTGCGGATCGCGCGCCCGGGCGGCCGTGAGCCGGTCCAGCGGGCGGTCGGCAGCAGACCAGGAACGCCCGCTCAGCCAGCGTTCCACCTCTTCCAGCACGGTCGATACTCCCTGTATGTGATCCATCTCGCGGTTCGGACGACTATCTCAACCGTCCGGTGCTTCGGTTACAGTCTTGAACAACGCGGATGACCCTCGCATGTCGGGGTCGGTCCGCGAATAAACGCCCGGATCCATGGTCCGGTGCCATAGCGCTCATCCAGAGGGACTGAGGGAACGGCCCGTTGAAGTCCCGGCAACCCTCCTGCCGACCGCGAGGTCACGGTGGGGAAGGTGCCAATTCCGTCTTGTGGCGAAATACGTCGCAAGGAAGATGAGGAGAAAGGGCCTCCGCCATCATGGCCGTGCAGACAGTTGCAGCCGACACCAATTCTTCCACCGTGGACCTCGGTCCCGCCGCAGCACTTTCCTGCCGCGAATGCGGTGAACGTTTCGCGCTCGGTCCCATTTTCGCCTGCGCGTCCTGTTTCGGGCCGCTCGAAGTGGCGTACGACCTGCCGAGCGGCTCCCCCGAAGAGCTGAAGAAGCGCATCGCCGAGGGCCCCGACAACATCTGGCGTTACGCGCCGCTGCTGCCCGTCCCCTCCGATGTCGCGGAGAAGCCCAACATCAACCCCGGTTTCACGAAGCTGGTGAAGGCCGACAACCTGGCCCGCGAGCTGGGCGTGACCGGCGGTCTGTACGTCAAGGACGACTCCGGCAACCCGACGCACTCCTTCAAGGACCGTGTCGTCGCCATCGCCGTCGAGGCCGCCCGCGCCTTCGGGTTCACCACCCTCTCCTGCTCCTCCACCGGCAACCTCGCCGGTGCGGTGGGCGCCGCCGCGGCCCGTGCCGGCTTCCGGTCCTGCGTGTTCATCCCGCACGACCTGGAGCAGGGCAAGGTCGTCATGGCCGCGGTGTACGGCGGCGAGCTGGTCGGCATCGAGGGCAATTACGACGACGTCAACCGCTTCTGCTCGGAGCTCATCGGCGACCCGCTCGGCGAGGGCTGGGGCTTCGTCAACGTCAACCTCCGGCCGTACTACGGCGAGGGCTCCAAGACCCTGGCGTACGAGATCTGCGAGCAGCTCGGCTGGAAGCTGCCCGACCAGATCGTCATCCCGATCGCGTCCGGCTCGCAGCTGACGAAGATCGACAAGGGCCTCCAGGAGCTGATCAAGCTCGGCCTGGTCGAGGACAAGCCGTACAAGATCTTCGGCGCCCAGGCCGAGGGCTGCTCCCCGGTCTCCGCCGCCTTCAAGGCCGGCCACGACGTCGTGCGCCCGCAGAAGCCGAACACCATCGCCAAGTCCCTGGCGATCGGCAACCCGGCCGACGGCCCGTACGTCCTGGACATCGCCCGGCGCACCGGCGGCGCCGTGGAGGACGTGAACGACGAGCAGGTCGTCGACGCGATCAAGCTGCTGGCCCGCACCGAGGGCATCTTCGCGGAGACCGCGGGCGGGGTGACGGTCGGCGTGACGAAGAAGCTGATCGACGCCGGCCTGCTGGACCCGTCCCTCACCACCGTCGTCCTGAACACCGGCGACGGACTGAAGACGCTCGACGCGGTCGCCCCCACGACCGGCCTGTCGGCGACGATCCGGCCCAGCCTGGACGCGTTCCGCGACGCGGGCCTCGCCGCCGCCAACTGACCACCCGAGACCGAAGGAAGGCACCCACATGAGCGTCAAGGTCCGTATCCCCACCATCCTCCGCACCTACACGGGCGGCCAGGCCGAGGTCCCGGCGGAGGGCGCGACCCTCTCCGAGGTCATCGCCTCCCTGGAGCAGAACCACCCGGGCATCGGTGCCCGCGTCCTGGACGACCAGGGCAAGCTGCGCCGCTTCGTCAACGTGTACGTCAACGACGACGACGTGCGCTTCGAGGGCGGCCTGGACGCGGTCACCCCGGACGGCGCCGGCGTCTCGATCATCCCGGCGGTCGCCGGAGGCTGATCGCGCGGTGGCGGGCCCGCTCCGGCTGCCCGACCGCACAGAGTGAACAGAATGGCCCCCTCCGCGAGAGAAGCGGAGGGGGTCATTCTGCATGGTTGAGCGCGGTACAGTTGGGGAAGTCCCCGCAGCTGCCCGTGCCCCCCGCATATGAGAATGCGCCCGGCCGCGACAAGAAGCAGCCAAAGTACGTGAACTCCTTGAGGCATAAGTGGCCTTTGTCAGGCCCGACTTGCCCTGGAATCTTGTGAATTACCCCTATGCGTGCGATCACGCGTGCCCAGAATTCTCGTCCGATTGACCTGTTGCAGAGGGCAGTTGGGCAGATACATTCGGCCGCGGTCGACGCGTTCCGGCGCACGCCACCCTCTCCTGTCGGAGGGTGAGTTCTGACCCGGGCCCGCGAAGTGCGGTGCTCGTGCAAGGGCCAGTAATAGGGGAGTTAGGCATGGCTCAGGGCACCGTCAAGTGGTTCAACGCGGAGAAGGGGTACGGCTTCATCGCGGTCGACGGTGGTGCGGATGTTTTCGTCCACTACAGCGCGATCCAGATGGACGGGTACCGCACCCTCGAAGAGGGTCAGCGAGTTGAATTCGAGATCTCGCAGGGCCAGAAGGGGCCCCAGGCCGACATGGTCAAGCTCGCCGTCGGCTGAGCTCGGCGCGGTCGTCCGACGACACTACTCACGCACGTGAGGCCCGTACCCCGGTCAGGGGTCCGGGCCTCACGTGCGTCCGCACGCCCCCCAAGGTTGTCCACATCCCGAGGACGACGCTTGCGCCCGCCCGTCGCCCGACCGCCACCCCACAGCGAGCCTTCTTCGAAGGCGCTTGCACTCTCTGGGGTCGAGTGCTAATCATTGGCGTTAGCACTCTCCAGGTGAGAGTGACAGAAACTTGGACCGGGCCGGTGAGGCCCGCAGGCACGGTGGAGCAATGAACCACCGCGCACGCTGGCCGTCCGTCGCGGGCGCCTCTCGGTCCGGAGAAATCCACCCCTGTCCGGGAGGACCACTTCACATGGCCAAGATCATCGCGTTCGACGAGGAGGCACGGCGCGGTCTCGAGCGCGGGATGAACCAGCTCGCCGACGCCGTCAAGGTCACCCTCGGCCCCAAGGGCCGTAACGTCGTCCTCGAGAAGAAGTGGGGCGCGCCCACGATCACCAACGATGGTGTTTCCATCGCCAAGGAGATCGAGCTCGAGGACCCGTACGAGAAGATCGGTGCGGAGCTGGTCAAGGAGGTCGCCAAGAAGACGGACGACGTCGCCGGCGACGGTACGACCACCGCCACCGTTCTCGCCCAGGCGCTCGTCCGCGAGGGCCTGCGCAACGTCGCCGCGGGTGCCAACCCGATGGCTCTCAAGCGTGGCATCGAGAAGGCCGTCGAGGCCGTCTCCGCCGCTCTGCTGGAGCAGGCGAAGGACGTGGAGACCAAGGAGCAGATCGCTTCGACGGCCTCCATCTCCGCTGCCGACACCGAGATCGGCGCCAAGATCGCCGAGGCGATGGACAAGGTCGGCAAGGAAGGCGTCATCACCGTCGAGGAGTCCCAGACCTTCGGTCTGGAGCTGGAGCTCACCGAGGGTATGCGCTTCGACAAGGGCTACATCTCGGCGTACTTCGCCACCGACATGGAGCGCATGGAGTCGTCGTTCGACGACCCGTACATCCTGATCGTCAACTCCAAGATCAGCAACGTGAAGGACCTCCTTCCGCTGCTCGAGAAGGTCATGCAGTCGGGCAAGCCCCTGCTGATCATCGCGGAGGACGTCGAGGGCGAGGCTCTGTCGACGCTGGTCGTCAACAAGATCCGTGGCACCTTCAAGTCCGTGGCCGTCAAGGCTCCGGGCTTCGGTGACCGCCGCAAGGCCATGCTCGGCGACA
>NZ_JAERUC010000168.1 GCF_016745505.1 Streptomyces silvae | reverse complement strand
AGCACCTTAAACCGCATCAAAAGAGGCGTAAACACCCTCTAAGCCACCGCGCTGCGGGCCCGACGGCGGGTGGCCCTTCATGTGCACGCTCACCTTGGACCTTGCCAGCCGATAGCTTCCGATATATCGTTGAGGCATCGCGACCGTTCGAAGAAGAGTCGCGTAACCACGATGAAGAGAGGAGCGCAGTCATGCGTTCACATGGAGACGACCACGGATACGGCCCCGGGCGCCGAGGCGCCGGCAGGGGAGACTTCGGAGGCGGCCGTGCCGCGTTCGGCCCGTTCGGACCGCCCTTCGGCGGCGGACCCTTCGGAGGCGGACGCGGCGGCCGGGGAGGCGGCCGGGGAAGGGCCAGGCGGGGCGACGTACGCGCGTCCATCCTCGCGCTGCTCAAGGACCGCCCGATGCACGGCTACGAGATGATCCAGGAGATCGGCGAGCGCAGCGGAGGGGCCTGGAAGCCCAGCCCGGGCTCGGTGTACCCCACCCTCCAGCTGCTGGAGGACGAGGGTCTGATCACCAGCGCCAGCGAGGGGGGCAAGAAGCTCTTCACCCTCACCGACCTGGGGCGCGGCGAGGCCGAGTCCGGCCCCGAGGCCCCCTGGGAGGAAGCGGGACGCGGCGTCGACTGGGAGGGCGTGAACGAGATCCGGCAGGCCGGCTTCGGTCTGATGGAGGCGTTCGGCCAGGTCTGGAAGACCGGCTCGGCCGACCAGCGGCAGAAGGCCCTCACGGTGATCAACGACGCCCGTAAGAAGCTGTACCTGATCCTCGCCGACGAGGACTGACCCGTGTCGTACGCACAGGCCGAGCCCGTGCCGTACGCACAGGCGGAGAAGGGCCCCCTCGTGGGGCCCTTCTTCTTTCCCCGGGTGTACGCCCCCGGGTGTGCACCGCGGCGGCCTCCGCCGTGCCGTACGTCAGGGTCCGACGTCATCCCCAGGGATGAGGGGTGCCCCGGTGGTCCCCGCCTTTCGCGGGATGGCGGATGGGCCGCACCGGGGATGTTTTCGCTTTCCGGGACTGATGGGGTGGAGAGGTGCACATCCGGACGTCAGAGACCCCCGAACAAGCCGCGCCGAACCACCCGTGGGCCGGTGCCGGGCCGAGTCCCGCGATGACCGCCGTGGTGACCGGTGCGCGCAGGCGCGCGGTGCGTGACGGTGACCGTCATGTCGACACGGCCCACCTCCTGCACTCCCTCGTGGAGTCCGACCCCGAGGTCCGGGACGCCTTCGACGGCGGGCCGCAGCTGGCCAGGGTCCTCGGATACCTCGTGCAGCGCAGCATCGGATACGGCCTCCGATGGCAGGGGACCCAGGAGGATTCGGGAGCGTTCCCGGCCGTACGGGAACCTGCGGGCGAAGGGTGGTCGCCCTCGGCGGAGGCGGCCATGGACCGTGCCCTGCGTCGTGCGCTCCGGCGCGGGGAACTCCACGCCGACGGCCTCGATCTGCTGGCGGCGCTGGTCGCGGACCCGCGATGCCGCGCGGTCGAGGTGCTGGAGCGGGCCGGGGTCGCCGTCGAGGCGCTGCGGGGGCGCATGGCGGACCTGCGGGCCACGGGAGACCCGCAGGGGTGATCATGAACACGCAACGGTCAGGTGCGACAGGGGTGACGCTGCTGACGCCTGCTGCCATGATGTGCCGATGCACGCGACTCAGGGGAGAAGTGCCGGTCTGGGTCTGGCCCTTGCCTCGGCCTTCGCATTCGGTGGTTCAGGGGTGGCGGCCAAGCCGCTGATCGAGGCGGGGCTCGACCCGCTGCACGTGGTGTGGCTGCGGGTGACCGGCGCCGCGCTCGTCATGCTGCCGGTCGCCTGGCGGCACCGGAACCTGGTGCGGGAACGGCCCGTCCTGCTGGCCGGCTTCGGGCTGTTCGCCGTGGCCGGGGTGCAGGCCTTCTACTTCGCCTCGCTCTCGCGCATCCCGGTCGGTGTCGCCCTCCTCATCGAATACCTGGCGCCCGCGCTCGTCCTCGGCTGGGTGCGGTTCGTGCAGCGCCGGCCCGTCACCCGTGCCGCCATGGCCGGTGTCGTGCTGGCGGTCGGCGGACTCGCCTGCGTCGTCGAGGTGTGGGCGGGCCTGAGCTTCGACGCGTTCGGCCTGCTGCTCGCCCTCGGGGCTGCGTGCTGCCAGGTGGGCTACTTCGTCCTGTCGGACCAGGGCTCCGGCCACGGCCACACGGCGGACGCCGAACCTCCCCACCCCGTGGGCGTGATCGCGTACGGACTGCTGGCGGGGGCCGCCGTACTCACCGTGGTGGCCGGGCCCTGGGCCATGGACTGGGGGGTCCTCGGCGGGAGCGCGGAGATGGACGGGCACGACGTCCCCGCCTGGCTGCTGCTCGGCTGGATCGTGCTGCTCGCCACCGTGCTGGCCTACGCCACCGGTGTGGTGTCGGTGCGGCTGCTCTCGCCCCAGGTAGCGGGCGTCGTCGCCTGTCTCGAGGCGGTCATCGCGACCGTGCTCGCCTGGGTGCTGCTGGGGGAGCACCTCTCCGCGCCGCAGCTCGTGGGCGGCGGGGTCGTGCTGCTCGGCGCCCTGATCGCGCAGTCGTCCGCGCCCAAGCCGCCCTCGGGGCCGGTGGCGTCCGGCCCGGGCGTGCCGGTCGCGGGGACGGCGGAGGCGCACGAGGCGGCGGACACCGGAAGTGAGTTGTTCCGGCCTCCGGCCGCGCCGTAAGGTGCCGGTCATGCCGCAGACCGTACTTCCGCCTCCCGCCGCCTAGCGCGAGGCGGCCACTCCGGACGAAGACCGGGCTCGGGTACGCCCCGAGCGGTTCGTCGCTGCCCGCGCGCGGAGCCGAGCGACCACCATCCCTTCTTCTTTTCCGGAGAGTCACGTGTCCTCTTCTGTCACCGGCCTGTCCGTCGGGCGGAGCCTTCTCTACCTCGTCGTCGCGGGCCTTGCCTGGGGTACGGCGGGCGCCGCCGCCTCCCTGCTCTTCCGCATCAGCGATCTCGGCCCTCTCGCCCTGTCGTTCTGGCGCTGCGCGGGCGGCCTCGTCCTGCTGGCCGGGGCGCTCGCCCTGCGCCCCCGGCGCCCGCGTACCGCCGCCGAGCCGCGCCGCCGGCGGCTGGTGCGCGTCCTGGGGACCGGCATCGGACTCACCGTCTTCCAGAGCGCGTACTTCGCTGCGGTCGAGGCGACCGGGCTGGCCGTCGGGACCGTCGTCACGCTGGGCGCGGGGCCCGTCCTCATCGCGGTCGGCGCGCGGCTGACCATGGGGGAGCGGCTGGGAGCCGGCGGGCTCGCGGCCGTGACCGGTGCACTCGTCGGCCTGGCCGTGCTGGTGCTCGGCGGTGAGCCGGCCGAAGTGCGGCCCGCCGGACTGCTGTTGGCCGTCCTGTCCGCTGCGGGGTACGCGGCGATCACGCTGCTGACGCGGTGGCTCGGCCGGGACGGCACGGCGGGCGACTCCCTCTCCACCAGCGCGTGGGCCTTCGGCATCGGCGCCGTGGGGCTGCTGCCCATGGCGGCGGCCGAGGGCCTCGTCCCGCACACCGTCGAGACGGGCCATGTCCTGTGGCTGCTCGTCTACGTGGCGGCGGTGCCGACCGCGCTCGCCTACGCGCTGTACTTCGCGGGCGCCGCGGTGGTCCGCTCGGCGACCGTGTCCGTGATCATGCTCCTCGAACCGGTGAGCGCCGCGGTCATCGCGGTGACCGTCCTGCGGGAGCGGCTCACTGCGGCCACGGTCGTCGGCACGCTGCTCCTGCTGACCGCAGTGGCGGGGCTGGCCCTCGCCGAGACGCGCGGCGCGGCGGCGGCCCGCCGCCGGGCCGCCGTACCGGCCTGATCCGAGGGGCCGCGTCAGAGCGCGTCGAGGTAGTCCGGCACCTGGACCGAGGGGTCCAGGTCGTCGGACGGCACCGGCGCCGCGTATGCCCGCGCCACCGGGACCACGCCCGCCCAGTACGGTAGCGAGAGGTCCGCGGGGTCGTCGTTCGGGCCGCCCGTGCGGATCTTGGCGGAGACCTCGTCCAGGTCCAGGCGGATCACCGCGGTCGCGGCGAGCTCCTTCGCGTCGGCGGGCCGGGAGTCCTTCGACCTGCCCGGCACGACCTGGTCGACGATCGCGTCGAGCGCGAGGCGGCGCTCCTCCGGGTCGGTCACCGTCGTGGCGATGCCGTGGACCACCACGGAGCGGTAGTTCATCGAGTGGTGGAAGGCGGAGCGGGCGAGCACCAGCCCGTCCACGTGCGTCACGGTCAGGCAGACGGCGATGCCCGGATCCGAGGCGCGGGCGGTGCGCAGCGGGCGCGATCCGGTCGAGCCGTGGACGTACAGCCGCCGGCCGATCCGGCCGAAGAGCGTCGGGAGGACGACCGGTGCGCCGTCACGGACGAAGCCCAGATGGCAGAGGTAGGCGGCGTCGAGTATCGAGTGCACCGTGGCCTCGTCGTACGAGGCGCGTTCCTTGGCGCGGGTGGGGACCGTGCGCTCCGTCGGCTCGTAGGAGGCGGCCTCGGGGAGGCCGGTGCTGTCGGGCGTGGCGGTGTCCGGCATTGCGTTCTCCATTGCGCTAGTGCATAATCATGTTTGTGCTAGGAGAGTATCGGATCGGTGGGCGGCGTGCATCCGAGATTGCCGCGAGTGTGGAGCGAGGTGTCGCCTCGGGTGATCTCGCGCCGGGCCATGTGCTGCCCCCCATGCGGGAGTTGGCGGTGTCCCTGGGTGTCAATCCGAATACCGTGGCGGCTGCCTACCGGATCCTTCGCGAGCGTGGGGTCATCGAGACGGCCGGCCGGCGGGGCAGCCGGATCCGGTCACGCCCCGCGAGCACGGCGCGTGGTTCGCTCCGGGTGGAGGCGCCTCCGGGCGTGCGGGACCTGGGCGACGGCAACCCGGACCCCGCCCTGCTGCCGAGCCTGGGGGAGGCGCTGGCCTCGGCCGCCGAGGCGTACGCCCGGGAGCCCCGCCTCTACGGGGACGCGGCCGTGGTCCCCCGGCTCGCCGGGCTCGCGCGGGCCGGCCTGGACGCCGACGGCGTGCCCGCGGGACCGGTGGTGGTCGCCTCGGGGTCCCTCGACGCGATCGAGCGTGTGCTCGCCGCGCACCTCAGGCCCGGTGACACCGTGGCCGTCGAGGACCCGGGGTGGGGTGCGCTGCTCGACCTCGTCCCGGCGCTCGGGATGCATGTCGTCCCGGTGGCCCTGGACGAGGAGGGGCCGCTACCCGGCGAGGTGGAGCGAGCCCTGCGGGCGGGCGCCAGGGCCCTGGTGATCACCGACCGGGCGCAGAATCCGACCGGTGCGACGGTCGGCGGCCGACGCGCCGCGGAGCTCAGGTCCGTACTGGCCGGGTACCCCGAGGTGCTCCTGATCGAGGACGACCACGGCCACGCCATCGTCGACCTGCCCGTGCACCCCCTCGCCGGTGTGACGGAGCGCTGGGCCTTCGTGCGGTCCGTCTCCAAGGCGTACGGACCCGACCTCCGGCTCGCCGTGCTCACCGGCGACGGGCTCACCGTGGACCGGGTGACCGGACGCCAACGGCTGGGCCCCGGCTGGGTCAGCGGACTGCTCCAGTGGACCGTGGCCCACCTGTGGGAGACGGGCGCCGTCGACACCGCGGCGGTCTCCCGCGCCTACGGGGAGCGCCGGGACGCGCTCGTACGGGCGCTGGGCGAGCGGGGGATCACGGCGTACGGGCGGACCGGGATGAACGTGTGGGTGCCCGTGGACGACGAGACCGGTGCGGTGACCAGGCTGCTGCACTCGGGCTGGGCCGTGGCCCCCGGGGCGCGGTTCCGGATGGCCTCGCCGCAGGGGGTGCGGCTGACCGTCTCGACGCTGTCCGCCGCCGACATCGGGCCGCTGGCCGACGCGGTGGCGGCTGCGGTGCCGCCCGCCCGGCCGGTCAGTTACGGCTGAGGGGCCTCGTGAGGAAGGCGCGGCGAGGGGTGCTGGAGGAGCTCCGCGCCCGGCTCTGGGTGAGGGCGGCGCCCGCGAGGACGATCAGCGCGCCCACCGGGGTGTTCCAGCTCAACTCCTCGCCGAGCAGGGTCACTCCGGCGGTCGTGGCGATCACCGGGATGAAGTAGGTGACCATCTGCGCCGTCGTGGGGCCGACCTCCTGGACGAGGCCGTACTGGAGGAGGACGGCGAGCCCCGTGCCGAGCGCCCCCAGAGCGACCACGGCGAGTGTGGGCAGCAGGGGGACGTTGGCCGGGACCGAGGTGAACACGGGCAGGATTACGGCCAGTTGCACCGTCCCCAGGAAGAGCTGGCTGCCGGTCAGTGCCAGGGTGGACGATCCCGTGCCCGCCAGCGTGCGGCGGACGTAGATCCAGCCGACCGGGTAGCTGAGCGAGGCGAGCAGGGCCATCGCCGTGCCGGTCACGTCCAGCCCCGAGAAGCCCTGCCAGGCACCCAGCACGGTCAGTACGCCGATGAACCCCAGGCCGAGCCCCGCGACACGACGGCGGGTGGGGCGGTCCTCGGAGAGCGCGACCAGGGAGAGCGCCATGCCCCACAGGGGTGAGGTCGCGTTGCAGATCCCGGCGAGCGTGGACGGGATCGTCAGCTCGGCGTACGCGAAGAGCGAGAACGGCAGCGCGTTGAGGAAGAACGCAGCCACGAAGAGATGGCCCCAGGTCCGCCCGGAGCGCGGCAGCCGATCGCGGCGCACGGCCATCGCGACGGCGAGGACCGCCGTGCCGGACAGGAGCCTCCCGAAGGTCACCTGGAACGGGGCGTATCCGTCGGTGCCGACCTTGATCAGAAGGAAGCTGAACCCCCAGATGAGCGACAGCGCCGCGAAGCGGACGCGCCAGTCCAGGGCCGGCCGCCGCGTCGGGGGAGCGGGTGCGGGCGTGACGGAGGGAAGCCGGGTTCCGGGTGCGGCGGGTGCGGCGGGTGCGGCGGGTGCGACGGGTGCGACGGGCGCGGCGGGTGCTGCCGGTGCTGGGGGTGTGCTCATGCGACCACCATGCCGAGCGGGACCGCGTAGGGCAAGTGAGACTTTGTTGGCTGCTTGACGTAGCATCGCTTACATGTTGAATCTGGAGCGGCTGCGGACGCTGGATGCCCTGGCCCGGCACGGGTCCGTGAGCGGCGCGGCCGACGGCCTGCACGTCACCACCTCGGCCGTCTCCCAGCAGATGGCCAAACTGGAGCGCGAGGTGGGGCAGCAGCTCCTGGCCAAGAACGGGCGGGGCATCCGCCTCACCGACGCGGGCCGGCTGCTCGCGGACCACGCCGCGAAGATCCTCTCGCAGGTGGAGGTCGCGCAGTCCGACATCGAGGCCCAGCGGGGGCAGGTGGTCGGCGAGGTCCGGCTCGCGGCCTTCCCGACGGCCGCCCGGGGGCTGTTCCCCGCCGCCCTCACCTCGCTCCGCGCGGACCACCCCGAACTCAGGCTCCGTACGACCGAGTTGGAGCCGGAGAGCGGAATCCGTGCGGTGCTCAGGGGCGACGCCGACCTCGCCGTGGTGCTCGACTGGAGCAACAAGCGGCTGCCGGTCCCCGGAGGTCTGGCCAAGGCGGAACTCCTCGACGACGCGCCGGACATCGCCATGCCCGCCGGTCATCCGCTCGCCGGCCGGACGGAGGTGGACATCGAGGACTTCGCCGACGACGACTGGGTGTCCTGGCCGGAGGGGGAATTCTGTTACGACTGGCTGATGTTCACCCTGCGGTCCAAGGGCATCGAGCCCCGCATCGCGCACCTGGCCGGTGAGCACCATACCCAACTCGCCTTGATCGCGGCAGGGTTCGGCGTCTGCGTGGCGCCACGACTGGGGAGGGGGCCGGTGCCGGACGGAGTGAGCCTGGTGCCCGTACGGCAGCCGATGCGACGCCACGTCCACGCGGTGTGGCGCGCCGACGCGGACCGGAGGCCGTCGATCCGGGCCGCCGTGCAGGCCCTGCGGGCCGCCGGCCGAGCCCTGCACGCACCGGTCTCCTGAGCCCGCCCCGCCCGGCCCGTCCCCTCAGGCCAGCGTGATGGAGCCGCCCTCCACCCGGATCTGCTTCTCCGGCAGCGGTGTGGTCGCAGGACCGCCCCTCACCTCTCCGGTCGCCGCGTCGAACATGCTGTTGTGGCACGGGCAGGTGATGACACCCTCGGCGACCCCCTTCACCGCGCAGCCCTGATGGGTGCACTCCGACGAGAACGCCTTGAACTCACCGGCCTGCGGCTGGGTCACCACCACCCCCTGGTCCGCGAAGACCACTCCGCCGCCCTCCGGGATGTCGGCCGTCGCGGCCAGGGGCGCGCCACCCTTCCCGCCGTTTCCCTCCCCGGCCGGTTCGACCGTGTCCGAACCCCCGGAGTCCTTCGACCCGCCGCCGCACGCGGTGAGGACGACGGCGAGACCCGTCGCACCGGCCGCGACCACGGCACGACGCCCCACGTGGACCTGGATCTCCTGCGCTGCGCTCATGCCCGCTGTCCCTTCGTCGGAGTACGAGACGCCGGATGAGGACGACGTCGGGTGAGGGTACGGATCAGCACGGCCGTGCGTTCATGAGCGGGCCGAGGCCGTCCGTACGGGCCGTGCGCGGGACCGCCCTCGCCCGGGGTTCGCTCAGCCGTGCAGGCGCACCGGCAGGGCTCGCACGCTGTTGCCCACGAACGACGCGTGCCGCGGCAGTTCGGCCTCCGGTACGGCGAGATCGAGCCGGGGGTGGCGCGCGAAGAGCTGGGCGAGCGCGACCGTGCTCTCCATCCGGGCCAGCGGCGCCCCCAGGCAGTAGTGGGCACCATGGCCGAGGGAGAGGTGCCGGGCGCCGCCGCCCCGGGTGACGTCGAAGCGGCCGGCGTCCGGACCGTGGGCCTTCTCGTCGCGGCCCGCCGCCGAGTAACCGGCCAGCACCGGAGTGCCCTTGGGGATCACGGTGCCGTCGAGCGTCAGGTCGCGGGTGGGGTAGCGGAACGGGAAGTAGCTGACGGGGCTGTCCCAGCGCAGCGTCTCCTCCACGACGTCCGCCCAGCTCGCCCGCCCCGACAGGACCAGGTCGAGCTGATCCCGGTGGGTGCACAGGGCGCGTACGGCGTTGGTGATCAGATTGAGCGTGGTCTCGTGCCCGGCGATGACCATGAGCATCAGGGTGCCGATCAGCTCGTGCGGACCGAGCCGGTCACCGTCCGCCTCCCTGGCGGCGATCAGCGCGCTGATGAGGTCGTCCCCCGGATTCTCCATGCGGGCCGCGGCGGCCGCGCTCAGCACCTCCACCATCTCCCGGTTGGCGGCCACGGCCTCCGCGGGGGCGATGTCGGTGGCGACGATGCGGTTGGACAGGTGGTGCAGCCGGTCGTGGTGCTCCGCTCCGACGCCCAGGAGTTCGCAGATGACCCCCATGGGCAGTGGCAGCGCGAAGTGCGTACGCAGATCGGCGACACCGCCGCCCGCGTCGGCGGCCCGGTCCAGACCGTCCAGGAGCGAGGCCGTCAACGCCGCGACGCGCGGCCGGAGTTCCTCCACCCGGCGCGTGGTGAACGCCTTGCTCACCAGGGACCGCAGCCGCCGGTGGTCCGCCCCGTCGGCGGTGGTCATCCCCTGCACCGTGGCGAACGTCTTCAGCGGCCAGCCGTCGGCGATCGCACCCTCCTGGAGCGCAGCGAAGTGCCGCGCGTCCTTGGCGACATCGGGATGGGCCAGGAACTCCTTGAGGGCGTCATGCCCCAGGACCGCCATGCCCTCCACCTCGCCGGGCAGGATCACCGCGGTCACGGCGCCCCGGTCCAGCAGACGGGCGTTGGACGCGTGCGGGCAGCCGCCGGACGGATCCATGCGGTGCGGGTCGCCGGGTGCGGAGGTGGCCGGGGACGAGTTCAACAGGGCTCCAGACCGAAGGGCGAACGGGTTACGGAACACACCGCGCCCTGTGGCGTTCACCGAAGCGGGCCCCGGCGCGGGTGCGTCCAACTCGCCTGTGTGACAGCGGACATGGGAAGCCTAGGTCAACCGGCCCGGGACGGGGAGAGGTCCGCCGGGGCGCGGCACGACGAAGGGCGCGTACGGGCTGCCTGCCCCGTACGCGCCCCCGGCCGTCAGGTGGTTACGGGACGAGCTTGAGGAGCTTGTTGGGGGAGCCGGTTCCGACGCCCGTGAGGACGTTGGAGGTCGCGCCGTTCACGAGTGCCGAAGCCACCGCCGCCGGGGAGGCGCCCGGGTGGTCGGTCAGGTAGACCGCGGCGGCGCCGGAGACGTGCGGGGCCGCGAAGGAGGTGCCGTTACCGGTGTAGGTGGCGCTGTCCGAGGTGTTCCAGCCGGCGGTGATGGTGGAACCCGGAGCGAAGAGGTCCACCGTGGGGCCGTAGTTGGAGTACGTGGCGCGGGCGTCCGTGCCGGTGGTGGCGCCGACGGTGATGGCCGTGGCCACCCGGGCGGGCGAGTAGGAGGACGCGAGCGCCCCCGAGTTGCCGGCCGCGATGGAGTAGGTGACCCCGGAAGCGATCGACCGGCTCACCGCGTTGTCCAGCGTGGTGCTGGCACCGCCGCCGAGCGACACGTTGGCGACGGAGGAGGCGACATGGTTGGCCGTGATCCAGTCGACCCCGGCGATGACTCCGGCCGTGGTGCCGGAACCGTCGTTGCCGAGGACGCGCACGGCGACGATCTTCGCCTTCTTCGCCACGCCGTACGTGCTTCCGGCGACGGTGGTGGCGACGTGCGTGCCGTGGCCGGCGCCGTCCTGGGCGGTGGCGTCGTTGTCGACGAAGTCGTAGCCGTACGAGGCCCGCCCGCTGATCTCCTGGTGGGTGATACGCACGCCGGTGTCGAGGACGTAGACGGTGGTGCCGCTGCCCCCGGAGTCCGGGTAGGTGTACGTGTCGCTCAGCGGGATGTTCGTCTGGTCGATCCGGTCCAGGCCCCAGGGGGCGTTGGACTGGGTGGCGGTCGAGTGGACCTTCTGGTCCTGCTCGACCGAGGCGACCGCCGGGTCGGCGGCGAGGCGCCTGGCCTCGGTGCTGCTGAGCGTGGCCGCGTAGCCGTTCAGCGCCGCGGTGTACGTGCGGCTGATCCGGCCGCCGTAGCCGGCTATCAGTTGCTTGCCGTCGGCCGCGGACGCCTTGAACCCCGCGGTCGGCTTCAGCGTGACGATGTAGCTTCCGGGCACCGCCTCGGCCGCTCCCGCGTGCAGGACTCTGCCTTCCGGCTGGGCTGCCTGAGCGGGTAAGGCCGCACCCGCGCCGATGGCCAGCGCCAGAGTCGTCGCGGTCGCGAGCGCCGCGGTGATACGCCGCCTGGTGTGACGCACTGCTGTCATTCGGAGGTCTCCTCGAACAGCGGCGCGCCAGGGTCCGGCGCGCCGATGGATGCGGCGTACGGGATTCGTACGCCGCATCCGACGATGACGCCGTGCGCTGCGGCTGAGCAAGGATCACGGGAATGATGTCATGGCCGCGCCATACTGTTGACGGCGCGTCCATGTGAGGTCACAGAAGGCAATACGGAGTTCGCGTGCCCGAGGTGCGGGACGCGAGCCCGGCGGGTGAGGCGGCCGTGCACCTCACCAGGGCACCACGCCGGCGTCCTCGAAGAACTGACCGGTCGGGCCGCCGTCGGGCAGGGTCGCGAGCTTGATGGCGATCGCCGCGCCCTGCTCGGGGGTGCGCACGCCGCGGAAGCCGTTGAGGTCGGTCGCGACGTAGCCGGGACAGCCGGCGTTGATCAGGATGTTCGTGCCGGCCAGCTCCCGGGCGTACTGGAGGGTGACGGCGTTCAGGAAGGTCTTCGACGGCGCGTACGCCACGGCCACCGGCCCCGTCGTCTGCTCGGCAGCGGTTCCCGACTGACGGGTCAGGGAGCCGACACTGCTGGACATGTTCACGATCCGGGGTGAGGCGGACCGGCGCAGCAGCGGCATCATCGCGTTGGTGACCCGGATGACGCCGATCACGTTGGTCTCCACGACCGTCCGGATGGTGGCGGGATCGACCCCGGTGGGCTCCTGCGGCATGGAGCCGGTGATGCCCGCATTGTTGACGAGCACGTCCAGGCGCCCGGCCTGATCCTCGATCAGCCGTGCGGCGGCGGTGGCGCTCGCGTCGTCGGTCACGTCCAGCGGTACGCCGAACGCGTCGGCGCCGGCCGCGCGCAGCTTCTCCACCGCGGCCTCGCGACGCCGGTCGTCGCGGGCGCCGACGCCGACGCTCCAGCCGAGGGCTCCCAGCCCCGCGGCGATCTCGTAGCCGATCCCCTTGTTCGCGCCGGTGACCAGCGCAATGGTTCGTTCGCTCATGGGAATCATGCTGCCCCCGCACCCAGTCGGGGGTCCAAGACCGATCGGGTGAACAGCGATACCGTCCGGGTATCGATCCGGAGTACCGTGGGCCCATGGAGACCCGGGAGCTGCGCTATTTCGTCGCTGTCGCCGAAGAGCTGCACTTCGGGCGCGCCGCGCAGCGGCTCGGGATCACCCAGCCGCCGTTGTCACGGGCGATCCAGCAGCTCGAACGCCGGCTCGGGACAGCACTGCTGGACCGGACCAGCCGCACCGTCACGCTGACCGGGGCCGGCGCGGTGCTGCTGGCCGAGGGCCGGGCTGCCCTCGGCGCGGTCGACGCCGCCGAGCGCCGGACCCGCCGCGCCGGCCTCTCCCCGTCCGGTGCTCCCGGCCTGGTCCTGGTCACCAAGGCCAGCGCATCCCGCGAACTGCTGGCGGAACTGCTCGACGCGTACGCCGCCGAACCCGGCGCGGTCCCCGTGGACGTCATCCTGTGCGGCCCGTCCGAACAGGAACGACACCTGCGGGAGGGCCGGGCCGACGTGGCGCTGCTGCACGTGCCGTTCGACTCGACGGACGGGTTCCACACGGAAGAACTCGGCGCGGAGAGCCAGGTCGTGGTGCTGCCGGCCGGACACCCGCTCAGCGCCCGGGCCCATGTGCGTATGGCCGACATCACCGGGCTGCCGGGCCTGCCTCTCCCGCGCTGGCCCGATCCCGACGGCACCTACCCGCCCGGCCCAGGCCCGGAGGTACGCGACCACGCACAGCTGTTGCAGCTCGTCGCGCTCGGCCGTGCCTGTGCGGTCTCCCCGGAGTCGTGCCGGGCCCAGCTGCACGACGACCTCGCCGCTGTGCCCGTGCTGGACGCACCGACCGTCACCACCGTGATCGCCTGGCCGCCGCACAGCCGGCTCGTGGCCGTCGCCGACCTCGTCCGGACCGCGACACGTCTCCGGGGTGTCGGCCACGAACGTCGCTGAGGCTGTTCAGCCACCGGCCCGCACGCCTCAGGGCCCCGCTAGCGCTTGATGCCCACGCCTGCCAGCAGGCTGATCTCCGCGTCCGGGATCTCCTCCCCGCCGTCACCGCGCCAGCGGTGGCAGCAGCAGATGCCCGGCTCGATCAGGTCGAGCCCGTCGAAGAAGCGGCGGACATCGCTGTGCGAGCGGAACTGCACCGGAGTGCCCGAGTTGGTGTAGGCCTCGGCGACGTTGTTCCAGGTCTCGGGGTCGAAGTCGGGCGTGCAGTGGTTCATGGCGAGTGCGCTGCCCGCCGGGAGCGGGTCGAGAAGCCGGCGGACGATGGCGTACGGATCGTGAGGGTCGGTGACGAAGTGCATGAGCGCGTTGAGGGTGAGGGCGATGGGCTGGTCGAAGTCCAGGACCTCGGAGTCCTCCACGGCGCTCATCAGCGCATCGGGGTCGGTGACATCGGCCTCGATGTAGGCGGTGCGCCCCTGTGTCGTGCTGCGCATCAGGCGTTCGGCGTACTTGAGGACGAGAGGGTCGTTGTCGGCGTACACGACGCGGGCGTCGCCGGCGACTGACTGGGCGACCTGGTGCAGGTTGGGCTCGGTCGGGATGCCCGTGCCGATGTCGAGCCACTGGCGGATGCCGTGCTCCTGCGCCAGCACACGGGTGGCCCGGTGCATGAACGCCCGGTTCTCGCGGGCGGTCACGGGGAGGCCGGGGTGCGCCTTGGCGGCGAGCAGGGCCGCCTCCTTGTCGACCTCGAAGTGGTCCTTGCCGCCGAGGAAGTAGTCGTACATCCGGGCCGAGTGTGCCCTGCTCGTGTCGAGATCCCGGCCGGCCTGCCTGGTGGTCATGTTCTCCCCTTCACGTGTGCGTCTGTCGGCCCGCAGGCCGGTACCGGACCGGTGTCGTCGGCCCTTCTGCTGCTTGCCGCCGGTTCACCCGGCGGCCAAGTGGTCGGCCAGGCCCTCTTTGACCCCGCGGACGAAGGCGGCGATCTCCTCCGGCGTGTAGATCAGCGCAGGCCCGGCCGGGTCGGTGGACTGCCGTACGGCCACGCGGCCGTCGGCGAGCAGTTTCGTCTCGACGCACTGACCGCCGTTCGGCCCGCTCCAGGGACGCTCCCAGCCGTGTTCCCCGAGGCTGCTGGCCGGCATGCCGTTGTAGACGCCCTCGTCGGTGATCGTCATGAGTACTCCTTGCGCATGCGGTTCAGGAGCGCCCTGCTGTCCTCGGACGACGTCAGGAGCGACATGCGTGTATGTGCCTCGAGATGGGAGACGACGTCGGCGCGCTGGTCCAGGTAGACGGAGGCGGAGAGGAGCTCGCTGTAGACGATGTCGGGCAATTCGGGTTCCTCGAACCGGAAGTATGTGAACGGGGCACACGCTCCGACATGCGCGCCCGCGGTGAAGGGCACGATGTCGAGGCTGATGTGCGCGAGCTCGGAGACGTCCAGGAGTCGTTCGAGCTGCTGCCGCATCACGTGCGGGCCGCCCACCACCCGGTGCAGGACGGCTTCCTCCATGACCACCCACAACGTGGGGGCGTCCTCCCGCTCCAGCAGGCTCTGACGCCGCAGCCGCAGCTCCACGCGGCGGGCCAGCTCGTCCTCGGTGCCGTTCGGCAACCCGCCGCGCAGCACGGCGTGCGCGTAGTCGGGGGTCTGCAGCAGGCCGGTGACGTACTGGGGTTCATAGGTGCGGAGGGTCCTGGCGCCGGCCTCCAGGCTGACATAGGCCGTGAACCAGCTGGGGACGGCATCGCGATAGGAGTGCCACCAGCCGGGCTTGTTGGCCTGCTCGGCCAGGTCGACGAACTCGTCGATCTCCTGGCGGCCCGCGCCGAAGGTCTCCAGGAGCTTCTCCACGTAGAGAGGCTTCAGCGCGACCTCGGCCTTCTCCAGCCGGCGAATCGTCAGGGTCTTCACGCGCAGCGCCCTTGCCGCGTCCTCCAGCGAGGCACCGGCGCCCAGCCGCATCTCCTGCAGCCGGCGGCCGAGGATCATGCGCAGGACCGTCGGCGCGCTGGTGCCGGAACGGGCTTCGCTCACGCCCAACCTCCTGAGGGACCGTCAATAGCTGCATTCTTACAGTGATCTGATGGTGCCGCCAGAGTGATACCCGCCTTCTGAAATTATCAGGGAGTCGCTTGCAGCGTGTGCGTTGTCACGCGCATAGTGGACGCGTGAGCGGTCAAGTCACAGTGATGACGCAGGATCCGGCGCGGGGCGAGTGTGCGATACAGGCGCCGCCGTCGGCACCCCGTCGCCGGGCGCTTGCCTCGGCGTACGCCACTCGCCGCTCGAGTTGCAGCCCCGCATCCCCCCACCGCATCCCCCACCGCGCCCCGTCCCCGTAAGGCGCTGGAAGGCGACACCCGTGACTCCCTCCACACATTCGACCCCGGCCTCGACCCCCGCGTTAGTCAGGACCGCGCCGCGCCGGGAGTACTGGTTCGGCCTGCCCGCCCTGCGTACGAGCGCGAGATCCGCCCGCGACACCGTGCGCGACCTGCTCCGTGCCTGGAAGCTGCCCGGCGACACATGCTGCGACGCGGTGCTGCTGGTCTCCGAGCTGACCACGAACGCCGTGCTGCACACCGGCAGCGGTCATGTCCTGTGCGGCCTCACGCTGACCGGCGACGGGCGGCGCCTGCGCATCGAACTCCACGACGAGGACAGCACCCCCATCCGGCCGCCCGAGCGCCTTGCCGGCCCCGGTGACGAGAGCGGGCGCGGACTGCTGCTCGTTCAGCAACTCGCGGACAGCTGGGGCTCCGCACGCTCGGTGCGGGCCGAAGGCAAGGTCGTCTGGGCGGAGTTGACGGCCCACTCCGGAAGGCGCCCATGACTCCGAACGGTGAGTCCGTCTCGCCCGTCGTGCTGTACGTGTGCGCCGACCGGGCCCCGGAAGCGCCCGGGGACGCCACGGAGCGCGCGCGGACAGAAGGCCGTGCGTTCGCCCAGGAGCGCGGACTGACGATCGCCGAGGTCGTCACCGACACATACGGTGAGCCCGATCCGGCACGGCGCAGAGGGTGGCGGCGTGTGCGGCAGCTCGCACAGACGGGACAGCTCACGGCGGTACTCGTCCGCTGGCCCAGTGCCATCGCCCCGGAGTCCGCGCGCGAACTCCGGCAGCGCGAGGCCGCCTGGCTCCGCGACCGGGGCGTGCACGTCCGGTACACCTGGGCGCCCTTGTCGTCGAGGGGCTGAGTGCGTCCCGGGGCGTGCGCGCGGCTCTTGTGGGTGGGGTGGTGCCGTCGGGTGTGCGGTTCGTGGAGGACGAGAGATCCTGCCGGTGGTGCGGTTGCCGTAAGGGAGCGGTAACTGGTCCGAACCGGATGGCAGGCGGCGCGTACCAGCACCGAGGGAATGCACGGGGGTCCTGTGATGAAGCGCTCATGAACCTCCGCCGGCCGATGGGTCCGTGGCTGCACCGGAAGGGCCCCGGCTCGCCCCCTTCCGGGCGGGACGACGGGTGTCTGCCACCATTCATCTCGTGGACTTCCCGACCGACCAGGCCCCTGGCGCACCGATCCGTTCCGGCATCCCGGAGCACGGCCGTATCCCCAAGTACTACGTGGTGAAGGCGCGTGTCTCCGCTCTGATCGACACGTTGGGCGAGGGTGACACCCTTCCCACGGAGCGCGACCTCGCCCTGCGCTTCGCGGTGTCGCGGTGTCGCGGTGTCGCGCGAGACCGTACGGCAGGCGCTGCGCGAACTGCTGCTGGAGGGACGGCTGCGCCGGCAGGGGCGCGGGACGGTCGTCGCGGGCCCCAAGCTCGAACAGCCCCTCTCCCTCGCCAGCTATACCGAGGGCGTACGCCGTCAGGGCCGCACGCCCGGACGTCACCTGATCGGGCTCGACCGCTTCTCCTGCCCCGAGGCCCTTGCCGCCGAGACCGGCATCGAGAGCGGCGAACCCGTCTGGCACCTGGAGCGGGTTCTGCTCGCCGACGACGAGCGGGTCGGCTTGGAGAGCACCTATGTCTCCGTGGCCCGAGTCCCGCACCTGGATGCGGAGTTCGACCCCGACTCGTCGTTCTACGCCTACCTCAACGACCGGCTCGGGATCACCTTCGGCGGCGCGGACGAACGCATCGAGACCGTGCTGGCCACCCCGCGCGAGGCGCTGCTGATCGGCACGCCGCCGGCTCTGCCGATGCTGCTGATCCACCGGATCTCGCGGAGCGCCGACGGGCAGCCGCTGGAGCGGGTGCGGACCCTGTTCCGGGGCGACCGGTTCTCCTTCACGACGCAGCTGGGCGCGGGCGTCTGACGCCGGATCGGGACGGTCTCCCGGACATTCGGATCACGAAAAGATAACGGGTCTGGTCCAAGTTTGGGGGGTCGTTCACCTTCCGGTCGCTGCGCGGATCGATGCCGGTCACCCGCCGGCTGCCTCGTGCTCGGCTTCGCGCTCGCGCTCGTCATCGCGTTCGTGCCGTTCCCGGGCGGGAAGGCCGTGGCCAAGTCCATCGACGTCTTCCTCTCCTTCCCGTCGTTCCTGATCACGCTCGCGCTGCTGTTCGTCTACGGCACGGTCGGCATGGCGAACGGCATGTGGACCGACGTCACCGGCGCCTCCGAGGGGCCCTTCCACTTCCTCACCACACCGTGGGGCGTCCTCCTCGCCGAGATCACGTACTTCACCCCGTTCGTGATGCGGCCCCTGCTCGCCGCCTTCTCCCAACTCGACACCGCGCAGCTGGAGGTGGCCTCCTCGCTCGGCGCACGGCCCGCCCGGATCGTGCGGACGGTGATCCTCCCGGAAGCCCTGCCCGCACTCGCGGCGGGCGGCAGCCTCGTCCTCGTCATGTGCCTCAACGAATTCGGCATCGTGCTCTTCACCGGCGCCAAGGACGTCACCACCCTGCCCATGCTCGTGTACGGCAAGGCGATCCTGGAGTCCGACTACCCGGCCGCCTGTGCGGTCGCCGTCGTCAACATCGCCCTCTCCGTCGGCCTCTACACCCTGTATCGGACGGTGAGCCGCCGTGTTGGTGCATAGCCGAGCCGGGAAGTGGGCCACCTGGGCCCTCTTCCTCCTCCTCTTCGTCCCGCTGTTCGCGGTGCCGCTGCTGGTCATCGTCGCCGCGTCCTTCTCCACGAACTGGTCCGGTGCCTTCCCCTCCGGGCCCACGGCCCAGAACTACGCCGCCGCCACCAGCGGCGACTCGCTCCAGGCCCTCACCACCAGCCTGGTCACCGCCGTGTGCGCGAGCCTGCTGGCCCTCGCCCTCGGCACCTGGGCCGCCCTCGCCGCCGCGTCACTGCGCAAGCCCGGCAGGAGACTGCTGGACGCCCTGTTCATACTGCCGGTCGCCGTGCCGTCCGTCGTCGTCGGTCTCGCCGTGCTCGTCGCGTTCAGCCGGCCGCCGGTGCTCCTCAACGGGACGCGATGGATCGTGATCCTCGCCCACACCGTCCTGGTCACGGCGTTCGCCTATCAGTCGGTGTCGGCCGCGACCCGACGCCTGGACCCGATGTACGAGCAGGCCGCGGCCAGTCTGGGTGCCCGTCCCGCCCATGTCCTGTGGCGCATCAAGCTGCCTCTCCTGCTCCCGTCCCTCACGGCGGCGGCCGGGCTCTGCTTCGCCCTGTCCATGGGCGAGCTCAGCGCCACGATGATGCTCTACCCGCCGGACTGGACCCCCCTGCCGGTGCAGATCTTCGCGGCCACCGACAGAGGATCCCTCTTCACCGGCGCCGCCGTCTCCGTGGTCCTGATGGGCACCACGCTGCTGGTCCTGCTGGCCGTCTCCCGCATCCGGACCCGAGCCTCCTACCGCTGACCACCTCTGAACCCCGTACACACCACGTACTTCCAGGAGACACGACTCCCATGCACACGAACATCCTGAAGCCGGCGACCGCGATCGCCGGAAGCCTCGCCCTGGCGGCCGCCCTCACCGCCTGCGGCGGCTCCTCGGCCGCGTCGGACGAGAAGGTCGTCACCGTGTACAGCGCCGACGGCCTCAAGGGCGAGAACGGCGAAGGCTGGTACGACAAGGTCTTCGAGGACTTCGAGAAGAAGACCGGCATCAAGGTCGAGTACGTCGAGGGCGGCTCCGGCGAGATGGTGCAGCGCACCGTCCGCGAGAAGTCCAACACCCAGGCCGACGTCCTCGTGACCCTGCCGCCGTTCATCCAGCAGGCCGGCACCAAGGGCCTGCTCCAGACCTACGAACCGGCGGGCGCCGACCAGGTCGACGCCGCCGACAAGGCAACCGACGGCACATGGACCTCGGTCGTCAACAACTACTTCGGCTTCGTCTACAACAAGAAGGAGCTGAAGGCCCCGCCCCGGACCTGGGAGGAGCTCCTGGACAGCTCGTACAAGGAGAAGGTCCAGTACTCCACCCCGGGAGTCGCGGGTGACGGCACCGCCGTGCTCATCAAGGCGATGCACGACTTCGGCGGCAAGGAGCCGGCGATGGACTACCTGAAGAAGCTGCAGACCAACAACGTCGGCCCGTCCGCCTCCACCGGCAAGCTCGCTCCCAAGGTCGACAAGGGCGAACTGCACGTCGCCAACGGTGACGTACAGATGAACTTCGCCCAGTCCAAGGACATGCCGAACCTCGGCATCTGGTTCCCGGCCAAGGACGGCGGAAAGCCCACCACCTTCGCCCTCCCTTACGCCGCCGGGCTCGTCCAGAAGGCACCGCACAGCGCCAACGGCAAGAAGCTCCTCGACTTCATGCTCTCCGAGCAGGCCCAGCAGGACGTCAGCGCGGTCGGCGGCGGGTTCAGCCCGCGCAAGGACATCGAGGCCACCGACGCCAACGCCGTCCAGCTCGCCGGGCTGATGAAGGGCGTGGAGATCTTCGAGCCGGACTGGTCCGGCATCAGCACCGGCCTCGACGAGTACATCGACGCCTGGAAGTCGGCCACCGGCAGCTGACCGGCACGGACCAGCTGTTCGCCTTCCGCGCCGGATCCACGGGACGGGCGCAGCGCTCCCGTCCCAGGTGTATTGATCACGAGCGTGGTTGACACGGGAGTACTGATCACAGGCGAAGACCTCCGGTGTGGCGGAGCTGCCCGGGGACACGCCACACGGGGGTCTTCGCGTCCCACCGCGATGCCCGGCTGACGGTCACCCACGTTCCGGCGGTCGTCGGGCCTGCCTGACCTGCGTGACAGAGGTGGCCCAGTTGCTGGGCGTCGGAGACCTCACGACGGAGCCGAAAGGGCGTTGGTCGACTGGTGACGGTCACCTGGAAGCCCGCCTCGGCCGAGCGGTGGCTCGGATACTCCTCGTCGGCGATCACCCTCGGTTACTATGCTCACTTCATGCCGGAAGCCGGTAGTGAGGGGCGCGGCGCCGTCGACCGTCGGCTCGGACGGCGGGGAGCCGACCTGCCGGCCGAAATTCCCCGGGTTCCTCCCAGCACCGTCGGCGGGGAGTTCCCGCCTCCGCGCCCCGGCGAGGTCGTCCGTGGAATGTAAGGCTGTAAAGATGGGTGGCCTGGAAAAGTGTTGGAAGAGGTAGTAGCGACCCGCTATGTCACGCCTTTGCGTGAAGGTGGCTCGCTCCCCGGCATCGTCGAGGCGGACGATCTCGGAACGTACGTCATGAAGTTCACCGGAGCAGGGCAGGGCCGCAAGACCCTGGTCGCGGAGGTCATCTGCGGGGAGCTCGGCAGGCGGCTGGGGCTGCGGGTGCCGGAGCTGGTGACCATCCAGCTCGACCCCGTCATCGGTCTCGCCGAGCCGGACCAGGAGGTCCAGGAGCTCCTCAAGGCCAGCGCCGGGCTGAACCTCGGGATGGACTTCCTGCCCGGATCGCTCGGGTTCGATCCGCTCGCCTACGAGGTCGGGGCGTCGGAGGCCGGCAAGGTCGTCTGGTTCGACGCGCTGATCAACAACGTGGACCGCTCGTGGCGGAACCCCAACATGCTCGTCTGGCACGGCGAGCCGTGGCTGATCGACCACGGGGCCACCATGATCTGGCACCACAACTGGCCCGGCGCGCAGGCCTCGGCTGCGAAGCCGTACAACGCCTCCGACCACGTCCTCGCGCCGTTCGGCCCGGACATCGCCTCCGCCGCCGCCGAGCTCGCCCCGCTCGTCACGGAGGAGCTGCTGACCGAGGTGGCCGCAGAGGTGCCGGACGAGTGGCTGGCCGGTGAACCCGGCTTCGAGACCACGGACCAGCTCCGCCGGGCGTACGTGGAGCCGCTGCTCGCGCGTGCCGGGAGCATCCATGAGCGCATCCTGATGGACGAGCCCACCAGGACCCGGCCCTCCCAGGCGCCCGGCTGGCTCACCGACCACCTGACCTCCTGGCCGCACCCCACCAAGAAGGACCGGGACGCGCCGGCGGCCGCCGGACCGAACAGCAAGGACGGCGGCCGATGAGCAAGCGCGATGTCTTCGAGTACGCCGTTCTGCGCGTCGTTCCCCGCGTGGAGCGCGGCGAGTGCTTCAACGCGGGCGTCCTGGTCTACTGCCGGGCCAAGTCCTTCGTGGCCGCGCGGACGCACCTGGACGAGCACAAGCTCAAGGTGCTGGACCCACAGGCCGACGTCGTCGGCGTACGGGCCGCCCTGCGTGCGGTCGAGGGGGTCTGCGACGGCGGCGAGGCGGCCGGCCAGGCCTCCGGTGACGACGCGGGGCGGCGCTTCCGCTGGCTGATCGCGCCGCGCTCCACGGTCGTCCAGCCCGGCGTCGTGCACAGCGGTCTGACCACCGATCCCGCCGCCGAGGTCGAGCGGCTGCTCGACCTGCTGGTGCGCTGATTTTGGGGGCGGTGCCGGTGCCTACGACGTACGGGGCGCCGGCGCCGTCCGGTGTGACATGCGCCTGCGCCCCCGTGTGCCGTTGACACCGGGTGCCGGGGCTTCTAGCGTCTCGTCTGCTGAAGGTACTAAGCGGTTGCTCAGTTATCGGGAACTTCCTGACGTCCGCTGAGCCGCGATCCAAGGGCGAGGAGAACCAAGCATGTCCACCACCGAGCAGCGCGTCGCCATCGTGACGGGAGCGGCACGGGGCATCGGCGCCGCCACCGCCGTACGCCTGGCGGCCGAGGGCCGCGCCGTCGCCGTACTCGACCTCGACGAGGCGGCGTGCAAGGACACCGTCGAGAAGATCACCGCCGCCGGGGGCAAGGCCCTCGCCGTCGGCTGCGATGTGTCGGACAGCGCCCAGGTGGAAGCCGCCGTCGCGCGCGTGGCCGCCGAGCTGGGCGCGCCGACGATCCTCGTCAACAACGCGGGTGTGCTCCGCGACAACCTGCTCTTCAAGATGAGCGAGTCCGACTGGGACCTCGTGATGAACGTCCACCTCAAGGGCGCGTTCCTGATGGCGAAGGCCGTCCAGTCGCACATGGTGGAGGCCAAGTTCGGCCGCATCGTCTCGCTCTCGTCCTCCTCGGCGCTCGGCAACCGGGGGCAGGCCAACTACTCCGCCGTCAAGGCCGGTCTCCAGGGCTTCACCAAGACGCTCGCCAAGGAGCTCGGCAAGTTCGGCGTGACCGCCAACGCCGTCGCCCCCGGCTTCATCGTCACCGAGATGACCGCCCAGACGGCGGCGCGGGTCGGCATGGGCTTCGAGGAGTTCCAGGCCGCCGCCGCCACGCAGATCCCGGTGCAGCGCGTGGGGCACCCCGAGGACATCGCCAACGCCATCGCCTTCTTCACCGGCGACGACGCGGGCTTCGTGTCCGGACAGGTCATGTACGTCGCCGGCGGACCGCTCAACTGACCCCGGAAGGGCAACGGACACCATGACTGTGCAGGAGAGTGGCAAGGTCGCGCTCATCACGGGCGCGAGCCGGGGCATCGGCTACGGCATCGCCGAGGCGCTCGTCGCCCGGGGCGACCGGGTCGTCATCACCGGCCGCGGCGAGGACGCGCTGAAGGAGGCCGTCGAGCGGCTCGGCGCCGACCGGGCGACCGGCATTGCGGGCAAGGCGCACGACGAGGCGCACCAGGCCGCGGCCGTCGAGCGCGCGATGGAGGTGTACGGACGGGTCGACTACCTGGTCAACAACGCGGGGACGAACCCCGTCTTCGGGCCGATGGCGGAACTCGACCTCAACGTCGCCCGCAAGGTCTACGAGACCAATGTGATCTCGGCGCTCGGGTTCGCCCAGCAGACCTGGAAGGCGTGGCAGCGGGAGAACGGCGGGGCGATCGTCAACATCGCCTCGGTCGCGGGTGTCTCCGCGTCCCCGTTCATCGGCGCCTACGGCATGAGCAAGGCCGCCATGGTCAACCTGACCCTCCAGCTGGCGCACGAGTTCGCGCCGGTCGTGCGGGTCAACGCGATCGCCCCCGCCGTGGTGAAGACCAAGTTCGCCGAGGCGCTGTACGAAGGCCGTGAGGCCGAGGCCGCGGCGGCCTATCCGCTGGGCCGGCTCGGAGTCCCGCAGGACATCGGCGGGGCGGCGGCATTCCTCACGTCGGAGCAGTCCGACTGGGTCACGGGGCAGACACTCGTGGTCGACGGCGGTATTTTCCTGAATGCGGGCGTGGCCTGAGTGAGGCCTGCGCCATTTTGGCCCTGATTGACTCAAGTGCCCCGCCGGGCCAGCAGATTGTTCCGGTGGGGCACTGCGGTATGGTCTGCCGACCCCAAGGCTGATCGAGGAGCGTGCACGTGTTCTACCGGGCCAGTCTGCAGGCCGCTGCAGCCCTTGCTTCCCTTTCTGTGCTGGCCGGCTGCGGTCTGCTGTCCGACAGCAGTTCGGAGGCGGACCAGAAGATATCGGTCGGAACGACGAGTTCGCCCTCGACCCTTGATCCGGCGGCGGCCTGGGACGGTTCCTGGGAGCTGATGAGGAACGTCTTCCAGACCCTGGTCAGCTTTCCGACCGGCAGCACGAGCCCTGAGCCGGACGCGGCGAAGGAGTGCAGGTTCACCGACGCCACGAGCATGGCCTACCGGTGCACCCTGCGTTCGGGTCTGAAGTTCTCCAACGGTGAGAAGATCGACGCCGAGGCCGTGAAGTACTCCATCGACCGGATCACGAAGATCAAGGTCAAGGGGGGCCCGGCCGGCCTCCTCGGATCGCTCGACCGGGTGGAGACCAAGGGGGACGACACCGTCGTCTTCCACCTCAGCAAGGCGGACGCGACCTTCCCGTTCATCCTGGCCACACCCGCGATGTCGATCGTCGCCCCCGGCGACTACCCCGCGGACAGCATCCGCGACGACGGCAAGGTCACCGGTTCGGGGCCGTACGTCATGGACTCGTACGAGCCGGGCAAGAAGGCCGAGCTGACCAAGAACCCCAGCTACAAGGGGTTCGCCGACCGGAAGAACGACGCGGTCACCATCCGCTACTTCGACGACTCCACCCCCATGGTGAAGGCGCTGAAGGCCAAGGAGATCGACGCCACCTACCGCGGTCTGACCGCCGAGGAGGTCATCGCTCTCGAGGACAACCAGGAGGACAACAACGGCCTCCAGATCGTCGAGTCGGTCGGCGCCGACATCCGCTTCCTCGTCTTCAACCCCAAGGACCCGGCCGCCGGCAAGCTCCCCGTCCGGCGGGCCATCGCCCAGCTGGTGGACCGCGACGCCCTCGTCGCCAAGGTCTACCGCGGCACCGCCGAACCCCTCTACTCCATGATCCCGAAGGGCATCGCCGGCCACGCCACGAGCTTCTTCGACACCTACGGCGACCCGGACGTCGCCAAGGCCCGGGAGATCCTCACCAGGGCGGGCATCACCGAGCCGGTCGACATGACCCTCTGGTACACCACGGACCGCTACGGCTCCTCCACCGCCCCCGAGTTCGCCGAGCTGAAGCGCCAGCTGGAGGCGTCCGGCCTGTTCCGGATCACGCTGAAGAGCGCGCCGTGGAAGTCCTTCCAGGAAGGCTTCAACAAGGGCGAGTACCCGGTCTTCGGACGAGGCTGGTTCCCCGACTTCCCGGACCCGGACAACTTCGTCGCCCCCTTCGTCGGCCAGGACAGCGTCACCGGAACCCCGTACCTGACCAACGAGATCACCCAGGACCTGCTGCCCTCCGCCCGTAAGGAGAGCGACCGGGGTGCGGTCTCCGATCAGTTCAAGCGGGCCCAGGAGATCCTCGTCAAGGATGTCCGGCTGCTGCCCCTGTGGCAGGGGAAGCTCTACGTGGCCGCCGGTGAGGACATCGGCGGCGGCGAGCGCGCGCTCGACCCGCAGACGGTCATGCAGATGTGGGAGCTGTACCGCAAGACCAGCTGGTAGGAGAGCGGTGGCGGGCTCGGCAGCTCCGTTGTCAGTGGTCCCCGGTAGGTTCTGTGGTCAAGAACCGATTGCTTACCGGAGGTTGTGCACGTGACCGACACCGACCTGCTGCCCGAGTCCTGGCGCGGCGTCCTCGGCGACGAGCTGCAGAAGCCCTACTTCAAGGAGCTCATGGACTTCGTCGAGGAGGAGCGGGCCCGGGGGCCGGTGTATCCGCCGCGCGACGAGGTCTTCGCCGCGCTGGAGGCCACGCCGTACGACCGGGTGAAGGTGCTCGTCCTCGGCCAGGACCCGTACCACGGCGAGGGCCAGGGGCACGGCCTGTGCTTCTCGGTCCGGCCGGGTGTGAAGACGCCCCCCTCGCTGCGCAACATCTACAAGGAGATGAACGAGGAGCTCGGCCTGCCGGTCCCGGACAACGGGTATCTGATGCCGTGGGCCGAGCAGGGCGTCCTCCTGCTCAACGCGGTGCTGACGGTCCGCGGCGGCGAGGCGAACTCCCACAAGGGCAAGGGCTGGGAGAAGGTCACCGACGCGGTGATCCGCGCCGTGGCCGAGCGGCCCGACCCTGCCGTCTTCGTCCTCTGGGGCAACTACGCCCAGAAGAAGATCCCGCTGATCGACCAGGACCGCCATGTGGTGGTCAAGGGCGCCCACCCCTCGCCGCTTTCCGCCAAGAAGTGGTTCGGCTCCCGCCCCTTCACCCAGATCAACGAGGCCGTCGCCGCGCAGGGCCACGAGCCCATCGACTGGCGGATCCCGGACCTGGGCCTCGGGACGACCCGGCCGGCGGCCGCGGCCCGCGCCTGAGCGGGATTGCCGGTGGCTGCGGCTAGCGTCTGAGCCACCGGAACAGGCCGGGCGGTGATCAGGGAGACCTCTGTAGTGGAGCAGCGGGAAGTGCTGGGGGACGCCGTCATGACCAGGATCGGCCAGGCGGTCATGCTGCTCCACGCCGGGGACAGGGAGGAAGCCCGTAACCGGCTGGGGGTCATCTGGTCGGAGATCGGCGAGCGCGGCGCCGCCCTGCACCGCTGCACCCTCGCCCACTACATGGCCGACACCCAGGACGATCCCGGGGACGAGCTGGCCTGGGACCTCCGCGCGCTGACGGCCGCGGAGGGCCTGACCGGGGCGGCCGACGCAGACCCCGGCGGCGAGAGCGGGGACGCCTCCGCCGTGCGGGTCCTCATCCCCTCGCTGCACCTGAACCTGGCGGCGGACTACCTGGAGCTGCAGCGCTTCGAGGCCGCCCGGATCCACCTGGACCGGGCGTGGGACGCCGTCGGGGTGCTGGAGGACGACGGTTACGGCGGCGGGATCCGGGCCGCCATCGGCCGCATGGAGCAGCGCATGCGGGGGAGTGCGACGGGGGAATGAGGCGGGAGGGGCCGGCTCACGGTGCCGCTCCCGCGACGCGGGAGGCTCACGGTGAGGCTCCCGCGACGCGGGTCGGCTCACCGCACGGCTCCGCCGTGGTCGTTCAGGCGCCGGTCGTGCCGTCGATCCGTTCGCGCAGGAGGTCGGCGTGGCCGTTGTGGCGGGCGTACTCCTCGATCATGTGCGTGTAGATCCAGCGGAGGCTGAAGGGCGCGCCCCGCCTGCCCATGCCGACGGACGGATCGTCGAGGGAGAACCGTGCGGCGTTGGTCCGGGCCGCCTCGATCTCCGTCCGCCAGGTGGACCTGGCCTCGTCCCAGGTGTCCGCCTCGGTGAGGTGGAACTCCCCGTCCGGGTCCTCCTCCGTCCCGTAGACCGGCGGGAGGTCCTCACCGGCCAGCACCTCGCGGAACCACCCGCGTTCGTTCTCGGCCAGGTGCCGTACGAGCCCGAGCAGACTGAGCTCCGACGGGGGTACGGGCCGCTCCCGCAGCTGGGAGTCGGTCAGTCCCTCGCACTTCATGGCCAGGGTCGCCCGGTGGTAGTCCAGCCACCCCTCCAGCATCTGCCGTTCGCCCGCGTCGAGTGCGGGCTGCGACCGTTCCTGTGGTGTCATACGCGGCATCCTCGCGCAGGGAGGTTCCGCGGCGCCATCGCTCAGCCGGCCCGGGTGCCGAGCATTCCCCGCAGCAGTTCCGCGCACCCCGTGCGCAGCTCCTGCTCGGTCGGTACGGCCCGGTGGTAGGAACCCGCGGCGCAGGCGAACATCATGCCCTCCGCCCAGGCCACGACGGACAGCGCGTGGCGCTCCGGCTCGGCCGACCCCGCCGCCGTCATCAGGGCGACCAGCGGTTCGCGGAACCTCCGGCCCGCCTCGTCGTAGAACGTCCGGAGGGCGGGGCGCCGGGTGGCCTCCAGGGCGAGTTCGTAGCGGCACACCAGGAGATCGGTGGAGCCGGTCAGATAGCGGTGCAGGGCACGCGCCAGTCCCGCTGCGGCCCCATCCGGATCGCTGCTCGTGAGCAGCTCCCCGGGCGCGAGCACCCGCGCCTCCAGCTCGGCGAGTCTGCGGACCGCTGCCTTCAGAAGAGCCTCCCGGGTGCGGGCGTGGTTCGACGTCGAGCCCTGGGGGAGTCCGGCCCGCTCGTCCACCGCCCGATGGGTGAGCCCTCTCATCCCGCGCTCGGCGAGCAGGGCGAGCGCGGCGTCGGCGATCAGCTCGGCGCGTGAGGGGGCGGCCGGCCGAGCCTCTGGGGCGCTCTGCGCGGGCGCGGTCCGATCGGGGCCGGAACGCGCGGCGCGGGAAGGTGCAGTGCCGGAACGTGCGGCGCCGACAGGCGCGGTGCCGGAACGCGGGGGCGTGGAACGTGTGGGCATGGAACCAATCTACCGCCGCTACTACACCTGTAGTACCGTGGAGTACGCGCACTACAGGTGTAGTTCCGAGGAGGAGTGGTCAGTCATGACGACGTCCCGAGCGGTGGTCATCGGCAGCGGCATCGGCGGCCTCACCGCGGCAGCGGCCCTTCACCGGAGCGGCTGGCAGGTCACCGTGCTCGAACGTGCCGCCTCGCTGGAACCCGTCGGCGCGGGCATCAGCCTCGCCCCCAACTCCCAGCGCGCCCTCGACGTCATCGGGCTCGGCGACGAGGTCAGGTCCCTCGCCGCCTGGCAGGGTGACGGTGGCATGCGCACCCCGTCCGGGCGCTGGCTCGCCCGCACGGACAGCAACGCCGCCGCCGAACGGTTCGGCGGGCCGCTCGTCCTGCTGCACCGCTCGGTGCTCGTCGACCTGCTCCGCTCCCGGCTCCCCGAGGACGCCGTGCGCACCGGCACACCCGCCCGGCTCGTGGATCCGGGCCGCGCGGGCGGGAGCCCCGCCCTCGTCAGGACGGACGTGGGCGACATCGAGGCCGATCTGGTGATCGGTGCCGACGGCATCGGATCGGCCGTACGCACCGCGCTGTTCCCGCGCCACCCCGGCCCCTCGTACAGCGGGTTCACCACCTGGCGCGTCCTCGCCCCCGGCGTCGGCCGTGCCTTCAGCTCCCACGAGACCTGGGGCCGCGGCGAGCTCTGGGGGAGCCACCCGCTGAAGGACGGCGGGATCTACGCCTACGCCGCGGCGCTCGCCCCGGCCGGAGCCAGGGCGGCCGACGACGAGAAGGCGGAGCTGGTGCGCCGGTACGGCGACTGGCACGACCCGATCCCCGCCGTCATCGCCGCCGTCGAGCCGGACCAGATCCTGCGCCACGACGTGTACCACCTGACCGACCCGCTGCCGGCCTTCCACCGGGGCCGCACGGTGCTCGTCGGCGATGCCGCGCACGCCATGGGGCCGTTCCTCGGCCAGGGCGGGAACCAGGCCGTCGAGGACGCCGTCGTGCTCGCCCACCACGTCACGCCGGACGGCGACCTGGGAGCGGGCGTGGCCGCCTACAGCGCGGCCAGGCACCCCCGTACGACCGCCATGGTGCGCAAGGCCGCGCAGGTCTCCCGGATGGTCGGCCTGACCGGTGCTCCGGCCGTCGCCCTCCGCGACGGCCTCATGTCCGCGGTCTCCCGTCTCGGCCCCGGGCTCGTCCTGCGCACCTTCGACGGCATCTGCGACTGGCGGCCCCCGCAGCGCACGTATGCTGCCGGGACCAGGGGAGGACAGAGGACGCGACCGTGACCCGTCCCTGGTCAAGGCGACAGGGAGAACCTCGTGAAGGTCGGCTGCATCGGGCTCGGCGACATCGCGCAGAAGGCGTATCTGCCGGTACTGACGACCCTGCCCGGCGTCGAACTGCATCTGCAGACCCGCACCCCGGCCACCCTGGCGGCCGTCGCCGGGACACACCACATCCCCGCCCGGCAGTGCCACGAGGACCTCGACGGGCTGCTCGCGCAGGGACTGGACGCCGCCTTCGTGCACGCGCCGACCGCGGCGCACGCGGAGATCGTGGGCCGGCTGCTGGAAGCGGGCGTCCCCACGTACGTCGACAAGCCCCTCGCCTACGAACTCGCCGAGTCCGAGCGGCTGGTGGCCCTCGCCGAGGAGCGCGGCGTCGCGCTCACGGTCGGGTTCAACCGCAGGCTTGCCCCGTCGTACGCGCAGTGCGCCGAACACCCCCGCGAGCTGATCCTCCTCCAGAAGAACCGGGTGGGACTGCCCGAGGACCCGCGCACCATGGTGCTCGACGACTTCATCCACGTCGTCGACACCCTGCGCTTCCTGGTCCCCGGCCCCGTGTCCGGCGTCGTCGTGCGGGCCCGGATCGTCGACGGGCTCATGCACCATGTGGTGCTCCAGCTGTCCGGCGACGGGTTCACCGCCATCGGCATGATGAACCGGCTCAACGGATCGACGGAGGAGATCCTCGAGGTATCGGGCCAGGACACCAAGCGCCAGGTCCTCAACCTCGCGGACGTCGTCGACCACAAGGGCCAGCCGACGCTGCGACGGCGCGGCGACTGGGTGCCCGTCGCCCGTCAGCGGGGCATCGAGCAGAGCGTGCTGTCGTTCCTGGACGCGGTACGGGCCGGAGAGGTGCTCAGCGCCCGGGACGCCCTGGAGACCCACCGGCTGTGCGAGCGGGTGGTCCTGGACGCCGCGGAGCAGGCGTCCTGAAGGACCGCAGCCCCGCCGCTCCGAGGAAGACGGCCAGCACCGCCAGCGCGCCGTACACCGGCCAGGCGCCCAGCCGGACGTAGAGCGTGGTGCCCCGGGCGAGCGGTACGTCGTACACAGCGGCCTCGCTCGCGTCCGTACCGAGCGGCGCTCCCACCCGCTCGCCGCGTGGGCCGTACACCGCGCTCATCCCCGTGAGGGTGGCGTGCACCATGGGGCGGCCCGTCTCGGCCGCCCGCAGCGCCGCGAGCGAGGCGTGCTGGGCGGGCGCCCAGCTGTGCTGGAACGTCGAGGTGGACGACTGGGCGACCAGCAGCTGCGCCCCGTCCTTCACCAGCTGCCGGCTCATGTCGGGGAACGCCGACTCGAAGCACACCAAGGGGCCCACCCGCAGACCGTTCGCCAGCTCCATCACCACAGGGCCGCTGCCGCGCAGCCGGTCCTCGCCCGCCGCCTTGCCCACGGAGGTCGCCCAGCCGAGCAGCGCGCGGGCGGGGACGTACTCCCCGAAGGGGACCAGGCGCATCTTGTCGTAGCGGTCCCCGGTCGGGCCGTCAGGGCCCACCAGCACCGCGGACTTGAAGATCCCCGTACGGTCGGGGGCGTCCGTGCGCCGGGCGTCCATGTTGACCAGCACATCGGCCCCGGTCAGCCGCGACAGCGCCGCGACGCGGTCCGTCATCTCCGGGCTCCGGTTCAGATTGACGCCCACACTGCTCTCGCCCCAGACCACCAGGTCCACGTCCTGGCCCGCCAGCCCACGGGTCAGCTCCTCGCCGCGGGCGAAGCGGCGCTCGACGCTGCCGGGGCCCTCGACGACGCCTGGCTGCACCACTGCGATCCGGACCGTGCCGGTCTCCTGCGGGCGTGGCGCCCAGAGCACCGTCGCGCCCACGCCCAGCGCTCCCGCCACCAGGCACGCGACCCCCGCCGTACGGGCGGCCGGGACGGCGATCAGCACGGTGACGGCCGTGTTCGCGGCGACAACAGCCAGACTGACCAGCCACACACCGCCCACCGAGGCGACGCGCAGCGCCGGCGGGACGTCCCACTGACTGGCGCCCAGCAGCCCCCAAGGCCCGCCGAGTCCCTCCCAGGAGCGGACCAGCTCGATCATCAGCCAGCCGGAGGGCACGACGACCACGGCGGCCACGGCACGGCGGACGGACGGCGGGCCGCCGAGCAGCCGGGCCACGAGCAGGCCCCAGGGAGCCCACAGCAACCCCAGCAGCGCCGCCAGCACCAGGATGAACACATGGAGGCTCGGCATCAGCCAGTGGTGCACGGCGAGCATGAAGCCCGTACCGCCCAGCCAGCCGTCGACCGCCGCACGGCGCCCCGTGCCCGCCGACCGGATCAGCAGCAGCCACGGGACCAACGCGACGTAGGCGAACCACCAGAGCGAGGGCGCGGGAAACGCCAGGGCGGGAAGGGCGCCCGCGCACAGGGCCGCCGCGCCGCGCCCCGTACGGGAACCGAGCAGCCGCCCGTGCGGCTGCACCGTGTCCTCACCGGCCGGCCCGTCGGGACGCCGCTTGCGCCGCATCGGCATGCGTGCCCTCCTCGCCGGTCGTGCGCTCGGTGCCTGCGCTTGATCCGTGCCCGTGATCCGTGTTCTTGATCCCAGTGTGGTGCAGAAGATCAGCAGCGCACAGGGGGCATGCCGCCGCCACCGCGCGGACGTGTGCCCCGGGGGCCAGCGATCAGCCGGCCGCCGCGCCGGGCGCGTACCGCCATTTCCGGTGCGCGGTGACGGTGTGGATCCGCCAGCCCGGTTCCGTACGCCTGAGCTCGAAGACGTACCGGCCGCCGGTGACCAGGGCCGGAGCGCTCTCCCCGTCCCAGGCCTCGGGGCCCACCGGGCTGAGGTAATCGGCCCGCACCTGGGCCCGGTCCCCGGGATAGCCGCCCAGATCCTGGAGATCCAGGCGCCTGTTGACGATCAGGTGCTGGCGGGAGGGGAACGGGCGCAGGCTCTCGGCCAGCCACCGTGCGGCCTCGGCGGCCGGGCCCTCGGAACCTCCCGCGCCCCGGTAGTCGGCGTGGCCGTCCGGCGTGAACAGGGCGCCGTAGTCCTCCCAGGCGCCGTCGTCCACCGCCGCGGCGTAATCGGTGATCACTGCATCGATGGAGAGCCGGTCCATCACCGTCGCGAGAGCCACGCGCTGTGTCATCGCCCAAGTCTCGGCCGTCGGGAGCCGCACGCCAAGGGGCGCGTACGGCCCCGGCGGGGGCCCGGAGTCAGGTGGGGACGACGGCCACCGGGCCGAGGGCGTGCGTCACCGTCGTCTGCGCGACAGGGGACAGGCCGAGGCCGAGGGCCTCACCGCCCCTGCGCCGCCCGACCACGGTGAGCGCGGCGGTGGCCGATGCCGTGACCAGGGTGCGGGACGCGGATCCCCGGACCGGTTCGCGTACGACCTCCACCTGCGGGTACTCCTCCTGCCGCCCCGCGGTGAGCTCGGCGAGCGCGCGGGCCGCCGAGGCCGCAGCCGCCTCGCCGTCGAAGACCGGGCCGCCGGACAGCATCGACGAGAACATCGTCCAGCCGTGCACGAGCCGCAGCCGTGCGCCCGGCCTGGAGGCGGCCGCCTCGAAGGCGAAATCCAGGACCGCGCCGCTGCTCTCGTCGGCGGCGACCCCCGCGACGACGTCCGGGAAGGCGTCGGGCGGTTCCGCCTCGCCCTCGTCCCTTCCGCCGGTGTGGGCGACGACGACCGGGCACCGGGCCATGGAGGCGGTGGCCAGACTGTTGGATCCGATCATCAGCGAACGGAACCCGCCGAGACCACGGGACCCGACGGCCACCATCGAGGCGTCCCGGCTGAGCGAGGTCAGCGCCGCCGACGGGAAGTCCAGCGGGGTCAGCGTCGAGGTGGGCAGCTCCGGAGCGAGCCGGGAGGTCCGCAGCACGGCCTGCGCGAGCAGTTCCTCGGCCTCCCGCAGCGCTCTCTCCTCCTCCGCAGGCCTGGCAGGCATCCGGACGTGCACGATCAGCAGCGGCAGCCCCGTGCGCACCGCTTCCGCGGCAGCCCAGTCCAGCGCCTCCCAGCCGTGCTCGGAACCGTCCACCGCGGCGATGACGGGAAGGCGGTCGGCGGTCATGCAAGCCTCCAGGGCGGTCGGAGAGCTCCCGGGCCGAGGCGGACAGCCCCAGAACCGTGATTATGACCCGATTGTGCGCCCGGGGCCCGGCGGGGCACGGGTTCGTCGGCGTACGTGCGGGGGCGGGCGCCCATCCGCGTACGGCGGGCCTCACCGGCGTACGGGGGCGACTGTGCAGCGGACGTAACCCCGCCCGATCGCCCGGCGTGACACCCGGGAAACGGACGTTTCGTACGGTCGCGGTGTCAGCGTCCCCCAGGAAAGGCCGTCCATGACCGCGCCGAACCCGCAGCCGGACACCCCCGCCCAGGTGCGGACGGTCTGCTCGTACTGCGGTGTCGGATGCGGGATGGTGCTCGACATCGGCAGGGGCCCCGACGGCCGGCGCACCGTCCTGAAGGCCACGGGCGACAAGGCGCACCCCACGAACCGCGGGCGGCTCTGCACCAAGGGCGCGACGAGCGCGGAGATGCTGGCCGCCCCCGGCCGGCTGACATCGGCCCTGGTGCGGGCGGACCGCAGCGAGGAGCCCACGCCGCTGTCCATGGACGCCGCCGTCAAGGAGACCGCGCGGCGGCTGCGCGCGGTGGTCGACGAGCACGGGCCCGACGCGCTGGCCCTCTATGTCTCCGGGCAGATGACGCTGGAGGCGCAGTACCTCGCCAACAAGCTGGCCAAGGGCTTCGTCCGCACCAGCTGGATCGAGTCCAACTCCCGGCTCTGCATGGCCAGTGCGGGCAGCGGCTACAAGCTCTCACTGGGAGCCGACGGCCCGCCCGGCTCGTACGAGGACTTCGAGCACGCCGACACGTTCCTCGTCATCGGCTCCAACATGGCGGACTGCCACCCCATCCTCTTCCTCCGTCTCATGGAGCGGGTGAAGGCGGGCGCGAAACTCATCGTCGTCGACCCCCGGCGCAACGCCACCGCCGACAAGGCCGACCTCTTCCTCCAGATACGCCCGGGCACGGACCTGGCCCTGCTCAACGGTTTGCTGCACCTCCTCGTCGAGAACGGCCACACCGACCCGGAGTTCATCGCCGCGTACACCGAGGGCTGGGAGACCATGCCCGGCTTCCTGCGGGACTACCCGCCCGCCGCCGTGGCGGAGATCACCGGCATCCCGGAGGCGGACATCCGCCTCGCCGCCCGCTGGATCGGCGAGGCGGGTGAGTGGATGAGCTGCTGGACCATGGGCCTCAACCAGAGCACCCACGGCACCTGGAACACCAACGCCCTGATCAATCTGCACCTGGCCACCGGAGCGCTCTGCCGCCCCGGGAGCGGCCCCTTCTCGCTCACCGGCCAGCCCAACGCGATGGGCGGCCGCGAGATGGGCTACATGGGCCCGGGCCTGCCCGGCCAGCGCGCCCTGCAGTCCGACGAGGACCGCGCCTTCGTCGAGGAGCTGTGGGGGATCGCCCCGGGGACGCTCCGTACGGACGCCGCGGGCATCGGGACGATCGACATGTTCCGGCGCATGGCGGAGGGTGCGATCAAGGCCTGCTGGATCATCTGCACCAACCCGGTGGCCTCGGTGGCGAACCGGCGGACCGTCATCGAGGGGCTGGAGACGGCGGAGTTCGTCGTCACCCAGGACGTGTTCGCCGACACCGAGACCAACGCGTACGCCGATGTCGCGCTGCCCGCCGCGCTGTGGGGCGAGACCGAAGGCGTCATGGTCAACTCGGAGCGGAACCTCACGCTCGCCCGGCAGGCCGCCGACCCGCCGGGGGAGGCATGGCCTGACTGGCGGATCATCGCGCGGATCGCCTGCGAGATGGGGTACGAGGAGGCCTTCTCCTACAGCAGTGCCGAGGAGATCTTCGAGGAGATCAAGCGGGCCCACAACCCGAGGACCGGGTACGACCTGCGCGGAGTCAGCTACGAACGGCTGCGCCGGACCCCCGTCCAGTGGCCCAGTGCCACTCCGGACGGCCCGGCGCGCAACCCGGTCCGCTACCTCAACGACGGAGCCGGCGGACACCGGGCCGTACGCCCCGACGGGAGCGTGCCACGGCTGGAGTTCCCCACCGCGAGCGGCCGTGCGGTGTTCTTCGCCCGCCCGCACCTGCCGGCGGCCGAGATGCCCGACGACGACTTCCCCTTCGTGCTCAACACCGGCCGCCTGCAGCACCAGTGGCACACCCTCACGAAGACCGGCAAGGTCGCCAAGCTCAACAAGCTGAATCCCGGGCCCTTCGTGGAGATCAACCCGCAGGACGCGGCGGCCCTCTCGATCGCGGAGGGTGACCCGGTCGAGGTCGCCTCGCGGCGCGGCCGGGCCGTGCTGCCCGCCGTCGTGACCGACCGGGTGCGGCCCGGGGACTGCTTCGCGCCGTTCCACTGGAACGATCTCTTCGGCGAGTACCTCAGCGTCAACGCGGTCACCCACGACGCCGTCGACCCGGTGTCCTTCCAGCCCGAGTTCAAGGTGTGCGCCGTGACCCTGATGAAGGTCGCCGCCGTCGCGCCGGCCGCCGCGGACCTGCCCGCCCCGGGTCTCCCCGCCCCGGCATCCGTGGACGCCGGAGTGACGGCCCTCGCGGGGGTGTTCGGCATCGCCGGCACCGCCCCGCCCGTGCTGGCCGAGCACGAGCGGCGTTATCTGTCCGGGTTCCTCGCCGGCCTGGGGCCCGGGGCCGCCGGTACGCCCGTACTGCCGGAGCACGCGCCGTTCGCACCGGACCACGCCCTCTGGGTCAACGGGGTGCTGGCCGGCATGTTCTCCCGGGCGCCCGGCGGCTCCACGGACCCGGAGCCCGCCGGGACGGCGCGGGAGGCCGGTACCGCGTCCGGCCGGCAGATCGTGGTCCTGTGGGCGTCGCAGACCGGGAACGCCGAGGAGGTCGCCGCCGCGGCGGCCCGGCGGCTCGCCGCCGAAGGGCGGACGGCCACGCTCCTCGGCATGGACGACCGTCCCCTGGACAGCCTCCCGCGCCCAGCGGATCTGCTGGTCGTCACCAGCACGTTCGGCGACGGCGACGCGCCGGACAACGGCTCCGGCTTCTGGGAGTCGCTCAACGCGCCCGACACGCCCCGGCTGGACGGGGTTCGCTACGCCGTACTCGCCCTCGGCGACTCCTCGTACGACGACTTCTGCGGGCACGGCAGACGGCTCGACGAGCGGTTCGGGGAGCTGGGCGCCGTGCGGCTCGTCCCCCGTACGGACTGCGAACCGGACTACGAGGAGCCGGCCGGGCAGTGGCTCGACGACGTGTTCGCCGCACTGGGCACCCCGGCCGCACCTGCCCCTGATCCGGCTGCCCCTGATCCGGCCGCCCCGGAGCCCGCCGCCGGCGTCCCCGCCTCTCCGGCGCGCTCCGCCCGGGCGGCGAAGGCGGCGACCGGGCGGCTCGTGGGCAACGAGCTGCTCAGCCTGCCCGGCGCCACCAAGGAAGTGCGCCGGTTCACCTTCGACACGCAGGACAGCCCCGTCCCGCTCACGTACGAGGCGGGAGACGCGCTGGGTGTGGAGGCGCTCAACTGCCCCGGGCTCGTGGCGGAATGGCTCGCCGTCACCGGGCTCGACCCCGACGCCCCGGTCGATGTGCCGGGCGTCGGTTCCGTACCCCTCGGGGAGGCGCTCCACCGCCATCTGGACATCGCAAGGATCACCCCCGGACTGCTGCGCCTGGTCGCCGAACGCACCCACGACCGCACCCTCAAGAAGCTCCTGCGCCCCGACAACAAGGGCGAACTCGCCCAGTGGGCCTGGGGCCGGCAGGCCGTGGACGTCATCGCCGAGCACTCCGCCCGCGCCACCGCGGCCGAGTGGACCGGTGCCCTCACGCGTCTCCGGCCGAGGCTCTACTCCATATCCTCCAGCCCGCTCACCGATCCCGCCCGTGTGAGCCTCACCGTCTCCGTCGTCCGCTACGAGAACCGGCACGGCGTCGTCCGCAAGGGCGTGGCCTCGACCTTCCTCGCCGACGCGGAGGAGGGCAGCTCCGTCCCCGTATTCGTCCAGCGCGCCCCGCACTTCCGCCCGCCGGCCGACCCCGCCACCCCGATGGTGATGGTCGGACCCGGCACCGGAGTGGCGCCCTTCGTCGGATTCCTCGACGAACGCCGCGCGCTCGGCCACCGCGCCGCCAACTGGCTGTTCTTCGGCGAACAGCGCCGCGCCACCGACTTCTACTACCGCGACGAACTCGACACCCTGCGCCGCGACGGCACCCTCACCCGGCTGGACACCGCCTTCTCCCGCGACCAGCGGGCCAAGATCTACGTCCAGGACCGGATGCGCGAGCACGGCGCCCAGCTGTGGTCATGGCTCCAGGAGGGTGCCCACTTCTACGTCTGCGGAGACGCCTCCCGGATGGCGAAGGACGTGGACCGGGCCCTGCGGGACATCGCCGTGGCCCACGGAGGACTCCAGGAGGACGCGGCCGGCGCGTACGTCAAGCAGCTCGCCGCCGACAAACGGTACGTGCGCGACGTGTACTGAGCCGGACCGGCGGAGCCCGGCGACCGCTCAGCCCGCGAGCGAGCCCAGGACGTCCCAGGTCCGGAGGCGGTCGGCGTCCCCGGCGATCTCCGTGCCAGAGAACACCACCTCCGTCGCCCCGGCGTCCCGGTAGCGCCGTACCTCCTCGGCGATCCGCCGCTCGTCCCCGATCACCGCCACGTCGGCGGCCCGCCGGCCACCCGACAGCTCGATCACGCGGGCGTAGGAGGGGATCTGCTCGTAGAACGCGAGCTTCTCGGTCACCTTCTCGCGTACGGCATCGACGTCATCGGTGACCACCCCGTTCACCAGGGCGACGATGCGGGGCGCCGGCCGGCCGGCGGCCTGGGCGGCCGCGGTGACCGCCGGGACGATGTGCTCGGCCAGCGCGCGCGGGCCGGCGAGGTAGGGCAGGACCCCGTCGGCCAGTTCACCACTGACACGCAGGGCCTGGGGCCCCATCGCGGCGACGAGCAGCGGGACACCCTCCTCCGCACCGGGCACGCGGGCCGGGACCGGCGTGGTCGCGGTGATCAGTTCGCCGTGGAAGTCGGCGCTGCCCGTCACCGTCAGCTGCCGCAACGCGGTGAGGAACTCCCGCAGACGGGCGATGGGCCGCTCGAAGGGAATGCCGAACCCGCCCTCGGTCAGCAGCTTCGTCCCGAGGGCCAGCCCGAGGTGATAGCGGCCGTGCGTGGCCGCCTGAGCCGTCTGGGCCTGGCTGGAGACCACCAGGGGATGGCGGCCGAACACCGGGACGGCGGACGTACCCACCTGGAGGCCGGGCACCTCCCGGCCGACGATCGCCGCGAGCTGCGGTGAGTCGGCCCCGAAGGTCTGCCCGAACCAGGCCGACCGCAGCCCGGCGTCCGAAGCCTCGCGCGCGAGCCGCACGCTCGCGTCGACCTGGTTGTCCGCGTCGTTCGCCTGGAGCGTTACGCCTGTAGTCATGTCATTGAAAACGGACCTGGGCCACCCGCGCATTCCGTCCCCACGTGACAGTCGTCTGTCAGCCGTGTGAACAGGCTGCGGTCCGGCGGCCGGGACCGCCGTGGCGGGTATCGCCACCGCCTGCCTACGGGCAGCTCTCCTCGAACTTCACCGCGGTGAACTCCACGGGCTGACCCGTCAGCTCGGCGCCAGGGGCCGGGGACTGGGTGCACACCTGCCAATTGCTCTCCAACAGGACCATACGGTCCTCCGCCGCATCGGTCGTCGTGACCGACGTGCCGGAGTCCAGAGCTCCCCGGGCCGCCTTGACCGACTTCCCGACCAGATCCGGCATCTTCCCGGCCGCGGGCGCCGGAGCCTTGGCGTCAGCAGCCGGGCACGTCTCCTCGAGCTTCACCGCACCGAAGTCCAACTCGGTGTCGGTCGGCACGGTCTTGCCTGCCTCGACGCTCTGGGAGCACACCTTCCAGTTCCGGTCGAGGGCCTGGAGCCTGTCGCGCCCGGCGCTGTCGTGGGACTTCAGAAGGTAGAAGCCCTCTGCCTGGGCCCTGTCCTGCGCGGACTGCAGACCCATGCCGACGAAGTTCAGGACCGCCTTTGTCTCGGCAGGCTCCGTCTCCTCGTACGGTGTCGCGGTGGGCATCGCAGCGCTGGACTCGGAGGCGGCCGGTGTTGCGGGCTTGGGATCCGTGGCGGCCGGGTCGCAGCTGACCAGTGACACGGCGGCCGCACAGGCCAGGGCAGCGGTGATGGTGCGGTTCTTCAAGTTGTCCCCCCGGGAGCGGTTCGTGGAGGCATGACCGTAGCGGTGCGGTATGCGATGGGGGAGCGGGATGTTCCGGTGGTGACGGAGTTGTGACCAAGACGTGGGGGAAGGGTGGCGCCCTCGGCCGTCCACGACACGACAAACCCGGCGACATCAACGATCACTCCCGGGATACTGGTCGCCTATGGACGAAGTCGAAGTGGTCGTCGCCCACTCCGAGCGCGCGACGTTGCGCGTCGGCGAGGTGTTCCTGAAGGTGGACGCCGATCAGGCGCGCGTCGACGTCGAGGTTGAGGCGATGTCCCTCGCCCCGGTCCCGACCCCGGAGATCCTGTGGCGCAAGCCGCCCGTGCTCGCGATCGCCGCGGTCCCAGGAGCGACGCTCGGGCGCCTCGGTGCGACAGTGGCTGCTTACAGCGAGATTATCCGTTCATCGGACGTGAGCCCGCGGAGTGTCCAAAGTCCGTACAGAGCCAGCAGGGGTTTGGCGACCATCCACTCGCCTGGTCGGTAGTCATCCGCGCGCACGAGCTTCTCGGCCAGCTCAGGGCGCTGTCGCCGCAAGTAGGCGCGGGCTTTGAGCGCGTGAGCCGGCTGGGAGACGATTTTGATGCGATCGACGTCCTCGAGCAATGGGATCACGTTCGTGATGTTCTCCCATGTCGTTGTACTTTGATCTTCGAGGAGAACGGTGCCGTCGAACCCCAGTACCGACTTCGCGTAGTGAGCCAACAACTGGGCTTCCGCAGCGCAGCTGCTGGTCTCACCACCACTGAAGATCACACGAGTGTCTCGCGCGTTGTCAGCGGAGCGAACTCCGGCGCGGACTCGCCAGCGGTTGATGACATTCGCCGTCGGTTGGGGGTTCCGGTAGCCCAACACGACGACAGCTTCGGACGTGCCCCCGCCGCTTCCCACGAGGGCTCGGGACCAGCGCCAGTTCAGCCACTCGCCCCAGGTCAGGGCCGCAGCCCCAGCGATCGCCAGCCCTGTCCTTCGTCGCATACGACGACTCTAGGGCACGGCTACATCGGCACGGCCGGCCGATCAAACTGGGAGAAAAGTGGGAGACGACCCGCTCCAGGAGTCTCGAACGGCCTCCAGCTCTCTCCGGATACCTCCAGCCTCACGCTGGAGGTATCCCTACGGGTAACGCCCCGTCAGCCGGCTGACTCTCCCGCGTGCGGGCTCAGTACGCCCATCCCGATCAGGACGAACAGCAGGATGCCCAGGAGCACGCGGTAGATGACGAACGGCATGAAGCTCTTGGTGGTGATGAACTTCATGAACCACGCGATGACGGCATAGCCGACAGCGAAGGCGATGATCGTCGCGAAGATCGTCGGCCCCCAGGAGACGTGCCCCTCGCCCGCGTCCTTCAGTTCGAAGACGCCCGAGGCCAGCACTGCGGGGATCGCCAGCAGGAAGGAGTAGCGGGCGGCGGCCTCGCGGGTGTAGCCCATGAGCAGGCCGCCGCTGATCGTCGCGCCCGAGCGGGAGACGCCCGGGACCAGCGCCATCGCTTGGCAGAAGCCGAAGATCAGGCCGTCCCTGACCCCCAGCTCCTTCAGCGACTTGCGCTCCTTGATGGCCCGGTGCTTGCCGCCGGTCTCGTCGCGGGCGGCGAGCCGGTCCGCGATGCCGAGGATGATGCCCAGCACGATCAGCGTCGTCGCGATCAGACGCAGGTCGCGGAACGGCCCTTCGATCTGGTCCTTGAACGTCACGCCGAGCACACCGATGGGGATGGAGCCGATGATGACCAGCCACCCCATCTGGGCGTCGTGGTCGCTGCGCATCGAGGAGTTGGTCAGGGACCTGAACCAGGCCGAGACGATCCGGGCGATGTCCTTGCGGAAGTAGATGAGGACCGCGGCCTCCGTGCCGATCTGCGTGATCGCGGTGAACGCGGCTCCCGGGTCGTGCCAGCCCGCGAAGGCCGCGGTCAGCCGCAGGTGCGCGCTGGAGGAGATCGGCAGGAACTCGGTCAGTCCCTGAACGAGGCCCAGGACGAATGATTCGAACCAGCTCATGGGGCTTAGGCCATCCCGGAGGTACTCATGCAACGGCCGACGGACGCGAGGGCCGTCGGCGGCGTGCGGATGCGGTCAGAAAAGGGGACGGGACGCCACGGCCCCGGACATCCTCTGTCGGTTGCGCGCAGCGTATCGCCTACAGGTGAACAGACTCCCGCCTGCCCCTGGCTACGCCGTGCCGCCCGCCTCCGGCGCCGCCGCGCCGCCCGTACCGCCGAGCCGGTGCCGCCTGCGCCAGGCCACCAGGGCCGCACCCGCGCCGGACAGCACGATGAAGCCCATCGCGGCCAGGAACACCGGCGAGGTCGGGGAGGAGGCCGAGCTGCCCGCGATGACGTACGCGGCCGTGTTCGGGATGGAGCCGAGCCCGGTGGCCAGCAGGAACGGCGGATAGCCCATACGGGAGGTCGCCGCACAGTAGTTGGCCGCGGCGAACGGCACCCCGGGGAAGAGCCGCAGCGCCAGCATGGACCGGAACCCGTGCCGGCTCAGCAGTCCGTCCGCCGCCTTCAGGTACTTGCCGCGCAGGAGCGTACGGAGCGCGTCCTGTCCCAGCACTCTGCCGAGCAGGAAGGAGACTCCGGCACCCAGGACCGTTCCGGCGAGGGCCGCCGCGAGTCCGGCCTGCGCGCCGAAGAGCGCCCCGGCGGCCAGGTTGAGCAGCGGGCGTGGCACGAAGGCCACGGTGCACACGCCGTACGCGAGCCCGAACAGCATCGCCGCGGCGGAGCCGGTGAGTTGGGGTGGCCAGCCGGAGGCCAGCAACCGCTGTGGTTCGAACAGCAGCATCGTGGTGGCCGCGGCCAGGAGCATGGCCACGAGCAGGGAGAACCGGGACCAGGGGGAGAGCAGCGCCCTCGTACAGCGCACTGCGAGGCCACCGGAGGGCCGTGTTGCGGGGACGGGGTCGAACATCTGGGGAGCGTAACCGAAACATGTGTGTGATCGCCGTAATGTGCACCCCATGAGTCCACCGGCACCCCCTGCCCCCGTGGCACCCGAGAGCGCGCTCGCCGACACCGTCCTCTCCCGGCTCACCACGCTGTATCCGCAGGTGGCGGACCCCGTACGGGCGGCCGGAGCCGCGGCGTACATGAAGAACGTCGCCCCCTTCCTGGGAATCCCGACGCCGCGGCGACGGCTGGTCTCCCGGGAGGTCCTCGCGGGTACCGGGCGGCCGGACGAGGGCGACTGCACCGCGATCGCCCTGCGCTGCTGGGAGTTGCCGGAGCGCGAGTACCAGTACTTCGCGGCCGACTACCTGCGGCGCCACGTGGCCCGCTGTTCGTCCGGATTCGTGCCGGTCCTGCGCCATCTCGCCGGCACCGTGCCCTGGTGGGACACCGTCGACCTGCTCGCCGCCCATGTCGCCGGGCCGCTCGTGAGCGCCGATCCCGGGCTCGGGACGGTGATGGACCGGTGGATCGAGGACGACAGCGTCTGGATCGCCCGTACGGCGCTGCTCCACCAACTGCGCTACAAGGAGCGGACGGACGCCGAACGGCTCTTCCGCTACTGCCTGCTCCGCGCGGACCACCCCGACTTCTTCCTCCGCAAGGCGATCGGCTGGGCCCTGCGGGAGTACGCGAAGACCGACCCGGAGGCCGTACGCGGCTTCGTCGACGGAGCCCGGGACCGCCTGTCACCGCTCTCCGTGCGCGAGGCGCTCAAGAACATCGGCTGAACCGGGGCCCGCTGCGCCGGTGGCGTCCGCGCCGGAAAACCATTCGACGGCATCCCGCCGCTCCGCCATGATCGGAGACATGTTCCGGTACGCCTTCCTCGCAGCGCAGTCCGCAGTCGCGGACGCGCCGAAGGCTGCCGTGAGCCCTGCGGTCGCAGCCGCAGCAGCAACTGACGCAGCGTTCGCCGCTGCCGCAGCGCCCTTCGGCGGCGCCCGAAGCTGACCCTCCCCCGACAGTCCGGCGGACCCCGTAAGGGGAGGGTCGGCGGGGCCCTGGGGTCTTCTTCTCTCAGCTTCGAATTCCAAGGACGAGCCATGCCCAAGACGGCATACGTACGCACCAAGCCGCACCTCAACATCGGCACCATGGGCCACGTCGACCACGGCAAGACCACCCTGACCGCCGCCATCACCAAGGTGCTCAGCGACCGCGGCACCGGCACCTTCGTGCCGTTCGACCGGATCGACCGGGCCCCCGAGGAGGCGCAGCGCGGCATCACCATCAACATCGCGCACGTCGAGTACGAGACCGACACCCGGCACTACGCCCACGTCGACATGCCCGGCCACGCCGACTACATCAAGAACATGGTCACCGGCGCGGCGCAGCTCGACGGGGCGATCCTCGTCGTGTCCGCGCTGGACGGGATCATGCCGCAGACCGCGGAGCACGTCCTGCTGGCCCGTCAGGTCGGCGTCGACCACATCGTCGTCGCCCTGAACAAGGCCGACGCGGGCGACCCCGAGCTGACCGACCTCGTCGAGCTGGAGGTCCGCGAGCTGCTGACCGCGCACGGGTACGGCGGGGACACGGTGCCCGTCGTACGGGTGTCGGGCCTCGGCGCGCTCCAGGGCGACCCGCGCTGGACCGCGTCGATCGAGGGGCTGCTGGACGCGGTCGACACGTACGTGCCGATGCCGGTGCGCTACACCGACGCGCCGTTCCTCCTGTCCGTGGAGAACGTGCTCACCATCACGGGCCGCGGCACCGTCGTCACCGGCGCCATGGAGCGCGGCACGGTGCGGGTGGGGGACCGCGTGTCGGTCCTCGGGGCGGACGTCGAGACGGTCGTCACCGGTCTGGAGACCTTCGGGAAGCCGATGGAGTCCGCGGAGGCCGGCGACAACGTCGCGCTGCTGCTGCGCGGGGTCGAGCGTGACCGGGTCCGCCGCGGCCATGTGGTGGCGGCGCCCGGCAGCGTCACCCCGAGCCGGCGCTTCACCGCGCAGGTCTACGTCCTGTCGGGCCGGGAGGGAGGCCGGACCACGCCGGTCACCACGGGCTACCGGCCGCAGTTCTACATCCGTACGGCGGACGTCGTCGGGGACGTCGACCTCGGTGAGGCGGCGGTGGCGCGGCCCGGCGAGACGGTCACCATGACCGTGGAGCTCGGCCGTGACGTGCCGCTGGAGTCGGGCCTCGGCTTCGCGATCCGCGAGGGCGGCCGCACGGTCGGCGCCGGCACGGTCACCGGTCTGCTCTGAGGGCCGGGCGCGGCCCGCCACCCCACCCCGGGGAGGCGGGCCGCGCGCGGTGCAGCAGACTGGGGGCCATGGCAGACACAGCTCTCGTACTGGGTGCCGGAGGCGTCACCGGCACCGCCTGGGAAACCGGCATCCTGCACGGCCTCGCCAAGGCGGGCGTCGACCTCTCCACCGCCGACCTGATCGTCGGCAGTTCGGCGGGGGCCATCGTCGGGGCGCAGCTCGCGTCCGGACTCGTCGCGATCGGCGACCTCTACGAGCGGCAGCTCGCCGAACCGGAGAGCGAGAAGGGAGCGGCGGCCCGGCTCGGCCCCGTCACCGTCCTGCGGTACGCGAGAGCGGTGCTCTCCTCCCGAACGCCCGACGAGTACGGACGCAAGCTGGGCGCCCTGGCCCGCGACAGCCGGCCCGGAGCGACCGCCGCCGAACGGCGCGAGGCGATCGCGAGCCGGCTCCCGTCGCCCGAATGGCCCGAGCGGCACCTGCTGATCACCGCCGTGGACGCGACGACCGGCGCCCTGCACACCTTCGACCGGACCGGCACGGTCGCGCTCACCGACGCGGTCACCGCGAGCTGCGCCGTCCCCGCGGTCTGGCCCGTGGTCGGCGCGGGGGGCGGGAGCTGGATCGACGGGGGTGTGCACTCCCCGGCCAACGCCCAGCTCGCCTCCGGCTACGAACGCGTCGTCGTGATCGCCCCCACCGCCAGTGGCAACAAGGTGATCGTCTCGCCCCGCGCGCAGGCCGCCGAACTGGAGGCCGCGGGCGCCCGTGTCGAGGTCATCACCCCGGACGCCGCGACCCGTAAGGCCATCGGCCGCAACTCCCTGGACCCCGCACGGCGGGCCGCGGCGGCCAGGGCCGGACTCGCGCAGTCCGCCGCCCACACCGAGGCGGTCGCCGCGGTGTGGAACGGCTGATCCGGCGGGGTGGGGGTCCGGCTGCCGTCACAATGGGGGAGTGAACGAGCCCATACCCGTCATCCGCGACACCGACCGCGGCACCGCCAGGCTGCTGCCCGACGTCGACCGGGACCGGGCCTGGCTGCTCACGGTCGACGGCGCCCCGCAGTCGTACGTCGACCTCGACGAGCCGGAGCACCTGGAGTTCGAGTACGTACGGAGGCTCGGCCATGTCGTGGACCGGGCCGGCGCGCCGGGAGCACCGCTGGACGTGCTGCATCTCGGCGGCGGCGCCCTCACACTGCCCCGCTACGTCGCCGCGACCCGCCCCGGCTCGCGGCAGGACGTGGCGGAGGCGGACCGGGGGCTCGTCGACCTGGTCCATGAACATCTGCCGCTGCCCGCCGGGGCCGGTGTCACCGTGCACGGCGCCGATGCCCGGGGCCTGCTCGAAGACGCACCGGAGGGTTCGGCCGACCTCCTGATCGCCGATGTCTTCGGTGGCGCACGGGTGCCCGCCCATCTGGCCTCCGTGGAGTACGCGCGGGCCGCCGGACGCGTCCTGCGGACGGGCGGCGTCTACGCGGCCAACCTGGCCGACAGCGCCCCCTTCACCTTCCTGCGCTCGCAACTGGCCAACTTCGCCGAGGTGTTCGACGAGCTGGCCCTGATCGCCGAGCCTGCCGTCCTGCGCGGCCGGCGCTTCGGCAACGCCGTGCTGCTCGCCTCCCGCGCCCCGCTCGACATCGGACCGCTCACCCGGCTCTGCGCCGCCGACGCGTTCCCCGCGCGGGTCGAGCACGGTGCCGGGCTGGCCCGGTTCATGCGTGGCGCGAAGCCCGTGCGGGACAGCGAGGCCGTGGCCTCACCCGAGCCCCCCGACGGAGCCTTCAGTATCGGCTGACGACCGGGCCTGCTCCGGGACGCTGACCTTCGCCACCGTGCTGCGGCGCGTCAGATTCCGTACATCCGGGACGAACAGCACACCCGCCGTCACGAGCACGATCAGACCGGCACAGCCCCACAGGGCCGCGCCGCGCCCGACGAGCGTCTCCACCGGGCCGGCCGCCGCCGTGGCCAGCGGCACCATCGCGACCGAGCCGAACCAGTCGTACGCCGCCACCCGCGACAGCTTCTCCTCGGGGATCTCCTGGTGCAGGGCCGTCATCCAGGAGACCCCGAAGACCTCGATGGAGACACCCGTCACGAACATCACCGCGCAGAGGCCGGCCACCGGCAGCGGAATCGCGAGCCCCGCGGACGGCAGGGCCAGCGGGAACACGCAGAGCGTCCCTGCCAGCAGCAGCCGCCGGGGCTTCCACCGCATCATCAGCAGCGCCCCGCCCAGCGTGCCGACCCCGAACGCCGCCAGGGCGAATCCCCAGGGCCGGGCGCCTCCGAGCTCGTCCCGCGCCACCAGCGGCCCGTACACCGCCTCGGCGGCCCCGACGACGGCCACGACCACGGAGAACTGCAGCACGACGGCCCAGAGCCAGGGGCGTCCGACGACCTCGTGCCAGCCGTCCCGGAGATCGGCGAGCAGCCCGCCACCCGGTGCGCGCGCGGGGATGTGGCTCACGTCGAGGAAGGCCCGGAGCGCGCCCGCGACGGCGAACGCGGCGGCGTCGACCGCCAGCACCCAGCCCGGGTCCATGGCCGCGATCATGGCGCCGCCGAGCGCCGCGCCGCCGATGGCCGCGCCGTGCATCGACATCCGGAAGAAGGCGAAGGCGCGGGCCGCCTGTTCACCGCTGACGCTGGACATCAGCATGCCCTCGGAGGCCGGGCCGAAGAAGGCCTGCCCGGTGCCGCAGAGCGCCGTCAGCAGCATCATGTGCCACAGCTCGGCGCCGCCCGTGAGCACCAGCCAGGCGAAGACCGCCTGGGAGACGCAGTTGAGCGTGTTCGCGGCCACCATCACCCGGTGACGCGGCAGCCGGTCCGCGACCGCGCCGCCGATCAGCAGGAAGAGCACCAGTGGCGCCGTACGCGCGGCGGCGACCAGGCCGACCTCGCCCGCGTCGCCGCCCGACTCCAGAACCGCGAACGCCGCCGCGATCAGCGCGCCGTTGGTGCCCAGGCTCGTGATGATCGCGGCGGCGGTCAGAAGACCGAAATTGCGGCCCGCCGGCAGGGGGCGGAGGTCCGGCGAGGGGGAGGAGGCGGCGGAAGTCACCCAGGGACTATCCCCGCCCCGGCCCCCTCCCGCCAAATGGACGGTCCCGGCCGGGTGCCCCGGAGGCTCAGGACGTGGTGTCCGCGCTCTCCGCCAGACGCACCGTGCTGAGGATCTTCTGGATGGTGGCGTCCGGGAGTTCGTCGTCGACGCCGGCGTTGGCGTAGAGGATCCAGGACGAGTACTCGCCCTTGCCGTTCTTGAAGGTGAACGCGATCGACTTGCCGTCGGTGTCGCACTTGTTCTTGTTGGCCAGTCCGGTCGCGGTGGCCGTGACGACGCTGCCCGAGAGGCCCGACTCGGTCGTGTACGGCTTGGGCTTGCCGATCTTGACCTTGTCCTTCGGGTCCTCCTGCGCGTAGGCGGCCCAGACCCAGTTCGCGGCCTCGTTCGTCGCCGCCTGGTCCGTGCTCTTGGCGCCCTGCGCACCCTTGGTGCCGACACCGGCCAGGCTGGTGTCCTCCTGCTTGCCGTCCTTGTCCGAGTCGTCGCTGCACCATTTGGTCTTGAGGTGCGCGGGAGCGGAGAAGCCGACCGCCGGCGGGCCCGTGGGGTCCTTCACGTCCTCGAAGCCCGAGATCACGCCGGTGCCCGAGACCTCCCAGTCGCCGGGCACGTCGAACTGCGTGCCCCACTTGGGGTTGGTCACGACCTTCCAGCCCGGAACCGTCGGCGCGGCGTCCTCACCGCCCCGCGGGTTCGCCGCCGGGGCGGACGAGGACTCGGAGGCCTTCGCCGACGGGGACGAGGACGCCTTGCCCTCGGCGACGTCCGAGCCGCCCTTGTCGTCGTCCTTGTTCATGACCACGACACCGGTGACGACCGCCGCGACGACGACCACCGCGGCCGCGACGACGGCGACGATCGTCGTCTTCTTCTTGTCGTCCGGCTGCGGACCGCCGGGCCCGCCCGGTACGGCGTACTGCGGCACCGTGGGCTGCTGGTACGGGTTGGGCTGCGGGTAGCCCGGCTGACCCTGCTGCTGATATCCCGGCTGCTGATAGGGATTCGGCTGTTGGTACCCCGGCTGCTGGTACGGGTTCTGGTTCTGGTCCTGCGGGTTCTGCTCGCCCCCGGGCGGCTGCTGTCCTGGCCACATGGCCAGTAACCATAGAGGGGCGGGGCGTGCGCTGCTACGGGCGCCCCTGTGAGGGGATGGTCAAAGACTGCTACCCGCTAGTAACATCGCCGCCATGAGCACTGAAGAGATGACAGTCGGCGACATCCTGTCCGCGAGCGTCCCGATGGTCCGGACCCTCGGCATCACGTACCTCGAGACGACCGCGGAGCGCGCCGTCCTCTCGCTCCCCGACCGCGCCGAGTACCACAACCACCTCGGCGGACCCCACGCCGGAGCGATGTTCACGCTCGCCGAGTCGGCGAGCGGCGCGATCGTCGTCGCCGCGTTCGGCGACCAGATGGCCCGCGCCGTTCCGCTGCCCGTCACCACGGAGATGTCCTTCAAGAAGGTTGCCATGGGCGAACTCACCGCGACGGCGGTGCTGGGCCGCCCGGCGGCCGAGGTGGTGGCCGAGCTGGACGAGGGCAAGCGCCCGGAGTTTCCCGTGGCCGTCGAGATCCGCCGCGCCGACGGCGCCGTCACCAGCGAGATGAGCGTCGTCTGGACGCTGCGTCCGAACCGCTGACCCGCACCCGGCCCCGCGCGCCCCGCTCCGGGGGCCGCGGCGGCCGCTCCGGCCGTCCGGCCCGGTAGGCTGCCCGCCGTGCACCTCACGTGGTGCGCGGCCGCCAGATCTCTTACGGGAAGGACCCGCGTTGCACGTCCAGGAGTGGCTCGAGACCGTCCCCGCGGTCAGCATTTACCTCCTGGTGGGGGTCGTCATCGGACTCGAGAGTCTGGGTATCCCCCTGCCGGGCGAGATCATCCTCGTGAGTTCGGCGCTGCTCGCCTCCCAGCACGGCGACATCGATCCCGTGGTGCTCGGCGCCTGCGCGTCGGCCGGAGCGATCATCGGTGACTCCATCGGCTACGCCATCGGCCGCAAGGGTGGACGCCCCCTGCTGGCCTGGCTCGGCGGGAAGTTCCCCAAGCACTTCGGGGCACCCCAGATCGCCCTGGCGGAGCGGTCGTTCGAGAAGTGGGGCATGTGGGCGGTCTTCTTCGGCCGCTTCGTCGCGCTGCTGCGGATCTTCGCGGGGCCGCTGGCCGGCGTCCTGCGCATGCCGTACTGGAAGTTCCTCATCGCCAACGTGCTCGGCGGGATCGTCTGGGCCGGCGGTACCACCGCCGTCATCTACTCGGTGGGCGTCGTCGCCGAGGCGTGGCTCAAGCGCTTCTCGTGGCTGGGGCTGCTCGCCGCCGTGCTGATCGGCCTGGTCTCGATGCTGGTGCTGAAGAACCGGGCCAAGAAGGCCGCGGAACAGGCCGAGGGCCCGGTGCCGGCGTCCGAGCCCGACGTGGTCCCCGCGGCCGACTGAACCGGCGGGGCCCCGACTCCGTACGGGCCCGGCTGATCGTGAGGGCCCCGTACGACGTCCGCCCGGGGCCCGCTCCGTACGACGTCCGCCCGGAGCCCGCTCCGTACGGCCCGTGGGACGTCAGTCCTCCTGGTGTGCCTCACGGTGGGCCTTCGCCAGCTCCACGTAACCGGCCGCGTTGAAGGCGATGCCCTCACGCTCCTCGGCGGTCAGCTCCCGCTTCACCTTGGCGGGCACCCCGGCGACGAGGGACCCCGGCGGCACGCGCATCCCCTGCGGCACGAGGGCCTGGGCCGCGATCAGCGAGCCCGCTCCGATGTGCGCGCCGTTGAGCACGGTGGCGCCCATGCCGACCAGGACGTCGTCCTCGATGACGCAGCCGTGGAGCACGGCGTTGTGGCCGACCGAGACCCGGGCGCCCACCGTCAGCGGGAAGCCCGGATCGGTGTGCACGCTGCAGTTGTCCTGGATGTTGCTGTCGGGGCCGAGGGAGATCGGGCCGCAGTCGGCGCGCAGCACGGCGTGGTACCAGAGGCTGGAGCCGGCGGCCATCGAGACCTCGCCGACGACGACGGAGGTCGGCGCGACGAAGGCGTCCGGATCGATGTCCGGCTCCTTGCCGCCGATACCGGTGACCAATGCCTGCGCTGCCATCGTCTGTTCCTCCGGTGGGTGGGTGGCCTCGGGCCCTCGTTGTTCCGCGTTCGGCGTCCGCACGAACCGTAATGGACGGTCCCGGAGTGCCGGGCAGGTGGGGTGAACATCACAGCTCGTCGCGGGGACCCGCTCCGGCCGGTCCGACTACCGTGAGCGGGTGCCGAAGAACCGCAACTCGTTCTCCTCCCTGGCCCTCCGGCGGCGCGGTGTCATGTCCCGCGTCGTCCACCGCGTCTGGGCCTGGGTGCAGGAGACCGGCGCGGTCACCGCGCAGCACCCCGGCCGGCTCCGCTTCCGCCGTATCGGTACGGGCACCCGGCTCGCCTTCCCGCAGGGCACCGTCTTCGGGGAGCCGTGGATCGAGCTGGGCGACCACTGCATCATCGGGGAACAGGTCACGCTCACGGCCGGCCTGATGCCCGATCTGGACCTGGGCTCGGAGACCGTCCTGACCCTGGGCAACGGGGTGGTGCTGGGCCGGGGCAGCCACGTCATCGCCGACACCACGGTGTCGATCGGCTCGGACACCTACTGCGGCCCGTACGTCTACATCACCTCCACCAACCACAGTTACGACGACCCGCACGAGCCGGTCGGCAAGCAGTGGCCGCGCATGGAGCCGGTCGAGATCGGGCCGGGCTGCTGGATCGGCACCGGAGCGGTGATCCTCCCGGGTGCCAGGCTCGGCCGCAACGTCGTGGTCGCGGCGGGGGCGGTCGTACGCGGCGAGGTCCCCGACCACGCGGTGGTGGCCGGCGCCCCGGCCAAGGTGGTGCGGAGCTGGGATCCGGAGAAGGGCTGGCAGCCGCCGCTGCGTACCCCCGCGCCCGTGCCGATCCCCGAGGGGGTCACGCCCGAGCAGCTCGCAGCCGTGGCGCTGCTGCTGGAGGACGCGGCCGAGGGGGCCTGACTCCGGCCGGCCCGTTCGCCCGCAGGTCCCTCCCCTCAGCCCGTCGCCAGCAGAAGCGTTCCGAGCAGAGCCAGGCCGGCGCCCGCCGCCTGGACGCCGCGCAGCCGCTCGCCGAGCACGCCCCGCGCCGTCAGCGCCGTCACCACCGGATACGTCGAGGCGAGGACGGCGGCCACGGTGACCGGGCCGTGCTGGGCGGCGAGCGCGTACGTGCCGTTGGCGGCGACATCGGCGAGGCCGACGAAGGCCAGCGCGGGCAGCGCTGCGCGTACGACACCGATGCCGCCCTCCTCGGGGAGCGCCGAGCCGCCCCGGCGCACCGAGACGTACAGGGCCGTCCCACCGACCGCGATGTTGGTGACCCGCTGGACGAAGAGGGCGAGGAAGAGTCCGGTCACCGTGGTGGACGCCTCCGAGATCAGCGCCATCACGGCGCCGAAGCCGAAGGCTGCCAGCAGGGTCAGCACGACCGCCTGGCGCTGCACCGGCGCGCCGCGCAGCTGCGGTCCGCCGGCCAGGACGATCCCCGCGACGGCGACCGCGACCCCGGCGAACCGCGGCAGTCCGGGCCGCTCGCCGACGAGCAGTCCCACGCCCACCGGGACAGCCACGCCGAGGGAGCCCAGCGGCGAGACGACCCCCATCGGGCCCAGCGCCAGGGCCTTGTAGAAGCTCAGCATCGCGACCGGGCCGACCGCTCCCGCCGCGACCGCGAACCAGAGGCGGGGGCCGGCCTCGCTCCAGCCACCGGTCGCGAGCACCACGGTCCCGAGGACCACGGCGGCGATGCACTGCGACGCGACCACCACCGTGAGAGCGGGCATGCGCCGGGTCAGCAGCCCGCCGCCGAAGTCCGCCAGGCCCCACATCAGGCTCGTGGCCAGGGCGAACAGTGCTGTCATCGGGTGCCTCGCAGTACAGTGCGGTGGTCGGGTGGGTGCACCACACCGTAGTGCAGTATTTTCGACTCTGTCATCCAGAATATTGGACGGAATGTGTCTGACCTCGATCAGCTCACCCAGTCGCTCGCCCGCAACCTCAAGCGCTGGCGGGGCGAGCGCGGCTTCACCCTGGACGCTCTCGCGGCCCGAGCGGGGGTCAGCCGCGGCATGATCATCCAGATCGAGCAGGCCCGTACGAACCCGAGCGTCGGCACGACCGTGAAGCTCGCGGACGCGCTGGGCATCAGCATCACCACGCTGCTCGACTACGAGCAGGGCTCCCAGGTGCGGCTGGTGCCCGAGAGCCAGGCGGTGCGCATGTGGTCGACGGAGGCGGGGAGCTCGACCACGCTGCTGGTGGGCACGGAGGCCAGGGGGCCGATCGAACTCTGGTCCTGGCATCTGATGCCCGGCGACAGCAGCGCCTCGGATCCGCACCCCGAAGGAACGGTCGAGCTCCTCCACGTCACGACGGGTGAACTGACCCTGATCGTCGACGGCGAGGCCCACACCGTGCCCGCCGGTACCTCCGCGACGTTCGAGGCCCATGTGCCGCACAGCTACCGCAACGACGGGTCCGAGCCCATGGAGCTGACCATGGCGGTCTCCATCCCGCCGGTCCGCCGTGAGGGCAAATGAGCGGCTCCCGGGGGCTGTTAGCGTGAGTGGTATGCGCGCTCTCCTGGACATCTTCAGCGATGCCTCTCCTGCCGCCGGCCGGCTGGAACTGCTCACCCCGCCCGTCGCGAAGGCGGTGGAGGCCGGCTGGGGCGGCATCCCCGCCGAGTCGGTCGTCCACGTCGACACCGACCCCGAGATCGCCGACACGGCTGTCTTCACCGAGCACTACGGCCCCGAACTCCTCGACACCTCGGCCAACTGCGTGGTCGTCGCCGGCAAGCGCGGCGGCGAGACCACCCTGGCGGCATGCGTGGTGCTGTCGCGCACCCGCGTCGACGTGAACGGGGTGGTGCGCAGGCACCTCGGGACCCGTAAGGCGTCCTTCGCCCCGATGGACGTGGCCGTCAGCGAGACGGGCATGGAGTACGGAGGGATCACCCCGATCGGCCTCCCGGCGTCCTGGCCCCTCCTGATCGACCCCGCCGTGGTGGACCAGGAATGGGTCCTCATCGGCAGCGGCAGCCGGCGCGGCAAGCTGATCGTCCCGGGCAAGGCGCTGGCGGCGCTGCCGGGAGCGACCGTGCTGGAGGGCCTCGGGGTCTGAGGACGGGTGGCCGCCGGGGACCCGGCCCCTGCGGCACCATTACCCGCGGAGTCGGTACCCACGGAATCGGGACCCGCGGTACCGGCATCGCTGAACGGGCCTCCGAGGGACCGTGGCCCGGCCGGACGCTCCGCAGAGGCGGAACGCTCAGCAGCCGCCGGGCCGGTGCTCCCCGAGCCACTCCGTGGCGAAGTCCACGGCCTGGCGGAGGCGGAACAGCCGGCTCGGCGCCGCCGCCACCCGGCCGGTGCCGACCGCTCCGGCCCGCGCACGGGCGAAGTCGGCCCCGAGGGCGGCGAAGTCGCTGTCGTCGAGGGCGATGTCCTCGTACTCCCACCAGCGGCGCCCGCCCCCCGAGGCCACCACACAGCGGTAGCGGCGGCGGGGCGGTGCGGGGCGGCGGTACTCACCGAGGTGGAAGGCGGTGCACCTGTCGAAGCCCGTGCCCAGCAGCAGGACCTGGGCGTCGGCCTCGTACAGCCGGGCGAGGGGGGAGCCCTCGCCCAGGTGGCAGTCCTGCCGGTGGCCCGAGAGCAGCTCCGCGGCCGCCGGGCCGAGTGCGGCGAACGAGGTCTGGGGGTGGGCGCTGCGCAGCGCGCCCGGAGTCAGCCGCACCGTCTCGGCGAGCGTGCCCATGGCAGGCGCGGGAGACGTCGCCGGGTCGAAAGCGGGCATCGACGCACGCACCTCGGCGCGGGCCTCGTCACTCAGACCCCGGACACGGTCCAGATAGGCGCGCGAGGTGTCCGAATTCTCCGGGGTGAAGGCGGGCACGACCAGCGTCCCCGCCGGGCCCACGGCCTGGCGCAGTGCGTCGGCCATACTTCCGGCGTCGCCGCCCGCCGAGCGCATCGAGGCGTGCACCAGCAGAACGCCACCCCGCCGCACGCCCAGCTCGTACAGCTGGGTGGCGACGCGTCCGTCTCGGAGGAGGAGATGCCGTGTCACAGCGGGCATTCTCCCCGCCGGAGGCCGTCCGCGACACCACGCCTCCGGGCACGGCGGGACGCGGCGCGACCCGGTGAAGGCAGCGCGGAGGCGACGCGGTGGCGGGCTCGGAGGTGTCTCGGAGGCGTCCCGGAGGTGTGGCGGCGCAGGTGGCGACGGTCAGCGGCGGGCGTCCAGGCGGGGTATCTCGATCGCCGGGCAGCGGTCCATGACCATGTCGAGACCGGCCTGACGCGTGCGCCCGTAGGCCTCCTCGTCGATCACGCCCAGCTGGAACCAGACGGCCTTCGCGCCGATCGCCACCGCCTCGTCGGCGACAGCGCCCGCAAGATCGCTGTTGACGAAGACGTCCACCACGTCGACCGGGAAGGGTATGTCCGCCAGCGAGGCGTACCCCTGTTCGCCGTGGACCGGCTCCGCCTTCGGGTGGACGGGCACCACGCGCTTGCCGAAGCGCTGGAGGACCTCCGCCACCCCGTAGGCCGCGCGGGAACGGTTGATGGACAGGCCGACCACCGCCCAGGTGTCGCCCGTGTCCTGGAGGATCCTGCGAACCGTCTCATCGTCTGCGTACATGCCCGGACAACGGCCGGTCCGCCCGCACCATTCCCCACGGGAGGGTGAAAGTGCGGGACGGACCGGCGCATAGGGTGGACCGATGCAGGAGCAGTACCGGACAGTCGCCCGCGCGGGTGTGCACGAGACCGAGATCAGCCGATCGCGTTTCCTCTGCGCGCTCGCCCCCGCCGCCACCGAGCAGGAGGCGCAGGAGTTCATCGCGCGTGTCCGCAAGGAGCACCCCACCGCCAACCACAACTGCTTCGCCTACGTCATCGGCGCCGACGCCTCCGTGCAGAAGGCCAGTGACGACGGGGAGCCCGGCGGGACGGCCGGCGTCCCCATGCTCCAGATGCTCATGCGCAGGGAGGTGCGGTACGCGGTCGCCGTCGTCACCCGCTACTTCGGCGGCGTCAAGCTCGGCGCGGGCGGACTGATCCGGGCGTACGGAGGTGCGGTCGGCGAGGCGCTCGACGCGCTCGGCACGACCACCCGCCGCCGGTTCCGCCTCGCGACCGTCACCGTGGACCACCAGCGCGCGGGCAAACTGGAGAACGATCTGCGGGCCACCGGTCGTGCGGTCCACGAGGTGACCTACGCGGAGGCGGTCACCATCGCGATCGGGCTGCCGGACGCCGATGTCGAGAGCTTCAGGGCCTGGCTGGCCGATGCCACGGCGGGTTCCGCGACGCTCGAACTGGGCGGCGAGGCGTACGGGGATGTACAGGGCGGATGAGGGATCCGGGGCCGCGCGGCATTAGCGTGGTCGGGCCGGCCGTGGGACTCCGCGGCGGGCGGTGGGCCGGACCGGTCCGGTCCCGGGGGCGGAGGAAGTGGAACATGCAGGTCGGAGCCGTCGCAGTGATGCCGGTCGGGGTGACGTCAGCCCGAGCAATGCCGGTCGGAGTGGTGTCCGCGGGGGTGACGTCGGCCGAGGGGATACCGGTCGGACCGGCGTCGGCCGGAGGGATGTCAGCCGGAGTGACGTCGGCCGGAGCGGCGTCGGCCGGAGCGGCGTCATGAGGATCCTGCACACCTCGGACTGGCATCTGGGGCGGTCGTTCCACCGCGTATCCCTGCTCGACGCCCAGGCCGCCTACCTCGACCACCTCGTCAGGACCGTGCGCGAACACGCCGTCGACGTGGTCGTCGTGGCCGGTGACGTCTACGACCGGGCGGTGCCGCCGCTGGCGGCCGTCCAGCTCTTCGACGACGCGCTGCACCGGCTCGCCGCCGCCGGGGTACCGACCGTCATGATCTCCGGAAACCACGATTCGGCCCGCAGGCTCGGCGTGGGCGCCGGGCTGATCGCAGGGGCCGGGATCCATCTGCGTACCGACCCCGGCGCGTGCGCCACGCCGGTCGTCCTGCACGACGCGCAGGGCGATGTGGCGTTCTACGGGCTGCCCTACCTGGAACCGGCCCTCGTCAGGGACAGCCTCGGCGCCCCGCGAACGAGCCACGAAGCAGTGCTCACCGCGGCCATGGACCAGGTGCGGGCCGATCTCGCCGCCCGCCCGGACGGCACCCGCTCCGTGGTCCTCGCCCACGCCTTCGTGGCGGGCGGCGAACCCAGCGACAGCGAGCGCGACATCACCGTCGGCGGGGTCGCCGCCGTCCCCGCGGGAGTCTTCGCCGGCGTCGACTACGTGGCGCTCGGTCATCTGCACGGCTGCCAGACGGTGACGGAGCGCGTGCGCTACTCGGGCTCCCCGCTGGCGTACTCCTTCTCCGAGCACACGCACCGCAAGACGATGTGGCTGATCGACCTGGGGCCCGGGGGAGAGGTGGCCGCGGAGCGCGTCGACTGCCCGGTGCCGCGCCCGCTCGTACGGCTCCGCGGGCACCTCGGCACGCTCCTGGAGGACCCGGCGCTTGAACGGCACCGGGAGTCCTGGGTGGAGGCCACCCTCACCGACCTGGCGCGGCCGGACGAGCCGATGGCCCGCCTCACCGAGCGCTTCCCGCACACCCTCAGCCTGGTCTTCGACCCGGAGCGTTCCCCGCAGGACCCCTCCGCTTCGTACGCCCAGCGGCTGGAGGGACGTGACGACCACCAGGTGGCGGAGGACTTCGTGGCCCATGTACGCGGCGGAAACGGCCCCAGCGCACAGGAGCGGACGGTGCTGCGCGCCGTCTTCGACGACGTACGGGTGAGCGACGGAGTCGACGAGGTGTCCCATTGAGACTGCACAAGCTGACCCTGACCGCCTTCGGCCCCTTCGGCGCCCCGCAGGAAGTCGACTTCGACGCCCTGTCCTCGGCGGGGATCTTCCTGCTGCACGGTCCCACCGGCGCGGGCAAGACCTCCGTGCTCGACGCCGTCTGCTACGGCCTGTACGGGGCGGTGCCCGGCGCCCGGCAGAGCCCCGGCACCTCCCTGCGCAGTGACCACGCCCCCGTGGACCGCCCGACCGAGGTGCGCCTGGAACTGACCGTCGGGGGGCGGCGCCTGGAGGTCACCAGGCGGCCCGCCCAGCCCCGCCCCAAGAAGCGGGGCGGCGGCTTCACGACCGAGAAGGCGCAGAGCTGGCTGCGCGAGTACGACCCCGAGCACGGCTGGAAGGCGCTCAGCCGCTCGCATCAGGAGATCGGGGAGGAGATCGGCGGGCTCATCGGGATGAGCCGCGACCAGTTCTGCCAGGTGGTGCTCCTGCCGCAGGGCGACTTCGCGCGTTTCCTGCGTGCCGACGCCGAGGCGCGCGGAAAGCTGCTCGGCCGGCTCTTCGACACCCGCCGTTTCGCGGCCGTCGAGGAGCGCCTGGCCGAACTGCGCCGGTCGGCCGAGGCCCGGGTCAAGGCGGGGGACGAGCAGATCCTCGCCCTGGCCCAGCGCATCGCCCAGGCGGCCGGTCCGGCCGCCGACGAGGCGGCACCGCCCGAGGAGCGCCCGGGTGAACCCGGCCTCGCCGAGGGGGTCCTTCAGTGGGCCGCCGTCGCGCGCGGCGGAGCCCGTGAACGGCTCGACATCGCCCGGTGCGTCCTGGCCGGCGCCGAGGAGCGGAGCACCGCCGCACGCCACGCACTCGAAGCCGAGCGTGAACTCGCCCGCCTCCAGCAGCGCTACGAGGAGACCCGCCGCCGCGCCGAGGGGCTGGAGGAGCGCCGCGCGGAACGCGACCGCTGCCACGAGCAGCTGACCCGCGCGCGCAAGGCGGACCTCGTCGCCCCGGCGCTCGACCTGCGCGACGAGGCCGAGCGGGCCCACCGCACGGCAGTCGCGGCCCGCGAACGGTCCCACGCCGGGCTGCCCCCCGAGCTGGCCGGAGCGGGCTACGAGCAACTGGCCGGCGAGGAGCGCGGCCTGCGGGCGGAGCTGGGCGCGCTCGACGCCGCACGCCGGGCCGAACGGCGCAGCCGTGAGATCGACGCCGAACGGTCCGGCCTGGAGCGGCAGTCCCGTTCCGACGACGAACTGATCCAGGAGGCGGCGGAGTGGCTGGCCGGCTGGGACGCCACCCACCGGGCCCTCAGAGAACGCGTCGAGACCGCGCAGGAGGCCGCGACCCTCGCGGAGCAGCTGGCCGGCCGGCTCGAACCGGCGCGCAGGAGGCTGGAGGCGGCACGCCGCCGCGACGCCCTCGGTGCGCAGGAGGAGACGGCGTCGGCAGCGCTGACCGCCGCCCGTGAGCGTGCGCTGGACGCGCGCGAGACATGGCTGACGCTACGGGAGCAGCGTCTGCGCGGGATCGCGGCGGAACTCGCAGGCCGGCTCGTCGACGGCGTGGCCTGTACGGTGTGCGGCTCGGCGGAGCACCCCGCGCCCGCCCGCGCCGAGGCCGGCCATGTGGACCGCGCCACCGAGGAGGCCGCGCTCGCCGCCCACCAGCGGGCCGACCGGGCCCGTGCGGAGGCGGAGAGCGAGCTCGGAGTCCTGCGCGAACGCCTCGCCGCGGCGCGGGCGGAGGCGGCGGCCCCGCAGGACGCGACCGGCGCCCCGGAACCGTCGGACGCGACGGGCGCCCGCGAAGCGACGGAAGCGGACCGGGACTCCGCCTCCGTGCCCGCACTGCGGGCGGTCGTCGACCGCCTGGCCCGGGAGCACCAGGACGCGCACCGCCTGGCCGCGGGAACGCACGCGGCGAGGGAGGCGCTGGCCGCCGCCGAGCGTGAGCACCTCGGCCGCCTCGACGACCGGCAGCAGGCCGAGCGGCGAGCGGCCGCCCGCACCTCGCTGCGGGAGACGTTCGACCGTGAACAGGCAGCCCTGGAAGCAGAGTTGGCGAAGGCCCGGGGCGGCTGCGCCTCCGTGGCCGAGCGTGCCGGGCTGCTGGAGCGCCGTGCGGGGGCGGTGGCGGAGGCCGCCGAGGCGCTCCGCGCAGAGCAGGACGCTGCCGAGCGCCTCAAGGAGGCCGACGGCAGGCTGGCCGACGCCGCCTTCCGGGCCGGATTCGCCACCCCGCAGGCCGCCGCGGCGAAGCTCCTCGACGACACCGCCCAGCGGGAGCTCCAGCACCGGATCGACGCCTGGCAGACGGAGGCCGCGACGGTCGCCGACCGGCTCGCCGAGGAGGACGCCCGGGCCGCCGCCGACCGCCCCGCCGCCACACCGGAGGCCGCCCAGGAGGCGTACGACCGGTCCGTGACGGCCCTGCGCGACAGCTCCGCCGGGCATGCCGCAGCGCAGGAGCGTGACGCCGAACTCGGCCGGCTCTCCCGCCGTGCCGAGGAGGAGGTGCGTGCCCTGGGCCCGCTGCGCCAGGAGTACGAGAGGGTGGCCCGTCTCGCCGGGCTGACCGCGGGCACCTCCGCGGACAACGAGCGCAGGATGCGCCTGGAGTCGTACGTGCTGGCGGCGCGCCTCGAACAGGTGGCCGCTGCGGCGACGGCCCGGCTCCAGCGGATGTCGGCGGGCCGTTACACGCTGGTCCACTCCGACGAGCGCAGCGGGGGCCGCAGGTCGGGGCTCGGGCTGCACGTCGTCGACTCCTGGACCGGCCGGGAGCGCGACACGGCCACACTGTCAGGCGGGGAGACCTTCTTCGCCTCGCTCGCCCTGGCACTCGGCCTCGCCGACGTGGTGACGGACGAGGCGGGCGGCGTACGCCTGGACACGCTCTTCATCGACGAGGGCTTCGGCAGCCTGGACGACCAGACGCTGGACGAGGTGCTCGACGTCCTGGACTCGCTGCGCGAACGCGACCGCAGCGTCGGCATCGTCAGCCACGTGGCCGACCTGCGCCGCCGTATCCCCGCCCAGCTGGAGGTGGTCAAGGAGCGGCACGGGTCGGCGGTCGTCCACCGCGCGGCCGACGTGCTCAGCGGCTGATCGCCCGCCGGGGGAGGGGCGAGGAGTAGACGACGCTGGTGGTCACGGAGCCGAGCGCGCCGATCCGTCCCGTGACCTCCTCCAGGTGGCGCATCGACCTCGCGGTCACCTTCAGGACGAAGCAGTCGTCCCCGGTCACATGGTGCGCCTCCACGATCTCCGGCGTCGTGTCCGTCAGATCGTGGAACGGCTTGTAGTTGCCGTTCGGGTAGCGCAGCCGTACGAGGGCGAGGATCGGCAGGCCCAGCCGCTCCGGGTCCACCACCGCGGCGTATCCGCTGATCACCCCCAGCTCCTCCAGGCGGCGCACGCGTTCTGTGACGGCGCTCGGGGACATCGCCACGGCGCGGGCCAGGTCGGCGAAGCTCACGCGTCCGTCGCGTTGCAGGACGTCGAGGATGCGCCAGTCCGTGGCATCCGGGGAATAGTCGGTCATGGGAGCAGGCAACAGGGGAATCCCCTGCGGATCAAGCGATGTGCCGGGGATCACTGCTTCCGATGGTCGTGGAGCGGCCGTAGATTTCTGGCCATGACCTCACAGACCCGCACCACCGGCAACCCCGTCCTGCGTGTCCCACCCGCCTCCCCGGCGGCGGCAGTCGCCTACTTCGGCGCGTCGCTGGCGTTCCATGCGGACGTGTCCGATGTGGCCACCGCCCTGGAGTCCGGCGATGACCCCGGATTCGTCGTACTGGACTCCCGGTCCACCGCGTCCTGGGACCAGGGGCACGTCCCGGGTGCGGTGCACCTGCCGACCGCCCTGGTCGCGGAGCAGGCCGCCGGACTCCTCGACCCGGCGGTTCCCGTCGTCACGTACTGCTGGGGGCCGGGCTGCAACGGAGCGACCCGGGCCGCCCTGGCTCTCGCCGAACTCGGGTACCAGGTCAAGGAGATGCTCGGCGGATTCGAGTACTGGGTGCGGGAGGGATTCGCCTTCGAGACCGGGGAGGGGCCGCGGCGGCGCCCCGCCGATCCGCTCACCGCGCCGGTGGACGCCGACGACTGCGGCTGCTGAAAGGCGGGCCCCCGGTCCAGGCGTGCGCAGGGCAGCGGCTGTTCACTCTCCGAGGAGCGCGCCGAGCAGGGGGATCGGTCACCCGCCGAGGAGCGCGCCGAACAGGCTCTCGCAGTCGTCGCCCGCGGGCAGTCCGCTGACCTGCCCGTCACCGACCTCCACCACCCGCCACACCCCGTCCTCCCGCAGCGCCATGTCCGTGGTCACCCACCGGCAGCCGAGTGTGCGCACCGCTTCGCCGACGGCGTCGAGCGCGGGCGCCGGGACCAGGCCGGGCGTGTCCGGATGTGCTGTCACCCGCACCGGCTCGCCGTCCACCCACCAGACCCGTGCCTCCCCGCCCGGCACGAACGGCTCGTACGCGCGCAGCACCACCCCGCCGGCGAGGAACTCCCCCTGAAGTTCGAGGAACCGGCCGACGACGCCCGTGAGCCGCTCCGGTTCGCTCAGCTCCGGCACGAAGCACGCCTCGTGCCATTCGTGCTTACGGGACTTCACGAAGTCCTTGACGATGCCCGGGCCCGGACCGAGGTCCCCGGCGAGGTCCGACCACACGGAGGGATCGGGCAGCGCCTCACCCACGGACAGGGCACGCCAGACGCTGCGCGGGGTGAGCTGGGCGAACGCCTCGTACCAGCCGGGGAGTTCATGCGCGGTGCGGTACGCGGAGGAACCGGTGAGCAGCGAGCAGCCACGGGCGAGGAGGGCGCGCTCCAGATCCGCGTAGCGGTCGGGCGGAATCATCCAGCCCCGGTACCAGTACGGCCCGGAGTCCCTCCGGACCCGGCCGACGGCGGTCTCCGTGTCCCCGGCCAGGAGCGCGTCGTGGTCGATCAGCCCGGCCCGCGCACCCGCGCGCCGTGCCGCGGCCGCCTCCTCGGCGAACCCGGGGTCCGGGCGGCGCGGCCCCAGGGGGTCGGAGCAGAACAGGAAGCCGGGCGGAGTCATGCGGGGACCGTCCTTCGGACCGTCGACGGGGCGGAACAAGGGGGACGGGGGCGTGCGGGGGCCGGGCACCGGC
>NZ_JAERUC010000167.1 GCF_016745505.1 Streptomyces silvae | reverse complement strand
GCAGGCCGGCGTCGTCCAGGCGGTGCAGGATCTCTTCGTGCAGCTGGCCCCAGACACCCGCTCTCGACCAGATCAGGAACCTGCGGTGGGCCGTCGACTTCGATATCCCGAAGCACGGCGGCAGCGCCCGCCAAGCACATCCGCTGACCAGAACGTAGATGATCGCGGCGAACAGCGTCTCATCAGCCGTGTCCTGCGTCCCGCCGCCCTGCGGCCGTACCTTCGACGGCGGGATCAGCGGCTCCGCGATCTCCCACAGCCCGTCAGGAACAATCCAACTCCACGTACCCCGCCCCATGACGAGCTCAACGAGCCAACCCCCACATAGGACACGGTCTTAGCCAAATGAAAGTCGTCGCTACGCCAGCATTTCACGTCATGCGATCAGGCCGTCATGGCCCCGATCTAGGGTTTACGCAGGTCAGACGCCTGCTGCTGGTCAGCAGGCCAGCAAAAGGTCAGCAATAACCCCAGGTCAGCCCCCGATTACGGTCACGACCGAACTCGGCGAAGGGGCCGCAACAATCATGTCGAACAAGCTTGCGCGGGGCATGGGCAGCTTCTTCAAGCCCTGCGCGTGTCGCCGCCCGTCAGGCTGCCCGCACCTCTACACGATCCGATTCCGCAACATCCGGGACAGGCAGGCCGAGGAGTCCGGCTTCCCCACCCAGGACGCCGCCATCGAGCGCCTGACCGAGCTCTCCACGGCTCGCAAGACCACTCCCCGGAGCATCGCCGAACAGCAGGAGACGCTCGGCGAGATGGCCTTCGAGGAGTACGCGAAGGCGTGGTTCGCCCGCAGGCGTGGTCTCATCGGCAGCACGAGGGCCTCGACCGAGTCCCGGATGCGCACCCACGCCCATCCGGAGATCGGCTCGCGGAAGATGCACGCACCTTCGACAGCTTCGTGGTGGAACGCTTCATCACCGCCATGAACGCAGCAACGTCGGCGCCGCAACTCAGGCGCAGGTCTTCCTGCGGGTGAAAGGCATCCTCAAGGACGCGCACCGGCGATGAAGCCCCGCAACCCAGGATTCTCTCTGACCTGCGTCGATGCAGCACTGAGGGTTCCGGCTACACGTCGTTCTCCTGTCATGCGATCAGGCTGTAACCGCTCGTTCGACCAACGCCAGCGCCCGGTGCGGGAGTTCTCCGCGGTCTCCCTCGGCGCCACTCAGCCACCGGACGCGCGGGTCGCGCCGGAACCACGAGTCCTGCCGGCGCGCGAAGCGTTTGGTGGCGCGTACGGTCTCCGCGCGGGCCTCGTCCTCGGTGCACTCCCCCGCGAGCGCCGCGAGCACCTGCTGGTAGCCCAGCGCCCGCGAGGCGGTGCGTCCCTCGCGCAGCCCCAGGGTCTCCAGGCCGCGCACCTCGTCCACGAGCCCGGCCTCCCACATCCGGTCCACACGGGTGCGGATCCGTTCGTCGAGTTCGGGGCGTCCGACGTCGACACCGATCTGCAGGGCGTCGTAGACCGCTTCCCCGGTGGGGAGGTTGGCCGTGAAGGGCTTGCCGGTGATCTCGATGACCTCCAGGGCGCGGACGATCCTGCGGCCGTTGCCGGCCAGGATGGCGCGGGCCGCCTCGGGGTCCGCGGCGGCGAGCCGGGCGTGCAGGGCGCCGGAGCCGTGCTCCGTGAGCTCCTGTTCGAGCCTGGCCCGTACGGCGGGGTCGGTGCCGGGGAAGTCGAGGGCGTCGATGGCGCCCTTCACATAGAGACCCGAACCGCCCACCAGGACGGGGGTACGCCCTTCGGCCAGCAGCCGGTCGATCTCGGCCCGGGCGAGCCTCTGGTACTCGGCGACGCTGGCGGCCTCGGTGACGTCCCAGATGTCCAGGAGGTGGTGCGGAACGCCGTCGCGCTCCGGGAGAGTCAGCTTCGCCGTGCCGATGTCCATGCCCCGGTAGAGCTGCATGGAGTCGGCGTTGACCACTTCACCACCGAGCTGCTGGGCGAGGAACACTCCCAGGTCGGACTTTCCGGCGGCGGTGGGACCGACGACGGTGATGACGCGGGGGGTGGGAGCGGGTCTTCTCACCGGGACAGTCTCCCAAACTTCGGGGGTGCCTCGGACCGTGGAGGACCGCCGGGGACCGGAGAGCGGCACAGACGCCCGGAGAAGCCTTGAGGAGGCCCGGTGGAGACCCGGAGGGGAACGGGTACGGGCAGACACGGCGAGTAACGCGAGTTTGCTCACAGACGGGTAAAATGTGACCACAGTCCCCCAGCACGGAAGGTGACCCATGGGTTTCCTGGACAACCTGAAGGCCAAGCTGGCCCCGGCCAAGGAGAAGGTCGGCGACCTCGCGCAGCAGCACGGGGGCAAGATCGACCAGGGCCTCGACAAGGCCGCCCGTACGGTCGACCAGAAGACCAAGGGCAAGTACAGCGACAAGATCGTGTCCGGCACGCAGAAGGCCAAGGACGCGGTCGACCGTCTGGGCCAGAAGAACGAGGGCGGCACACCGCCGCCCCCGCCCGCGCACTGACCCGGGCACCGGAGCGACCGAGGGCCGTGGAGCGACGTTGCTCCACGGCCCTCATCCGTGCCGGTGCGGGGTGTGCGACGGGGTCACGACCAGGCGGCGACGACGTACCCCACGCCGTACGGGGCGTCCTCGTACAGCAGCCGCCCGCCGAGGCCCGCGCCCTGCGCCGCGCCCGCGAGCACCTGCCAGGGCGCCCGGCCCGCCGCCTTCAGTTCGTACGCCAGCGACTCGTCCAGGGCGCTCAGCGCGGCCACGTCCGCGTCGCCCAGGGCGCGGGCCGCCGCCGCGTCGAAGTCCACCGCCCGCTCGTCCAGATAGCCGGGCGCCTTGACCGTACGGCAGGCGCTGCCGTCGCCCATGACCAGCAGGGCCACCCGCTCCGCCCCGGCCGCGAGGTCCGCCCCGGCGCGCAGGCAGCGGTCGGTGGTGAGCGGCTCCCCCACGCCGAGCCCTTCGACCGGGGCGCCGTCCCACCGGGTGCGGCCCAGCAGCCAGGCGCCGACGGCGAGGGAGGCGGGAAGGGCCCGCTGCGGTGCGGGGGAACCGGCCGGCGCCTCACCCAGCCGCACGGCCAGGTCCACGCCGAACCCCGCGAAGGACCCGGCCGATCCCGGGGGGAAGGGGCCCCGGCCGTCCGGTTCGGCGGGGCCCACCACGATCAGCCGATCCGGTCGCGCGGCGGCGAGCACGCCCACCGCGTCGAGGCAGGCGTTCCTCGCGGCGTCGAGCTCGGGCCCGGCCCCCGCGGCCACCTCGGGGACCAGGAGCGGCGGGCAGGGGCAGACGGCGGCGGCGACAAGCATGCCGGTCAGCGTACTCAGACGGGCCGCCGTCAGTCGCAGCCGCACCCCGGGGTGGCGGCCACGGGCAGCGGGGCGGGCGCGCCGATCCCGGGCAGTCCCAGCATCACTCCGGCGGGCCGGGCGGCGGGAGCGGCGTTGCGCTTCTCCCAGGCGTCCCCCGAACGTGTGCGCCGGACGCCCAGGGGCGTGCCCTCGGCGAGCAGGTGGTGCGGGGCGGCGTAGCTGATCTCGACGGTCACCACGTCGCCGGGGCGCACGTCCTGGGAGGGCTTGGTGAAGTGGACCAGGCGGTTGTCGGGGGCGCGGCCGGAGAGCCGGTGGGTGGCGCCGTCCTTGCGGCCCTCGCCCTCGGCGACCATGACGTCCAGGGTGCGGCCGACCTGCTTCTTGTTCTCCTCCCAGGAGATCTCCTCCTGGAGGGCGGACAGGCGCATGTAGCGCTCCTGGACGACCTCCTTGGGGATCTGTCCCTCCATGTCGGCGGCGGGTGTCCCGGGGCGCTTGGAGTACTGGAAGGTGAAGGCGTTCGCGAAGCGGGCCTCGCGCACGGCGTGCATGGTCTGCTCGAAGTCCTCCTCGGTCTCCCCGGGGAAGCCGACGATGATGTCGGTCGAGATGGCGGCGTCCGGCATGGCGGCGCGCACCTTCTCGATGATCCCCAGGAAGCGCTCCTGGCGGTACGAGCGGCGCATGGCCTTGAGGATCGTGTCCGACCCGGACTGCATCGGCATGTGCAGCTGGGGCATCACGTTCGGGGTCTCGGCCATCGCCGCGATCACGTCGTCGGTGAAGTCGCGCGGGTGGGGCGAGGTGAAGCGGACGCGTTCCAGGCCGTCGATCGTGCCGCAGGCCCGCAGCAGCTTGGAGAAGGCCTCGCGGTCGCCGATGTCGGAACCGTAGGCGTTGACGTTCTGGCCGAGCAGCGTGATCTCGCTGACCCCCTCGGCGACCAGGGCCTCGATCTCGGCCAGGATGTCGCCGGTGCGGCGGTCCTTCTCCTTGCCGCGGAGCGCGGGGACGATGCAGAAGGTGCAGGTGTTGTTGCAGCCCACGGAGATCGACACCCACGCGGCGTACGCCGACTCGCGGCGGGTGGGCAGCGTGGAGGGGAACGCCTCCAGGGACTCCGCGATCTCGACCTGCGCCTCCTCCTGCACCCGGGCGCGCTCCAGGAGCACCGGCAGCTTGCCGATGTTGTGCGTACCGAAGACGACGTCGACCCAGGGGGCGCGCCGCACGATGGTGTCGCGGTCCTTCTGTGCCAGACAGCCGCCGACGGCGATCTGCATCCCGGGGCGCTTCGTCTTCATCGGGGCGAGGCGGCCGAGATTGCCGTACAGCTTGTTGTCGGCGTTCTCACGCACCGCGCAGGTGTTGAAGACGACGACATCGGCGTCACCGTCGGAGCCCTCAGGGGCGCGCACGTAACCGGCGTCCTCCAGCAGCCCCGACAAGCGTTCGGAGTCGTGGACGTTCATCTGGCACCCGTAAGTGCGTACCTCGTAGCTCTTCTGGACGTCCACTGCTTCGCTCCGGTTGCCGCTGGTCATGGGACAAGGGTAGGCGGTGGCGGCGCCTCTCCCGCCGCCGGAGCCCGCGCTCCCGGTCCGGCCTGGCCAGGACGGGGCGCGGCCTGGCAGGATCGCGCCATGCTGCACGCACTGTCCCGGTTCGGCCGGCGACGCACCCTTCAGGGGGGCGCCGCCGCCGTGGTCGTGCTCGGACTGCTGCTGTGGTGGGTGCTCCCGCTCGGAGGCGGGGAGCCGAGCGGTTCGCTCACGTTCTCCACCGGCGTACGGAGCGGGGTCTACCAGCGCTACGGGCAGCGGCTGGAGGGTGCGCTGGCCAAGGACATGCCGAAGGTGTCGATACGGCTGCGGACCAGCGAGGGCTCCCAGCAGAACATCGAACGGGTCGCGACGGGCAAGGCCGACTTCACCATCGCCACCGCCGACGCGGTCGCCACCTATCTGCAGAGCGGGAAACCGGGCGCCGGCCGGCTGCGCGGCTGCGTGCGGCTGTACGACGACTACATCCAGCTGGTGGTGCCCCGGGACTCCGGGATCCGCGAGGTCGCCGATCTGCGGGGCAAGCGGGTGGGTGTGGGACAGAAGGGGTCGGGCGTGCTCCTCGTCGCGGACCGGCTGATGCGGGCGGCGGGAGTCGATCCGGCCGCGGACATCACTCCCGTGCAGGCGGGGATCGACACGATGCCGGAGAGGCTGGCAGACGGCCGTCTCGACGCGTTCTTCTGGTCCGGCGGGCTGCCGACCGCAGCCGTGCAGAGCCTCTCGGAGAAGTTCGCGATCCGGCTGGTGCCGCTGGAGGACGCGCTGGTCACCGAGCTCCAGGCCGTCGGCGGGTCCACGCGCTACTACCGCTCGGCCGTGATGCCGGCCGACGCCTACCCGCAGGCGCAGCAGGGAGAGGCCGTGCCGACGGTCGCGGTGTCGAATCTGCTGATCACCACGGACCGTACGGATCCGCTGACGACCGAGGCGTTCACCCGGACCGTGATCGACAGCCGGGACCGGATCGGCCGCGAGGTGCACTCCGCGCAGCTGGTGGACCTGCGCACGGCCATCTACACCGATCCGCTGCCGCTGCACGAGGGCGCCAGGCGCTACTACCGCTCGGCCAAGCCCTGACCCGTGCGGCTCACGCGTGCGGGGGGTGGCGCGGCACGGTGACCGTCACCCGCAGGCCGTGCGGTTCGTGGGTCCCGTAACGGATCGACCCGCCGCCCGCCGCGAGCAGAGCGCGCGAGATGGACAGTCCGAGACCGGAGCCCTTGATGTTCTGGTGCCGTCCGCTGCGCCAGAAGCGGTCACCGACGCGCTCCAGCTCCTGTTCGGTCAGCCCAGGGCCTCGGTCGGCGACGACGACCGTGGCGCCCTCGCCCTCGGAGCCCGCCGTGACCCGGACCTCCTGGCCCTCGGGGGTGAACTTGAGCGCGTTGTCGATGACGGCGTCCAGCGCGCTGGAGAGGGCGATCGGGTCCGCCCAGCCGGTCACCGCCGGAGCCCCGTCCAGCGTCAGCCGTACGCCCTTCTCCTCGGCCAGCGGACGCCATGAGGCGACACGTTCACCGGCGAGCGCGGCGATGTCCGTGAGCTGGAGATCCGCCTCGGTGTGCTCGGCCAGGGCCAGGTCCAGCAGGTCGTCGAGGACCTGGGCGAGCCGCTTGCCCTCCGTGCGGACCGAGGCGATCTCCTCGTTGCCGTCGGGCAGTTCGAGGGCGAGGAGCTCGATCCGGAGCAGCAGCGCAGCCAGCGGGTTGCGCAACTGGTGCGAGGCGTCGGCGACGAAGGCACGCTGCTGCTCCAGCACGTCCTCGACGTTGTCGGCCATCTCGTTGAAGGAGCGGGCGAGCCTGCGGAGTTCCGGCGGCCCGCCGGAGGCGGCGACCCGGGACCTCATCCGGCCGCTGGCGATGTCGTGGGTCGCCGCGTCCAGGACCCTCACCGGCAGGAGCACCCATCCGGTGAGCCGGAACGCGGCACCGACCGCCACCAGCATGGCGAGGGCCTCGCCGAGGGCGATGAGCAGCCAGCCGCGCAGGGTCCGGGACCGCATGTCGCCGGTGGGCGAGTCGGTCACGACGACAGCGACGACGTCCCCGTCGCGTACGACCGGGGAGGCGACGACGATCCGGCCGTCCTGCCAGGGCCAGACCTGGGACGGGTCGTGGGAGCGGCGGCCGAGGAGCGCCTCCTTGAACGCCTCCCGGCCCTCTCCCTCGGCGGGCAGGGTCCAGGACCCGGGGGCCTTGGCGAGGGCTCTGTCGTCGCGGTAGAAGACCCCGGCCCGGATCCCGTACACCGAGTCGTACGCCTCGAGTTCGGTCTGCAGGATCCGCTGCCGTTCGTCGGTGGCGCGGACGGGTTCGTCGACGAACTGGGCGAGCGCGCCGAAGCGCGCCGTGTCGTCGATGCGGTCGATGACGACCCGCTGCTGTTCGGCGGCGGCCACCCGCACGGCCAGCGGGAAGCCGAGGGCGAGCAGCACAGCGGCCATCAGGACGATGAGCAGGGGGAGCAGCCTGGTACGCACGGGGAGCGGACGTCCTCAGGCCGACGGGGGGACGAGGCGGTAGCCGACGCCTCGCACGGTCTCGACCAGTGCGGGGAGCCGCAGCTTGGAGCGGAGGGAGGCGACGTGCACCTCCAGGGTGCGTCCCGTGCCCTCCCAGCTCGTCCGCCACACCTCGCTGATGATCTGCTCCCGGCGGAAGACCACGCCGGGTCGCTGCGCGAGGAGGGCGAGCAGGTCGAACTCCTTGCGGGTGAGCTGGACCTCGTTGCCGTCGACACTGACCCTGCGGGTGGGCAGCTCGATGTGGACCGGGCCGAGCCGCAGGGCCGCGAGCGGGGTCGCTCCGGTGTCCTCCACGGCCGATCCGCGCCGGGCGACGGCGTGGATACGGGCCAGCAGCTCACCGGTGTCGTACGGCTTCACGACGTAGTCGTCGGCGCCGAGGTTGAGGCCGTGGATCCGCGAGCGGACGTCGGACCGCGCGGTCACCATGATCACCGGGATCGCCGAGCGCTTGCGGATCTTGCCGCACACCTCGTAGCCGTCCTGGTCGGGCAGCCCGAGGTCCAGGAGGACGACGCCGAAGGGCTCCTTGTCGGCCGGCAGCAGGGCCTGCAGGGCCTCCTCGCCGCTGCGGGCGTGCACGATCCGGAAGCCGTGGCGCGAGAGCACGGCGGACAGGGCAGCCGCCACGTGGTCGTCGTCCTCGACGAGCAGCAGTCTCATGGCCCCCCTCTCCACTCTTCTCATGGCCTGACGACCGGGGACCGTGCGTGACGATCCACCGGTGTTCCGCCGGGCGATCGATTCCGTACCTCGGCGGTGCACGTGATTCCCGTACCAGGGCATCCACGCCGATGACGGGTACGTCAGTCAAGCCCCCGCCGGTTACCACCAGGTTTCCGTTACCCACCCGGTACGCCGCCGAGCGCCCTGTGGCGTCCCCTTCACGCGGAGTGTCCGGTTGCGGCCGGATCGTTATGCTCAATTTCCGCTCAGATGTAATGACGCTGGTAGCACTGCGTCACTAGGGTCCTTGCCTAACCGAGGAGGACGGAGCAAGAAGCCGATGAGCGGAGTTTCAGTGACCAAGGCCGCCGAGGATGCCGCACCTGCGGGAGACGACCTTGTCGTACTGAGCAACGTCAACAAGCACTTCGGCGCGCTGCATGTGCTCCAGGACATCGATCTGACCATCGCCCGTGGCGAGGTCGTCGTAGTCATCGGGCCCTCCGGGTCCGGGAAGTCCACGCTGTGCCGCACGATCAACCGCTTGGAGACGGTCGACTCGGGTGCGATCGCGATCGACGGCAAGCCCCTGCCCCAGGAGGGCAAGGAGCTGGCGAGGCTGCGTGCCGATGTCGGCATGGTCTTCCAGTCGTTCAATCTCTTCGCACACAAGACGGTGCTCGAGAACGTGATGCTGGGCCAGGTCAAGGTCCGCGGGACGGACAAGAAGGCCGCCGAGGAGAAGGCCCGGAAGCTGCTCGATCGCGTGGGGGTGGGCGTGCAGGCGGACAAGTACCCGGCGCAGCTCTCGGGCGGTCAGCAGCAGCGCGTCGCGATCGCGCGTGCGCTGGCGATGGACCCCAAGGTCATGCTCTTCGACGAGCCCACGTCGGCTCTCGACCCGGAGATGATCAACGAGGTGCTCGAGGTCATGCAGCAGCTGGCCCGGGAGGGGATGACCATGGTCGTCGTCACCCACGAGATGGGATTCGCCCGCTCGGCCGCCAACCGCGTGGTCTTCATGGCGGACGGGAAGATCGTCGAAGAGGCGACGCCCGACCAGTTCTTCAGCAATCCGCGCAGCGACCGGGCCAAGGACTTCCTGTCGAAGATTCTTCACCACTGATACCGACGACCTACGACATGAGGATTGTTCACATGAAGCTCCGCAAGTCGGCCGCCGTTGCGGCCATCGCTGTGCTCGCCCTGACCGCGACCGCGTGCGGCGGCAAGGAGGGCTCGGCCGGCGACAAGCCGTCGGGCGTCAAGCCCGGTTCGTCCGAGGCCCCCGAGCTGCCGAAGTACACCGTGGCGACCGGTGTCGACCTCGACTCGCCGGCCTTCAAGGAGGCGAAGAAGCGCGGCAAGCTGGTCATCGGCGCCAAGGCCGACCAGCCGTACCTCGGCTTCGAGGACCAGTCGACGAAGGAGCGCTCCGGCTTCGACGTCGAGATCGCCAGGATGATCGCGGCCGACCTGGGCTTCTCGGAGAAGCAGATCGAGTGGAAGACGGTCGACTCCGGCATCCGTGAGACGGCCATCTCCAAGGGCCAGGTCGACTACTTCGTCGGCACGTACACGATCAACGACGAGCGCAAGAAGCAGGTCGGCTTCGCGGGCCCGTACTACAAGGCCGGCGCGGACCTGCTGGTGCGCAAGGACGAGACCTCCATCACCGGCAAGGAGTCGGTGAAGGACAAGAAGGTCTGCTCGATCGTGGGTTCCACCCCGCTCCAGGAGATCAAGAAGCCCGAGTACGGCGCGAAGGTCGTCGAGCTGGCGAAGTACTCGGACTGCGTCCAGCAGCTCCTGACCAAGCAGGTCGACGCCGTCACCACCGACGACTCGATCCTCAAGGGGTACGCCGCCGCCAACTCCGGCAAGCTCAAGGTCGTCGGCAAGCCGTTCACCGACGAGCCCTACGGTGTCGGCCTGAACAAGGACGACAAGGTGCTCCGCGAGGCGATCAACAAGTCGCTGGAGACCCACGTCAAGGACGGCACGTACAAGAAGATCTACGAGGCCACGCTGGGCCTGTCCGGTTCGGACTACACCGAGCCGCCGGCCATCGAGCGCTACTGACGCAGCCTCGTCGCTGACGTCCCTTCACTGACGTCCTGTCACTGACGCCACACATGTGAGTGAGGCGTCCCGTACGCCGCCGTTACCGATCACGGCGGCGTACGGGGCGCCGCTTCCCCTGCCCTGATGCCGCTGACCGCCGACGCGGAGACCCCATGAACGTATTGCTCGACAACTTCCCGGAATACCGCGACGGCTTCATAGGCACCGTGTCGATCACCGCCATCAGCTCGGTCATCGCCCTGGTCCTCGGTGTCGCGATAGCCGGCTTCCGTGTGTCGCCCGTGCCCCCGCTGCGCTACTTCGGCACCGCCTGGGTGACCCTGCTGCGCAACACCCCGCTGACGCTGCTCTTCCTGATCTTCTTCTTCGTGGTGCCGGAGATCCTCTTCCCGGGCATGAGCCCCTTCCTGCTCGGCTCGCTGGCACTCGGCTTCTACACCTCCTCCTTCGTGTGCGAGGCGGTCCGCTCGGGCATCAACACCGTCCCCCTGGGGCAGGCCGAGGCCGCTCGCTCCATCGGTATGACGTTCGCCCAGACGCTGCGGATCGTGGTTCTCCCGCAGGCCACCAGGTCCGTCATCCCCCCGCTGAGCAGCATCTTCATCGCGCTCACCAAGAACTCGGCGATCGCCGGCGCCTTCAGCGTCACCGAACTCTTCGGGTGGCAGAAGCTCATGAGTGACCGGGGCTACGAGATCATGCCCGTCTTCATCTGGGTGGCCCTCGGCTACCTGGTCGTCACGTTCGCCATCAGCGGTCTCTTCCGTCTGCTGGAGCGCCGCATGGAGGTCGCCCGATGAGTGCCAGCGTTCTCTACGACGCCCCGGGTCCCAAGGCTGCCGTCCGCAACCGGATCTACGCCGTCGCCGGAAGCCTCGCCATCCTGGCCCTGATCGGGGTCAGCCTGATGCGGCTGTCCGACAAGGGGCACCTCGCCCCCGAGATGTGGGACATCTTCAACTACGCGGGCATCCGGCAGAACATCGCCGACGCCGTGCTCGCCACGCTGAAGGCCTTCGGCCTGGCCGCGGTCGGTTCGCTGATCCTCGGCGTCCTGCTCGCCGTCGGCCGCCTCTCCGACCACAAGCCGGTCCGCTGGACCGCCACCACGTTCATCGAACTCTTCCGTTCGATCCCGCTCCTGATCACCATCTACGCCATCTGGGTCGGCTTCCTCACCGACTACTCGATGTGGGCCCTGGCGCTCGGACTGTCCGTCTACAACGGCTGCGTCCAGGCCGAGGTGCTGCGCGCGGGCATCAACTCCGTGCCCAAGGGCCAGAGCGAGGCCGCCTACGCCCTCGGGATGAGCAAGACCCAGGTCATGGTCAGCGTGCTGATTCCGCAGGCGGTCCGCGCGATGCTGCCGACGATCATCAGCCAGCTGGTGGTGACCCTCAAGGACACCTCGCTCGGCTTCATCATCCTGTACCCGGAGCTGCTCCAGACCGCGCGTCTGATCGCCTCCAACACGCAGGTCAACAGCCAGTACCCGTACGTCTCGACGATCGCGGTCATCGGCACGATCTACGTGGCGATGTGTCTGCTCCTGTCGGCGCTGGCCACCTGGATCGAGAAGCGCGGCCGCCGGGCCAAGACCGGTATCGCGGTGGCCGCGGCCGCCGAGACCCCCGGAATCCTCCCCGTCGGCAGCCTCGCGGCGCCGCGCGCCGAGGACGGGCCGGCGGACGGGACCGACGCGAACGGTGCGGACGGTGCGGGCGGTGGGAACGACGCGAACGGCGGGGTTTCCAAGACGGACTGACGGACCGTAAGGTCCAGCCCTCTCGCAGGGGGGCACACACCGTTCCCCTTCTTGTTCCAGTTCCAGGACAGCCCCGCCGGTGCAATACCGGCGGGGCTGTCCTGTGGCACGGGAGCTGCATGGGTTGCGTGAGGCGGCAACGCGGGCGTCCCGCACCGCTGTCGCTTGACGACAGCACCGGCAGTGGGTTGCATTCGTTCTGTGATCGCGTCCCGAACCACCGCCGCCGCACCCTCCTCCTCACCTCCGGCCTCCGCAACCTCCACGGCCACTCCCACCGGCGCCGGAGGGTTCACACCGTGGACCCGGTGATCGTCGTCGGCGCCGGCCCGGTCGGGCTGGCGCTGTCGCTCGCCCTCGCGGCTCAGGGCGTACCCTCCGTCCTCCTCGACGAAGGGCCGGGGAAGGACGAACCGCGCCCCGCCCGCACCGTCGTGCTGCGCGAGGACACCGCGGATCTGGTGGAGCGGCTCGGCTGCCCGGCGCTCCATGACGAGGGGCTGCGGTGGGCCGGCTGGCGGTCGGTGCGGCGTAAGCAACTGGTGCGGGCCGTACCGCTGGGCGAGGAGGAGGGCACCGTTCCGCTGCCCTCGCCCGTCCATCTGCCCCAGCACGCCCTCACCGGCGGGCTGCGGGCCGCAGTCGCCGCGCACGACCTGGTCACCATGGTGCCGTTCAGCAGGATCGACACCCTGGAACAGGACGCGCACGGGGTCACGGTGCACACCCGCGAGCCCGGATCGACCTGGTGGCGCGGGAGTTACCTGGTGGGCTGCGACGGCGCGCGGTCCACCGTACGCAAGCTCCTCGACATCAGGTTCCCCGGCCGTACGGCGGTCGAGCGGCACGCCGTGGCGGCGCTCCGCGCCGAACTGCCCTGGCCGGGCGAGGCGGTGCTGCACCGGTCCCCGCCCTGGCGCACCGGCGGCGCCGAGGTCACCGCCCGGCCGCTGCCCGACGGCGTGTGGCGGCTGGACTGGCTCCTTCCGCCACGCGGCGAACTCGTCACCCCCGACGCCCTGATCACCAGGATCCGCGACACCCTGGAGGGCTGGTGCGGCGAGACGCCGGCCTACGAGCTGCTGGACACGGGCGTGTACACCCTGCACCACCGGCTGGCCAGGCGCTGGCGGTCCAAGCGTGCCTTCCTCGCCGGGGACGCCGCACACCTGCTGGGCGCACTCGGTACCCAGGGCCTGGACGAGGGCCTGCGGGACGCCGAGAACCTGGCCTGGAAGCTGGCGCAGGCCTGGCACCAGAGCGCCTCCGAGCTGCTGCTCGACAGCTACCAGGCCGAGCGCAGGGCTGCCGTCGCCGCACGGCTGCGCGCCGCCGACCAGTCGCTGCCGATACTGCGGGGCGGCGCGGGCCTCCGGACACTCGTCCCCGGTGCAGCGCGCGGGCACGACACGTTGCTGGCCGACGGCCATCTGGGATGCGGGCCCCTGGGTGCGCCCCCCGCGTACGCGCACTCCCCCCTTTCGCCCCGGCGCACCGAGGCGCACGCGTCGGTGGGGACAGCTCCCGGTGCGCCGGTGACCGATGTGCGCGTGACCGCTCCCGACGGGAAGACGGTACGGCTGCGCGACCGGCTGGGCCTGGGACACCTGCTGGTGATCCTGGTCGCACCGGGCACAGGGGTGTGGGACAGGCGCCACTGGCTGACCGCGGGTGTCATGCCGCGGCTCGTCGACGCGGTGGACTCGCTCCCCGTGAACGCCGAGCTGCTGGTGACCGAGAGCTACCCGGGGGCGACGGCTCACACGGTGCTGCTGGTCAGGCCGGACGGACATCTCGTCGCTGCCTTCAGCGGCGTGCGGCCGGCCGAGCTGTTCGCGGCGGCCGACGCGGCGCGCGGAGGTGGCGCGGACACGGCGCACGACGACCCGGCGCGCACTACCACGAGCTCCGACCGGACCGCGGACGTCAATTGACCGTCGCAGGCGCACATGGTGTACTCCAGATCATGACCGACACCGATGTGCGCCTGTGGCGGAGGGTCCATATGGACCTCGTCCGCTATGCGGGCTGCGTGTGTCGCCCGTCCTGCTGATTCGCCTCTCCCCGCACGCCGTGCTGTTTCCCGCGCGGCCGTGCTTCCACGCGAACTTCTCAGGACGGTCCCCTGTGTCTGCATCCTTCCCCTCCCTTCCTACGCCCGCGCCCGCGTCCGCGTCCGTCGTCGAAACAGGCCCGGTCGAAACGGGCCCCTCGGCCTCGGCTGCCTCGACCTCGGCCTCCGACAGCACGCGCACCCCGGTCCCGACCGACGTCCCGGCCCCGGAAGCCACCGACGCCCAGGCTCCGACCATCGCGGAACTGCTCGACTTCGTCCGCCGGACAGCTGAGGACGCCGAGCTCGTCGCCTCGCTCCCGCTCGACCCCGAGGGACGCACCTGGCTCAGGCTGGAGGGCCCCGGCGGCAGCGAGGCATGGCTGATCAGCTGGCCGCCCGGCACCGGCACGGGGTGGCACGACCACGCCGAGTCGACGGGGGCGTTCACCGTGGCGGCGGGGGCCCTCAGGGAACACTCGCTGGCCGCGCGGCTGCCCACCGCAGGCTGGACGACCCTCGAACTGAGCGAGGGCATCGACCGCGACCGCCACCTGGCGACCGGCCAGGGCAGGGCCTTCGGCCGGCACCACGTCCACGAGGTCCTCAACGAGTCCGGCCACGAGCACGCCATCTCGGTGCACGCGTACTACCCGCCCCTGCCGCAGATCCGCCGCTACAGCCGCACGGGAGCGGTCCTGCGCCTGGAGCAGACCGAGCGCCCGGAGGACTGGCAGTGAGCGACGGGGACAAGGGCGGCCAGGACGGTCAGGGCGGGGGCGGTCAGGGTCCGGTCGGCATCGACGAGCTGCTCGACCGGGTACGGGAGGGCTACGAGCGGGTCGGCCCCGACGAGGCCGCCGCAGCGGCTGCCGAAGGCGCACTGCTCGTCGACATCCGTTACGCGGCGCTGCGCGAGAAGGACGGCCTGATCCCCGGCGCCCTGATCATCGAGCGCAACGAGCTGGAATGGCGGCTCGATCCGCAAGGAAGCCACCGGGCACCACAAGCGGTGAGCCACGATCTGAGGGTCGTGGTGATCTGCAACGAGGGCTACGCGTCGAGCCTCGCGGTCGCCTCCCTGCGTCAGCTGGGACTGCACCGGGCCACGGACCTCACCGGCGGCTTCCAGGCCTGGCGCGCCGCCGGACTCCCGGTCACTCTCTGACCGCCCGCACCCCGCCCCACCAGCGCCCGGTCTCCTCGGCGGAGGCCCCTGACCTGCCCGTTGGACGAATGACCGGTGGCACCGCTGTCACCGGCCGTTTGCCCGCCGAGGGGACGAACGGCGCTGGGCCCAACGGCGCTGGACCGAATGGCGCTGCGCCCCACCCGAACGCTGCTCTGCGGTGGAGCAATCCCCGCGCGCGACGGACATTCACCTCATCACTGAGGACCTGAATGTACGGAGATGTCGCGCCGATGGAAACCGTTCAGCTCACCCCGGACCAGCTCGACGCACAGGCCTCCCGGCTCCATGACACCGACGCATGGCAGCGCATCGTCACAGGCTGGGAGCAGACAGCCCGGGAGCCCGCGTCCACGGCCTCTCCCGCCCCGGCGCCCCCCGCACCTCCGGCGTCACCCGCGCCCCCGGCATCCGTACCGGACCCCGGAACGCCGCAATCGCACCCGCACCCGCACCCGGCCGACTGGCGGGAGCTGCTGTCCGTGCCCGTCGACCGGCTCGTCGAGGACTCCCTGCGGGCCCTGCCTCCACGGCGGCCGCACGAACGCCCCCTCCCGGGACGCCTCGGCGCCGTACTCCCCGAGCGTCTGCACGCATGGCGCCGCATCGGACAGCCCGATGTGCGCCCATCCGTCCACCTCGGCTACGCGCGGCAGATCCTGACCGAGTGGGGCTGGCAGAACACGCCCTACCGCCTGCGCAACGCCCGTGGTGCGCGTTGCCTCTGCGGGGCCATGCTGACCGCCCACCGGCTCGGCTACGGGTCGCTCGATACCGTCGACCGTGCCGGCGCCTGGCTCATCACCGAGCTGCGCTCGCAGGGCTGGTCCGGCCTGATCGGTCCCTGGAACCGGCACCCGGGCCGCACCGCCGCCGACGCCCTGGCCCTGATCGACGCCACGATCCACCGGGCAGCCCTGGCAGGCCACTGAGCCCGGCCGCCACACCCCTGCCCCACTCCGGGGCCGGGGCTCGGTCTGCGGCGGTGGCCCCCTCCGCCACCGCCGCAGCGCCGTTCACATGGCCTGCGCGCTCATCCCACCGCTCGCCGTTTCCCCGCTCCCCGTACCGGACCCCCGCCGAGCGCCCCGCTCTCCCCCGCGCCCTCCGGTTGTGCGTTCCCCCGCCGGCCCCCGCTTCTCCCGGCTTGCTCCCCGGTCCAAGCCCCCGGGCCCGCCCCGGTCACCGATCAGAAGGGCTCGTCCAGCCCTTCCGTGTCCTCCCCCTCGGCCTCGATCGCCTGACGCACCACGCGCAGGGCCATCCCTTCGCCGTACCCTTTGCGCGCGAGCATCCCTGCCAGCCGGCGCAGGCGCTTGTCGCGGTCCAGCCCCCGGGTGGAGCGCAGTTTGCGGGCGACGAGCTCCCTGGCGGTCTCCTCCTCCTGTTCGGGATCGAGCTGCCCGACCGCCTCGTCGATCACCGTCGGGTCCACCCCCTTGGTGCGCAGCTCCCTCACCAGGGCACGCCGGGCAAGCCCTCTGCCGTGGTGCCGGGACTCGACCCAGGCGTCCGCGAACGCCGCATCGTTGATCAGTCCCACGTCCTCGAACCGCGAGAGGACTTCTTCCGCCGCCTCGTCGGGGATCTCCCGCTTGCGCAACGCGTCGGCCAGCTGCTTACGGGTGCGCGGGGTCCCGGTCAGCAGCCTGAGACAGATGTTGCGCGCCTGCTCGACCGGGTCTCGCGGTTCCCCCTTCTCGGCCCTCGACGAGGAAGGGGAACCGCTGCTTCTGGAACGGGAGCGGGAACGACGGCCCGCTCCCTCGCCGAACCCGGCCCCCCGACCGGGCTCCGGGGGACCCCCGGACGGTTCTGCGGCGTACTCGGGGCCGGGGTCCGCACCGGTGTCGGCACCCGGCCACTCCGTGCGTCGCGTCACGGCCTAGCTCTTGGCCGCTGCTGCCTTGGCGGGCTTGGCCTTGGTCGCGGGAGCCGGCACGGACTTGGCCGCTCCCTCTGCCGGGGCGCCTGCGGCGGCCGCGGCATCGGCGGCGGGCTCCGCCGCGGCATCCTCCGCACGGACACCGACGCCGAGCTTGTCGAGGATCTTCTTCTCGATCTCGTTGGCCA
>NZ_JAERUC010000166.1 GCF_016745505.1 Streptomyces silvae | reverse complement strand
CGCTGGCGCTGGCCGCCGGAGAACTCGTGCGGATAGCGGTTGTAGTGCTCGGGGTTGAGCCCCACCAGCTCCAGCAGCCGCTGGACCTCCGCCTTCACGCCGCCCTCGGGCTTGACGCCCTGGAGCCGGAAGGGGGTCCCGACGATGCCGCCGACCGTGTGGCGCGGGTTCAGCGAGCCGTACGGGTCCTGGAAGATCATCTGGATGTCGCGGCGCATCGGCCGCAGCTTCCCCGCGGACATGTGCGTGATGTCGCGGCCCTGGAACTCGACCGTGCCGCCGGTCGGCTCCAGGAGCCGGGTCACCAGCCGGCCCATGGTCGACTTGCCGCAGCCCGACTCGCCGACGACGCCCAGGGTCTCGCCGGGGCGCACGTCGAAGGTGAGCCCGTCCACGGCCTGGACCGCGCCGACCTTGCGCTTCAGCACTCCCTTGGTGATCGGGAAGTGCTTGACCAGGTTGTCGACCTTGAGGAGCGGCTCGGAGCCGTCCGACCCCGACCCGTCCGACCCGGCCGCGGGAGACGCGGGAGTCTTCTTGTTCAGATCAGTCACAGCTTCGGCGCAATCTCTTCGGTCCAGATCCGGTCGCGCTGCTCACGCGACATGTGGCACGCGGAGTAGTGCCCGTCGCTGACCTGCTGCAGCTCCGGGCGCTCGGTGCGGGTGATGTTGTCCGGCGGGACGTCGGCGTACGGGCAGCGCGGGTGGAAGGCGCAGCCCGACGGGACGTTGATGAGGCTGGGCGGCGATCCCTTGACCGGGATGAGCCGCTCGGTCTGCTCCCGGTCGATGCGCGGCATCGAGCCCAGCAGACCCCAGGTGTAGGGGTGCTGGGGCTCGTAGAACACCTTCTCGGAGGTGCCGCGCTCGATGCACCGTCCCGCGTACATCACGAGCAGGTTGTCCGCGATCTCCGCGACGACACCGAGGTCGTGGGTGATCATGACGACCGCGGAGCCGAACTCCTTCTGCAGATCGCGGATGAGGTCGAGGATCTGCGCCTGGACGGTGACGTCGAGGGCGGTCGTCGGCTCGTCGGCGATGAGCAGCTGCGGGTTGTTGACCAGGGCCATCGCGATCATCGCGCGCTGGCGCATACCGCCGGAGAACTGGTGCGGGTAGTCCTCGTACCGGCGGTGCGGCTCGGGGATGCCGACGCGGTCGAGCATCTCGATCGCGCGCTTCTTCGCGGTCTTCTTGTCGACCTTGTTGTGGACCCGGTGGGCCTCCACGATCTGCGCGCCGATGCTGTAGTACGGGTGCAGGGCGGACAGCGGGTCCTGGAAGATCATAGCCATCTTCTGGCCGCGCAGCTTGCGCACGCGCTCGGGGCCGGCGCCGATCAGCTCCTCGCCGTCGAGCCAGATCTCCCCGCCGATCCGGGCGCGCTCCGAGGTGTGCAGGCCCATGATCCCCAGCGAGGTCACGGACTTGCCGGAACCGGACTCGCCGACGATGCCGAGGGTCTGGCCGGCCTTCAGGTCGAAGCTGACGCCGTCGACGGACTTCACCAGGCCGTCGTCGGTGTCGAAGTGGACGCTGAGGTTGCGTACGGACAAAAATTCCTTGGCGTCCCCGGCCCGCTGGGCCGGGACGGTGTCCGCCGCCGGGGAGTCCTTCTTGATTGCGTCGCTCATGAGAGCCTCACCCGGGGGTCGATCGCGGCGTACACGAGGTCCACCAGCAGGTTGCAGATGACGATGAAGAAGGCGGCGACCAGGGTCACGCCCATCACCTTGGGCAGGTCGGCGGTGGTCACGCCCTGGATGGCGAACGCACCGAGACCCTGGAAGGAGAAGACCCGTTCGGTGATGACGGCGCCGCCGAGGAGCAGCGCGAAGTCCATGCCGAAGATCGTGACGAGCGGGGTGAGCGCGGAGCGCAGACCGTGCTTGACGACGACCTTGCGTTCCTGGAGGCCCTTGGCCCGCGCGGTTCTGATGTAGTCCTCGCCCATCGTCTCCAGCATCCCGGCCCGGGTGAGCCGGGCGTAGAGGGCGGAGTAGAGCAGGGCGAGCGTGCACCAGGGCAGGACGAGGCTGCCCGCCCACGCGACGGGGTCGTCGGCGAACGGTACGTACTCCCCGTTGCCGAACAGCGCCAGGACGACGAGGCCGGTGAAGAACATCGGCAGCGAGACGCCGGCGAGGGCGACGCCCATGGAGAGGCGGTCGAAGAACGAGCCCCGCTTCAGGGCGGAGAGGACACCGATGGCGACACCGGAGACGACCCACAGGACCGCGGCACCGACGGCCAGCGACAGCGTGACCGGGACACGGTCGACGAGCTGGGGCCAGATCTCGGTGTGGGTCTTGAAGGAGTACCCGAAGCACGGGGCGTTGCAGGTGACGGGGTCGGGGCCGAACTGGTAGTCGGCGCCGACGACGATGCCCTTGACGAAGTTCCAGTACTGGAGGTACAGGGGCTGGTCGAGCCCCAGGTTCTTCTTGACCGCGGCGATGACGTCGGGGTCGGGGCTCTTCCCGACGTACTGGGCGGCCATCGAGTCGAGGGTCTGCCCGCCGAGGCGGGGGACGAGGAAGAAGATCGCGAACGTGACTGCGCTGACCACCAGCAGCAGCAACACCGCGGCGAATACGCGTCGGATGATGTACGCAGCCACAGCCGTGCGGCGCCGGGCGGGCGGACGGGGTACGCCCGCCGGCCCGGCGCCTTCACCTGCCTTTCAGGGGATGCTGTCGATGAACAGGTGTTACTTGGTGGACGTCATCAGCACGTAGTCGTACATGCCGAGGTACGCGTCCGTGACCGTGACGTTCGCCGCGGAGTCCGGGCGGTAGAGCAGGTTCTTGCGGTAGAAGAGCGGAACGACCGAGGCGTTCTCCATGACCTTCTGGTCGACCTCGCCCCACGTGGCGTTGCGCGCCGTGGTGTCGACGGTGCCGATGCCCTTGACGAGGAGGTCGTTGATGACCTTGTCGTCGAGCTCCATCAGGTTGGTGCCACCGGAGGGCTTGATGGCCGAGCCGTTCACGATCTGGTCGAGGAAGCCGAAGCCGGTCGGCCAGTCGGCGCCCCACGCCATCATCATCATGCCGACCTTGTTCTTGTGGACCCAGTCCGGGACACCCGCGAAGTCGGTGAAGTACTTGTCGGCCGGGAACTGCTTGATCTCGGCGGTGATACCGATCGCCTTCAGGCTGCCCTGGAGCTGCGTGGCGGCGGTGATCTCGTCAGGACGGTCCGAGCGCGCCGTCAGCGTGGTCTTGAAGCCCTTGGGCTGACCGCACTTGGTCAGGTGCTCCTTCGCCTTGGCGACGTCACCCTTGTTGCCCTCGGACGGGTACAGGTCGAACTTCTTGTAACCGGCGACGGACGGCGGGATGACCGTGGTGGCCGGGTCGCCCTTCACGGAGCCGCCGATGGAGTCGACCATGCTCTGCTTGTCGACCGCGTACTGGACGGCCTTGCGGCACTCGGCGTTGTCGAACGGCTTCACGTTGACGTTCAGCGCCAGGTACTGGAGGGCGCCGGCGTACGGGTTGTCCGTCTTCGCCTTCTCGGCGGCCTTCGCCAGGACCTTGGGCTGGGTCTTGGACTGCAGACCCGTGCCCTCGGCGCCCACGGTGATGGCGTCGTTGAGCAGGTGGTCGTCGATCGTGGTGGCGTTGACGTTGAACTTGAGCTCGACCTTGTCGGCCAGCGCCTTGCGGATCGGGTCCGTCTTCGGGTCCCACTCCGGGTTGCGGACCAGCGTGGCGCCCTTGCTCTCGTCGTACGCCGAGACCTTGTACGGACCCGAGGAGACCATCTTCTGGACGTAGCTGGCGCCCGTGTCGGCCTTCTGCTGGATCGGGGCGGTCTGCGAGAACGCCGCGAGGTAGTCCATGTCCGCGAACGGCTTGTTCAGCTTGAAGACGATCGTGTGGTCGTCCGGGGTCTCGATGGACTTGAGGCCCTCGGGGGACTTGTCCTTGTACGGACCCTTGTACTTGTCGCCGCCGTCGAGGTAGGCCTTGAAGTACGTCGGGCCGTTGGACAGGGCCTCCGGCGCGAAGTTGGAGCGCTCGACGGCGTACTTGACGTCCTTCGAGGTGATCTCGGTGCCGTCCTCGAACTTCACGCCCTCGCGGAGCGTGTACGTCCAGGTCTTGGCGTCCGCGCTCGCCTTGCCGAGGCTGGTGGCGAGGTCGGGGACGACCTCCAGGCTCTCCTTGCCGGCGGCCGGCTTGAAGGTCACCAGGGAACGGGCGTACAGGCGGGAGAAGTTCTGCACCCAGCCGTAGTACGTGTTGCCCGGGTCCAGGGAGTCCGGACCACTCGCGTGCTCCAGAGTGACCGTCCCCCCCTTCTTGTCGGTCGCGTTGACGACGCTGGTCAGCGCCGCGTCGGCCTTGGCGTTGCCCCCACCGCCGTTTCCGTCACTGCCCGAGTCGCTGCTGCTGCACGCCGATGCGCCGAGCGACACCGCTACGGCCACGGCTATGGCCGCTGCTGTCTTTCTGTTCTGCATGCTGAGGAAAGCCCCCTCGCTAGTCCGGTGCGGCACTGCCGCGATTACTTGCCACGAGGGTCGAGTGCGTCACGCAGCCCGTCCCCCAGCAGATTGAAGGCCAGCACGGTGATGAAGATCGCCATGCCGGGGATGACCATGAACATCGGGTCCACCTCGTAGAGGTCGACCGCCTGCGTGAGCATGCCGCCCCAGGACGCCTGCGGCGGCGCGATGCCCACGCCGAGGAAGGACAGCGAGGCCTCGAAGAGGATGTTCGTGGGGATCAGCAGCGTCGCGTACACGAGGATCGGCGCGATCAGGTTCGGCAGCAGCTCGCGGAAGAGGATGAACGGTCCGCGGGCGCCCAGCGACCTGGCGGCCTCGACGAACTCCCGTTCGCGCAGCGACAGGGTCTGCGCGCGGACGATGCGGCCGATGTAGGGCCAGCTGAAGAAGCCGATCACGAAGATCAGGACCGCGATCCGCAGCGTGAGTCCTTCCATCCCGAAGGCGTTGCCCTGCAGGGAGGCGGAGATCGAGATCGCGAAGAGCAGCAGCGGGAAGGCGAGGAAGGTGTCCATCAGCCGGCTGATGAAGCTGTCCACCCAGCCGCCGTAGAAGCCGGCCACGACGCCCATGACGACGCCGATGACGACGGAGAGCAGCGTGGAGCCGACGGCGACCACCAGGGAGACCCAGGAGCCTTCCAGGATGCGCGCCAGGATGTCGCGCCCGGTCTGCGGTTCCACCCCGAGGGGGTGGTCCCAGCTGATGCCGCCCAGGGAGCCCTTGGGCGCCAGCATGACCGGGTCGACCAGGCTCTGGTTGAACGCGTTGGGGTCGAGTCCCAGGAGGGACTGGAGCGGCTTGGAGAGCACCGCGGTGATGATCAGCAGGACGACAACGATGCCACCGGCCATGGCGGCCTTGTCCCGCTTGAAGCGCGTCCAGGCGATGCGGCCGAGCGAGCGGCCCTCGATCTCCTTGCGCCCGGCGCCTTCCAGCACCGTTTCGGGCCGCGCATCCGCCCCGGTGGTCTCGATCGGTGCCGTCATTGCGCTGGAGACCCCTCTCGGCCGACGGTGGCCGGCCTGTGACCGCCGCTGTAGCGGCTCTAACAAAACATGACAGATGCGCTCACACATGCCGAACTCACCCTGTTTGAAAGAGGGGTTCGCCGGGCATGGAGCACCTGCTGTGTGGAGTCTTCAACCACTTTGCGATCACCCGCCAGACCTGACAGGGAATGTTTGCTCAAACGTGATGCTGCCAAGTGTCTTCCGTTATCCGGACAGCTGTGCTTGGTGAGCGGATTCCCTGGTCATCAATGCACCATAACGGGCATGAGGCCCAGGGGTATTGAAGAGGTCATCAATACCCCGTCGGCCCCTGGACCGGCTGACGCCTTCTCAGTACGCGTGCGGCGCCGGGCCCGTGGCGGGCGGGTAGCCGTACCCCGTGGCGGCGGGTGCCGGGGCGTGCGCCTCGCGGTCGTAGAACGGCCGGGCGTTGGCGTTCAGCCACATCGCGACGGGGTCGTACTCGTCGGACAGCGAGACCGTGGAGACGGGCAGCCCCTCGGGGACCACACCGATCGACTGCTGCATCATCGCGCGGGCCGCGTCGACGGCCGGGCGGCCGTTGTCGTAGAGGTCGAGCCCGATCGCGAGGTACGGGGCGCCCAGCGCGGGCTGCACCCAGGCGCGGCGCAGCGCGCGGACGGCCGAGGTGCGGTGGGCGTTCTGCGAGAGCAGGGCGTAGAACTGCGGGAGCTCGATGGCGGGTTCGGTGAGCCGCAGCGGGCCCGCGGGCATCCGGTCCAGGCCGGTGGCGATGCGCCGGAGATCCAGCCACGGGATGCCGACGCCGCCGCCGGGTGCGTGCGGGTTGAGCCAGATCCCCCAGCGGTCGGGGAAGAGGGAGCGGGCGATGTCGCGGCCCGTGGTCACCTCGTGGGCCCTGTTCCAGCCGCTGGCCGAGAGCTCCTGGGCGGAGGTCACGCACGGGGCGTAACCCGTCCCGCCGACCTCCATGTTGCCGTACTGGGCGTCGGGGGAACCCGCCGTGCCGTGCCAGAGCAGCATCCAGACCTGGCCGTCGGCCAGGGAGCGCAGCAGTGCCTCGTACGCGTCGAGGCGCCCGGGGGTCACTTGGCGAAGCATGTGCTCGACCTGCCCGGCCGCCGCGGTGCCTGACGCACTCACTGGGTCCCGCCCCTCTTCGTTCCGCTGTTCCCGCATGCCGCACGGTGCTGTGGCGCCACTCCCGGGCACACGGGGCGGCCTCGTCATCCAACCAGCTTATGCGCCGCCCCTGACACCGGCTTGACGCCACGTGGCGTCAGGGGTTCGCGCTCTCAGTACGCGTCGCGCCGGTAGAAGGGGCGCACCTTCTCCAGCATCCAGTCGGCGACCGGGTCCTGGGTCAGGTCGAGCAGGACGAGATTGACCGGCCAGGGCACCTGGACGCGGCCCAGGGCGCGCCCCAGGGCGTCCAGCGGCGCGCTCTGCGCCGCGGCGTCCAGCACGGCGGCCTCGACGCCGACGATGAGGACGGGGCTCTCGCCCTCGATGCTGGCCAGCGTCCGGCGCGCGGTGTTCACCACCCCGGTCCCCTGGAACTCGGCGGACACCGCGGAGAGGAAGTCGACGGGGTCCTCCTTCCAGTCCGGCTCGTACAGCCGGACCCGGCCGCCGCTCGCGGGGCCGTCCAGCGGGGTGCGCCCGGCCCGGCAGAGCTCGGCGACGGCGGCCGGCGGCAGCGGCACCCCGACGGCCCCGCCGGGGTTCACGGCGACACCGAGCTGCGGGGGCAGACCGCGGGCGAACTCGCGCGCGGGCGCGACGGTGAAGGAGAGATGCGCGCCGGCGCACTGGAGGAACTGCGCCTCGGAGCTGAACACGGGGACGTACGCGCCGCCGTCGATGTCGACCGTCGGCAGGTCGAGTCCAATGCTGTCGGGCCCCCCGCCGTTCGGCAGGGGCACCCAGACCTGGCTGCGGCCGAGCACCTCGACCAGCCGGCCGGCCGCCCCGGGTACGCCGAGCGAGGCGCTGAGCACTTCTTCGAGCTCGTTGGCCGGCCACCCCTGGGGAGGATGCGACGGGGCCTGGGCCTGAGCCGGAATGTCCACGGTGTCTGTGTCCCTTTCTCGCCGTGCGCTGCGGCTGAAACCTTAGTCCGGGTCGGGACACGGGGGCAGCGCCCCGGTCGGGAACGCCGTCCGGTCCACCGCACCGTCCAGATACCGGACAGTCGGCCGGAGGTCTGCGAACTGTGCGTATGCGAATGGTGACGCCGCGACCGGCCTACTCCTGGGGGAGTCCCGCCTCCCGGAAGGAGATCCTGCCGATCGCCGCCGCCGCGTCCCGGTCGAGCAGCACCGCCGAGGCACAGCCCCGGGGCAGCAGGCCCGTCTCGGTGTCGCGCAGCAGCCGGCCGACGGCTCGCCGGTGCCGCGCGAACGCGTAGCCGGACACCCCCCGGCCGCGCTCCCGCTGGCCCTGCCTGGCCACCAGGGGGGTGACGTCGAGCAGGAGGAGGTGCAGGACGCCGCCCCGCCGCCGGGCCTCGCGCGCCAGCCAGCGCCGCACCCAGGCCTGCGTACCGCAGTCGTGCACGACGACGGATCCGCCCGACCGCAGCCGCCGCCACAGCCCGGCGTAGTGCGCGACGCGCACCAGGGGACGATAGAGGGCGTACGGGAGTAAGGCGGGCAGGACCGCCGCCCACCGGTCCCTGGTGTCCTGGGAGTCGACCGCGTGCTCCTCGACCGCCCGGCGGATCAGCGTCGACTTGCCGCTGCCGGGCAGCCCGGAGACCACCACGACATCGCCCGCCGCGAAGTCCAGGCCGTGCGGCCCCCGGCCGCCCCCGCCCCGCAGATCACGCACCACCGAGGTGTGTCCGGCCACCGGTTCCCGGGCGGGTGCGCCCGGCTGCCGGGGCATCGCACCGCGTGCCGCCCCCGCGGTGGTCGCGTAGCGCTGCAACGTCATCGCCCTCCCCCTGCCGAGCCCTGCCGGTCACCCACTGGACCTGCCCAAGAAGTGTAAAGAAAAGGTAATGCGGCACAACCGGTTCCACCCGTACGTGTCCCCGTGGGCGCCCCGTACGCGTCCCGTGGCCGTCCCCTTGTATGTGTCCGCGCGCGTGCGCGCGGACACCCGGCCTTCCACCGGTCAGGACCGGGACGCCCCACTCTCCCGCAAGGCGTGCGATGATGACCCCGCCAACTGCATACCGGCCGTTTGAATCCGCGCGGGAGAGTCCCGGTCACCGTGTGCGCCGGGCGCCGAAGGAGCAAGTTCCTCCCTTGAATCTCTCAGGCCCCGTACCGCGTGGATGAGGCAGATCTGAAAAGCGGGCCGCTCCGCGGCTCCACCCAAGGTGCAAGCCGGACCCTTTCAGGGGCTCTCGGCGAACCTCTCAGGTTCCGATGACAGATGGGGAGGGAACCACCCCCTGTCGTCATGCCCTGGAGCCATGCCCATGAGCACTGCCCCCCGTCTCACCGCCCTCGATGCCCTGCACCGGTCCCTGGGCGCGACCATGACCGACTTCGCGGGCTGGGACATGCCCCTGCGGTACGCCAGCGAGCGCGACGAGCACAACGCCGTACGCACCCGCGCCGGCCTGTTCGACCTGTCGCACATGGGCGAGATCACCGTCACCGGCCCGCAGGCCGCGGCCTTCCTGAGCTACGCCCTGGTCGGCAACATCGCCACCGTCGGCGTGGGCCGGGCCCGCTACACCATGATCGTCGAGGCGGACGGCGGGATCCTGGACGACCTGATCGTCTACCGCCTGGCGGAGACCGAGGCCCCCGAGTATCTGGTGGTGGCCAACGCGGGCAACGCGCAGCTCGTCCTGGACACCCTGACCGAGCGCGCCGGCGACTTCGACGCCGAGGTGCGGGACGACCGCGACGCGTACGCGCTGCTCGCCGTCCAGGGCCCCGACTCCCCCGCCGTACTGAAGTCGGTCACCGACGCCGACCTCGACGGACTGAAGTACTACGCCGGACTCCCAGGAACGGTGGCCGGTGTCCCCGCGCTCATCGCCCGTACGGGCTACACCGGCGAGGACGGCTTCGAGCTCTTCGTGGACCCGGCCCACGCCGAGCAGCTGTGGAAGGCCCTCACCGAGGCCGGCGCACCGTACGGCCTGATCCCCTGCGGGCTCTCCTGCCGTGACACGCTCCGCCTGGAGGCGGGCATGCCGCTGTACGGGCACGAGCTGACCACCGCGCTGACGCCCTTCGACGCCGGCCTGGGCAGGGTCGTGAAGTTCGAGAAGGAGGGTGACTTCGTCGGCCGCGAGGCGCTGACCGCCGCGGCGGAGCGCGCGGAGACCGCCCCGCCGCGCAAGCTCGTCGGCCTGGTGGCCGAGGGCCGCCGGGTGCCGCGCGCCGGCTTCTCCGTCGTGGTGGACGGCCAGGTCGTCGGCGAGGTCACCTCGGGTGCGCCGTCACCCACCCTGGGCAAGCCGATCGCCATGGCCTACGTGGACGCGGCGCACGCCGAGCCCGGCACGGAGGGTGTCGGCGTCGACATCCGGGGCACGCACGAGCCGTACGAGGTCGTGGCGCTGCCGTTCTACAAGCGCCGTAAGTGACACGTCGCGCCGCACACGTGACGTAGTCGTGTCTCACACCGTAAGACCACCGTTCATCAGCACTCCCCCGCGTACAGGAGAATTCAGGTCATGAGCAACCCCCAGCAGCTGCGGTACAGCAAGGAGCACGAGTGGCTGTCGGCCCTCGAGGACGGCGTGGCCACGGTCGGTATCACCGAGTTCGCGGCCAACGCGCTCGGTGACGTCGTCTACGCCCAGCTCCCGGAGGTCGGTGACACGGTGACCGCGGGCGAGACCTGCGGTGAGCTGGAGTCGACCAAGTCGGTCAGCGACCTGTACTCGCCGGTGACCGGCGAGGTGACCGCGGCCAACCAGGACGTCGTGGACGACCCGTCGCTGGTGAACTCCGCCCCCTTCGAGGGCGGCTGGCTGTTCAAGGTGCGCGTCGCGGAGGAGCCGAAGGACCTTCTCTCCGCCGACGAGTACACCGCGTTCTCCGGCAACTGAGACCTTAGGGACCCACTGATGTCGCTTCTCAACTCCTCCCTCCACGAGCTGGACCCGGACGTCGCCGCCGCCGTCGACGCCGAGCTCCACCGTCAGCAGTCCACCCTCGAGATGATCGCCTCGGAGAACTTCGCTCCGGTCGCGGTCATGGAGGCGCAGGGCTCCGTCCTCACCAACAAGTACGCCGAGGGCTACCCGGGCCGCCGCTACTACGGTGGCTGCGAGCACGTCGACGTGGTCGAGCAGATCGCGATCGACCGCATCAAGGCGCTCTTCGGCGCCGAGGCCGCGAACGTCCAGCCGCACTCGGGTGCGCAGGCCAACGCCGCCGCGATGTTCGCACTGCTGAAGCCGGGCGACACGATCATGGGCCTGAACCTGGCCCACGGCGGTCACCTGACCCACGGCATGAAGATCAACTTCTCCGGCAAGCTCTACAACGTGGTCCCGTACCACGTCGACGACACCGGCGTCGTGGACATGGCCGAGGTCGAGCGCCTCGCCAAGGAGTCGAAGCCGAAGCTCATCGTGGCCGGCTGGTCCGCCTACCCGCGTCAGCTGGACTTCGCCGCCTTCCGCCGCATCGCGGACGAGGTCGGCGCGTACCTGATGGTCGACATGGCGCACTTCGCCGGCCTGGTCGCCGCGGGGCTGCACCCCAACCCGGTGCCGCACGCCCACGTCGTCACCACCACCACGCACAAGACCCTCGGCGGTCCGCGCGGCGGCGTCATCCTGTCGACGCAGGAGCTCGCCAAGAAGATCAACTCGGCGGTCTTCCCGGGTCAGCAGGGTGGCCCGCTGGAGCACGTGATCGCGGCCAAGGCGGTCTCCTTCAAGGTCGCGGCGACCGACGCGTTCAAGGAGCGCCAGCAGCGCACCCTGGACGGCGCCCGCATCCTCGCCGAGCGCCTGGTGCAGCCGGACGTCACCGAGGTGGGCGTCTCCGTCCTCTCCGGCGGTACGGACGTGCACCTGGTCCTGGTCGACCTGCGCAACTCCGAGCTGGACGGCCAGCAGGCCGAGGACCGGCTCCACGAGCTGGGCATCACGGTCAACCGGAACGCCATCCCGAACGACCCGCGGCCCCCGATGGTCACCTCGGGTCTGCGGATCGGCACGCCGGCGCTGGCCACCCGCGGTTTCCAGGCCGAGGACTTCACCGAGGTCGCCGAGATCATCGCGGCCGCGCTGAAGCCGGCGTACGACGCGGACGACCTCAAGGCCCGCGTGGCCGCGCTGGCCGCGAAGTTCCCGCTGTACCCCGGCATCAAGTAGTCACCCGCGATTTGCACGCAGGGTGGGGGCACCGCGCACACTGAACACAGTGAGCCCGGTGCCCCCACCCCTTTGCCCCGCGCTCCCGGGCCCACCGGCCCGTTCCGCACCACCCGGCGGACAACGACGTCCACCAACGCCTTAGGAGTACTCCCGTGGCCCTCTCGGTCTTCGACCTCTTCTCGGTCGGTATCGGCCCGTCCAGCTCCCACACGGTCGGCCCGATGCGCGCGGCCCGCATGTTCGCCCGCCGCCTCAAGAACGAGGGCCTGCTGGCCCACACCGCCTCGATACGGGCCGAGCTGTACGGCTCGCTCGGCGCGACCGGCCACGGGCACGGCACGCCCAAGGCGGTCCTGCTGGGCCTCGAGGGCGAGTCGCCCCGCACCGTCGACGTGGAGGGCGCCGACGCCCGCGTCGAGGAGATCCGCGCCTCGGGGCGGATCAGTCTGCTGGGCGTGCACGACATCCCCTTCGACGCCGACGAGCAGCTGGTCCTGCACCGGCGCAAGGCCCTGCCGTACCACGCCAACGGGATGACGGTCCTCGCGTACGACCGTGACGGCGCCCCGCTGCTGGAGAAGACGTACTACTCGGTGGGCGGCGGCTTCGTCGTCGACGAGGACGCCGTGGCCGGCGAGGACCCGATCATCCCGGACGACACCGTCCTGAAGCACCCCTTCCGCACCGGTGACGAGCTGCTGAGGCTCGCCCGGGAGACCGGTCTTTCCATCTCCTCGCTGATGCTGGAGAACGAGAAGGCCTGGCGCACCGAGGGCGAGATCCGGGCCGGCCTGCTGGAGATCTGGCGCGTCATGGAGGCCTGCATCGCGCGCGGCATGTCCCGCGAGGGCATCCTTCCCGGCGGCCTGAAGGTCCGGCGCCGGGCCGCGAACTCGGCCAGGCAGCTGCGCGCCGAGGGAGCCCCGCAGACACACGCGATGGAGTGGATCACCCTCTACGCGATGGCCGTCAACGAGGAGAACGCCGCCGGCGGCCGGGTCGTCACCGCCCCGACCAACGGCGCGGCGGGCATCATCCCCGCGGTCCTGCACTACTGGATGAACTTCGCGGCGGGCGGCTGCACGGAGGCCGAGAAGGAGGACGGCGTCGTCCGCTTCCTGCTGGCGGCCGGCGCGATCGGCATGCTCTTCAAGGAGAACGCCTCCATCTCCGGCGCCGAGGTGGGCTGCCAGGGCGAGGTCGGCTCCGCCTGCTCGATGGCCGCGGGCGCCCTCGCCGAGGTCATGGGCGGCTCCCCCGAGCAGGTGGAGAACGCCGCCGAGATCGGCATGGAGCACAACCTGGGCCTGACCTGCGACCCGGTCGGCGGACTGGTCCAGATCCCGTGCATCGAGCGCAACGGCATGGCGGCGGTCAAGGCGGTCACGGCGGCCAAGATGGCGCTGCGCGGCGACGGCAGCCACAAGGTCTCCCTGGACAAGGTCATCAAGACCATGAAGGAGACGGGCGCGGACATGAGCGTCAAGTACAAGGAGACGGCGCGGGGCGGGCTCGCGGTGAACATCATCGAGT
>NZ_JAERUC010000015.1 GCF_016745505.1 Streptomyces silvae | reverse complement strand
CCGGGGCCGGAACCGGGTCCGGCTTGGCGACCGGGGCCGGGGCCGCCTCCCCCTCCGCCCTGAAGTCCGCCATCAGTCCGCCCGAGCTCTTCTTGAGCGCGGCCCAGCGCGCTTCCCTCGCCCCGTCCTCGTGCCACGGCCCGGCCGACAGGAAGTCGTACGGCTCCGGGTCCCCGTCCCCTCCCCCCGGCTCCTTCTCCACCACCTGCTCCGGCTTCTCCCCCGGCGTCGCCTTCGCCTGCTCCGCCTTCGCCGGCTCCGTCGCCGTCTGCTCCCCCTTCGCCGCGTCCCACCGCCATCCCCACCGGGTCTCCCTCAGCCGCCACGCCCTGAGCAGCAGCGCCGCCGGTACGCCGATCACGGCCGTCCACGCGAGAGCGGCGGGGCCCACCAGCCACCACACGGGCCCGAACTCCGCCAGCGCCCCGGTGCCCAGCGGGCCGCCCGACGCCGCCGCCAGCACCGCCGCCCCGGCCCCGCAGCCGACGGCCGCCAGCCCGGTCACCAGCGCGGTGCGGCTCTGACCCCACGTCTCCTCCCGCGCCCCGCGCACCGGGACGGCCCCCCGGGCGACGAATCTGGCGACGGCCAGGGCGGCCATGACCGGCACCGCGACGGCCGCCCAGTTCGCCGCCGTTCCCGGGCCGTGGGACGGCACCGCGGCGAGCAGCGGGAAGTCCGGCACGGCGGGCGGACCGGTGAAGGCGAGCGGGGTGGCCAGGGACGCCGTACCGAGGGCGAACCCCGGCCCGAGGCCGTACGCGGCACCCCACATCGCCGCGTTCGGCACCAGCGCGGCCGCCAGCAGGAGCACGGAGACCCGGCCCGCCCAGTCGCCGGCCAGCCCCACGAACGACTCCCTCGCCGCCCCCGTGTGCCACACCAGCGCCACGGCCACCAGCAGCGCCCCGCCGCCCAGCAGCATGAGCACGCCCGCGGCGGCCGACCGCAGGGCCACCGCCGCCCCGGACCGGAAACCGGAGCGGGCGGCGGCCTCCTGAAGTCTCAGCGGCGCCCAGACCAGCAACGGGGTCAGCGGACGCCCGCGGGCCGCCCACACCCCCGCGGCCGCCGCACCGGCCACCACGAAGGTGACGGGAAAGGCGAGCGAGGCCCGGTCGGCCGGCAGCGACCCGTCCCGTGCGTACGCCGCGGCGGCGAGCACCACCAGCAGATAACCGGCGCTCACCGCACAGAAAGCTCCCACCGCCGAGTGGTGGCTGTGGCCCCCCTCCTCCCCCTCCTCGGTCTCCGCCGAGTCCCGGGCGGCCCGGTGCACCAGCCACATCGGCAGCACGACGAGCAGCAGCGGGACCGTCGCCACGGGTGCGGGATGGCCTCCCACCGTGTCGGCCCTGACGAGTTCGGCGCCGTGGCCGAGCAGCCAGAGCCCGGTCGCCACATGGAGGGCCCCGGCCGGCCCGCTGTCGGGGTACGGAGAGCTGATCCACAGCACCATGACCAGGACGGCCAGCGAGCCGAGCCCGAGCCCCGCCGCCAGCACCCCGCGCACGAAAGCGGAGGCCAGCGCGGCGGACCTGCTCCGCTCGGCCGGCAACATCGGGCTGCGTTCGGTCACTTGGGTCACGCGGCCATGCTGCCAACGACACGCGCTTATTCCGTGTAACGGGCGAATAGCCGCTGTGTCGCCCAATATACGTTTATGTACTTTTTCACCCAGTGCAGTGTCACCGGGGACGGAGGCCGGGCATGACGCGGAGCACCGCCGGTCCGGCCCCCGCCGCCCCCCTGCCCTCCCCCAAGGAGCGCCGCAGGCTGCGCGAGGCCAGGGCGCTGAGTGAGGAACAGGTCGCGGCGGCCGTGGGGGTCACGCCCGCCACCGTCCGCGCCTGGGAAACAGGGCGCACCGACCCGCGGGGCCGTCGGCGCGCGGCCTACGTCAGGCTGATCGGCTGCGCCGGACACCGCCCCGCACCGTCCCCCTCCGTCGAAGCCACCGGGAGCAGCACGATGTCCCCGACCGAGCCCGGCACCGGCCCCAGCGCGGACGCCATCGCTCCGGACGCCCCCACGCGGGACGCGGACGCACTCACCCTCACACGGGACCCGGACCCGGAGGCGCTCACCCTCACACGGGACCCGGACGCGGACGCACCGGCGACGTCCGCGCCGGAGGGGCACGAGCCCGCCGCCCCCGTCCCGCAGCCCCGCGCGGGCCTCACCGCCGAGGAAGCGTACGACGCGCTGTACACCCTCACCGCCCCCGGACTGACCCGCCAGATGCATCTGCTGACCGGCCGTCGGAAGCTCTCCCGGGAGGCCGTCGAACACGCCTTCCGGACCGCCTGGCAGCGCTGGCCCGAGGTGGCCAGGGACCGTGACCCGGCGGGCTGGGTGCGGGCGATGGCGTACGAGTACGCGATGTCGCCCTGGCACCGGCTGCGCCGCACCCACCGCCGGGCCGACGCCCCGCCCCGGGATCCGGCGCGGCGCGCGCTGTTCGAGGCACTGCTCGGCCTGCCTCCCTCGTACCGGCGCACTCTGCTCCTCCACGACGCCGTGGGACTGGGGCTGCCGGAGACGGCCGCCGAGACGGAAGCCAGTACGCCCGCTGCGGCGAGCAGGCTGCTGAACGCACGCGCCACCCTGGCCGAGCGGCTGCCCGAGCTGGCGGGGTCCGTGGATCCGGGCGGCCGGTCCACGGTGCTCCAGGAGCGGCTGGGTGCGCTCGCCCTCGCGGAGGAGGTGCCCGAGCCACCGCCGGCCACCGCCGTCCGCGCGGGCAGCGAGCGCGTCGCGGGACTGTGGACCAGGGCGGCGCTCTGCTTCGGGGTGCTGCTCGTCAGCACGACCGCCTTCACCCTGCACACGGCCCCCACCCAGTACGAGCAGCCGCTGGCGCCCGCCGCACGGGTCGGCGGCGTACCTCCGCTGGGCGGGCCGCAGAAGCTGACGCCGCAGGACCTGAAGCTGCAGAAGTCGCTGCGCGGCCAACTCACGCACGGCCCGGAGCGGCTCGTCCCCCGCATCCCCTGACCAGGCGCTCCCCGGCGGCTGCCGGAACGCGAACGGCGCGGGCCCGCACCCCTCATGGAGGAGGTGCGGGCCCGCGCCGTTACCGCGGTGAGGCGGTGAAGCGCCGACGCTGTGGGCGTCAGCCGCCGAGGATCTCGCGCGCCAGCTTGGCGGTCTCGGTCGGCGTCTTGCCGACCTTCACGCCGGCGGCCTCGAGGGCCTCCTTCTTGGCGGCGGCCGTACCGGAGGAGCCGGAGACGATGGCGCCCGCGTGGCCCATGGTCTTGCCCTCCGGGGCGGTGAAGCCCGCGACGTAGCCGACGACCGGCTTCGTGACGTTCTTCGCGATGTAGTCGGCGGCGCGCTCCTCGGCGTCGCCACCGATCTCGCCGATCATCACGATGAGGTCCGTGTCGGGGTCGGCCTCGAACGCGGCGAGCGCGTCGATGTGCGTCGTGCCGATGACCGGGTCGCCACCGATGCCGACGGCCGAGGAGAAGCCGATGTCACGGAGCTCGTACATCATCTGGTAGGTCAGCGTGCCGGACTTCGACACGAGACCGATGCGGCCGGGCTTGGTGATGTCGCCCGGGATGATGCCGGCGTTGGACTGGCCGGGGGTGATCAGGCCGGGGCAGTTCGGACCGATGATCCGGGTCTTGTTGCCCTTCGAGCCGGCGTACGCCCAGAAGGCGGCCGAGTCGTGGACCGCGATGCCCTCGGTGATCACGACGGCCAGCGGGATCTCGGCGTCGATCGCCTCGACGACGGCGGCCTTCGCGAAGGCCGGCGGCACGAAGAGGACGGACACGTCGGCGCCGGTCTTCTCGATCGCCTCGGCGACCGACCCGAATACGGGTACCTCGGTGCCGTCGAAGTCGACGGAGGTGCCCGCCTTGCGGGGGTTCACGCCACCGACGATGTTGGTGCCGTCGGCCAGCATGAGCTTGGTGTGCTTCATGCCCGTGGCGCCGGTCATCCCCTGGACGATGACCTTGCTGTCCTTGGTGAGGAAGATAGCCATGGTGTTGGAGTCCCTCGTCCCTTACTTCGCAGCCGCGGCGAGCTCGGCGGCCTTGTCGGCCGCGCCGTCCATGGTGTCCACACGCTGAACGAGCGGGTGGTTGGCGTCGGAGAGGATCTTGCGACCCAGCTCCGCGTTGTTGCCGTCGAGGCGCACGACCAGCGGCTTGGTGACGTCCTCGCCCTTGGACTTGAGCAGCTCCAGGGCCTGGACGATGCCGTTGGCGACCTCGTCGCAGGCGGTGATGCCACCGAAGACGTTGACGAAGACGGACTTGACGTCCGCGTCGCCGAGGATGATCTCCAGGCCGTTCGCCATGACCTCTGCGGAGGCGCCGCCACCGATGTCGAGGAAGTTGGCGGGCTTCACGTTGCCGTGCTTCTCACCGGCGTACGCGACGACGTCCAGGGTCGACATGACCAGACCGGCACCGTTACCGATGATGCCGACCTCGCCCTCGAGCTTGACGTAGTTGAGGTTCTTGGCCTTGGCGGCGGCCTCGAGGGGGTTGGCCGCGGCCTTGTCCTCGAGCGCCTCGTGGCCGGGCTGGCGGAAGTCGGCGTTCTCGTCGAGAGACACCTTGCCGTCCAGGGCCAGGATGCGGCCGTCCTTGGTCTTCACCAGCGGGTTGACCTCGACGAGGAGCGCGTCCTCGGCGACGAAGGTGTCCCACAGGGTCACCAGGGCCTCGGCGACACCCTCGGCCACCTCGGCCGGGAACTTCGCCAGGGCCACGATCTCGCGGGCCTTCACGATGTCAACGCCGTCGACGGCGTTGACCGGGACCTTCGCGAGGGCCTCGGGGGTCTTCTCCGCGACCTCCTCGATGTCCATGCCGCCCTGCACCGAGGCCATGGCCAGGAAGGTGCGGTTGGTGCGGTCGAGGAGGTACGAGACGTAGTACTCCGCCTCGATCTCCGGGGACAGCTCGGCGATCATCACCTTGTGGACCGTGTGGCCCTTGATGTCCATCCCGAGGATGTCGGTCGCGCGAGCGACCGCCTCGTCCGGGTCTGCCGCCAGCTTCACGCCGCCGGCCTTGCCTCGGCCTCCGACCTTCACCTGCGCCTTGACGACGGACTTGCCGCCCAGCCGCTCGGTCGCCTCGCGGGCTGCCTCAGGCGTGTCGATGACTTCACCGGCCAGCACCGGTACACCGTGCTTGGCGAAGAGGTCCCTCGCCTGGTACTCGAACAGGTCCACGCGCGTCCGTCCCTTTTAGTGGTCTCGCGGTTCGTTTTCTGCGTGGGCGTGCCGCGAGGGCAACGTGACTGCGCAGTCACTAGGGAGGCGCACACGGTGACCGGGTACGCGGCATGTCCATCCGGCAGGTTATCCCCCACGCCGCACCGGACCCTAAATTGCAGATCACACCGGAGCGGTGATAACGGTCACAGACCGCGCTGGTAGCCGGGTTACGAGGGACAAAACGGCACCTCCGCAGGGGTGCCGGGACCGTCCGCTCACGGCCCGGCGTCCGGTATCGGCAGGGGCCGTCCCCCGATCGCCGCCGCCATGACCTCGGGGAAGAGATCGGGAGTGCAGGCGAAGGCCGGGACGCCGAGCGCCGCCAGCGCGGCGGCGTGCTCGCGGTCGTAGGAGGGAGTGCCCTCGTCGGAGAGGGCGAGCAGGGTCACGAACCGCACGCCGGACGCCTTCATCGCTGCGGCCCGCCGGACCATCCCGTCGCGGATCCCTCCTTCGTGGAGATCGCTGATGAGGACGACGACCGTGTCCGCCGGACGGGTGATTCTCGACTGGCAGTAGGCGAGCGCGCGGTTGATGTCCGTACCGCCGCCGAGCTGCGTGCCGAACAGGACGTCGACCGGGTCGTCCAGCTGGTCGGTGAGATCGACGACGGCCGTGTCGAACACGACGAGCCGGGTCGCCAGGGTCCTCATCGAGGCGAGCACCGCACCGAAGACCGCGGCGTGGACCACGGAGGCGGCCATGGAGCCGGACTGGTCGACGCAGAGGATGACGTCCTTCTTCACCGACCGGTCCGTGCGCCCGTACCCGACGAGACGCTCGGGGATGACCGTGCCGGCGCCTTCGCGGCCCTCAGCGCTCTCGCCGCCCTCGCGGCCCTCGCGGCCCGGGAGGGACACGTAGTTCTTCAGGTTGGCGCGGATCGTGCGGTTCCAGTCGATGTCCCGGTGGCGCGGCCTGGCCGCCCGGGCCGAACGGTCCAGGGCGCCGGTGAGCGCCGCCCGCGTGCGGGTGGCAAGTCGGCGCTCCAGGTCATCGACGACCTTGCGTACGACGGCGCGGGCCGTCTCCCTCGTCGTCTCCGGCATGGCCTTGCCGAGGGAGAGCAGGGTGCCGACCAGGTGGACATCGGGTTCCACGGCCTCCAGCATCTCCGGCTCCAGCAGCAGGGCGGAGAGCCCGAGCCGGTCGATCGCGTCGCGCTGCATGACCTGGACGACGGGGGCCGGGAAGTACGTACGGATGTCGCCGAGCCAGCGGGCCACCGACGGGGCCGATGCCCCGAGCCCCGCGGAACGCTCGGCTCCGCCGCTGCCGCCGGGTTTCTTCCCGCCGTCGTACAGCGCGGTCAGCGCCCCGTCCATCGCCGCGTCGCGGCCGGTGAGCGCGCGCCCCGTGCCCTCGGCGCCGTCCTCGCCGAGCACCATGCGCCAGCGCCGCAGCCGCTCGTCCGGCCGCTCGCCCTCGGGGGATGCCGCGTCCATGGCTCCGTCCTCCTTCTGCCGTGTGCCCGTGAAGCCTGCCGTCTTCTGCGTGTCCATGGATCCTGCTGTCCTGGTGACCGCGGGGGCCGTCGTCCCCGTATCCGTGGAGGTCGTCCTCATCCGGTCGCCGCCGCTCCGGGGGCCGGGCTGTCGAGACCGAGAAGCAGCCGGAGGACCGGGACCACCGCGTCCGCCCGCTCCTCGTCCGGTCCGTCACCGAAGCCCGGCGCGGGCGGTGCGGCCTCGTCGCGCTCCCTGCCGGGGCCCGGTCCGCGGCGCACGAGCTCTCCCAGCGTGCGCCGCACCGCCGGTTCATAGGCCGCGAAGGTGCGGCGCAGCAGGGGCAGTACGCCGGTGAAGGTGTCGGCCGGTATGCCCGTCAGCCAGGTGTCGACGAGCCCGAGGAGCCGCTCGTCGTGGACCAGCAGCAGGCCGCCGCCCTCGGCCCCGCCGACGAAGCCCTCGATCCAGGCCGCCGCGTCCGGTGGCGCGGTGCCGGGCGAGAGGGCCAGCCCCATCAGGCGGGCGGCCTCACTGTCCGCCAGCCGGCCGTCGTCCAGGAGGAGTCGCGTGGCGCGGCCCCTGATCACCCCGGCGACCGCATCCCGGGAGGACAGCTTGTGCAGGACGGCGGCCCACCGCTCGGCCGGCCCGTCCGCCCGTACGACGCTGGCGAACAGCCCGATCGCGGTGTGCACGGCGTCGACCCGGCGGTGGGCCTCCTCGGCCGCGTCGGCGTCGAGGTCGGTGCAGGCGGGCGGCAGGCCCACGCAGACGCGTTCGGCGAGGCCGGCCGCCACCTCGCCCAAGGCAGTGGTGTCGGTGGACCGCACGTCCCCGTACCGCAGGGAGCGGGCCAGGGCGGGCAGTGCGTCGGCGAGGTGGCCGACGTCCGTGTCCAGGGCGGCCCGGTCGGAGAGGGCCCTCATCACCACGGGCAGCGCCTCGGTCAGGCCGGCGAGGAGACACTGCTCGGCGAGCGCGGTGACCCCGGCGAGCGACGACGAGGACACGGCGTCCGACTCGGCCCTGGCGGTGGCGGCCCCGAGGACGGTCGTGCCCCACACCCCCGCCTCGGCGGTACGGACGAACAGCTCGGGCTCCCAGCGCAGCCGCCAGCTCTCCCGGAACGTCCCCGTGCTGCTCCGGCCGGCGGCGGGCTCGCCCCAGTGCACCCCGAGGAGCCGCAGCCGGTGCAGCAGTCTGCTGCGCGCCGCGTCGGTGTCCTTGCGCAGATCGAGATCCAGCTCGCGCCGCTCCGCCTCGGGCCTGAGTCTCAGCGTGCGCTGCTGCCGGTCCAGGTCGCGCTGGAGGGGGACGGCGGGGGCGGTGTCCGGGACCTCGCCGAGGACCTCGCCGACGACGAGCCGGTCCCGCACCAGGGCGAGCGGCACGTCGGACCCCTCGCACATGACGGCCCTGACCGCGTCGGTGGCCTCGGCCAGGCCGACGGCCGGGCGGCCGCGCAGTGCGGCCAGGGTCCCGGCGAGCCGGACGGCCTCGATGACGTCGGCCGGGGACACGGGCCTGTCCGAGTCGCGCAGCAGCCCGGCCACCTTGGTCATCCAGCGCTCGACGGGCCGGTCCGGGGCGCCGAAGAGGTGTGCGTACCAGCCGGGGGACTCGATCCCCGCGCCGTATCCGCTGTGCCGGGCGAGCCTGCGGTGGGTCCAGGGCACCCAGGTCAGCTCCGTCCTGACCTTGGGCATCCCCCTGAGGAGGGCCCGGTCGGCGGCGACCGTCGTCCTCGCGCCGAGCGCGGGCACGTGCCAGGCGCCGCAGACCACCGCGATGCCGTCGCCGAACTCCTTGCGGGCGGCGCGCAGCTGGAGGCGCATGGCGGCCTCCCGGACGGCGTCCTGCGGATGTCCCCCGTCCCCGTACGCCTCGCGCAGCGCGGTCATCGCCTCGGCGAGCGCGGCGAACGGGGCACAGGGGTCGGCCGGTCCGCCGCCTGCCGCCCGGTGCTCGACGACGTCCTCCCACCAGCGCTCGGGGTCGTCGTAGCCCGCGGCCCCGGCGAGTATCCCGATCGGGTCGATGCCCCGGCCGTCCTCCGGGCCGCCCTCCCGCTGCTCGGTCAGCGCCAGGGAGTGCGCGGCGGGCAGGTCCACGAAGCGCACCGGGACCCCGTGCTCCGCCGCCCAGCGGATGGCCACCCACTCGGGCGAGAAGTCGGCCAGCGGCCAGAAGGCGGCACGCCCCGGGTCGTCCACGGCGTGCGCGAGCAGCGCGACCGGCGGACGCATCCGGCCGTGCGCGGCGAGCGGCAGCAACGCGTCGCCCTCGGGCGGGCCTTCGACGAGCACAGCGTCCGGCCGTACGGACTCCAGGGCGGCCAGGACCGCGCGGGCGGAGCCGGGGCCGTGGTGGCGCACTCCCAGCAGCAGCGGTCCCCCGGGCACGGTCGCCCTTCCGGTGCGGGGGGTCATTCCGCGGCCTCACGGCAGGCGCGGTAGAAGTCCTTCCATCCGTCGCGCTCCCGGACGACGGTCTCCACGTACTCCTGCCAGGCGACGCGGTCGGCGGTGGGATCGCGGACGACGGCCCCGATGATTCCCGCCGCCACGTCACCGGGGCGCAGGACCCCGTCGCCGAAGTGGGCGGCGAGGGCGAGCCCTCCGGTGACGACGGAGATGGCCTCGGCCGTGGACAGCGTCCCGGACGGTGACTTGAGCTTGGTGCGGCCGTCCGTGGTGATGCCGTCGCGCAGTTCGCGGAAGACCGTGACCACACGCCGGATCTCGGCCATGCCGTCCGGCGCCGGCGGCAGGTCGAGCGAGTGCCCTGTCTGGGCCACGCGCCGGGACACGATGTCCACCTCGGCCTCGAGTGTCGCGGGCAGCGGCAGCACGACGGTGTTGAACCGGCGGCGCAGGGCGCTGGAGAGCTCGTTGACCCCGCGGTCGCGGTCGTTCGCCGTGGCGACGAGGTTGAACCCCCGGACCGCCTGGACCTCTTCCCCCAGCTCGGGGACGGGGAGTGTCTTCTCCGACAGGATCGTGATGAGCGCGTCCTGCACGTCGGCGGGGATGCGGGTCAGCTCCTCGACGCGCACGGTCATCCCCTCCGCCATGGCCCGCATGACGGGACTCGGCACCAGGGCCTCGCGGCTGGGGCCGTGGGCCAGCAGCCGGGCGTAGTCCCACCCGTAGCGGACGGCTTCCTCGGGGGTGCCCGCGGTGCCCTGGACGAGCAGGGTCGAGTCCCCGCTGACGGCGGCGGCGAGATGCTCGGAGACCCAGGTCTTGGCGGTCCCCGGAACACCGAGGAGCAGCAGCGCCCGGTCGGTGGCGAGCGTGGTGACGGCGACCTCGACGAGGCGGCGCGGCCCCACGTACTTCGGCGTGATCAGCGTGCCGTCCGGGAGCGTCCCGCCGAGGAGATAGGTGGATACGGCCCAGGGCGAGAGCTTCCAACGGGCGGGCCTGGGACGGTCGTCGGCGGCGGCGAGCGCCTTGAGCTCGTCGGCGAAGGCGTGCTCGGCGTGCGGCCTCAGGGCCTCGCCGCCGGCTGCGTCGGTCAGTACGGACACGGTCATGGATCCCCCTCCGGATCGGTCGATCCGATGCGGTTTCCACGGTGCACCACGGCACTGACAATCGGGCCCGCCGCGGCCCGCCGGCCCGCATCCGGAACCACCGGCATCACCGCCGCCGGCCCCGGCGCCTGGCCACACGTCCTCCTCGCAGGAGAGCGCGGCGGAAAGGCGGCCAACCCCGCCGCGGGCGGGCGTCATCGCAGGTCGGAGCCGATTGTCAGTGGGGCGCTCTACCGTCGGTTCCATGGTGCTATCTCACGGGGGAGAAGCGTGGCGCGCTGCCGGACAGGCGGCACGCCGGACGGTGGAGCGGGCGCCGGGAACCGCTCCTGACACGGCGTCATCCGATGCGGACCGGGCGGCGGCCCGTCGCGCGGGCCGCAGGGCCGGGCGCATCACGGGCGGTGCACAGGAGTTGGACCAGCGGCTCGCCGATCTGCTGCGCGGGGGCCTCGCGGCAGCGGACCGGCCGGGGTACGGGCTGTGGGAGGAGACAGCCGCCCGCATGGTCGACGCACAGGCGCCAGGACTCGCGGGGCGAGTAAGGGAGTTGGGGGCGATACCGGACTCCGGACCGGGCTGGCCGGGGCGGCTGTTGGAGGAGTGTGCGCTTCTGCGGCTGCTGGACTCGGCCTGGCTCGGACGCGACCGGCTGCCCGGCCCGCTGGCGGCCACGGTCCGTACGAGGGTGGGGCTGACCTCGTCGGCGGAGGGGGCGGCCGTCCGCGACCGCTGGCTCGTCCTCGCGCAGTACGACATACCGGACGGCAGGATCGTCACCCGGCGCACCTGGCTGTACGGCAGGAGTTCGGGCCGCGTCTCGCTGCTGCTGTCCTACGGAGCGCCCGGCCGGGCCCCCGCGCGTGCGCTGCCGGTGGGCACGGTGGTGGACGCCGAAGTGACGTCGTACCCGGGCGGCGGCGGGCTGCGGGGCGAGCTGGGGCCGCAGTTCGGCGAGCCCCTCGCCACGACGGCACCACCGCCCGGCGGCACGACGGCCGATGCCCTGGCCGCCTACGGGCGGGCGCTGCGGGACGACCCCTGGCTCGACGCCTGGCCCGCCACCTTGCGCGAGGTCGTACCCGCACCGTCGGGGGACGGCTGGCAACTGGTCGGCGCGGCGGACGGTTCCGCCCTGCCGGTGGCACCCTCGGCGCTGTCCCGGCCGGGTCTGTGGAAGCTCGTGGCGCTCTCCGGCGGCGGCCCGTTGACTGTGTTCGGGGAGTGCGGACACCGGGGCTTCGACCCGCTCGCGGCCTGGTGCGCGGGGACCTCGGAGGACGAGGCACCGAGTGCGGCGGTGGCGCTCACCTGACGCCCGCGCGCACCCGTCCCTCGCCCCGCCGCCGACCGCTCGCCCGCTTGCCCGCCTGCCGGCTTGTCCACACGCCCGCTCGCCCGCTCGCCCGCCATGTTCCTGCGCTCCCCGATTCCCGGACCATCTGAAGGGACCCGCCCGATGCCCACCACCGTCGACGCCACGACGAACGGCGTGCCCGTGAACGCCTCCTGGGAAGACCTCGTCACCTCCGCGCTGCTCGGCACCGACCGGCGCCCTCTCCGCGCGGAGGACGGCGCCCCGGTCGGTCCGGGTGAACTGCTGGACACCGCGGCCCTGCACACCGTGCGGCGCAGGGCGGCGCTGCGGCCGGCCACCGGGGCCGCCCTGCCCGAGCCCGCGCCCGCCGATCCCCGGCCGCCGCTGCCTGCCGCGGCTCGCCGCAGGCTCGCCCAGCTGCTCGCCGACCGCTCGGCGCCGCCCAGCGGCGGGCGCCGGGGAGCCGCTCCCGATCTCACCGAGCTCATCCCCCAGTGGCTGGCCTCCGCCGGTGCGCACGGATACCGGGCGCCGGCGGAGCTGCTGCCCGCGCTCCTCGACGCGGCGCGGGCGCGTACGGATCTGCGTCCGCACGTCCTCGCGTTCGCCGGACCGCGCGGGCTCTGGCTGGCCGGGCTGAATCCGGAGTGGAGGTTCGCGCTGCGCGCTTCGTCGCGTGGCGCGCAGCGGCCGGGTATCGAGGACCCGGAGGCGGTGCACGGGCTCTGGGAGGAGGGCCTCTTCGCCGAACGGGTCGCGCTGCTCGGCGCCGTACGGGAGCAGGATCCCGGTGCGGCGCGGGCCCTGCTCGCCGGCACCTGGGCCACGGAGCGGGCGGAGGACCGGCTGATGTTCCTCGATTCCCTGCGGTCCGGCCTCTCCGGAGCCGACGAGGCGTTCCTGGAGGAGGCCCTGGCCGACCGCAGCAGGAACGTACGCGCCACGGCCGCCGAGCTGTTGTCGGCCCTGCCCGGTTCCGCGCTCGCCCGGCGGATGGCGGCCCGTGCCACGACCTGTGTGAACCCGGACCGTACGGGCGGTGCCGTGTCCGTCGCCGTGGAGGCGCCGCACGAGTGCGACGCGGCGATGCAGCGCGACGGTGTGGTGCCGGTCCCGCCGTCCGGGCGCGGTGAACGCTCCTGGTGGCTCGGCCAGTTGGTGGAGGCGGCCCCGCTGGGGGTGTGGCGGGAGAGGTTCGACGACCGGACGGCCCAGGAGCTCGTGATGCTGCCGGTCGCCGACGGCTGGGCCGGTGAGCTGCACGCGGCCTGGTGCCGGGCCGCCGTGCGTCAGCGGGACCCGGACTGGGCGCGGGCACTGCTCGGGGCGCCCTCGACCCCCCTGGCGAACGGCCCCGGGACGGCGTCGCTGGCGGAGCGGTCGAAGCTCCTCGCCACCTTGCCGTCCTCCGAGCGGGCGCTCTGGGTCGCCGGTTTCATAGCCGCGCACGGCCTGTCCGAGGCCTTCCAGCTGCTGGGCGTCTGCTCCGTGCCCTGGGAGGGGCCGCTGGGCCGGGCGGTGGTCGACGCGCTGGACATCGCCCGGGACGCGGGGAGCTACCCCTGGAGCTTCAGCGGGGTGATGGGGCTCGCCGAGCGTTGCCTGAACCCTGCCGAGGCGGACCGGCTGGCGGTGCTCACCACCACGCCGGACGAACCGGAGGGCGCCTCACCGGGTGCGGGCGGCTACTGGTCGGAGGCGTTCCAGCGCCTGGTCTCCACCCTGCGCCTGCGCGCCGCCATGGACGCGGAGCTGGCCCAGGACGGCGCGGAGTGACCGGAAAGGCACGGCGCGGAGTGACCGGGGCAGGCACGGGGCGGAGCAAGACGGGGCGGAGCGGGACGGGGCAGGACAGGGCCGGGGCAGGACAGGGCCGGGCGGGCTCAGGCCTCCGCGGGCTGGCGGACGTGCGCGTTCACCCAGTCGACGATCGAGGCCGTCGTGGCGCCCGGGGTGAAGATCTCCGCGACACCCTGCTCCTTCAGCGGAGCGATGTCCGCCTCGGGGATGATGCCGCCGCCGAACACCTTGATGTCCTCCGCGTCGCGCTCCTTCAGCAGCGCGATGACCTTGGCGAACAGCGTGTTGTGGGCACCCGAGAGGATCGAGAGGCCGATGGCGTCGGCGTCCTCCTGGATCGCCGTGTCGACGATCTGCTCAGGGGTCTGGTGGAGCCCCGTGTAGATGACCTCCATACCCGCGTCCCGCAGCGCCCGCGCGATCACCTTGGCCCCGCGGTCATGGCCGTCGAGGCCCGGCTTGGCCACCACCACTCGGATCGGACCGGTCACACCCATCAATGCCTCCACATGCGTTTCCCGTACCCGGAGGGCCGGTGATGTGAACGAACGTTATCCACAGCATCCCGCACGGCGTCGTTTCGCGGTGGACCGGGAGGGGGAAATCACACATGGGACATGTTCGCCGGCGTCGTTCCCAGCACCGGGCGGCCCATCGGCCGCGCGGGGAGCGCCGCCAGGGGAGCCGCAACGAGGTCGCCGTACCACCGTGCCGTCAGCCGCACGGCACGGTGGTACGGCCCCGGCGCATCAGCGCCGTTGCCACGCCTCCGCGGCGATCCCCGTGAGGGCGTACGGGGCAGGAGCCGCCTCCCCCGCATGCCAGTGCAGGAGGTCGGCCATGAAGGTCCTGTCCTTCCTACCCCTACTGCTGCGCAGGCCGTGTCTGCGCCCCGCCTGGCTGTCGTCGACGCTGGTCAGAGCCACCGCGCTGGAGCTGGTGATCCTCGCCGGGCATGTGCTCATCTATCCGTCCGGCCTCACCCCGGAGCGTCGGCGCCCCACGCCCGCGCCGGGGACCGGCGCCGGATCCGCCGCCGACCGGATCACCCGTTCGGCGGACACGGCAGCCACCGATACGGCCGACGTGGACCCGGGAGCAACGGACCCGGGAACAACGGACCCGGCAGCGAAGGACGCGGCGGTCACGGCGAGCACGGAGACGGACCTCGCGGACACGACGGGCCCAGCGGGCACGGGGGACAGGGCCGGCACGGGGGACAGGGCCGGCACGGCACAGGCCGCGGGCACGACCGCACTGCCCACCAAGGAGGACGACCACCCGCCGGTCGTGCTCCTGCACGGCTTCATCGACAACCGCTCCGTCTTCGTCCTGCTCCGCCGCTCCCTGGCCCGGCACGGCTGGCGCCATCTGGAGTCGCTCAACTATTCGCCGCTGACCTGCGACATCCGCACCGCGGCCGAGCTGCTCGACCGCCATGTGGAGGAGATCTGCGCCCGCACCGGGCACCGCGAGGTCGACATCGTGGGCCACAGCCTCGGCGGCCTGATCGCGCGCTACTACGTCCAGCGGCTCGGCGGGGACCGCCGGGTCCGCACACTCGTCACCCTCGGTACACCGCACGGCGGGACCGCCGCCGCCCCGCTGGCAGGCGCGCACCCCATCGTCCGGCAGATGCGCAGTGGCTCGGACCTGATCGAGGAGCTGCGCCATCCCGCTCCGGGCTGCCGGACCCGGTTCGTCAGCTTCTGGAGCGAGCTGGACAGGGTGATGCTCCCCGTGGAGACGGCCTGCGTCGACCATCCCGACCTCGACGCCGTCAATGTGCGGGTCACGGGAATCGGCCATCTCGCGCTCCCGGTCCATCCGGCGGTCGCGTCCGCGATCCGCCAGGCGCTCGAGTCCGACGGCGCGGCCCTCGGCGCCCCAGGAGCCGCCTCGGTCGCCTGACCGCCCGCCGTCCTGACCGCCCGCTCGCCTGACCGCCTGTTCACCTCTTCGCCTGACCGCCTGTCCACCTGCCCCCGCCTGTTTATCTGACGCCACCTGCTCGTCTACGCCGGTGACGGCTCCGGAGGCCGTACGCGCAGGGCTGCCGCACGGACCGCTGCCGCCACCCGCTCCAGGGGTACGCCGGTGGGCACGGTCACGCCCAGCGCAGCGACCGTGCCCAGCGGGCCCCGCACCGGAGCCGCCACCGACACCTCCCCCAGCCGGAACTCCTCGGCGCAGACCGCGAGTCCGGCTTCCCGGACCCGGGCGAGCTGGCCGGCGAGGAGGCCCGGGGAGACCACCGTGTGCCGGGTGTGCCGGGGCAGCTCCTCCGGCGGGCCGGCCAGCAGCACCTTCCCGTACGCCGTGGCGTGCGCCGACAGCCGTTCCCCGCTCACCAGGCACAGCACCCCGTCGGCCGACGGAGCGGAGAGCACCGCCAGATCCGCGTGACCGCCGGTCCTGGCGCCCAGCGCCCGCAGGGCCGGGAGCGCCGCGTCGAGGAGCCCGCGCGGGCAGGGCGCCGCCGCACCGAGCACCCGCAGCCGGAGCCCCAGCCGGTACCTGCCGTCCGCGCCCCGCTCCAGGCCGCCCCACGCCACCAGCTCGCGCACCAGGCGCAACGCCGTCGGCGCCGGGAGCCCGGTACGGGCCGCGATGTCCGTGAGCCGCAGCGCCGGCGGACCGCCGCCCTCGAAGGCGTCCAGCACCGAGAAGAGCCGGCCCGCCACACTCTCACCCAACTCCCGACCCGTGTCTCTCCGTTGCACACCACTGGATCCCGCTCGCCGGATTCCACTCAGTGGAAGCCCGGACTTCCCGCCCCCGCCCATGCCGTACGAGGCTCAACGCATGAACCTCGGTCTCGCTTCCGACACCCTGCTCTCCACCACCCGGGCCGTACGCCACCGGCTCGACCTCACCCGCCCGGTCCCCCGCGCGCTCCTGGAGGAGTGCGTCGACCTCGCCGTCCAGGCGCCCACCGGCCGCAACCGGCAGCGCTGGCACTTCGTCATCGTCACCGACCCCGCCCGCCGGGCCGTCCTCGCCGACCTGTGGCGGGCGAGCGCGGGTGTCCCGGACGCCCACCAGCCGCTGCCCGCGCGGGATGTGCGCCGCGCCGAGGTCGCGCCGGGCGTGATGGACCGGGTGTACACCGGCGTCGGACACCTCCACCGGCATCTGCACGAGGTGCCCGCGTACGTCATCCCCTGTGTGGAGGGGCGCACCGAGGGCCTCTCCGTCACCCACCAGGCCGGCACCTGGGGGTCGATCCTCCCCGCCGCGTGGAGCTTCATGCTCGCCGCCCGTGAACGCGGCCTCGGCACCGTGTGGACGACCGGGAACCTGCCGCTGGAGCGGGAGTTCGCGGAGGCGCTCGGCATCCCGTACGCGGAGGTCATGCAGGCCGCCTTCATCCCCGTCGCGTACACCGTCGGCACCGACTTCCGCCCCGCCCGGCGGATTCCCCGCGAGCAGGTCCTGCACTGGGACGGCTGGTGACCGGGGCTGCGGGCTGCGGGCTGCGGGCTGCGGGCTGCGGGCTGCGGGGCCACGTTTTCCGCTCCGTGAGCACCGCCCACCACTCAACGAATAGAACGAATTTCGAACATAGAACCAAGTCTGCTTCCGCCGTCCACCGAAAGGCGGCCGATTGCCCGTTTCCTGGGGGGCGGAAACCCGCCGAAGATTGTCGTCCTCACCTACCGCCGGGTACAGTCGCGGCCACTGCTCACCCTGGGATCCCCCCACCGGACCCCGGAACAGGTCCTGCTGCCGAGGCGAGAGAGAAGTTGGTGAACGACCAGCACCCCCACGCCGGGTATGCCGGATACGACAGCCAGTCCACCGGCAGCTTCGACACCGACCCGCTCTTCGGGACCCTGCCGGGTCAGCACGACACCAGCCACGAGACGACGTACGGCGGCGGTTACGCCCCCGCCTACGACTCCGCCGCGTACGGCGCCGGCTACAACAGCGGTTACGACAGCGGCCAGTGGGACACCGGAGCGCACCAGCAGGCCTCGTACGACGCCTATGGCGCCCAGGCCCACCCGCAGGCACCCCAGGGCTACGACGCGACCGCCGGCTGGGCGCCCGATGCCGGGATCCCCGCCCAGCACGCCGCCCAGGACGCGAACGCGACGGGCCAGTGGGACACCACCGGCTGGGACACCGCAGGCCACACGGACCACACAGGCCAGGCGGACCGGACCGGCCAGTGGGCGGCGGGCGACACGGGAGCCTTCCCCACCACCACCTTCGACACCACGGCCTACGCGACCGGCACGTACACCGCGCCGGTCTTCGAGACCGCGGGGTACGAGAGCTACGCGGCCCCCGACACCGGCACCTACGACGCGACCGCCTGGAACACCGGCGCCACGCCCGAGACCGCCGCGTACGCACCCGAACAGACGTCGTATACCTCGTACGAACACCAGCCGGCGCCCTTCGAGCCGTACGAGACCGCCGAGTTCGCGGAGTTCGCCTCCCCCGACGGAGCCGGCTCGCACGACCTCCACGACTCCCCCGACCTCCGCGACCACGGCCACGCCGGGATCGCCGAGGACGGTGCCGCGCAGACGGACCCGTACACCGGGACCCACGAGACCGACGGCGAGAACGAGCCGTTCTCGGACGACGTCGGCCCGCTCGGCGACGTGACCGCCGAATCACCCTCCCTGGCGGCCTCCGCCCACCCCGTGGGCCGTGCATCCGCCCCGCGCGGTGGTGGCCGGGGCCGGCGCCGTACTCCCGCCAAGCGTTCCGCGCTCCTCACCGTCGCCGTCCCCTCCGCCTGCGTCATGAGCGTCGCGGGCATCGCCGCGGCGTCGGTGAGCGGCGTCGGCGGGGGCGAGGACACGAAGGACGAGACGGCGTCCATGGCGGCCGCCGACACGGTCAAGCCGGCCGTGGCCAACAACAAGCTGGACACCCAGCTCGCCAACCTCAGTGCCGACGCCGAGAACTTCGCCGACCGCGCCAGCCGCACCCAGGAGCGCATCGACCTGAAGGAGCGTCAGGCCGCCGACAAGAAGAAGCGTGAGGAGGAGGCGGCCCGCCGCGAGGCACTGCGCCCCAAGTTCATGCTGCCCGTGAAGCAGCACGGCCTCAGCGCCACCTACGGCCAGGCCGGTGTGAACTGGATGTCCGTCCACACGGGCATCGACTTCCCCGTCTCCTACGGCACGCCCGTCATGGCCGCGACCGACGGCACCGTCCGCACCCAGTGGAACAGCGCCTACGGGAACATGGCCATCGTCACCGCGGCCGACGGCACCGAGACGTGGTACTGCCACCTCAGCACCACGAAGATCCGCTCCGGCTCGGTCAAGGCCGGCGACGTCATCGCCTACTCGGGGAACTCCGGCAACTCCACCGGCCCGCACCTGCACTTCGAGGTACGGCCCGGCGGTGGCTCGGCGATCGACCCGATGCCCTGGCTCCGCAGCCACGGCATCAACCCGAACTGACTCCGGACCGGCCGCCACACCGAGGGATCACCCCCGTGTGACGGCCGGCCTCGTCAGAGCTTCTCGACCGGCGCGTACCGCAGCAGGAGCTTCTTGGGCCGCTCGTCCCCGAAGTCGACCGTCGCCTTGGCCTGGTCGCCGAACCCCTCGACGGCCGTCACCGTGCCCAGGCCGAACTGGTCGTGCGTGACCCGGTCCCCGACCACCAGCGTGACCACCGGCTTCTCCGAGGTGCGCCGGGTCGCGAACCCCGACGGCCCGGACTTCGCGCGCGACGAGGACAGCGACGACGTGATCCCCGACGTCGGACCCGCCGCGGCGGCCATCGGCCCCTTGCGCTTCCACTCCAGGTGCTGGTCCGGGATCTCCTCCAGGAACCGCGACGGCGGGTTGTACGAGGGCTGCCCCCACGCACTCCGCATCGCCGCCCTGGTCAGATACAGGCGCTCACGGGCACGCGTGATGCCCACATAGGCGAGCCGGCGCTCCTCCTCCAGCTCCTTCACCTGTCCGAGCGCGCGCATGTGCGGGAAGACGCCGTCCTCCATGCCGGTCAGGAACACCACGGGGAATTCGAGGCCCTTGGCGGTGTGCAGCGTCATCAGCGTGACGACACCGGAGCCGTCCTCGTCCTCGTCGGGGATCTGGTCGGCGTCGGCGACGAGCGCGACCTTCTCCAGGAACTCGGCGAGCGTGCCGGCGCCCTCGTCCTCCGCCCGCTCCTGCTCGAATTCGAGAGCGACGGAGGCGAGCTCCTGGAGGTTCTCGATGCGGGTCTCGTCCTGCGGGTCGGTGGACGCCTGCAGCTCGGCGAGGTAGCCGGTCCGCTCCATGACGGCCTCCACCACGACCGCCGGTCCCGCTCCGGACTCCACGATCGTGCGGAGCTCCTCCATGAGCGTGTTGAACCGCTTCACGGCGTTCGCCGAACGGGCCGCCATCCCGTACGCCTCGTCGACGCGGCGCAGCGCCTGCGGGAAGGAGATCTTCTCGCGCATCGAGAGGGCGTCGATCATCGCCTCGGCCCGGTCGCCGATGCCCCGCTTGGGGACGTTGAGGATGCGGCGCAGCGGAACGGTGTCCTCGGGGTTGGACAGCACCCGCAGGTAGGCCAGGACGTCCCTGACCTCCTTGCGCTCGTAGAACCGCACTCCGCCGACGACCTTGTAGGGCAGGCCGACGCGGATGAAGATCTCCTCGAAGACACGGGACTGGGCGTTCGTGCGGTAGAAGACGGCGACGTCGCCCGCCTTGGCGTCCCCCGCGTCCGTCAGCCGGTCGATCTCGTCGGCGACGAACTGCGCCTCGTCGTGCTCGGTGTCCGCGACGTACCCGGCGATCCGGGTGCCGGCGCCCGCGTTCGTCCAGAGGTTCTTGGGGCGGCGGCTCTCGTTGCGCTCGATGACGGCGTTGGCCGCGGAGAGGATCGTCTGGGTGGAGCGGTAGTTCTGCTCCAGCATGATCGTCGTCGCGTCCGGATAGTCCTCCTCGAACTGGAGGATGTTGCGGATGGTCGCGCCGCGGAAGGCGTAGATCGACTGGTCCGCGTCACCGACGACGCACAGCTCGCCGGGGGCGTCCTGCTCCCCGGCCGGGCCCACCAGCTCGCGCACCAGGGTGTACTGGGCGTGGTTGGTGTCCTGGTACTCGTCGACGAGGACGTGCCTGAAGCGCCGGCGGTAGTGCTCGGCGACGTCGGGGAACGCCTGGAGCAGGTGCACCGCCGTCATGATGATGTCGTCGAAGTCCAGCGCGTTGGCCTCGCGCAGCCGTGCCTGGTAGAGCGCGTAGGCCTGGGCCAGCGTCTTCTCGAAGCCGTCGGTGGCCTGACCCGCGAAGGTCTCCTCGTCGATCAGCTCGTTCTTCAGGTTCGAGACCTTCGCCGTGAACGACTTCGGCGGGAAGCGCTTCGGGTCGAGGTCCAGATCGCGGCAGACCAGCGCCATCAGCCGCTTGGAGTCGGCGGCGTCGTAGATCGAGAACGACGAGGTGAAGCCCAGCCGCTTCGACTCGCGGCGCAGGATCCGCACGCAGGCGCTGTGGAACGTCATGACCCACATGGCGTTGGCGCGCGGGCCCACGAGGTCCTCGACGCGCTCCTTCATCTCGCCGGCGGCCTTGTTGGTGAAGGTGATCGCGAGGATCTGCCCCGGGTGCACCCCGCGCTCGGCCAGCAGGTGGGCGATCCGGTGGGTGAGCACCCGGGTCTTGCCCGAACCGGCCCCGGCCACGATGAGCAGCGGGGACCCGGCGTGCAGGACGGCGGCGCGCTGCTCGGTGTTCAGCCCGTCGAGCAGCGCGGCGGAGTCGATGACGGGGCGCGGGGCGCCGTCGCGGTAGTGGGCGTCGCGCGGCGGCGGAGGCGCGTCGAAGACGTCCTCGAAGAGGCCCTCCGGCACCGCCTCGGGCGCGTGCTCCTCAGGGGGCGGCGGGGGGCCGTCCTCCGCTTGCTGGAGGCCGGTCAGGAAACTGTCGTCAAAGAGGCTGCTCATCGCCTCACGAGTCTAGGCGGCCGCACCGACAGCCCGGGCCGCATCCGCGACAAGGGCCCGGGACCGTGCGCGTACCGAGACCGTCCACCCACGGAACGTGAGATTCCGGGGGCGAGGACCGCCCTGCGGACCGACGCCCCGAAAAGGTCACGAAAATGTATCGGGCATATCGCACATCAACCTTCACAGGGACACCACGGGTTGGTTAGCGTGCTCCGACGGGTGCCCCGTACCCCCTTGAGGCGAACCGCGCCGCACGGGCGCCCCCGCCGAATCCGTACGCCCACGAAGGGGTCCGGAACCGGGGACCCACACGCAGCACCGGGGTGAATCGGCCAGTCTCCACCGGCCGTAGGGCAGCCTTCCGTTCCGTCCGCCCGAACCCGACAGCTAACCCGGTAGGCGGTCCACGGAAGGAGATGCCGGCCTTGGCGTCGCATCGCAAGCCGCGCACCCGCGTGCGCACCACCACTCCCGCCGTCGGTCTCACGACCGCGGCGCTCGCCTCCGTCACCCTGCTCTCCACGCAGAGCGCGACGGCCGCCCCCGCCGAGCCCAAGCCGAGCATCGAGGAAGTGCAGAAGAAGGTCGACGCCCTCTACCGGCAGGCCGGCACCGCGACGCAGCAGTACAACAAGGCGAAGAGCGCCTCGGCCGAACAGCGCTCCAAGGTCGACGCGCTGCTGGAGGCGGCGGCGAAGCGGGCGGACAAGCTCAACGAGACGCGGCGCGAGCTGGGCAGCTACGCGGCCGCGCAGTACCGCACCGGCGCGATCGCGCCCACGGCGACGTTCTTCCTCGCGGACGACCCCCAGTCGTACTTCGACCAGGACCAGCTGATGGCCCGGATGACCAGCCAGCAGCAGAAGGCGGTCGCCGACTTCCGTACGCAGCAGAAGGAGGCGGCGGCGAAGCGCGTCGAGGCGACGAAGAGCCTGGAGACGCTCACCGAGTCGCAGGCCTCGCTGCGCACCAGCAAGCAGCAGGTGCAGACGAAGCTCACCGAGGCCCGCTCGCTGCTGTCGAAGCTGACCGCCGAGGAGAAGGCGCGGCTCGCGGAGCTGGAGCGCAAGAAGGAGGCCGAGGCCAAGCGCAAGGCCGAGGAGCTGGCCCGGCAGCAGGCCGCCGCGAAGGAGAAGGCCGAGCAGGCCGCCAAGGAGGAGGCCGCGAAGGAGGGGACCGGCTCCGGCACGGGGACCGGCGGCACGGGCTCCGGCAGCGGCTACGCCTCGAAGGCCGAGAAGGTCCTGGCCTTCGCCCGCGCCCAGATCGGCAAGCCGTACGTCTGGGGGGCGACGGGCCCCTCCTCGTACGACTGCTCGGGGCTCACCCAGGCCGCCTGGCGGGAGGCGGGCGTCGATCTGCCGCGCACCACCTGGGACCAGGTCGAGGTCGGCACCCGGGTGGCCACGGCGGACCTCCAGCCGGGCGACCTGGTGTTCTTCTACGACGACATCAGCCACGTCGGCATCTACAAGGGCGACGGCATGATGATCCACGCACCGAAGCCGGGCGCCAACGTCCGCGAGGAGTCGATCTACTACATGCCGATCTACGGCAGCGTGCGCCCCGCGTGACGCGCCGGGTGCAGCACGGACGGGCGGGTTCCGGGGCCACGGCTCCGGCGCCCGCCCGTCCCGCTCAGGTCCAGAGCGTGGCGATGAAGATGTTGGCGACCGTCAGCCCGCCCACGGCGGCGAACGCGCCCTTGTCCACCTTCTCCTCGTCCCGCTTCACATAGACGAGCGCCAGGATCACGATCAGGACCAGCAGCTTCACGCCGATCTTGATGTTGTTCACGCTCTGGTCGTCGGCCTGGTTGAGCCCGACGAGGGCGACCCCCGTGACGAGCATGGTGAGCGCGCCGTGCAGCATCGCCGGGACGAACCGGGCCGTGCCCGCCCCCATGGCCTTCATCTGGGTCAGGAAGCCGCCCAGCAGGGAGGCGATACCGATGATGTGCAGGGCCACGAAGACATTGATGAGTACGTCCATGGCCGCAGCCTAGCCGCGGCCATATCACCACTCTTCGGCCAGGTACGACTTCCTGATGAGCGCATCCGGTGTCTGCGCGAATTGCCGGACTCCGGTTGTTTTTTCCGGTCATCCGTGGACAACGAAACAGCATATGAGGGCAATAGCTGTCATTACACCTCTTGCCTGTGCGCCGGGTTTAGCGTCCCTCCCAGGTGACCGGATCTGCACGACCGCCCCCGTACCGGGCGGTTCCCCGGTCGCCCCGCCAGGAATCCGGCGG
>NZ_JAERUC010000165.1 GCF_016745505.1 Streptomyces silvae | reverse complement strand
AGCGCGTCTGCCATTCCGCCACCCGGACAAGGTGTCTGTCGTCCCGGGGTGTTCCCCGTGGCGACAAAGAAAACAATACCAGGGGTTTGGGGTGCCTCTCACCTGCGTTTTAGGTGGTCAGTGCGGTGCGGGCCCGACCGGGGCGCACCTGGTGCCGACACGCGTACGTTCCGTGACGTGCGGCGCACGCGGAGTGCTCCCGGACTACCTTCCCGGAATGAGCGGCATGAGGGGCACCGGCAGCACGAGTGGCCCACGTGGCACGAGGAGCGTAACGGGCGCACGCGTCCCGCGACCGCCCCGCGCCCTGGCCGCGCTGCGGGAGCGGCTGCGCGACACCTTCTGGTTCACGCCGGCCGCAGGTCTCGTGGGCGCCGTCGTGCTGTGGCTGGCCCTGTCCGAAGTGGACACGCGGATCGTCATGTATTTCCAGGAGGAGGGGGCGTACGAGGAGCTGGGCGACCTCCTCACCTTCGCCGCCGACGCCCGGACGATCGTCACCACGGTCAGCTCGGCGATGATGACGTTCATCGGTGTCGTGTTCAGCATCTCGCTGGTGGCCGTGCAGATGGCGAGCGGGCAGCTCACCCCGCGCGTCGTCCGGATCTTCGTACGGAGCAGGATCAGCAAGCTCACGCTCACCGTGTTCCTCGCGACCTTCGCGTTCTCCCTGCTGGTGCTGACCTCGTACGAGGGAGGGCCGGAACCCGATCCCCGCCGGGTGATGACGGCGCCCCTGCTCCAGAGCCTGCTGACGCTCGGGCTGGTCGGCCTGAGTCTGCTGCTGTTCGTCGCCTATGTGTCGTCGACCCTGCGGCTGATGCAGGTCGGCCCCGTCCTCGACCACATCACCCGCGAGTCGCTCCGTTCGCTCGCGCGGCAGCCCGTGGGGACGCAGGAGGAACCGCCGCCGGGGGCCCGTACGGCGTACGTCCTCCACCGGGAGGACGCCGGGGTGCTGCGGGGTGTGGCGGTGGGACGGCTGGTGCGGGCCGCACGCCGGCACGGGGTCGTCCTGCGGCTGGTGCCCCGGATCGGGGACTTCGTGGTGCCCGGCACGCCGCTGCTCGCGGTGCTCGGCGGGGCGGTCCCGCCGAGGTCCGCCCTGAGGCGCACGGTCACGGTCGGTGTGGAGCGCACCGCGTACCAGGACCCGGCGTTCGGGCTGCGGCAGCTGTCGGACATCGCGCTGCGCGCGCTGTCGTCCTCGGTGAACGACCCGACCACCGCTGTGCAGTGCCTGGACCGGATCGTGCAGTACCTCGCCGTCGCCGTCCGTCTGCCGCTCGCCCCGCTGCACCACCGGGACCGGCGCGGCGATGTACGGCTCGTCCAGCGGGTGCCGGGGTGGACGGAGCTCGTGGATCTCGCGTTCGAGGAGATCCGGTGGTGTGCGGCCACGAGTCCGCAGGTCACCCGGCGGCTGCTGGCCGGGCTCGACGATCTGCTGCTGCTCGCCTCCGAGGAACGGAGGGAGCCGCTGCTCAGGCACCGTGCGCTCCTGGTGGAAGCGGTGGAGCGCACGGTGCCCGAGAGGGCCGGGCGGGCGTTCGCGCTGCGCCCGGACCGTCAGGGGATCGGCTGATCCCCTCGGCATGTCCGTGCCCGCGCCGGACGGTTCGGAGCTACTTGATGTATCCGCCGTAGATGAACCTGGCCCTGCTCGGGGTGCCCGGCGCATCGCTGTCGAGGTAACCGGTGATCTCGTACCAGACGTTCCCTGCCGAGTTGATGCACTCGTAGTACAGGTGGACGGTCCGTCCGGCAGCGATGTGGCTGGTGACCGAAGCGCTCGCGGAGGCGCCCGTGTGGACGGGGGTACGGGCATTCGTCACCCCGCCCCTCCCGTACCCCTTGCAGGTGAGCGCGGCCTGCGTGCTCACCCCGCCGGACTCGGCGAGGGTGCCGGCGGACGCCGCACCGGCCGACGGGGCGGCGGTGAGTACGGCCGAGGCGACCAGGACAGGCAGGGCGAGCGCCGTCCACGTCTTGGTTTTCTTCACGAAGGATTTCCTAACGGTGTGCGAGTTCGTCTTTCCTCTGACACGGCGCCGGGAGTGTCCAGCCCCGTAGTACGAAGATCGTATGGGTGTTCCGTGACGAGGTGACGGAGCATCACAGGTCCTTCAACGTCCCATCACACCTGCGGCACGAGGTGGTAGTCGGGGAAGTTGCCCGGCAGCCGCTCCCCGGGCGGACCCTCGGTGACGGCCCGTACGAGCAGTTCGCCGCCCACGAAGGCCCCGCGCCAGGACCCCCCGAAGCCGCCGAAGAGCTCCTCGCGGTCGCCCCGGGAGCGCGGCGTGCCGTGGCCCGTCTTGAAGGCGCGGATCTGCGGGGCGAGGCGTGCGTACGTCGCCGGGTCGTCGGTGGAGAGGGTGGCGACCAGGGCTCCGTTCGACGCGTTCATGGCGGCGAGGAGTTCGGCCTCGGTGTCGACCAGGACGATCGTGTCGACCGGGCCGAAGGGTTCCGCGTGGTGGAGCGGGGAGGACGGGGGCGGGTTCAGGAGTGTGACGGGGTGGAGGTAGGCGCTGGTGTCCTGGCCCGGGAGGAACCGGCCCGCCGCCGCGGACCCCTGGTGGAGGGGTACGGCTCCGCGGTCGATCGCCTCGGTGACCTGGTCGTGGAGTTCCTTGGCCTTGGAGGCGTTGATCAGGGGCCCGAAGTCCAGGACGGGGAGCGGGTCGGAGGGGTGCTCCACCGCGAGGGGGTGGCCGGTGCGGAGAGACCGTACGGCGGGGAGGTAGGCGGCCAGGAAGTCGGCGAAGAGGGTGCGCTGGACGACGAAGCGGGGGTAGGCGGTGCAGCGCTGCTTGCCGTAGTCGAAGAGCTTCGGGATGACCGCGGTGAGGGACGGCCAGTCCGTGTGGTTCCAGATGCCCCAGGTGTTGAGGCCCTCCTGTTCGAGGATGTGGCGCTTGCCGAGGTCGGCGACGGCGGTGGCGATGCGGGCGCCGGTGTCCCGGCCGCCGACGAAGGAGACGCAGCCGATCTCGGGCGAGCGGACGAGCGGCTCGGACAGTTCGCTGCCGCTGCCGCTGACGAGGGTGAGCGGGATGCCTTCGCGGGCGGCGAGCGCGCAGGCGAGGGTGAGGCAGGAGACGCCCCCGTCGGTGGGGGTCTTGGCGATGACGGCGTTGCCGGCCAGCGCCTGGACGAGCATCGCGTGGACCAGTACGGACATGGGGTAGTTCCAGCTGGCGATGTTGGAGACGGGGCCCGGGAGCGGGGTCCGGCCGGCCAGGAGGCGGTCGCTGTGGTCGACGTACCAGCGGACGCCGTCGATGGCCCGGTCCACGTCGGCCTGGGCCAGGCGCCAGGGTTTGCCTATCTCCCAGACCAGGAGCAGGGCGAGGAGTTGGCGGTGCTCGGTGAGGGCGTCGAGGGTGGCCGATACGCGGGCGCGGCGTTCGGGGAGCGGGATGTGGCGCCAGGCGCGGTGCTGGTCGAGGGACGCCCGTACGGCCTGGCGGGCGGCCGGGGCGTCGAGCCGGGGCGGGCCGGTGAGGGGGGTGCCGTCGATGGGGCTGGTGGCGGGGAGGGTGCGGCCGTCCTGGTGCCAGGTGCCGGACCAGAGGTTGCGGGTCCGGTCGTCCGCGAACGCCTCGGGGGCGGTGGTGAGGCAGCGGTTCCAGGCGTCGTGCCAGGCGGTTCCTGGCTTGAGGGTGAGGGTGGGGGCGGGGGCGGGGCTGGGGGTGGGCGTTGATGTCATCGGGTCTCCGCTCTGGGGGTGTGGGCGGGAGCGAGGGGTGGGGCGGGGGTGCGGGATGGGGCGGGGCGGGGGCGGGGTGCGGGCGGGCGCCTGCGGCGGGCCTGTTCCCCTGCCCGCCCCATCCCGTAACCGGGGCTCCGCCCCGGACCCCGGTCCTCAAACGCCGGACGGGCTGAATTCATGCGGCTCTGCGCGGGACACGGGGCAGAGCCGGAAGGGGCGGATTGGTGCGGCTCTGCACGGGACACGAGGCAGAGCCGAAACGGCTGGCTTGGTGCGGCCCTGCACGGGATACAGGACAGGGCCAGAACGGGCGAATTGATGCGACCCCGCACGGGACACGGGGCAGAGCCGGAACGGGCGGATTGGTGCTGCCCCGCACTGGACGCGAGGCGGAGCCGGAACAGGCGGGTTGGCGCGGCCCTGCACCGGGCACGGGACACAGCCGGAACAGGCGCATTGATGCGGCCCCGCGCCGGCCACCGGACAGAGCCCGAACAGGCGGATGGCGTGGTCCCGCACGCGACGCGAGGTGAAGCCGCAACGGGCAGAAGGTACGGGTGCGAATCAGCCGTGGAGTCTGGCTTCTGCCAGGCGGGCCGTCTCCGTGGGGGTGGCTCCGACCGCTACGCCCGCCGCCTCCAGTGCCTCCTTCTTCGCCGCCGCCGTGCCGCTCGACCCCGAGACGATCGCCCCGGCGTGGCCCATGGTCTTGCCCTCGGGGGCGGTGAAGCCCGCGATGTAGCCGACCACCGGTTTGGTGATGTGCCGGGCGATGTGCGCCGCGGCGCGTTCCTCCGCGTCGCCGCCGATCTCGCCGATCAGGACAATCAGTTCGGTGTCCGGATCGTTCTCGAACGCCGTCAGGCAGTCGATGTGTGTCGTGCCGATCACCGGGTCGCCGCCGATGCCCACCGCCGTGGAGAAGCCGGTCTCGCGGAGTTCGTGCATCAGCTGGTAGGTGAGCGTGCCCGACTTGGAGACCAGGCCGATGCGGCCCGGCTTCGTCGCGATGTCGGCGGGGATGATCCCCGCGTTGGACTGGCCCGGGCTGATCACCCCGGGGCAGTTGGGGCCGAGGATGCGTGTGCCGCGCGCCCGGGCGTGGGCGTGGAAGGCCACCGCGTCGTGGACGGGGATGCCCTCCGTGATGACCACGGCCAGACCGATGCCCGCGTCCGCCGCCTCGACGACCGCGGCCCTGGCGAACGGCGGCGGGACGAAGACGACGGAGACGTCCGCGCCGGTCGCGTCCATGCCGTCGCGTACGGAGCCGAAGACCGGGACCGTGCGGTCGTCGAGGTCCACGGTGCGGCCCGCCTTGCGGGGGTTGACCCCGCCGACGATCTGGGTGCCCGCGGCGAGCATCCTCCGGGTGTGCTTCATGCCCTCGGCGCCGGTCATGCCCTGGACGAGGACCTTGCTCTCCTTGCTGAGGAAGATGGCCATGATCAGTGCCCTCCCAGGGCGAGTCGGGCTGCTCGGTCGGCTGCGCCGTCCATCGTGGTGACCTGCTGGACCATCGGGTGCGCCCGGTCGTCGAGGATCGCCCGTCCGCGGGCCGCGTTGTTGCCGTCGAGCCGGACCACCAGTGGTTTCGTCAGATGGACGGAGTCGAGGGCCTGGACGATGCCGTCGGCGACCGCGTCGCAGGCGGTGATGCCGCCGAACACGTTGACGAAGACGGACCTCACCGACGGGTCGGAGAGGATGACGGTGAGCCCGTCGGCCATCACGCGGGCCGAGGCACCTCCCCCGATGTCCAGGAAGTTGGCCGGGCGTGCGCCGCAGCCGGCGACCACGTCGAGGGTGGACATGACGAGGCCCGCGCCGTTGCCGATGATGCCGACCTCGCCGTCGAGCTTGACGTAGTTGAGCCCCTTGGCGGCGGCGGCCGCCTCCAGCGGGTCGCCGTGCGGGTCGGTGGTGTCCGCGCCCCAACGCGACTGCCGGAAAGCCGCGTTGTCGTCCAGGGTGACCTTTCCGTCCAGGGCGAGGATGCGGCCGTCCGTGGTGCGGACCAGCGGGTTGACCTCGACGAGCAGGGCGTCCTCCTCGGTGAGGACCTGCCACAGCGCCTGGAGCACGGGCGCGGTCTCCGGCGGGAGCGAGGCCGCCTCGGCGATCCGCGCCGCCTCGGCCGCCGTGACCCCCTCGGCCGGGTCGACGGGGATACGGGCCACCGCGTCCGGGCGCGTGGCGGCGACCTCCTCGATGTCCATGCCGCCCTCCGCCGAGGCGATGGCGAGGAAGGTCCCGGCGGTCCGGTCCAGGACGTAACCGACGTAGAACTCCTCCTCGATGGCCACGGGCTGAGCCAGCATCACCGACCGGACCCGGTGACCCTTGATGTCCATGCCGAGGATCTGGCGTGCGGTGATGACGGCCGCCCCGGGGTCGGCGGCGGCCTTCACCCCGCCGGCCTTGCCCCGTCCGCCCACTTTGACCTGCGCTTTGACGACGACACGGCCGCCGAGCCGTTCGGCCGCGGCATGGGCCGCGGACGGATGGTCCACGACCTCGGCGTCCGGTACGGCGATGCCGTGATCCGCGAAGAGTTGCCTTGCCTGGTGCTCGTAGAGATCCATAGCCACTCCCGATCGTGCCGATTGTGAAAGTGCCGCACGCCCCCTGGACACCACCCACCGGATGCGGGATAACAAGCTTCATACAGTATTCGTCGACTGTATGCAATGTACCGCGAGAGCGGCGGAGCGGCTCCCGCACTCCCCTACGAAGGGACAGGACATCGCCATGCCCGAGGACAGCCAGGACAACCAGAACCTCATCTCCGGTGGGCACTTGGTCGCCAAGGCACTCAAGGCGGAGGGGGTGGAACGCATCTACACCCTCTGTGGCGGCCACATCATCGACATCTACGACGGCTGCGTCGACGAGGGCATCGACGTCGTCGACGTACGGCACGAACAGGTGGCCGCCCACGCGGCCGACGGCTACGCCCGGGTCACCGGGAAGCCGGGGTGCGCCGTCGTCACCGCGGGCCCCGGGACGACCGACGCCGTCACCGGCGTCGCCAACGCCTTCCGCGCGGAGTCACCGATGCTCCTGATAGGGGGTCAGGGAGCGCACACCCAGCACAAGATGGGCTCGCTCCAGGACCTGCCGCACGTCGACATGATGACGCCGATCACCAAGTTCGCGGCCACCGTGCCGGACACCGCGCGGGCGGCGGACATGGTGTCGATGGCCTTCCGGGAGTGCTACCACGGGGCGCCCGGCCCGTCGTTCCTGGAGATCCCCCGCGATGTGCTCGACGCGAAGGTCCCGGCGGACCGGGCCAGGGTCCCGGAAGCGGGGCGGTACCGGGCATCCACCCGGGCGGGCGGCGACCCGGCCGACATCGAGAAGCTCGCCGATCTGCTCGTCCACGCCGACAAGCCGGCCATCCTGCTGGGCAGTCAGGTCTGGACGACCCGCGCCACGGACTCCGCCACCGAGCTCGTCCGGACGCTCAACATCCCCGCGTACATGAACGGCGCGGGCCGCGGCACCCTGCCGCCCGGCGATCCGCACCACTTCCAGCTCTCGCGGCGCTACGCCTTCTCCAACGCCGACCTGATCGTGATCGTGGGCACGCCCTTCGACTTCCGGATGGGTTACGGCAAGCGGCTCTCCCCGGCCGCCACCGTCGTCCAGATCGACCTGGACTACCGGACCGTGGGCAAGAACCGCGATGTCGACCTCGGGATCGTCGGGGACGCCTCGCTCGTCCTGAAGGCGGTCACGGAGGCGGCGAGCGGCCGGCTCAACGGGGGGTCGGTGAAGCGCAAGGCATGGCTGGACGAACTGCGCGCCGCCGAGCAGACGTCGATCGAGAAGCGGCTCCCCCAGCTGAAGTCGGACGCCTCGCCCATCCACCCCTACCGGCTGGTGAGCGAGATCAACGACTTCCTCACCGAGGACTCCATCTACATCGGGGACGGCGGCGACATCGTCACCTTCTCCGGACAGGTCGTCCAGCCCCGCACCCCGGGCCACTGGATGGACCCGGGCCCCCTCGGCACGCTCGGGGTCGGGGTGCCGTTCGTGCTGGCCGCCAAGCAGGCCAGGCCCGACAAGGAGGTGGTGGCGCTCTTCGGTGACGGGGCGTTCTCCCTCACCGGGTGGGACTTCGAGACGCTCGTCCGCTACAACCTCCCCTTCGTCGGGATCGTCGGCAACAACTCCTCGATGAACCAGATCCGTTACGGCCAGAAGGCCAAGTACGGCGACGAGCGCGAGCGGGTCGGCAACACCCTCGGGGACGTCCACTACGACAAGTTCGCCCAGATGCTGGGGGGTTACGGCGAAGAGGTGCGCGACCCCGCCGACATCGCCCCCGCGCTGCGCAGGGCCCGTGAGTCGGGACTGCCCTCGCTGATCAACGTCTGGGTCGACCCGGACGCGTACGCCCCCGGAACGATGAACCAGACCATGTACAAGTAGAGGAGCCGTCGGCATGACCAAAGCTCTTGAGGGCGTGCGCGTCCTCGACATGACCCACGTACAGTCCGGTCCCTCCGCCACCCAGTTGCTCGGCTGGCTCGGGGCGGACGTCGTCAAGCTGGAGGCGCCGAGCGGCGACATCACCCGCAAGCAGTTGCGCGATCTGCCCGACGTCGACTCCCTCTACTTCACGATGCTCAACTGCAACAAGCGGAGCATCACCCTCAACACCAAGAGCGAGCGCGGCAAGGAGATCCTCACCGAGCTGATCCGCCGCAGCGACGTGATGGTGGAGAACTTCGGTCCGGGCGCCGTCGACCGCATGGGGTTCACCTGGGAGCGGATCCAGGAGATCAACCCGCGGATCGTGTACGCCTCGATCAAGGGGTTCGGCGAGGGCCCGTACACCAACTTCAAGGCGTACGAGGTCGTCGCGCAGGCCATGGGCGGCTCCATGTCCACCACGGGCTTCGCCGACGGGCCGCCGCTCGCCACCGGCGCCCAGATCGGTGACTCGGGCACCGGGATCCACGCGGTGGCCGGCATCCTCGCCGCCCTCTTCCAGCGCGAGAACACCGGGCGCGGGCAGCGGGTGAACGTGGCGATGCAGCACGCCGTGCTCAACCTCTGCCGGGTCAAGCTCCGTGACCAGCAGCGGCTGGCGCACGGCCCGCTCGCCGAGTACCCGGACGCACAGGTCACCGCCGACGCCGACGAGGTGCCGCGCAGCGGCAACGCCAGCGGCGGCGGTCAGCCGGGCTGGGCGGTGAAGTGCGCGCCGGGCGGCCCCAACGACTACGTGTACGTCATCGTGCAGCCGGTCGGCTGGAAGCCCCTGTCCGCCCTCATCGGCCGGCCCGAGCTCGCGGAGGACCCCGAGTGGGCGACGCCGGAGTCCCGGCTGCCGAAGCTCGGCAAGATGTTCCAGCTGATCGAGGAGTGGTCGGCGACGCTCCCCAAGTGGGAGGTGCTGGAGCAGCTGAACGCGCACAACATCCCCTGCGGTCCGATCCTCTCCACCAAGGAGATCGTCGAGGACGAGTCCCTCGCCGCCAACGAGATGGTGGTCCGCGTCGAGCACCCCGAGCGCGGCGCGTTCACCACGGTCGGCAGCCCGCTGAAGCTGTCCGACTCCCCCGTCGACATCGTCACCTCCCCGCTGCTCGGTGAGCACAACGCGGAGGTGTACGTGGGCGAACTGGGCCTGGGCGACGACGAACTGCGGCTTCTGAAGACGAACGGAGTCATCTGAGCATGGCCGGAACAGTCGAGAACCAGCAGCAGGAACACGAGTGGGAACGCGTCAGGGCACTCCTCGACCGTGTCCGGGGCGAGGGGCGCAGCGCGCTCACCGCCCCTGAGGGCAAGGTCGTCGCCGACGCGTACGGGATCGCGGTGCCGGGCGAGGGCCTGGCACGTGACGTGGACGAGGCGGTGGCCCTGGCCGACCGGCTCGGCGGATCCGTCGTGCTCAAGATCGTCTCCCCCGACATCCTGCACAAGACGGATGCGGGCGGTGTCGTGGTCGGGGTGTCGGGCGCCAAGGAGGTAAGGGCGGCGTTCTGCACCATCGTGAAGAACGCGAGGGCCTACGCGGCCGACGCACGGATCGAGGGTGTGCAGGTCCAGCAGCTGGTGCCGCCCGGGCAGGAGGTCATCGTCGGGGCGGTCACCGACCCGACGTTCGGCAAGGTGGTCGCGTTCGGTCTCGGCGGTGTCCTGGTCGAGGTGCTGAAGGACATCACCTTCCGGCTGGCTCCGGTGACGGCGGACGAGGCGCAGTCGATGCTCGACTCGATCGGTGCGGCGGAGATCCTGAAGGGGGTGCGCGGGGCGCCGGCCGTGGACCGGTGGGCGCTGGCGGAGCAGATCCGGCGGGTCTCCCGACTGGTCACGGACTTCCCGGAGATCGCGGAGGTCGACCTCAACCCCGTCATCGCCTCGCCGGACGGCGCGGTCGCCGCGGACATCCGGATCCTGCTCACGACCGAGGAGGTCAAGCCACGCCGCCGCTACAGCCGGGAGGAGATCCTCGTCTCGATGCGCCGGCTGATGGAGCCGCGTTCGGTCGCGGTCATCGGGGCCTCCAACGAGCAGGGCAAGATCGGCAATTCGGTGATGCGGAACCTCATCGACGGCGGGTTCGCGGGCGAGATTCATCCGGTGAACCCCAAGGCCGATGACATTCTCGGCCGCAAGGCGTACAAGAGTGTCACCGACGTTCCCGGTGAGGTGGATGTGGCGGTCTTCGCGATACCCGCCAAGTTCGTCGCTTCGGCGCTCCAGGAGGTGGGACGCAAGGGGATCCCCAACGCCGTGCTCATCCCGTCCGGCTTCGCCGAGACCGGTGAACAGGCCCTGCAGGACGAGATCGTGGCGATCGGCGAGCAGCACGGCGTACGGCTGCTGGGGCCGAACATCTACGGCTACTACTCGACGTGGCAGGACCTCTGCGCCACCTTCTGCACCCCGTACGACGTCAAGGGGCCCGTGGCGCTGACGTCGCAGTCCGGCGGGATCGGCATGGCGATCCTGGGCTTCGCGCGGTCGACGAGGACCGGGGTCTCGGCGATCGTCGGGCTCGGCAACAAGTCCGACATCGACGAGGACGACCTGCTGACCTGGTTCGGCGAGGACCCCAACACCGCCTGCATCGCGATGCATCTGGAGGACCTCAAGGACGGGCGGGCGTTCGTGGAGGCGGCGCGGGCGACCGTACCGAAGAAGCCTGTCGTGGTCCTCAAGGCGGGCCGGACGAGCGCGGGCGCCCGGGCGGCGGGTTCCCACACGGGCGCGCTGGCCGGGGACGACGCCGTGTACGACGACATCCTGCGGCAGGCGGGGGTGATCCGGGCGCCGGGCCTGAACGACATGCTGGAGTACGCGCGTGCGCTGCCGGTGCTGCCGGCGCCGAAGGGCGACAACGTCGTGATCATCACGGGGGCGGGCGGTTCGGGGGTGCTCCTGTCGGACGCGATCGTCGACAACGGGCTCTCGCTGATGGAGATCCCGCCGGACCTGGACACGGCGTTCAAGGCGTTCATCCCGCCGTTCGGGGCGGCCGGCAACCCGATCGACATCACGGGCGGCGAGCCGCCGTCGACGTACGAGGCGACGATCCGGCTGGGCATGGAGGATCCGCGGATCCACGCGCTGGTGCTGGGCTACTGGCACACGATCGTCACTCCCCCGATGGTCTTCGCGGAGCTGACGGCCCGGGTGGTGGAGGAGTTCCGGGCGCGCGGGATCGAGAAGCCGGTGGTGGCGTCGCTCGCGGGTGACACCGAGGTCGAGGAGGCCTGCGCGTACCTGTTCGAGCGGGGCGTCGTCGCGTATCCGTACACCACGGAGCGGCCGGTCGCCGTGCTCGGCGCGAAGTACCGGTGGGCCAGGGCGGCCGGGTTGTTGGGCGGTGGCCGATGACCTGATGACGGCGGCTCGAACCACGGGGTCTGCGGCGCACCGCTCGGCCGCGGACCCCCGCGCGAAGTGAGAACGGGCAGGGGGCGCTGGCCAGACTTCTTCCACGCAAGGGGTTCGATCGACAATGACGACTACAGACCTCTCCACATCCGTCCCCTTCAGGGAGGTGACGGATCACAACGGCCGCACATACCGGCTCGGCGAGACCGACCGGGACATCATGGGACGAGCGCGCTGGACGATGGTGCTCTTCCCGTGGATCGGCATGCTGGGCATCAGTTCCTCGGAGTACGCCTTCACGTCCGCCGAGGAGACCCTGCACGAGGCCCATCTGTGGAACAGCGGGCACATCTTCTGGCTGATGGGCGTCTGGGTGTTCTTCCAGGCGGCCGTGGCCTTCCCGGCCGGCAAGCTGCGTGAGAGCGGCCGGCTGCCGGCCAAGAGCGCCATGCTCCTGGGCGCGTCCGGCACGCTGCTGGGCTATCTGTCCCTGGCGTACGCACCGCATGTGATCGTCGCGTACATCGGCTTCGGCATGTTCAGCGGCATCGGCGCCGGTCTCGTCTACGCGACCTGCGTCAACATGGTCGGCAAGTGGTACCCGGAACGCAAGGGTGGCAAGACGGGCCTGGTCAACGGCGGTTTCGCCTACGGTTCGGTGCCGTTCGTCTTCCTGTTCACCTCGTACATGGACCTGTCCAACTACGAGGTCGTGCTGGTCTTCGTCGGTGTCGTGTGCTGTGTGACGGTCGCCGTCGCCGGGTGGTTCTTCAAGGACCCGCCGAAGAACTGGTGGCCGGGCCACGTGGACCCGCTGAAGGTGTCGGACGACCCCCGCATCGTGCGCTCGCTGGCGAAGAACCCGCCGTCGGTCAAGCAGTACAGCCCGCGCGAGGCGGCGCGTACACCCGTGCTGTGGATGATGTGGTTCTGCCTGCTGTGTACGGCGGGCATCAACATCTTCGGCATCGCGATGCAGGTGCCGTTCGGCAAGGAGATGGGGTTCGCGGGCGGCATCGTGGCCACGGCCATGTCGCTGAAGGCCATCGTGAACGGCACCGGCCGCGGTGTGATCGGCTGGATCTCCGACCGTTACGGGCGCCGGAACACGCTGATCTTCGTCTGTATCGTGCTGGGCGCGGCGCAGTTCGGCGTGTACTTCTCGGGGAACATCGGCTCGATGCCGTTCTTCCTGTTCTGCTCGATGGTCTCCGGATTCGGCGGCGGCGCCATCTTCCCGCTCTTCGCCGCGATGACGGCGGACTTCTTCGGTGAGAACAACAACGCGTCCAACTACGGCATGGTCTACAGCTCCAAGCTGGTCTCCGGGCTGGTGGGTTCGGGGATGGGCGCGGTCGTCGTGAGCAACTGGGGGTACGACGCGGCGTTCGCCATCGCGGGCAGCGTCGGCTTCGGCTCGGCGGTCCTCGCGTGCTTCCTGAAGGCACCGGGGCGCTCGGGCGCCGGGCATGCCGGGCCGGTGGCCGGTTCCGGGGTTGCCGGTCCCGGGGTGGCAGGTCCCGGGGTGGCCGGCCCTGGGGTGACGTGACCGTCCGGTCCGTCCGGACACAGCAGTGCGGGGGCCCGGTGGCGGGCCCCCGCACTGCTGTGCGGCGCCGGGTCAGTCCCCGCAGCGGCTCTCGCGGAGCGAGTGCAGATGGGCGCTGGACTTGCGGGCGAAGGCGAAGGACTCGACCGGGTTGTCGTGCTCGGTCTGCCAGTGGTGGTAGGTACGGCCGCGGTGGGTGCGGGCCGTGACGCGGCTCAGGAAGTTCTTGTAGTCGATGTCCCCGTCACCGACGTCCGTCATGTCGTAGCCGTCGCGGGCGGCGTCGTTCCGCGTGCCGTCCTTGACGTGGAAGAGGGGGTAGCGGTCGGGCTGCTTGAGTACGTAGTCGATGGGGTTGAAGGGGGCGGGAGTGCCGTCCACCCGCTTGCCGAAGCGGAACTGCGCGCAGAACGCCCAGTAGATGTCCATCTCCAGGTAGACCAGGTCGGGGTCGGTCTCGGCGAGCAGGACGTCGTAGAGACGTACCTTCGGCTTGTCGGTGGCGAAGGAGAACTCCTCCGCGTGGTTGTGCTGGTAGAACTTCATGCCGCGCTTGCGGGCCGCGGCGCCGTAGGTGTTGAAGTCCTCGGCGGCGCGCTTCCAGCCGTCGACGGTGTCGCCGTAGCGGAACGGCCCGGAGGCGGTGCCGATGTGCTTGAGGCCGAGTGCCTCGGCGTCGTCGAGGACCTGGGTGAGGTTCTGGGCGAAGGAGTAGGCGCCGGGGTTGTTGTCGTCGTAGTAGTTGACGTGGCTGCCTATGGGGTTGAGCCCGTGGTCCTTCGCCAGCCGCTTGAGCTGGGCGAGGGTGATGGCGCCGGCCGAGCCCTGGGTGTATCCGGCGAACTCGATCTCGTCGTATCCGTACTTCTCCAGTTCGGAGAAGACGGGTGCGAAGCCGAGGGTGGAGACCTTGTCGCGGAGGCTGTAGAGCTGGATGCCGAGGCGGCCGGGGGGCAGGACCGCGCGGCCCTTCCCGTGGTCGTTGCCGTGTCCGTGGCCGTGGTCCTTGCCGTGTCCGTGGCCCGGGCTCGACGCCTGGGCGGCGGCGCCGCTGAGGAGGGTCGCGGCAGTGGCTCCGGCGGCGACGCCCAGGACGTTGCGGCGGCTGAGTCTGCGCGCGAGCTCGGGGTCCTTCGGGGTGCGGCTCATGGTCAGAAATCTCCCTGTGAACGTGCGGGCGGGACGGATTGTCAGTGCAGTCCGGCAAGCTGGAGCAGCAAGGACTTCACTTCGGTGGCCTGGACTCGGCCGGTGAACGCGTGGGGGGTGGAGCAGAGGATGAGCGGACCTTCGTCGTCGCTCGTGGGGAGGCGGCCGTGGCTGCCTCGAATAGGTGAGGGATCCAGGGGGACGACCGCCATGCGGTAGCGCATCCCCAGCTTCTTGCGTGCGACCGCGGAGACGGCCTTCACCCGGACATAGGGGTCCTGGGGGTCCATGAAGAGTTCCACCGGGTCGTAGCCCGGTTTGCGGTGGATCTCGACGAGCTGGGCGAAGTCGGGCGCGCGGTCGTCGTCGAGCCAGTAGTAGTACGTGAACCAGGCGTCCTTCTCCGCCACGGCGACGAGCTCGCCGGAACGGGGATGGTCCAGGTGGTGGGCCTTCTTGCCCTCGTCGTCGAGGAGCTCGGCGATCCCGGGCAGGTCGGCGAGTGCCTCCCGGGTCGCATCGAGGTCCTCGGGCCGGCGTACGTAGACGTGGGCGAGCTGGTGGTCGGCGACGGCGAAGGCACGGGACGCCATGGGGTCGAGGTACTCCATGCCGTCCTGGGTGTGCACCTCAAGGAGCCCGGCGCGGCGCAGGGCCCGGTTGATGTCCACGGGCCGGTCGACGCGGGTGATGCCGTACTCCGAGAGGGCGACGACGGTGCGGCCCTGGGCCGTCGCGTCGTCGAGCAGGGGTGCCATGGCGCGGTCGAGGTCGGCCGCGGCGCGGTGGGATCGGGGGTCGTCGGGGCCGTAGCGCTGGAGGTCGTAGTCGAGGTGCGGGAGGTAGCAGAGCGCCAGGTCGGGGCCGCGGGTGGTGAGGATGTGCCGGGTGGCGTCGATGATCCACTGCGAGGAGACGAGGTCGGCGCCGGGGCCCCAGAAGTGGAAGAGGGGGAAGGTGCCGAGCTTCTCGGTCAGTTCGTCGTGCAGTGCCGGGGGCCGGGTGTAGCAGTCCGGTTCCTTGCGTCCGTCGGCGTAGTACACGGGGCGCGGTGTGACGGTCCAGTCGGTGTCGGCCCCCATCGCGTACCACCAGCAGATGTTGGCGACGGTGTAGCCGGGGTGGGCGCGGCGGGCCGCGTCCCAGAGCTTGTCCCCGGCGACGAGCCCGTTGTGCTGGCGCCACAGGAGGACGTCGCCGAGCTCGCGGAAGTACCAGCCGTTGGCGACGATGCCGTGTTCGGAGGGGGTGGTGCCGGTGAGGAAGGTGGACTGGGCGGCGCAGGTGACGGCGGGCAGGACGGTGGACAGGGGTGCCTGGGTGCCCGTCCCGGCCAGGGCGCGGAGGTTCGGCATGTGCGCCAGGAGCTGGGGGGTGAGACCGACGACGTCGAGGACGAGGAGGGGGGTGGGGCGGTCGCCGGCGGTGGGGGCGGTCATGGGAGCTCCTTGAGTCCGAGGTCGACGAGGAGGTCGCGGGCGAGGGTGAGTTCGGCGGCGATGCCGTCGGCGAGCTGGGTGCGGGTGCGCGGCCGCAGTTCGGCGGGGAGCGCCTGCCAGGTGTACGTCTCGACCTCCAGGTGCCGGGTGAGGGGTTCGGGCCCGCCGACGAGCCGGTTCAGCACGGACTGGAGCACGGGGAGGGTGGAGGTGAGAGGGGGCGCGGGAGGCGCGTGCAGGGGGACGTGGAAGTGGGAGCGCCAGGGGGTGCCGTCGGGGAGGGCCCCGCCGGACACCGCCTCGTCGAGGTCGTCGGTCCCGCGCAGGCCTGCCGTGGTGAGGGTGCGTGTCTGGTGCAGGAAGCGGGGTTCGGCGAAGGCGCCCAGGGCGGCGCGCACCTCGGGCAGGTGCGGGTGTTCGGCGTGCAGCGCCGCGGAGAGCTGGGCCTTGGCGACGGTGACGCCGGCCGCGCCCAGGGCGTCGAGCGCGGTGTCCGGGTCCTCGAAGGAGGTGGCGAGGTGGCAGGTGTCGACGCAGATGCCGATGCGGTCGTGCCCCACGGCGGTGAGGGGTCCGATGGCGTCGGCGGTGGTCTCCACGGTGCAGCCGGGTTCGGGTTCGAGGCCGATCCTGATGTTCTTGCCGGTCAGTTCGGCGAGGGCGTCGAGGCGCTGCGCGAGCGTGGTGAGGGCCTTGCGTGCCGTGTCCGCCGCCGTGGGTTCGTCGGCGTACGGGGTGCGCCAGGCGATCGGCAGGGTGGAGATCGTGCCCTCGGTGACGTCGTCGGGCAGCAGGGTGGCGAGCAGCCGGGCCAGGTCGGTGGTGTGCGAGAGCCGTTCGGGGTCGGTCCAGTCCGGTGTGTAGACGCGGTACTTGACCTCCTGGGCCCCGAAGCCCTCGTAGGGGAAGCCGTTGAGGGTGACCACTTCGAGGCCGCGGTGGTCGAGCTCGGCGCGCAGCGCGCGCAGGGCGGCCGGGTCGTTGATCAGGGCGCGGGCGGCGTCCCTGGCCAGCCAGAGGCCGATGCCGAGGCGGTCCCGGCCGAGCCGTTTGCGTACGGGCTCGCAGTGGTCGCGGAGCTGGGCGCGGACTCCGTCGAGGGTCTCGGCGGGGTGCACGTTGGTGCAGTACGCGAGGTGGACGGTGGAGCCGTCGGGGTGGCGGAAGCGCATGGCTCACTCCCCGCCGCGGAGGATGGAGTTGCCCTCGTGGAGCGGGCCGGGGGCGGCGAGGTCGAGCTGGAGGCGGCCGCTCTGCCCGTAGAAGGCGACGGGGTTGCGCCAGAGGACCTTGTCGACGTCGTCCTCGTCGAATCCGGCCTTGAGCATGGTGTCGGCGACCTTGCGGGTCTTCAGCGGGTCGCTCTTCCCCCAGTCGGCGGCCGAGTTGACGAGGATCCTGTCGGTGCCGTGGTTCCGCAGGACCGTGATCATGCGGTCCTCGTCCATCTTGGTGTCGGGATAGATGGAGAAGCCGGCCCAGCAGCCGCTGTCGAGGGCGTCCTGCACGGTCGTCTCGTTGAGGTGGTCGAGCAGGACCAGCTCCGGGGCGAGGTCGGACTCGCGGATGACGTCGATGGTGCGGTGCAGGCCGGCGAGCTTGTCGCGGTGCGGGGTGTGGACGAGCGCGGGAAGCCCGTGGTCCGCGGCGAGCTGGAGCTGGGCGCTGAGGGCGGTGTCCTCGGCGGGGGTCATCGAGTCGTAGCCGATCTCACCGACGGCGACGACCGAGTCCTTTTCGAGGTAGCGGGGCAGGGCGTCCAGGACGGGGGTGCACCGGGGGTCGTTCGCCTCCTTGGGGTTGAGGGCGAGGGTGCAGTGGTGGGCGATGCCGTACTGGGAGGCGCGGAAGGGTTCCCAGCCGAGGAGGGCGTCGAAGTAGTCGAAGAAGCTGGCGGGCGAGGTGCGGGGCTGGCCGAGCCAGAAGGAGGGTTCGACGAGGGCCCGGACTCCCGAGTCGTACATCGCCTGGTAGTCGTCCGTGGTGCGGGAGGTCATGTGGATGTGGGGGTCGAAGATCCTCATGAGGTTTCCTCCGTCGACGTGGGGGTGGGGGCGGGAGCGGGGGGTGCCGGGGCCGTGAGGTCGAGGACGGTCCGCAGACCGGCGGGGACGACGCGTCCCGCAGCGGTGCGTTCGGCGGCGAAGTCGCCCAGCATGCGGGCGAGTTCGGCGTCTCCGCGGGCTCGCTCACCGAGCCGGTCGAGGGCTTCGACGGGGACCTCGGTGAAGAGGCACTTGAGCACGGCGTGCCGCCAGCCGTGCGCGTCGAGGTGGGCCGCGCCGTACGGGCCGACGGCCGCGGCGACCAGCCGGGTGTCGTTGGTGCGCAGGGCGTCCTCGACGAGCGGGAGGGCGGTGGCTCCGAGGTCGAGCCGGTGCAGGGTGAGGAGGACGGCGCGGCGTTCGGCGGCGGTGCCCTGTTCGTAGAGCCGGGTGACGGCGGGCAGTCCCGCGCGGGCCTCGACGAGCAGCAGCGCGCGTACGGAGTCGGCGTTCTCGAGGCCGCAGTGCCGTCCCGCCGAGGCGAAGCGCAGCTCCCAGGGCGGGTTGCCGCTGTCGGTGCCGGGGTGCTGCGCGGCGTGCGCGGCTTCGGCGAGCGCTTCGTCGAGCCAGGCCCTGGCCGCTCCGGGGAGCCGGTCGTCGAGTTCCTTGCGGCTGCTCAGCACGGTGCGGCTCCGTCCGTCGTCCCGGTGGCCCGGCGCAGGAAGTCGATGGAGCTGCCGGCGAGTTCGGGGCCCGCGTGGGAGTGCCGGGGCAGTTCGACGACGGTGAGGCCGGCGTATCCGGTGGCGGCGAGCGCTTCGAGCACCGGTGGGAAGTCGATCTCGCCGTCACCGAACGGCAGGTGTTCGTGGACGCCGCGTCGCATGTCCTCGATCTGCACATGGCGCAGCCAGGGGGCTGCTTCCTTCACGCAGTCGACGGGTGAGGCGGGTTCCAGGCACTGGCAGTGGCCGATGTCGAGGGTGAGACCGAGCGGGGCGGGGTCGCCGAGGAGGGTGCGGAGGTGGTGGAAGTCGGCGAGCGTGGCGAGGAGGTGGCCGGGTTCCGGTTCGATGGCCAGCGGGATGCCGGCGCGGTCGGAGGCGTCCAGTACGGGGGCGAGGGCCTCGGCGAGCCGCTGCCACGCGGTGTCCGTGGGGGTGCCCGGCGGGGTGATGCCGCTGAAGCAGTGCACGGCGTGGGCGCCGAGCCCTGCGGCCACTTCGACGGCCCGGACGAGCAGGGCGGTGCGGGCCGCGCGGGCGTCCGGGTCGGGGTCGAGGAGGGACGGGCCGTGTTTGCGCCGGGGGTCCAGGACGTAGCGCGCACCGGTCTCGACGGTGACGCCGAGGCCGAGTCCGGCGAGCCTGCGGGCGACCTGCCGGGTGCGCTCGGCGAGGTCCGGCGCGAGCGGGTCGAGGTGCATGTGGTCGAGGGTCAGGCCGACGCCGTCGTAGCCGAGGTCGGCGAGGAGGCCGAGGGCGTCGTCGAGCCGGAGGTCGGTCAGTCCGTTGGTGCCGTAGCCGAGGCGGAGGGTCACGTGGGGCTCACCTTCCTGGAGAGCGCGCGGGCGAGGGGGACGAGCCCCATGACCGCCAGCCCGCCGACGGGTGCCCCGGCCCTGGCCGCGAGGGCGGCCTGCAGCGGGATCATCGCCCGGATGCCACCGCCGACGGCGCGCTGGGTGAGGGGCGGGGAGGGGTTGAGGGCGGCGTGCAGGAGGGGGACACCGGAGGTGCGGAGGTAGGCGGCGGCGAAGGCGGGGAGCAGGAGCCGTCCGGCGGCGGTCGGCGGGCTCGGTGGCGGCCCGCCCGGCGCCGCACGGCCGCGCAGGAGAGCTGCCGCGAGACCGGCGGCACCGGCCAGCGCGGCCAGGGGTGCGGCGGTGGAGCCGCCCTGCGCCTCGTGACGGGAAACGGCGGTGACGGCGTAGGTGTGGGCGCCGAGCAGGAGGGCGGCGGGGAGCGCGGCGGCGGGGGTACGGCCGGGGGTGAGGGTGCGGACGGGGGCGGGCCGGATGGCGGGGCGGGGTCGGGCAGCGGGGGCGGTCGCTCCTCCCCCGGCCCCGCCCGACATCGTTGCCACCGTCGCGGCCGTGCCCACGGCCTTCGCCGTGCCCACCGTCGCCATCACCGTCGTACCGCGCGTCGCGTTCGTACCGCGCGTCGCGTTCGT